>DFOA01000035.1 GCA_002381185.1 Firmicutes bacterium UBA3553 | reverse complement strand
ATTTTTTCAAAATAAGTTTAGCGAATTTTTTCAAAATAAGTTTAGTATTTTTAAACTTCAAATATATAAATACATCTTCAGTCCTTACATTTATCGTGTTTTTTAATAATTTAATATTGACATTACAATTGCACGTGTGTATAATAAAAATCGATTTATAAGTTTAATAACTTTAAACTTCAAGTTTAATAATATAAACAAAACAAAGAGGTTTTTATGAATATCGGCGAAAATTTAAAACGGTTAAGAATTGCCAATTCTCTGACTCAGCAGGAGCTGGCTGACAGATGTGAACTGACAAAGGGATACATATCACAGCTTGAAAGAGATTTAACATCGCCTTCAATAGCAACTCTCACAGACATACTTGAATGCCTGGGTACAGATTTAGGGAGTTTTTTCAATGAAGCAATTGACCAAAAAATAGTTTTCAAAGAAGAAGATGTATTTGTCAAGGAATCTGATGACGATTACAAGATTAACTGGATAGTTCCCAATGCACAAAAAAATAAAATGGAGCCCATACTGGTTGAACTCGGAGCCCATTCAAGGACAAAGGCAGATGAACCTCATGAGGGAGAAGAATTTGGCTATGTCTTGTCGGGAACGATAATGCTTTACTACGGCAGTCAGTCTTACAAGGTTAAAAAGGGTGAATCATTTTATATTAAAACCAATAAAACTCACTTTATAGAAAATACGAGTAAAAACCCTGCACGTGTTATATGGGTATGCACTCCACCAAATTTTTAAGTCAGGAGTAAAAAAATGGACAATGCAATTATCGAATTGAATAATATAACTAAGAAATTTGACGGTGAAATAGTTCTTGATGATATTACTTTATCCGTTAAAAAAAATGAATTTGTTACTTTATTAGGACCAAGCGGATGCGGTAAAACCACAACCCTCAGAATAATAGGAGGATTTGAAACTCCGGATGAAGGCGAAGTGTTTTTTGACGGGCATTTAATAAATGATGTTCCCCCCTTCAAAAGACAGCTTAACACAGTATTTCAGAAATATGCTTTGTTCCCTCACATGAATGTTTTTGAAAACATAGCATTTGGGCTGAGAATAAAAAAAATGGATGAACGCCTTATAAGCAGCAAGGTTGAAAAGATGCTTGAATTGTTTAACCTTAAAAATTACGGAAAAAGAAGAATCGACCAGCTTTCAGGAGGACAGCAGCAGCGTATTGCAATAGCAAGAGCTTTGGTAAATGAACCTAAGGTGCTTTTGCTGGATGAGCCGCTGGGTGCTCTTGATTTAAAATTGAGAAAAGAAATGCAGCATGAACTTAAAGAAATGCAGAAGCAAATAGGAATCACATTTATATATGTTACTCACGACCAGGAAGAAGCATTGACAATGTCAGATACCATAGTTGTCATGAACGACGGAATAATTCAGCAAATGGGCTCGCCCATAGATATTTACAATGAGCCGGAAAATGCATTTGTAGCTGACTTCATAGGTGAAAGCAATATTTTGAACGGCGTTATGCACGATGATTACCTTGTTGAATTTTTAGGCGAAAAATTTGAATGCCTTGATTCGGGATTTGGTAAAGGCGAAGAAGTTGACGTTGTAATCCGACCTGAGGATTTAGACCTGACCCCTGCAGGTGAAGGTAAGTTGGAAGGAATGGTAAAATCCGTAACCTTTAAAGGAGTGCATTATGAAATGCGGATTGTAGTACGCGGTTATGAATTTTTAGTTCATTCAACCGATATGGCTCCCATGGGAACAACAGTGGGCTTGACGCTGACTCCGGATGATATTCACATTATGGAAAAGGGGGATTAGTGTTGAAAAACAGAACAAAATATTTCGCATATCCGTACATTGTATGGATGATTATATTTATTGTTTTCCCGTGTGTGCTGGTATTTTTATACAGCATTACAACCAAAAATTCCAATGGCTTGACAACTATACAGTTTACACCGGAGAATTTCAAAAAATTCTTTAATCCATTGTATATTAATATATTGTGGGATTCAATGTTCCTTGCTGCTGTATCCACAGCAATATGCTTATTGATGGGCTACCCTGCGGCTTATATAATTTCCAAGGCGGATTTGTCCAGAAGAAATACACTTTTATTTCTCTGCATATTGCCTATGTGGATGAATATGCTCCTAAGAACCTACGCATGGATGACAATACTTGGCAACAACGGTATTATAAATAATATATTCAGTTTTTTAGGTCTGCCTAGAGTAAATATGCTTTACACAAGAGGTGCTACAATCATGGGCATGGTTTACAACTTCCTGCCATTTATGGTACTGCCCATTTATACCGCTCTCAGCAAAATGGACACAGGTATATTGGAAGCTGCCGATGATTTGGGTGCAAACAGATATGTTAAATTCAGAAAGGTAATACTGCCTCTCAGCATGCCGGGAGTAATATCAGGAATTGTCATGGTATTCATGCCTGCAGTCAGCACATTCATTATTCCTCAGTTGCTGGGCGGAAACAAAAACATGATGATAGGTAATTTGATTGAAAAACTGTTTATACTGAATGGTGACTGGAATTTCGGCTCTGCAATTTCCATAGTAATGATGGTTATCATATTAATATCAATGTCAATAATGAATAAATTTGACGTTGACAAGGAAGGAGGGGCAAGACTGTGGTAAGAAAGTATCTGTCAAGAATGTACATGGGTTTAATATTCTTATTTCTGTATGCACCGATTATCGTCCTTGCTGTTTTTTCCTTCAATGAGTCAAAATCAAGAGGAAATTGGACGGGATTTTCACTTAAATGGTATATCGAGCTGTTCAAGGACACGGATATACGCTCTGCATTTTATTATACAATTACAATAGCAATAATATCGGCTGTGATATCAACAATTTTAGGTACTGTTGCGGCAATAGGCATCAATGCCATGAACGGGAAATTGAAATCAATCATGCTTAACGTAAATTATCTGCCTGTGGTTAATCCGGATATAGTAACTGGTATTTCATTGATGATATTGTTCATATCCTTTAATGTTACTTTTGGATTTAAGACCATATTGATTTCACATATAGTCTTTAATACTCCTTATGTAATATTGTCAATAATGCCCAAGCTGAAACAGCTTGATGTTCATATGACAGAGGCTGCAATGGACTTGGGAGCAACCCCCATGTATGCCCTTAGAAAGGTAATAATACCTGAAATCAAGCCCGGAATAGTAACTGGATTATTGATGGCATTCACATTATCAATTGATGATTTCATCATAAGCTATTTTACTAAGGGTGAAGGTGTTACAAACCTTTCAATTGTAATATATTCCATGGCACGAAGAGGCGTGCGCCCGACAATAAACGCATTGTCTACAATAATGCTTACAGTAGTTTTATTGCTGATGATTTTAATAAATAGAAGATCAAATGATGCGGAAAAATCCAAGAAAACAATTAAAAGCGAGGTATAGCAATGAAAAAAAGAATTTTAGTGTTTATTGCAGTTTTAAGCTTTGTCTTAATTGCAGCAACAGGCTGCAGCTCAGAAGAAAAGCAGACACTGAACGTATTGAACTATGATATTTATATTGACAAGAGTCTGATTTCAGAATTTGAAAAAGCAAATAATGTTACAATAAAATATGACACTTATGCGACTCCGGAAGAAATGTACATCAAGGCCAAGGCAGGTGCTTCTAATTACGACCTTATAATTTCCAGTGAGTACATGATTGAACGTATGATCAGCGAGGGAATGGTTAACAAATTAAATTATGATAACATACCAAATTATAAATATATAGATGAAACATTTAAAAATCAACCCTACGACCCTAACAACGAATATGCAGTTCCTTATTTCTGGGGAACATTGGGAATCCTCTATAATAAAAATACCGTGGATGCATCATCCAACAGCTGGGAAATGCTATGGGACAAAAATCATGAGAAAAGAATAATAATGATGGACTCTCAAAGAGATGCATTTGCAGCAGCACTTAAATTGTTAGGATATTCCTTGAACACTGTCAATGAGGATGAATTGGACGAAGCAAAAGCCCTGCTGATAAAACAAAGACCTCTTGTAATGGCCTATATTACAGATGGCGCGCCGGAAATTATGATTGCGGAAGAAGCCGATATGGCACTGGTATGGTCAGGTGAGGCTGTTTCAGCGATGTCCGAAAACGAAAATCTCGACTTTGTCATTCCTAAGGAAGGAAGCAACATATGGATTGATGCCATGTTTGTTCCCTCAACCACTAAAAATCAGGAATTGGCAGAAAAATTTATTGATTTCTTATGCTCAACAGACGCAACATTAAAAAACATAGATGAAGTGTGGTATTCAACAGTTCATACAGAAGCTTTAGAACAAGTTGATGAGGAATTGCTAAACAATCCTGCCTTCAATATTCCAAAGGAAGATATCGAAAAAATGGAAATGTTCAGAGACCCGCAGGAATTCATAGATTTATATACAGAAAGATGGACTGAAATAATGGCGGAATAAATACCCTTTAATATAAAAATGAAGGAATATGCTGAGGCTGCTGAAAAGCAGCCTCAATCTTTGTCCTTTTATAAAGCAAAACATGCAGTGATTAAAACTTATTTTTTTCGCTCTCAAAACCACAAGACGTCAACATTATCACAGCCTCAACGTGCCTTGAATGGACAAAAAAGATGTCATATCCCTCTGGTACTCCTTTGGCGAAAAGATTGTTTCCATAAAGATAATTAAATATACTCTTCCCTATGACCCAATTAATCCTTGCTCAACCATATTTCCGGTTCCCCTCTATAAAGCTGGGATAAAGCCGATGTATCTCCAACCTTCAGCCGAGCATTTATTGATAATATCTTTGTATTCTTCCGTTTCATATTTGTTTGCAGAAAATACTCAGCTAGTCAAATCACTGCTTATGCGTTCATATTCATAGATATACATTCAAAAATATTCTTAATCTCGCTTAGGCAGCGGAATTTGAAGGAGTCTTAGAAAGTCCTTTTGTGATTCCAATTCTCTTTCTGCTATAAAGTCAATAAATGGCCTATCATCTTTATGTGCCTTTTCAAGAAGATAAATATATTCACTTCGTAAAATCGGAGGAATCAGTGCAGGTAAAAAGCCATCTTGTATCAATGCTGTATTCATCAATAGCCTTGCGACCCTGCCATTTCCGTCTTTAAAAGGATGTATGAACACAAACTTTTTATGAAGAATAGCCGCAAATTCTACTGGATGATACTTTTCTCTTTCTGTTTTTATCCACTTACATAAGTTGTCTATTTCACTTTGAATATTTTCTTCCTTAGTAACCGGATAATTATATCCTGAAATGAATACGGGAATATCACGATATCTACCAGCAAAATCTGCATCAATATTTTGATAGAATAATTTGTGCAGGTAAATAATATCTTTCTCATTGATTTCTTTATTTCCAATGAGAGTAAACATATAGTTATATGCTCTTGCATGATCTACAGCTTCAAACATATCTCTAAGGGGTCTGCCTCCAACTGTCAACCCGTCCTCAATTAGTACTTTTGTTTCACTTTCAGTTAAAGAATTACCCTCTAATGCATTTGATGTCCAGGTTAATCCAATTCGATAAAAATCTTTTATCTGCTTTAGCATTTCACCCTCAAATGGCCTTAAATCATTAATGACATTTTGGTATAAATCTAATTTTTCAAGGTATTCCATCGATTCACTCCCTTATATAATTTTATATATGCATATGCAGCTTTCACAGCTTTTTAGTTGTTTCTATTATATCACATACAAACTATCAAATAAACTACACTTTGTTAATATTTACACATTTAGGCTGTTGATAACAAACAGCGAACCATAGCAATTCAGCAAAAACGGTTATTAGATAAAGCCCTTTTTTGAATCTTGACCTCCTGACACAGCATAAGCCACAGTTTTGTTAAGAGTAATTTTATTTTAATTAACTGTGGTTATTACTGCTGTCGTTTCTGTTATAAATGGATCATTCCAAAATAACTTTTCTACCGACATTTATCATTCTTCTGTTTTATTATTTAGTAGTGTAAACTTTATAATCCTTAATTACTAGGATAATAGATTATTTCGACTTCTTTATTGATTTAATATAGACTAACGCTCCAACAATCGCTGGAATAATAGCCAGAAGATAAATTAATTGATAACTAAACTTCTCAGCTATTATACCCCAAATAATGGCACCTGCTCCAATCCCAAGATCAAAACCAAGAAAGAAAGTAGCATTCGCAGCGCCTCTCCTCGAAGGGTTAACTTTACTCACGGACATTGCTTGCAACGCTGGCTGGATGGCTCCAAATCCAATTCCATAAATAAACCCAGCTATAAGAAATGCAGTGAGAGAATTAGCCAAATAAATTAATAACATTGAAATTATCACAAAGATTATGCCCGGAAGCACCGCAAAGGAAGCTCCTTTTTTGTCGGTCAGACCACCAAAATAGGGGCGTGAAATTAGTAATGCAGCAGCATAGACAGTAAAAAATAATCCTATATTCTCAACTTGTCTTTGGTCCGCATAGAGTGCAATAAAAGATACAATCGCACCATAAGTCATTGTAACAAAGAAAATTACAGTCGCAGGAAGAATGGCCGTTCTTTCAACTATTCCTTCGGATTTTGAATGAATGTCAGAATCAGGTTTTGGAGACACATCAGGTTTATGGTATTTTATGGGCAAAGAAATAAGGATGGAAATGAACACAACTCCTGCCGAAATATAAAAAACCATGTTAAATCCATAGCTGCTAAGTAGCCCAAGTCCTAATGCAGGAGCGATAGCCATTGCAAGCGTACTGGTTAATCCAAAATAGCCCATTCCTTCTGCCAATCGGGATTTTGGTATGATGTCCGAAGCTATTGTGCTTGAGGCTGTACTGGAAGCTCCCCAGCCGAAACCGTGTATAAATCTAAGAATTAATAATGCTAAAATTGTTGATGTCCAATTGTACGCCACTACGCATATAAAGAATACTATTAAGCCTAAAATATATACGCCTCTTCTCCCGCGCTTATCCAGTAATCGACCAGCAATCGGCCTCATCAAGACAGCGGAAATAGTGAAAATTCCCACAACAATACCCGCCCAAGCATCTGAGCCTCCTATCTTCGCTGAAAAAACAGGCAATACCGGCAAAAGCATTTGAAATCCCAGGGTAATAAACAGACTTGCTATTGATATTAAAATAAAATCCCGAGTCCAGACCGGCTCTTTCTTTTGAAATTCTGTATCTCTTTTCATTTATAAACCTCCAGTATAAATAATCTTTAATCAACTTTATCCATTTTTGACTTACAGTTTATAATATCAACTTTCGGCTGCAACAAGTTATTACCTGACATATAATATTTACTTTTTTCTTCGTGCAAGTTATTTATTACTTTTTTTAGCACTAATATTGTATCTTCTATCACACTTTCAGGAATATCTTTAGAAAAAACACCTAACATTTCAGTAAAAACAGACTCAACCACTACAGCAGCTTCTCTACCTTTCTCTGTTAAATATAACGAAGAATATCGTTTGTCTTTCTCAACTTGATTTTTACAAATATAACCTTTAGTTTCTAGATGCCTAACAGCCTTTGCAGTCGTTGATTTTTCAACATAAAGTCTCTCTCCAAGTTCCTTTTGATTTATTCCTTCATTTTTAGCTATGGCAAGAAAAAAATCATATTGTCCGCTACTAATCTCTAACTCTTTCAGCTTATTGTTAAATATGCTTTGGCTGAGCCTATAAATAGCGGCACTATATCTGCCGATACTTTCCATTAATTATCCTTCCTTTCAAAATAGTTTCCTTCGAAACTAATTTATCAAAAAATAGTTTCATTGTCAACTATTTTAATTGTTATTCAACCTACATTTAAATGCACCTTAAAATTTTATGATTTATTCATCATATTCGGTGGTTACATTCTTTGTAGAATAACTCTCCATTACATATACCACATTTTACTGTAAGACTCTACACCACAGTTTTCAATAATGCTGTTAATTTTTATAGGCAACCAAAAAAGGACGATTCTTTTGAACCGTCCCTTTTGGTCGAAGGATATTATCTATTTTATTGTTCGTTATTGGCCTCTGATTCTTTTATACTTAACAAATGAATTGCGGTTGTAATCGTAACTGTAATCAATGCTGCTAATACTAAGAATGACATATGTATTCCTCCCTTTTATATATTCCCTATACCTTATTCTATTATAGAAACCTTATGGTTTTCTTAAATAACCTATTTTTATTATACCCGATTTATAAGTTTTAAAACGGGTGTCCTAAGACACCCACATATTAAAGCAGGTCGCAATACTTGCAGCCCTTGCATATTTCAATTTTACCTTCAAAAATCTTCTTGATTATTTCTACAGTATTTTGTACCTCTTTATTTTTCTTATCCATTTTTGCTTCATGAAGTATTACCTTTTTTGGAGACACGCTTAATAATATATTAATCACCGACTCATCATATTCTACCTTATTATCAAGTTCAGCAGCAAATTCTGCATTGCTGATATATGTCAGTTTTTTCATATTGCTGTCATAAACTTGAAGTTTCTTGCTGTTGCATATTACATTGACTACATCATATTCACCTTCGTCAACCTCTGAAATGAGCTTTATAATACTTATAAAATCCATGTACTCTTTTTTCATGAGGTAACTGTCTATGCATCTTTCAACAACCTGGGCAGCATACAGTTTTATGAATTTTAACCTGAAGTTGATAAATCCATTTAAATTTATAAGGCTGGATCTTTCTAAAATTTCTTTAAATTTATTCTTAATAATAAGCTGAATCTTAACGTCATTATCTATTTCGTCTTCTATATCTGCAATAATTGCATATACTTCATCTTCATCAAAATAAAAGTAACTTTCTTTTAAGAAATTTATGCTTTCAAGCTTTGTGTACTCAACCAACAGTTTTGTTACTTTTCCTATTATTTTTTCAAGGTACTCCCTTTTGTTTATTTTATCGTCTGTAAAATATCTTACCCTTATATTTCCTTCATCTGTTGAGGATATTTCTATATTTATATCACTTTCATCTAAATTTGTGATTATTTTAATATTATTAAACACTTCATGATTTTCATTTTCATTTAACTCTAATGATAAAAGCTCCACTCAGTCACTCCTCTCTTCCAGGGAGGTTAAATTATTGGTATCAATGATCCCAAATCTATTATTTGCCCATTTGAAGCTTCATCATATATATACCCTGCTGACTGGATAAATTTTTTTAATGTGTTTAAAATATTCTTATCAAGGATTTTTCCTGTTGATAAGAATATTCTTTCACTGATTAAACCTGCACAGCCACCTATAAATCCATAGTTGTAGCCTTCAAGGCATACAACTTCGGGATTTATATACATACAGTCTATATTATATGATTTGAGTTTTTCATGTATCAGAACATCTGATGTCAAAGCCTTGTTTTCACTTACTGCTGCAGTCGAACACTTGGTATAGCCCTGATTTACATGAATGAATTCAATGTCTGCTTCTTCCAAATAATATTTTAAAACCTGGTCTGTATGCTGCAGGTTATGCACAGCATATCTCCCTATTCTTGCTACATTATATGCTATATCCTTGGGATAGTTTCTACTTAGAGTTTTTCCACCTTTAATAACTTTTATACTTTTGTCCTCTAAAACATTTCTGTAATAATCATATACATTTGGCGCAACAACAAAAGTGCCATAATCGATGGGATGAATTACCATATCCGGATGCCCGTTTACAGGTTCCTGCAGATCATCACACTTTATGGTTTTAATAGGCTCTATATTCAATCTTTTTAAATAATTTATAATTTCTTCATTTGCCCTGTAATCAATAATCACATAGCGGGGTTTTTTTGTCGGTATGTATGGATTCATAACAGCTCCTGTATGTAGTTTGCAATCAATTATATCATTTTTATTTATTTTGGTAAAATGATAATTCAGGGGATAAACAATAAGCATTACTTATTGTTCATCCCCTGAATCCAAAATCATAATCATTTTCATTTAATATTTGTACTGCCTTTTCATAGCTTTTTATCAGTATATCTCCGCATTTTAGCATGTAACTGCCTTTATTTCCTTCAAATTTATTGACTCCTATAATATCTATGCAGTCAAGGCTTTGAAATTCCTCTTCAAACCAATCAATAAATTCATTAACCATTTCACCGTAGTTTTCATTGCAATATTCCCTATCGCTCCCCTTGCCTGCATAAAGGCTTAATATCATTATCCCTCCAGAAAGAACTCCACAGGTGCTTTGCCTGCCGCCCAGTCCTTTGCACAGACCATTTGCACTTCGTATTAAATCTTCATTTATTATTCCTTCTTCATCCATGGCCATTTTTAACATAATCTGTGTACAGCAGTAACCTAATGATGACAACTCAAAAATTTTCATCCCTATATTCTCAGGCATAATATTCCTCCTTCCGAGCTATTACTAAAAAATAACCCGGTTTTGATTTATTTAAAACTCTTTGAAAATTCTTTGTATCAACACAGCCTTCTGCACAGTTCCATAATTTATCCATACTTCCCCATTTAAAAATTATATCAGTCAACAGCTGTACCAGTAAATTATCGTATCTTTCCTGTAATTCCACATGAAATCCTTTATCCTTCAGTAAATCTTTCAGGATTTCGAGATCAAAAGGCTTCTTTAAGCATGTATTTACAGAGAATTTTTTTAGTTCCTCAAGGTATTCTGTATTATTTGCATAAATATCTGATATTATGAGGTATCCTTCATTCCTCATTACCCTGTTTATTTCTTCCAAGGCTTTTTCCAGGTTATCCATAAGCGACAATGTGCATTCTGCAAATACTCCATTGAAAATATCATTTTCAAAAATCATATCTTCTGCGGAAGATATGACAATTTCTGCGCCTTCATTTAACTTTCTTGCCTGAGAGACAAGTTTATCGGATATATCCAGTCCGCGTATTTTAAAATCATAATGCTTGCTTATATAGTTAATTGTAGCCCCGCCGCCGCAGCCTAAGTCAAGCAATTTATCTTCAGGCTTAAATCTGCAGTATTCCAATGCCCTTTTGGTCAGTTCCAATCCGCCTGGCCTCAATGCCTCGCCAAGAACATCCTGAACGATGTCGTTTTCATATAAATTCATAGAACCTCCGACTGTTTTTAAATAATTAAGATAACTGTATTCTGTGACTATATACATTTATAACTTCTGAATAATCATAATTTTTTTTATATTGAATCCAATATGTAATTATTCCTATCTGCAAATGTCCGGTATATATCCCTGTTTCTATGTCTATTATCTTTTCATTGTTTTTTTCACAATACTCTGCAACATCATATACATCCTCTTCAGATATATGCAATCTGTCCATTTTATCATAGACTTCTTCATTTATTTTTAATTTAACATCATATTTTTTTCTTTTAATCTCAAAATTCTCTCCCCATATATTGTACAACAGGTGTTTTTTAAGTTCAATTCTGTTTTTTTTAAGTTCAGATATGTGAAATGGCTTTTCTAGAGGTTTTACACCAAGGACTCCATCCAGTATGTGGATGGCTTCTTTTCCGGCAGATAAAAATAAATTTCTGCAGTTTGTGCAGTATGTAATATACGGCAGTTCCGATTCCTCTACGGAGGCAACAAGCATCTTATGAAATATTTCAGGATTTGCAGGATATATATGCCCGCCCATTCCGCAGCACCTTGCTTCCTTTTTGCTGTCCCGCAGCTCTTTAAGCTCTGCACCCAGCTTCATTGATAGATTTCTCACAGAATCTTGCACTTCAGGAAAATTCCTGCTTGCACACGGGTCAAACACAGCCCACTGGCCTTCAAACAAATCAGAATCTTTCGGCAGACCGTTTTTATCAATAAATTCATAAAAAGATATGGTGTCAAACTCAGGAACATATGTACTGAATGTCTTTGCACATGTTGGACAGGCAGTTACGATTTTTGGTCTTCCTAAATCTCTCCAGTCATTTTTTAGTTTTGCAAGAACATTATTGAGCAAAACATGATTTCCTGCCCACAATGCGGGAACACCGCAGCATCCCATCATAAGAGCCGTATCAGTATTTTTTTCAAGCATATAGCCGTATGCCTTTTCCACATGGTCTGTACCGGATGCGGTCATCTGGCATCCGGGGAAAAAAACATATGCCGCTGTTTTAAATCCGGGAGCAGGTCTTGCAGCATATGCCTCATTCAGCGCATGAAGCATATCTCTTAAATAAAAATCATGAAAGGGAGGAGGGAAGTGTCCGCTCTCATACAATGCTTTTTTGCTTTCTGTAAGAATATCCTCAACATTTATATTCTTAGGGCATACAGAACCGCAATGGCCGCACACGCTGCATGATGCTATCATTCTTGTTCCAACTCTCTCAAAAAGACCTTCATCGGCAGATCTTGCCATTTGAGCATCGCTTTCCACCTTTCGGGGAAGCAAATCCATGTGCTGCAAAAATTCACATCTGTCCTTGCATTCTGTACAGTCGCACAATGTGCAGCGCAATGCCTCTTTTACAGCTTCTTCCTTTGTATAATTATCGTTTAAAGGAATAACATGTTCTATAGCAAAATTTTTAATTTTGACCGGTATTTTGCATTCCGTATTAAGAAATGTATCAGGCTGCCCCGTCATACTCCCGACTTTTAAATACTTCTCTATAGAAGCCGCCGCAATCATTCCATGCATCAAGGCGCCCATATCCGAGCACCCGGTTATTTTTCCGCCGAGAAAAATTCCATTTTGTGAAGTTGCAAGGCTATTGCTGTCCCAGGTATCCAACAGTCCAAAATCATTGCCTCCTGTGCCGGTTGCTATGTAAACAGCATCAAAATCCAAATTATCTAAGGCGGTAATTTTACCGGCAGTCAATGTATATTTTAAATACTTAAACTGTAATGCAAATTCATCATCAAGAACTTTTTTATCTATGATTTTTTTCAGACTTCCGCCGGGAGAACCGCTTTCTTCAAATACTGTGATATGGTATTTTCTTGTAGCCAATCTATGGGCACAAGCCATGCCAGAAAGCCCGCCGCCAATTATGGCTATTCTGCATTCTCTCTCCGGCAGATTGAAATTAATGGGGTCCTTTTTTGAGGCATTCTTTACAGCAGTTTTTTCAAGATCTAAAACTGATATTTTTTCCGGGCAAACTTCAATACACCCTTGAGTGCAAATCAGGGACACAATTCCCGGAAACAGTACATTTTTTGCATACTCCTTATATGCGGCGTTAAAATTTCCTTTTTTTATTTTAGATATGAAATCTCTTGTTTTAAAATTTATCGGACAAGCTGAAGTACAGGGCGGATTGCTGCCCTGTACACACTCGTACGTATATGAATAGCTGCTGTCAATCATACACGAAACCTCATTTCAAATTTTATTTACATTTCAGTGGTCATCTGCTTTAGTTTTAGAGCCTATGGGATTTTCCTTAATTTCATCCATAACTTCATCAAAATCTGGCCCTAAATAATATGGAGAGGGTTTTATTTCTCTTCCTTCTGCCCTGGCTTTGATTCCTTCTAATATTTTTTTAGGAGTTGCAGGAATTTCATATATTCTTACACCCACCGCATTGTAAATAGCATTTAAAATAGCTGCATGAGGGCTACTCTGATATCCTTCCGAAGCTCCACTTGAGCCAAACGGACCGTTCTTTCTGTGAGTTTCAATGAATTCAAATTCACAGTCGTCAGGCATCTGATTGCATTGCAATGTACCGCAGCCAATCATTGTATAGTATTTTTTATCCAAATCTGAGTAATCTTCCTGCAGTGCAAATCCTATGCTGTGTTCCATTCCTCCGTACGCCTGACCCAGGTTTGTGAGCTTGTTGCCAATCACTCCCACATCCACGGCAGAGCGTGTGGCAATTACCTCTACCTTTCCCGTCTGTGTATCAACTTCAACCCTTGCTACGCAAATGTTGTGATTATGCGACTGCATAGGATCTCCGACTCCTGTGTTCGGATCAAGTGCTTTATGCTCTCCCACAGATGTCCAGACTCCCTTATACAGTGTAGGTATGCCTTCGGCAACCATTTCATCATACGTTCTGTAGGTTCCATCTGTTTTTCTCATTGCATCAAGGAGCATGTTGGCGGCAACAATATGTGCCTGGCCTGAAGCAATATGGCTTCTGCTTCCTGATGAACCTCCGTGGAAAGGTGCTTTGCCAGTATCATCCTTTACGAGTCTGACCTGATCCGGCCTGATTCCCAACGGCTTCAACGCCTTGCATGTAAATGCCACCGAACCCATATCCGCACCCTGTCCCAGCTCCTGCCAGCAGTTATAGTCTGTTATAGTTCCATCAGAGTTAAGCTCCAGCCATACCTCACATTTATCAGTATCATTTCCTGCATGGAATCCTCCAAGTGCAACGCCCACACCCCGCTTTTTAGATGCCGAGCTCACTGGCTGTTTTGCCCATTCAAGGGACTCCAGATAATATGGTCTTAATTTATCCATCAGCTCAACAACAGGATATACGTGATATGGCATGCTGTTGTTGGTTGTGTCGCCGGGACGTGCCGCATTTATATATCTGAATACATATGGATCTATTCCGGCTTTTTCCGCAAGCATGTCAATCAGCTGTTCACTGAATGTATATGCCTGAGGTGAACCGTATGCGCGGTAGGCAACTCCATATGAGTTATTGCTGTATGCTCCTCTTACCAGCCCCCGAATATTCGGAATATTCAGTCCGTAGCCCGGGAAGCGTATAGTTCTTATTTCAAGGCTTCCACCTGTTTCCGGATATGCTCCGTGTTCAATTCCTACATCAAATTCTATGGCTGTTATCTTACCGTCTTTGTTGCAGGCAAAGCGTGCATTGCTGTATGCGGGAGATCTCTTTCCCGTAAACAGCTGATGTTCGGCATATGACATAGTCAGCGTAACCGGATGTCCCACAGCTAATGTTGCTGCAGCAACCAGAGCGGGAGCATCAGTTGACATAGCAAGTCCGAATGAACCTCCGCCTGCATTATCTATAATTCTTATTTTATCCTGGGGATAATTCAGGGCCTTGCTCAATGGAGCTATGGATGAGTGCAGGGACTGGGATTTCCAGTGAATGGTCAAAACACCTTCATCATCTACATAAGCTTGCATTGCATGTGGTTCCAGAGCAAGATGCGGCTCTCTGGAAGAATAAAAGCTTCCTTCTACCACATAATCTGAATTTTCAATTATCTCTCTTGTATCTTCTCCCTTGAATACGGGAACATGAAGCCATTCATTATCTGATTCTTCATGTATTCTCACTGCTCCGGGCAACACTGCTTCAAGATAGTTTGACATTACCGGCAGGGGTTCAATTTCAACCTTGACGAATTTAGCTGCAGCGCGGGCATGTTCTCTTGTATCTGCTGCTACCAAAGCAATAATATCACCTTTTCTGTAAACCTTCTTGTCACACAGCACAGGTCTCACCGGGAAGCCTGCTTTGCTCCTTGCATGGAAGTTAGTCTTTCCTATGTTGTTGTCTCCCTTTATGTCCTTTGAAGTAATAACTTTAACTACTCCGGGCATGTTTTCTGCTTCTGAAAAGTCAATACTCTTAATAATTCCATGAGGAACATCAGGCATTACAACCGCAAGCTCAAGAGTTTCTTCCGGCATTTTGGAAGCAAGGTCATCTCCATATTCCGCAACTCCTAGAACTCTAGCCAAAGCATATGGACGAGGGTGAGCTGTGCCGTAGACTCTTCCATCCTCAGGCTGTTTATAGTCAAGTTCCTGCATTGTCATTTCGCCACGCATAACCCTTGCGGCTGCCATTACAGCATCAATCAGCGGTTTATATCCTGTGCACCTGCAGATGTTTTTATTGGAAGTAAACCAATCACGCACTTCCTGTCTTGTAGGATTTAAATTTTTATCCAAAAGTCCTTTAGCTGACATTATAAAACCCGGTGTGCAAAAACCGCACTGAACTCCGCCGTAAACAATCCATGCAAGCTGCAGCGGATGCAGTCTTGATGCGGTTCCCAGGCCTTCAATTGTTTCAATTCTTGAGTATTCAGATACACTGCTGACTTTTTTTACACATGAACGAACCGGCTCTCCGTTTAAAAGCACTGTGCATGCACCGCACTGTCCGGTGCCGCAGCCTACTTTTACTCCTGTAAGACCGATTCTTCGAAGCATTGTCGAAAGTCTTTCTTTTTCAGGATCGCATATAACCATTCGCTCCACACCATTTATAATGTACATCAACTTCTTAAGCCCCATCGCCTTCCTCCTGTATAAATTAATATAACTAATGACATGCATAAATTGTGCCATTTAACGCTTATTTGTCAAGTAAGCATTATCCTTTGAAATTTCAAATTCTTATCGATAATTTAATTTTATGAAAGATTAATTATTTTCAATTTGAAATAAAGTCCTTTTCATTTTAAAACGCATAGGGGCTAAATAATTAAATAGGGCTTGAATTTATCAGCTTATCAGTATAAGATTTCTCATGCTTATAAGGATATGTCTTCATATTATCCGTATCTCCAAATATGTTTAAGTACAGATACATTGCCTGCTCTTTCCTTTTTTCAATAATTCTGAGAACTTCTTTGTTATTTTTATATAACTCTTCCTTGCGGGAAAAACTTTGTTCTATAGTTTCCAAGTTGTTATCTTCAACCAGCTTATCCGCTAAATATACAACTTCTTTTTCTGTTATTCTGTCGGTGACTGAACTCAGATTCATATGCTCCGCAATGATTTTCGAAACTTCTTCGTACCCCATGTCGAAAATCCACTGCGCACCTAATTTATCGTGATTTTTCTTTCCTTTTGCTATATCGTGAAGCATACTTGCCGAAACAATAATATTTTTATTTAAAAAAATACCCTTGTCATATAAAGTCTGGTATATATGTAAGGCAACCTCTGTCACTTTTTTAGAGTGTATTTTTACTTCATCCGTGACTTCAAAATAATCCTGAATCTTTTTACACAAATCATATGTAGGTATATTTTTATTTTCATTATAATGCAATAAATTTAAATAATCTTTTTCAGTATCAGCATCTAAGACTATTCCCGGATCTGCAAAAGACATATTTTTGTAATTGGATGTAATTTTTAAAATAGCACCTTTTAATCCCATTGTGCCGTCATGTTTCAGTATAATTTTTGCACATTCACTACTTACCAATATGGGATGTCCGTTTTTATGCAGGTATGCCGGCTGTATAAAATTCAGTTCATTGGTTTGCATCTCTTCACTCATTCTTTTAAGCGTAAATGCCTGGACAAACGGGCTGTCAGAAGGTGTAATAAATATTAAATCAACTCTGTTAATAAGCTGATTTAATCCAAGACAAACAGAATCAAACATTTGAGTGGTCATATAATCTTTATTATTAACAAAACACAAATTATAATTTTTTAATTTTTCTTGAATATCATTAGCACGGTATCCGGTTACAACAACAATATCATCAATTCCGATTGATTTATAATTCATTATTGTAGTTTCTATCATGGAATATCTGCCTATATTCATAAGCGGCTTAAAATCATTCATACGCGAAGATATTCCGCCGGCAACAACCAATACACCTATTTTTTTATTTTTCATTATCCACCTCAGCTGAACGTTGTATTTCAGTTAATAAGTAATAACTTTAATATTAAAAATTCGCAATAGTAGAAACGTTTTCAATTTCTTTTATTATAATCTTTTTTTAACAATCAGTCAATTTATAATTCTGCATCATTAAAATAATGAATCTTAAATTTTTTTGCTTAAAGCTATTTTACTGATTTATTAGCTGTACTGCAAACTCCCCGGCCTTTCTGCTTATTTCATCATCCATAAATTTAACATTATATCCTTTGTCCCTGACAGCCAACATACCGCTGTATATTAATGACGAATGCTTACAGTACCGTATAATTCCCTGTTCAAACAAATCGGCTCCTTTCTCGGGCCTGTATCCGCAGGTAGCAATAATAGCACACTTTTTCCCGGACCAAAGTGAGGGACCTTTTTCTTCGCCATAATATTTATTCATTCCATAAACAAGGCGGTCAAGAGCTGCTTTCATCGGAGCTGTACAATACCATGAATATATGGGAGTTGCAAGTATTATAAAATCACTGTCATACACTTCATTGAATATTTCCTGCATATCGTCATTTTGAACACATCCGAATTTATCCCATTCATTCTGACAATTTCTGCATGCCAGACACGGTTCTATTTTTTTATCATACAGCCATATGCAGGAAACTTCTGCCTCCATATTCTTCAATTCATCCATAAAAGGATTCAGCAGTGCTGCAGTATTGCCGTTTTTTCTCGGGCTTCCCATTAAAATACAAAATTTCATAAATTCCTCCTGCTAAACGATATATTTACCTTTCAATTCGGTTAATAGACTTTCTGCAGCTTCCTTATCAGTTTCCGCACGTATAAATTTACACTTTTTATTATGTACCGGTACAGATATACTTACAATTTTTGTGGGAGATGCATCTTGCCCTACCATATTTATCGGCATTTCTATATCTTTTACAGACATTATTTTTATATTTTTTTTACCGGCATCAAGTATGCCTCTTAATGACATGCTTCTTGGCTTGTTCAGTTCTTTCACTGCTGTCAGTAAACATGGCATCTTCAGTTTAATTGTCTCATATTTATCTTCTAGTGCTCTTTTTACTATGATTGTCTTCATATCACTCTCGATTGATAATTTTATGATGCCTGTTACCTGCGGTACATTTAATTTTTCTGCTAACTGCGGCCCAACCTGTGCGGTATCTCCGCCTGTGGCTTGTCTTCCTGTTAATATTAAATCAAAATTTCCTATTTTATTGATAGCTGCTGCAAGTACCAATGAAGTTACCAAGGAATCTGAATCTTCCAATGTTTTATCTGTAACCAGCACCGCCTCATCCGCACCAAGTGCCAGGCATTCCAGCAGCATGTCTTTTGCTTCTGGTGAACCCATTGTTATCACAGTGATGTGAGTATCATTATATAAATCCTTTATCTTTAGGGCCTCTTCCAGAGCATTTAAATCATCTCTGTTAATAATTTTTTTTACGTTCCCGATTTCTACTGTTTCATTTTCTTTGTCAATTTTTATTTCATCAGTATCAGGAACTTGTTTTACACAAATTACAATTTTTAAAGCCATTCGTCCCACCCTTTTCATAAATAAATATTTTATTGATTAATACAACCTTTTTTAAAAATCTGTATAATTCTATTTTAAAATTGAAAGACCAATTTCGTGGGGCTTTAATATTTTATCATCGTAATTCAATATGCTGATACTTCCGTAATCAATTTTGTAATTAAAAGTTTTATTCATACTTATGCCCAGCAATGATGATAAAATTGTTCTGATAACACCTGCATGAGCAACAATTACAATATCACCTGCTGATTCATTGATAGTCTTATACATTTCTGCCATAGCCCTTTTTCGGCACATTGCCATGCTTTCCCCGCCTTCAACAATGTAATTTTCCAAATTATTTCCCCGTTCCTCATACTCCTTGGGATATCTTTGCTTTACTTCATCAAATGATAAACCATCCCACTTCCCCACATCCAACTCTGAAAAGTCACTCTTAGTTACTACATTATATTCTTTTCCCGCAACTATTTCCGCAGTTTCTTTTGCACGTTTAAGAGGACTTGAATATATGCCGTCTATGCTATAATCAGAGAAATACTTAACTAATTGCAAGGCTTGTTCCCTGCCCTTATCACTTAAAGGAATGTCTTTTTTGCCAATGCACAGATGTGTGCCCTCTTGAACTTGCGGCTTGCAATGTCTTACCAAATAAATTTTACGAGTATTTATAGCTTTAAACATAAAACCCCCCCAATTCAGTATTTTTTTAATAGCATTATTAAAAAGCAAATTAAATTTGTCAGAAAACCGAACTCTTTAACAATCCGGTTTTCTGACTATGAGATAGTTGAGAGAGCAGTTATTTATTTTCCATTATTTCTTTTAACTTTCCCCATTCCGAAAGGAATATATCCGGATTCATTGTCTTGGGTCCTCCGGCCGGTATAATAGGCTTAAACTCCATCTGATCAAGTATCTGAGTCTGTAAATCTATACCGGGTGCAGTTTCCGTAAGAATCATGCCTTCTTCGGTTCTTTCTATGACACATCTTTCTGTTATAAACAGTATACGGTTGCCTTTTTTCAATGACTGCTCCGCATTAAATGTAAGCTGAGGGCACGAATTTACAAATTTTTTATATCTGCCTTCTTCTAAGATAATCATTTTTCCGTCTTCAACCTTGCATTTAAGTCCGCCTGCAGTAAAAGTACCTACAAACATTGCATTTTTAGCAGTTGCGGCAATATTGGCGAATCCCCCCACTCCCATTATTTTACCGTTTAATAAACTGGTGTTCACATTGCCGTCTTTATCGACTTCACTTAATCCGAATACACCAAAATCCAATCCTCCGCCATCAAAGAAACTGAAATGGTCTCCTTGGTCACAGGATGCTTCAATATTCCAGTGAGCGCCGAAATCATTCCCGCCTCCGGGAATTCCGCCTATGCTGCCGGATTCAGATATCATGGTAATTTTATCTGCACAGCCTTCTTCAGACATTACATTTCCTGCATATGTGGGAATGCCGATACCGAAATTACATTTATATCCTGCCTTTATTTCCATTGTTAATCTTCTCAGCATTACCTTTTTATCATCCAGCGGAATCGGTTCCATGCTTCCTTTTAAAGGCACTCTTATTTCACCTGTAAAAGCTCTGTTAAATGAAGTTCCTTGTGTTTGCATTATATCCTCGGGATGTTCTGCAACTACTATATAATCAACATATATGCCGGGGACCTTAACAAGCTTTGGATTTAATGAACCGGCTTCAGCCAGCGATTCTACCTGCACAATTACAATTCCGCCGTTTGCCTTAGCGGCCTGTGCAACAGAAAGCATCTCTAAATTCAATGCTTCCTTTTCACAGGTAATATTTCCGTTTTCATCTGCGGTAGTGCCCCTCATTAAGGCAATATCAATTGGTATCGCCTTGTAGAAAAGGTATTCTTCTCCTCTGAAATCCGGTATGTATTCGATAATATCCCCGCCTTGTTCTTTAGTTAGCTGATTTAACTTTCCTCCGTCATTACGGGGATCGATAAAGGTACCCAGCCCGGTCTTTGAAAGAAGTCCCGCGGCTCCTCTGCCTTGTTCGTGGTATAGCTGAATCAATGTTCCAAGAGGAAGGTTCCATGCCATAATCTTATTTTCATTTATTTGTTTAATTACAGTTGGCGAAGAGCCGGCATGAGATCCTATAAATTTTGTCATTAAACCATCTATGGCCCAAACGCATTCTCCTCTTTCTCCTTTCGGCCCTTTTCCCCAGTTTCCTACACCGGCCGCATGTGTGTGTGTAATGTTCCTGGGATGTCCTTCTTCATCAAATCTTTTTCTTACTTCTATTGCAATTTCTTCAGCCCATCCGGCCAATCCGAATGCCGCAGAACAAACAGTCATATTGTCCTGAAACAATTTAGCTGCATCCTTAGCGGTAATAACCTTTGCCATATTCTTCTTCTCTCCTTTATTATGCTTTGCATTTTTTCATTCCACTATATTCGATCAATTCACGTGCTGCTTCTTTCAGTTCCTTTTTTAATACCTTTCCTGTGTCAGACAGCTGAAACTTTTTAACAAATTTTATGTACCTGGGGATTTTATTGGTTGCTATTTTACCTTTGCAGTAATCCCTGATTTCTTTTGCCGTTATTTTGCTGTTTTCTTTCAGCCTTATAAAGGCGACTATTTCTTCGCCGGACAAATTATCAGGCACACCTACTACGTGAACTTCTGCCACGCTCTTGTGTGTTGTGAGAAAATCTTCTATTTCCTTGGGGCTTATGTTTTCGCCGCATCTGATGATAATATCCTTACATCTGCCTTTAATACATAAATAACCATCCTTTGTCAAACATCCAACATCGCCGGTATGAAGCCATCCATCCCTGTCCAGGACTTTATCTGTTTCTTCATGCATCTTGTAATATCCCTGCATTACGTTGTAGCCTCTTACTAAGATTTCCCCGTCCTGATCCGGAGCAGCTTCCTTTGAGGCAGCTGAATTCACAATTTTAACCTCAACTCCAGGAATCGGCTTTCCCACAGTGCCTTCTGTAAATTCACCACAAAATTGCAGTGCACTTACACAAGGCGAAGCTTCAGTAAGTCCATAGGATGAAATGATGTTTTTCATTCCTATTACATTTTTTATATCTTCAATTAATTCATAGGAACATGAAGCACCTGCAATTATTCCCGTCCTGAGAGAAGAAACATCATAATATTCGTTCTCCAATTGTTCTATGCATGATATAAATAATGTAGGTACACCTGATAATACAGTGCATCTTTCTTTTTCTATCAGTGAAAGAGTAATTTCAGTCTTAAACCTGTTTACCAGTACCATAGAACATCCGCTTAAAACTGCAGCCATCGTGCATGCAATGCTTCCGAAGCAATGGAATAACGGTGCCAGCACACACATAACATCATTTGGCCTAAGCTCCATTAAATCCGACATGGCTTTGGCATTTTCAATAATATTCCCGTGACTGAGCATTACACCCTTTGGCACCCCGGTACTTCCGGATGTATAAATAATCTGCACCACATCATTGATGGTAATTTTATTTTGACGGCCGATCAAAATTTCATCGTCTGACTTTTCCCCCTGCAATAATATTTCTGACCACATGAATGTTCCGGGATATTCATCTCCGCCGATTACTACCACATTTTTCAGCCTTGGAAACTTCTTTGAATGTAATTTTCCCGGTTCACTTTCACATAACTCAGGGCAAATCCTGTAGAGCAATTCTATATTTTCCGTACCTTTGGAGCCTACCTGCATTATCAAGGTATGAGTATCGGACTGCTTCAGCAATTCTTCCATTCTGATTTGCTTTTCATATGCATTTAATGGTACAAATACTCCCCCTGTCTTGCTTATACCAAACTGTGATATAACAACCTCAGGCGAATTTACTGCCCACACTGCTATGTTATCGCCTTTTTCCACGCCAATGGTAATGAGTCCCTTTGCCAGGTTATTTACAGATTTTTTAAAATCTTTATACTTCAAGCGTCTGCTTCCTGTGCTATTTATTAATGATTCTCTTTCCGCGCAGCAGTCTGCTGTTGCATCCACCAATTCAGGAACAGTTAAATCAATATAGCTTCGTATTGAAACCTCTACATACTGGTCCGGCTCCTCCGGGTTATATATTCTTTTGTTTTCCTGTTTTGAAACAGTCTCATATGTTAAAGCAATTTTTTTTAATTCTTCTTCAATCCAGGGCATTGGCCATTTCAGCACCCAAGGTTCTGACAGATTAATTCCGTCATACGTAAAAGTCATCGATTTTCCCACTAAGCTGCAAGGTATACTGTCAACTTTAAGTACGGTGAATTCAACCTTTCTTGCTTTATCAACTTTGCTCATGGTCTCACATCCTTAATTAACTTTCTGCACTTGAATCTTTTATAATGCTGAATTCTCCATTGCCTTTTTACTCATTTTTCTTACAATGAAAGTAACTGCAATACCGCAAATACTCATTGCTGCCGCAATTAAAAATGCATTTGTATAATCACCGCCGTTGCCTGCCTTAATTGTAGCTGCCATAACCGGTCCTATATAACCGCCAAGTGCAAATCCGCTGAACATTATACCGTAGTTAACTCCATTGTTTTTCGCTCCGAAGCAATCTGCCGTAAGTGCAGGAAATACCCCCATGAACCCACCGAAGCAAAACCCTACCAGCATGGCAGTCACTAAGAACAAAGCAAAGCTTCCGGCTGAAACAATTGTTAAAGAAAACATTGCAGCAGCCAATACCAGGTACATTATAGGCAATGCATTGTATCTTCCGATTTTATCAGAAACCGCGCCCCATGTGATACGGCCGGCCATGTTTGCAATAGCTACCAGACTGACTGCAAAAGCAGCTTGCTGAGCACTCACTCCGACTACTTCCTGAGCAATGGGTGATGCCTGGCTTATTATCATCAATCCTGAAGTAGCACCTATGGTAAGCATTATAAGCAGTAAATAAAACAGAGGGTCCGCAAGCATTTGATTCCATGTTTTATCCTTTCCTGTCACTGCCGAAGTCGCTGTTAATGCAGGCGGCTCCCAGCCTTCCGGTTTATATCCTGCCGGTGCCTTCATAATAAATTGTGAACCGGCTAATATTACTACTAAATATGCGATGCCCAACACCTTGAAAGTATACAGCACACCATAAGCGGCAATTAAGCTTTGAGAAATAGGTGCTAAAAGAACAGGTCCAAATCCATATCCTGCGGTAGCCAAGCCTGCAACAAGACCTCTTTTATCCGGGAAAAACTTTACCGTATTGGCAATTGTACAGCTATATACCAACCCCATGCCCAAACCTGTAAATATACCATAGCTGATATATAACCATGTAAGTGATTTAGTAAATCCTGAAACTATAATGCCTCCGCCGAATAAAATTCCTCCAGCAAAAATAACCCACTTAGGACCAAACTTATCTTGAATTTTTCCGCCTGTAATCATGCAAACAGGACTTATTGCATTTGAAATTGTAAATGTCAATGCCGTTGCGGCTGCCGACCATCCAAAAGTTTTAATCAGGGGACCGGCATATACACTCCATGCATAACCGGAACCGATACATAAATTAATTAATAAGCTTGCACCGAGAATAAACCATCTTTTCTTTTTCAGATCCATATTGACCTCCAGGTTTGTTTTTTTATTAACAATTAAAGTTATATTTTTTTACTTGTAATCTTAAATATCATCTGTTTTACTGAAACTAAATTCTACTTTAAAGTCTTCAAAATCATTTTTTTCGTCAATTTCATGGCTTTGCATGAGTACCCTGGCACAAGATGTTTTACAGCTGGAAGGACATTCTGCGCACATATCATTTTGCCCTACCGGCTTAAATCTTCTGTAATTTGTTTCAATGACTACCTTTCCCATTGTCTTCCTCTTTATAATATTCTAGCTTTCAACTTCAGAACTATAATAAACAGCCTGCCACTTTCCTGACATTTGTTCCTTATTTGAATCAAATAATTCTTCTAACGTGTTATAATAATATCTGTCTCCGCCAAAACACATATTTATTTTATTCAGCTCTATAATCCATTTATCATCTTCAAACCACACCAGTGTATCAGCTTGTTTTTTAAAAAACTGTTCAGCTCCGGACTCTTTCATTTTGCTGAAATCCTCTGAAGTCGGATTTGTTAACAGTTCATACACTCTGTTGATTTCCATTTCAAAGTTTTTTCCGTTGTCTATTCTTTCGGCATTCAATTTATTGTAATTTTCAATGACCTTTAGGTATTTGCCGCTTATTTCAAGCACGTGCCCTACCGCATCCAAAACTTCAATAATGATGTCACCATTTTCCTTTTTAGCTCTGCCCTCAATTTCAAACATATCATCTTCTAAATAGAAATCTAATCTCTTTCCGTCTAAAATATTTAAGAGAAACTCTTTGTCACTTAATCTCATACATCGTTCCCCCTAATATTTATAATTAATTAATTCCTGATTTTCGTATATATTGCCGATTATTTCTATATCATCAGTAATATAGTCGCCGCCCATCATCATTACACCGTCTGTTGACAGAAGAATAAAACCGGAAATTTCTTCACTCCAAATAATTTGATAAATAGCATTTTCAATTTGAACAATATCGCCTTCATAAATTTCATTTTGATTTTTATCAAACCATCCAGTTGACTGCATAGGAACAAATTGAACAGGTTCTTTATCTCTGAAATCATAAATCTGCAATACACCGTAGGAAAGGTACGCATAAATTGTTTTCTTAGTATCATCCTCTATATCCGGCTGTTCTAAAGCTTCCGGCGCATACATCTTTTTACCTTCATCATCCCAAGCTCTGAATTTAAATTCTCTCATAACTATCTCCCCTTAAAACTTATCTCTCTTCTAATCTTACTTTGCTGCAGCGTCAGCATAATGCTGCCGCTGCATACTTGGAAGACTATGATTTAGTATATTGGCTTAATCATTTCGCAGCTTTTTGAGCCTTAATTGCATTTAATACCTTTTCAGGTGTCAGAGGCATTTCAGTGAATCTGACTCCTATAGCATCATAGACTGCATTGAATATAGCCGGTGCTGTGGGCTGAATCGGACCTTCTCCTGATTCTTTGCCTCCATATGGGGCTGAAGGGTCATATGATTCAACTATATTAGCATCAATTTCAGGCATATCTCTGATAGTAGGCATTTTATAATCATGCAGTGACGGATTCAGGAATCTTCCATCCGGTGCTATCTGCATTTCTTCATACAGAGCCTGACCTAAACCCATTTGAATCGAACCGTGAACCTGGCCCTCGACACTCATGGGGTTGATAGGCTGTCCGCAGTCACCTGCTTCCGTTATTTTGACAACATTTACTTTTCCTGTTTCTAAATCAATATCAACTTCCGCAACCTGGGCACTGAACCCAAATGTAGGTGAGTGACCGATGTTGCCTCCTTGTTGTATACCTTTACGTCTTGGAGGAGTGAATTGTCCGGAACAAGTAAGCGGTCCGTTAGATTCAATGTACACAGTAACTACATCACTCCAGGCAACTTCCTTATTTCTTCCTTTTCTTCCTTCGCGTTCATATATTGAATAGAAATAACCATCTTTTACTGCTATTTCATCGCCTCTGCATTTTAATATTGATGCGGCAACAGGGAATAATTCGGCATTAATCTTTTCGGCAGCCTGCCTTATTGCCCAGCCGGTAGCAAATGTTAAACGGCTTGCAAATGTTCCAAGGTCAAATGTTGATATTTCTGTATCTCTTGGTATAACCTTAACATCTTCTGTCCTGACCCCCAGAGTTTCTGCAGCCATCTGTGCCATAACCGTATCAACGCCTTGCCCTATGTCTGTTGCACCGCAGAATAATGTTACACCGTTTTCTTCATCTATTTTAATTGTGGCAACTGTATGCGGTTTATAAGAAAGATATAATGTATATGATGTACCTGAAATATAGTATCCTCCTGATAATCCAATACCTTTACCATATGGCAGCCTGCCATGCTTTTCAAGGTAATCGGATTTTTCAACTACTTCATCCAGACATTTTTTATATTCAGAATGAGGTACATACATCATGCTCTTAGCTGTATATCCTGATTCAACCGCATTTAATTTTCTTATTTCGTAAGGAGTCATTCCAAAATGCTTTGCAGCTTCATCCATTAATTGTTCCATGGCAAATCTCGGCTGTACTCCGCCCAGTCCGCGGTGAGCTCCACAGGTAGGTTTGTTTGTGTAAACTCTCTTACCCTCGAATCTTACATTAGGAACTACATATGGAATATGTACCATTGATGCTGTATAGAACAATACTACTATACCCCATCCTGAGTAAGCTCCTCCGTCCATAAGGTTGTCAAAATCAACTGCTGTAATTTTACCGTTCTTATCAAATCCCATTTTAAATTTCATGTAACATGGGTGACGTCCGTTGTTAGTTGCGAATACTTCGCTTCTTTCATAAGTGATTTTTACCGGTCTGCCGATTTTTCTGGAAAGCAGCGCAGAACAGAAATCAGCTTGAGATGCAACGCCTTTTCCGCCAAATCCTCCGCCTATCAGAGGAACTGTTATTCTTATTTTATTCATTGGCATTTCCAGAACCTTAGCCAACTGCTGGTGAGTGTAGTGGGGAACCTGGCATGTTGCATACAGGTGCAATTTTCCCGTATTCGGATCAAAATCAGATATTGCTGACTGTGTTTCAATAAATCCATGGTTCACATAAGAAGAATAAAATTCTTTTTCAATAACATAGTCAGATTCTGCCAGAGCCTTTTCAGGATCCCCGTAAATTTGAGTTCCTTCATACGATATATTGTTAGGATGATTTTCATGAATTCTTAAATCATCTCTTTTCACTGATTCTCTGGGATCTACTATTGCTTCTAATACTTCATATTCAACTTTTATTAATTCTAATGCTTTTTCAGCTGTTGCTTCATCAGCTGCAGCTACTGCCGCAACGCCTTCTCCCCAGTTGCGTACCTTGCCTACAGCCAGAGCATGCTCATTGGCATTATGAGGAACTATACCATAAGGTATGGGGCAGTCTTCGCCTGTTATAACCGCTAAAACACCGTCAAGCTTTAAAGCTTCACTGTAGTCAATACTTTTGATATTTGCATGTGCGTGTGGACTTCTTAAAATCTTTCCGTATGCCATTCTTGGCAATACTAAGTCATCTGTATATTGAACTTTTCCTGTAACCTTAGCCGGTCCATCTAAACGAGGTATACTTCTTCCTACTTCAGTAAACTCTCTTTCATATTCTTTGTAGTTGTTATATTTGTTTGATACTTCATACATTTTACCCACTTTTTACACCTCCCCTTTAGAAAGAGCCTCAACATATGACTCAACCGCTTCTAAAATTAATATATATCCTGTACAACGGCATAGATTTCCTTCCAAAGCATGTTTAATTTCTTCTTCAGTCGGATTAGGATTTTCATCTATAAGTGCTTTAGATGACAAAATCATACCTGGTGAACAGAAACCGCATTGAACAGCGCCGTGATCTAAAAATGATTTCTGTAATGGATGCAATTCACCTGTTTCCTGATTTGCAATTCCTTCTATTGTAGTCAGTTTTTTGCCTTCGCAGGTAACTGCCAGCATCAGACATGACAATTGTGCTTTGCCGTCCACTAATATGGTGCAAGCTCCGCAATCTCCCTGTCCACAGCCTTTCTTAGTTCCGGTTAAGCCTATTTGTTTTCTGATTACATCAACAAGCAGCTCTGTAGGAGATACTAAAACTTCATAAATACGATTATTAATATCTAATTTAATAACTTGTTTGTTCATCTGTTATGCCTCCTTTGCAGCTTCATAAGCTTCTTTAACGAGTCTGCGCGCCAAAGCTCCGATTACGTCTTTTCTGTACTCTGCAGAAGCTCTTACGTCTGAAATTGGTTTTGCTTCACTTTGAGCTGCTTCACCGGCTTTAGTAACTAAATCATCTGTTAATTTTTTCCCGGCTAATAAGCTTGGAACTGCTTGTGATACTAAAGGTTTAATAGCTACAGAACCCATTACCAATTTGACATTTTTAATAGTCTCTTTGTCTTCTTCCAATTCAACAGCGGCTGCCATGTTAGCGCAATCTATTTCCATCGCGTTTCTAAGACCGATATGTCCGTAGCGGCATGCAGAATTTTTTGCCGGTTCCGGAAGTATAAATTTGTACAATATTTCTCCTTCTTTTAAATCGTTCTTACGATTTCCGTGAATGAAGTCTTCCATCGCCAGTTCTCTTTCACCTTCCAGGCTTGCAAGTACAACCCTAGCTCCTAATGCAGCCAATGGTGCAGGAGTTTCAGCAGCCGGTGAAGAGTGGCAGCTGTTTCCGCCTAATGTTGCCATAACTCTTACCTGGTTTGAACCAAGCTGGCTTGCCGCATATGTAAGAGCCGGATATTTTTTGCTCAGCTCCGTAGAGAATTCTATTTCGTCTATTTTTGTACAGGCTAATATTTCTGCTCCTTTGCCTTTCTCACATTTAATGCCCTTTAGTTCTTCTAAATCACTGATATCAATAATTACATCCGGCTTAATCATTTTTTCTTTCATCATGATTACTAAGTCTGTTCCGCCGGCTAAGATTTTTGCCTTGCTTCCAAGGTCTTTCACTAATTGTAATGCTTCATTTTTACTTTTTGGTTTGAAATATTCAAATTCGTGTAAAATGTTCATTTAAGGCACCTCCTTTAATTTAATGTAATCTATTTTAATAAATTACCTGCTATAATTTTTTGAGGATATTCATTTATGCTGTCTATATTGAATAATCCTCTCAGATCTCTGAAATATCTTTCTATTTTTGCTTCTCTCGAATAACCTGTTCCTCCATGAATCTGAACAGCGTTTGTTCCTATTTCAAACGTTGCTTTTTGAGCGAACATTTTTAAATATACAGATTCCATAAAGTAATCTTCATTTGCATCAACAAAAGCTGCAGCTTTATACGTAAGTGTATTTAAAATGTGCAGATTATTTGCCATTTCTGCCAAAAGCCATTGCACTGCCTGAAGTTTGCTTATGGGAGAACCAAATTGCACACGTGTCTTGCTGTGTTTTACAGAATGCTCCAATGCAGCCTTGGCAGTTCCTGCTCCTATGGCTGCAAATGCTATGTCAGCTCTAGCCTGAATTTCTTTTGCAATTTTTAGGCCTTCATTTTCTTTTCCCAGCAGCTGTCCTTTTGTTTCTGTAAATTCCAGCTCTGCTGTCGGAAATGATCTTAAGCCCAACTTATCTGTATTTTTTGTTACTTTTACATCATCAGAATCAACTATAAAAGCTGAAAGACCGTTTAATCCTTCTGCTTCGTTAGTCTGAGCAATAACCACATATACGTCGGCAGCTCCGCCGTTTGCAACAAAGGCCTTTTTGCCTGTCAAAGAATAACAATTTCCGCGTTTAACTGCTGATACTTTATTTTCTCCTGATGCTAAAGAAGCTCCTGGCTCTGCATAAGCATATCCTCCCAGTTTATCGCCTTTAACCATATCAGGCAGGTATTGTTTCTTTTGTTCTTCAGTACCATATTTTAAGATTGTTTGTTCAGCCATAACCAAATGGGTCATAGCTATTGCCGCTGCCGCGCTATTTGCTTTACCGAATTCTTCCGCCATGGAAGCAACACTTACAAAATCAGCATCATATCCGCCGAATTCTTTTGGTATTGTCATACCAAAGAAATTTTTATCAGCTATTTTTTTTATAATTTCTTCAGGAACTCTGGCACTTCTGTCATCATCATAAGCAATAGGCTCCAATACAGCTTTTGCAAAATCAGCTAGACTTTTTACCACTAATTGTCTGTTTTCAGTTAACTTCATACTCATTTTTACACCTCCCACCTTTCTACTTTTTCAGTAATCCACCGGATATAACGAGTCTTTGAACCTGATTTGTTCCTTCATAAATAGAAAGAATTCTTGCATCTCTCCAAACTTTTTCAATTCCCGAATCCTTTGTATAGCCGTAGGAACCCATTATTTCCATAGCTGAATTTGCAACATTCATTGCCATTTCCGAAGCAAATAATTTTGTAATGGCTGAATGATGAGAATATGGCTGCTTGCTGTCCTTTAAAAATGCTCCTCTGTAAACAAGCTGCCTTGACGCTTCAACCATTGCTTCCATTTCTGCAATTTTAAAAGCAACCGCCTGTTGTTTTGCCAACGGCTTGGAACCTTCCATGTGATTCTTGACATATTTAACCGCCAGATCCAAAGCTCTTTGTCCGCATCCGACAGCTTGTGCCGCAACCATCAATCTGCCAGAATCCAGAGTCTTCATCGCTATTTTCATGCCGTCACCTTCTTCTCCCAGACGGGCAGATGCAGGCACATGCAAATCTTCTATTACCAATTCAACCGTTTGAGATCCCCTGATTCCCATTTTATCTTCAATTTTTCCTACTTTAATGCCAGGTGTACCGCCTTTTACAAGAAATGCACTTAACCCTTTGCTTCCCAGAGTTCTGTCTGTTGAAGCAAAAACAACCATGGATGATTCCATATCTATGGCATATCCACCCTGAGTAATAAAACATTTACTGCCATTTAAGATATATTCATCGCCTTTTCTGTCTGCTGTTGTCGCTACAGCACCGGCATCGGAACCTGCCCCCTGTTCAGTTAATGCAAAGGCACCGTATTTTCCTTCTAAGATAGGACCAAAGTGCTGTTTTTGCTGTTCAAGTGTTCCGGAAATTAAAAGCGGATATGAACCCAGATTGTTAGCTCCGAAGCCTGTGGCTACTCCCACATCTCCATAGCCCAGTTCTTCCATTACTATTGCACAGCTTTTTGTATCAAGCTCAATTCCGCCCACTGCTTTTGGAGCAATCAGACATACAAGACCGGTTTTGCACCATTCTTTAAACAGTTCTACTTGAAATTCACCCTTGTCGATCAAATCAAGATTTGGCATGATATGCTCTGCAACAAATTTACGAACCTTTTGCTGTAGTTCGAGCTGGCTGTCTGTGAAATCAAACATAACTACTACCTTCTTCCCTTATATTTTTGATAATAAACTGTACCTGAACAATTTATTGTTAATTTAATAACACCAATATAATAAGCAATAGACATGCCAACTAATTTGTTTGTATAAAAAATAACTTTCAAAAACATTGATAGTTAAACACTTGTCAAACTTAAAATATTATTTTGCACAACTTTATTTCCTGATTTCAAACAAAAAAACAGTGTACACAAAGTGTACACTGTAAACTTTATTTACATATCACTGTAAATCTTTATTTACACTATAAATCTGAACCCAGCTCATATTTTTTTATCTTTTGATACAATAATGTCCTGGAAATACCTAGGGCTTTTGCTGTTTGAGATTTATTATAATCGCAGTATTCCAATGCCTGTAAAATCATATCCCTTTCAAGGTTGTTCTTTTTATCTGACAGAGAAGCATCTGTGTCAATTTCAGCCTCAACCTTGCTAACTCCTGATTCAGGCATCATTACTGTTTCGATTTTTCTGAAGTCGTCTAAACTCAAGCTTCTGCCCGTACAGACATTCATAGCTCTCTCTATGATATTTTGAAGCTCTCTTACATTACCGGGCCAGTCCCTGCGCTTTAAATATTCCAACGCCTTCGCAGAAATTCCATCAATGTTTATATTCATTTTATCATTGAGCTTTTGAATAATGCTGTCAATTAATAAAGGGATGTCCTCTCTTCGATTACGAAGAGGTGGTATAATTATATTTATAATATTTAAACGGTAATATAAGTCATCTCTGAATTGCTTTTGCTTCACCATTTCTCTTAATGAAACATTGGATGCCGCTATAACACGGGTATTGATCTGAATGCTTTCACTTGATCCTATCCGTTCAATTTCTTTCTCCTGAAGCACACGCAGCAGCTTTGGCTGAATAGACAAATCCATCTGATTTATTTCGTCCAAAAAAATACTTCCCAAATGGGCTATTTCAAATTTTCCCTTTTTCCCTCCTTTTTGGGCTCCTGTAAACGTACCTTCTTCATAACCAAAAAACTCTGATTCCATTAAATTTGAGGGAATTGCAGAACAGTTAACCTTAACAAATTGAAAAATGCTTCTAAGACTGCAGCTATGTACGGAATGAGCAACAAGCTCTTTACCGGTACCTGTTTCCCCTTCAATAAGAACAGTCGAATCTGAAGCTCCTGCCTGATAAATCTGTTCTTTCAACCGTTTTATAGAATCGCTTTCTCCTATAATATCATGAACGCCATATTTTACTCCGCTTCTCTTTCGCAGCTCTTTTTTCAAATATTCATATTCAGCAGTAACAGCTTCCAGCTTTTCAGAAAATTCCATGGCTTTTTCAATATTTGGAAATGATGAGGAAATGAAACACCCAACAATTCTATCTTCATCAAATATAGGAGTATATGACATTATACCAGGAAGGCCTTTTCCATCCTTTTTTCTCACGAAAAAATCCGTCATTATTACTCTGCCGGATTTTATAGCTGCCAGTGCTCTTGAGCCTTCTATCAACTCATGATTATATTTTCCTATAGCATCCTTTTCGGAGATTCCAGTATCCTCCTGCCACTTTTTATTTACAAAAATATATCTTCCGTCATTATCCGTAATAGCAACAATTCCTGATTGTTCAAGAATCAGTTCAACACATCTTTTAGGTATATTTAACATAGCAGCCTCCTTTTGTAAGGTGATAAATATAATACTACAATATATTGTTAATACATTATCATATTTATTTAAAAAAAGGAAGCAAATTTGTAGTATTTATTCAAATTAATAAGTCTTAATAAATAATTTTATTTGATTTCTAATAATTGTATTTAATTTGTAAACCTGTTATAATTATGTCAACCATGCTTGATATAAAGACAGGAGGATATTTATGCGTTATACTATAAGCAGTTTTGCCAAAATGCAGGGATTGACTGTTGACACAGTACGCCAATATGAAAAAAAGAAAATCATTATTCCATATAAAGATAAAATAAATAATTATAGATATTATAGTGATTACGATGTAAGAAACGTATCTACCTGCAAATTTTACAGCAGTTTGGGGTTTTCCCTCACGCAGGCCTCAAAAATGATTGATAACATGCCTGCGAATGAGCTTTCTTCACTATTTGCCAAGCAGGCACATCACGTTGAACAGAAGCTGAAGTTTGAACGTGCAAGATTAAATATGCTAAACAAGTACAATGAATACTATAAATATATACCGGATAAAATTAATAATTTTGTTGTTGTCCATTTTCCTGAACTTGCAAGATTACCGCATTCTGCCAATGAGACTCTGGTGTTAGATGACAGTACTACAAAAGAGGTAAAACGATGGATTGATTTATTGCCTGTAACGTTTTATACCCGTTGGATACATTATGACATAATGTCGGTTGCTTCTCAGCCGTTTAAATTTGAGATGTCTCTCACAACAGACAGCAAATCGGCATCAGAATTTGGACTGAAATTAAGCAAAAATACCATTACCACAAAGCCATCTGATTATATTTTCACAGTAATAAAGAAGCCGGATCTTGAGCCTATTGACCATTTCCATTTCAAACCCGCTATGGAATATTTAAATGAAAATAATCTTAAGCTTTCCGGTGACAGCTTCCTGATATATCTGGCCTCAGATATTATTAACGGAGAAAAGCTCAATTACCACGGAGTATTTTTACCATTTAATCCCAAGTGAATTTTTATTTTATCCTATTGACATTGGTGCAGCACCAAGGCCTAGAATTATGTTTGTTAATAATCAAACTTTCTTTAGGAGGAATACTATGTCAAAAAGAATTATCAGTTTAATTTTATGCATTATGATGATTTTCAGTTTATCATCATGTGCAACTAATACTGCAGAATCAGAAAAACCTCTGCCTTCAGATTCGGCAATCTACAAGGCAGGAGAATATACTGCTTTGGCAAAAGGAAATTTCGGCGAAATACCAGTTACAGTGACTTTCAGTGATACTGAAATATTGTCTGTGACGGTGGGAGAAAACCAGGAAACTCCGGATATTGCAAAGCCTGTTTTTGAAAAGCTGCCAAAACAGATAGTAGAAGGGCAAACACTTAAGGTTGATATGATTGCAGGAGCAACAAACTCCAGCAAGGGCCTTTTAGCCGCTGTTGAAGATTGTATCAGACAGGCAGGCGGAGATGTTGATGCATTAAAAAATAAAGATGTTGCCAAGACTGTTAAAGAAACAATTGAGAAAACCGTTGATGTTGTAGTAATCGGCGGAGGCGGAGCAGGTGTTGCCGCAGCGGCATCAGCTTCAGAAAACGGCGCTTCAGTGATGCTGATTGAAAAAGGAGCTTCATTAGGCGGAAATACTCTTCGCGCAGGCGGAGCATACAATGCCGTAGACCCTGAATTACAGTCAAACGTGGAAATGAAAGAAGCTTTATCAAATGACCTTAAAGCGATTTTAAATGTTGATGAAAATACATTCGGTGAATTTAAAGATACTGTTGTTACATTAAAATCACAAATAAATGACTATTTTAAATCTGGTGATACTACAAAGCTCTTTGATTCTCCTGAACTGCATATCTACCATATGTACATTGGAGGACACAGAACAGACAAGAATGGGGTTGAAATACACAGCAATCTGAATTTGGCCAAAACACTTGCTAACAACTCCCTATCAGCATTAAAATGGGTTGTAAGTCATGACAGCAATCTTAAAATAAACGATGAAATCTCAACAGTGCTTGGAGCGATGTGGCCACGTACACATGCTTTGAATGCTAATGTAGGTTCCGGTTTTATAACACCGCTAGCCGATTCAGCAGTTAAAAACGGAGCTGAAATAATGCTTGAAACAAAAGCAGATGAACTTATTTTAAAGGATGGACGTGTTGTTGGAGTAAAGGCAACTCAAGCTGACGGCACACCTGTCATACTTAACGCAACAAAAGGCGTTGTAATGGCAACCGGCGGTTTTGCAGCAAATGCCAAAATGGTTGCAGAATATAATACATATTGGCCAACCATCCCCGAAGATATGAAAAGCACTAACACTGCCAATGCTACGGGAGATGGAATAGTAATGGGAAAAAGCGCTGGAGCTAATCTTGTAGGTATGGGATTTGCACAATTAATGCCAAGCTCTCATCCTGATACAGGAGCTCTTTCGGGCGGTGTATGGGGCAGCGCGGAATCTCAGGTATTCATAAACAAAGAAGGAAAGAGATTTGTAAACGAATATGCAGAACGTGACGTACTGGCAAGCGCCGCTCTTGAGCAGACAGATGCCTTATTCTATATCATTTGTGATCAGCTTACAGCCGGGAATCCTCAACCAGGAGGTAAAAACGGCTGGGGTGACGTAATAGATGACCTTGTAGCGTCAGGAAGCATTTACAGAGCAGATTCTCTCGAAGACCTTGCAAAACAAATGGGCGTTCCCGCAGATGTATTTGTACAGGAAATAGGAAAATACAATTCCTATATAGATAATCAGACTGATCCTGATTTCGGGAAAGCAAATTTTGGCGGTAAAATTGAAGTTGCTCCGTTCTATGCTACACCTCGTTCCCCATCCCTGCACCACACTATGGGCGGTTTAGAAATTAATACTGACGCTCAGGTGCTTGATGCAAACGGTAATGTCATACCCGGTTTCTATGCGGCGGGAGAAGTTACTGGAGGAATCCACGCAGGCAACCGCCTCGGAGGCAATGCACTTGCCGATATAATGGTATTCGGAAGAATCGCGGGCGAAAATGCCGCAGCCGGAAAATAAATAAAATATACAAATATCAGAGCTATTGGAATTTGTCCAATAGCTCTTGATTTTATGTTCATAATTATATATGATATAAATACATCAAGGTCAGTATATATATGAAGTCATAAGAATGATATTTCGCAAGATATAAAAAAACTAGACGTATGGCTTATACTGCAAAATGCGGCATGAAATGTCGAGTGAAACTGTTTCTGAAATAGTATGATTAAATGGGAGTGAGAAAATGGATTGGATTAAACAACTGAATGAGTCAATAAATTACATAGAAGAAAATCTTGCAGGTGAAATATCCTATGAAACTATTTCAAGAATCGCAGGATGTTCTATTTATAATTTTCAAAGAATGTTTTCGTATATAGCAGATAAACCGCTGTCTGAATATATAAGAAGCAGACGTTTAACAATGGCAGCTTTCGATTTATTAAACAGTACCGACAAGATAATTGATATTGCTTTAAAGTACGGTTATGAATCCCAGGATTCATTTACACGTGCTTTTAAAAATTTTCACGGAGTGCTGCCATCCAGCGTGAGAAACGAAACAGTCCAGTTGAAATCCTGCCCTAAGCTCTCCTTTCAAATTACGATAAAAGGAGAAAATCATATGAATTATCAAATTGAACAGTGGCCTTCATTTATAGTTATGGGGATATCCCACAAAGTTAAAACGTCAGAAGCATTCGAGGTTATTCCGGGCATATGGGAAAACGCATGGAAAGGCGGGACTATGAAAAGGTTTATAGAGAACTTTCCCGATTACAGGCCTGCAGGATTTTTAGGTATTGCCGCGGGCGGACAATGGGGAGATTCAGAGGAAATGAATTACATAATAGCTGTGACGAACCATGTCGATACGCCTGAATGCAAGCATGTACCTGCACTTGAAGGAATGGAGGAATTTTCTTACCCTGCAGCGACCTGGGCAATTTTTGAAGCCAACGGAGAACTGCCTGGTGCGACACAGAAAGTCTACAAGCAGTTTTACACTGAATGGCTTCCAAACTCAGGATATGAATTAGCGGACCTTCCTGTTATTGAATGCTATTTGCAGGAAAACAGACAGGAAGTATGGATTGCTGTGGTTAAAAAATAATGATAAAAATGTTGCGACGCAGTGTTTATTTAAATTATAAGGACGATAAAAAGGCCCTCTCCTTGGATTGGGTCTTTTCATGCTGTGAAGAAAACCTAATGAATTCATCAGTGTTCGATAAATTTCAGAATACTTTTTAACTTGTCACCTTCAAACATGTATTTTTCATTGCAGAAGTGGCAGACTGTTTCTATTTTTTCGTCTTCCTCTATTAATTGCTTTAAGTCATCCCTGCCTATGGTCATCAGTGCCTGCTCCATTCGTTCTTCTGAACAGTCACATATAAATTCAACAGGTATTTTATCAGTGATTTCAATATCAAAATCAGAAAAAAGGTTTTTTGCTATTTCTTCAACATCATCATCGTTGTCAAAATAATCCGAGACTGATTTAAGACTGTTCAATACATTTTCAAGCTTTTCCAAGTCCTCATCTTCAATGAACGGAAGAGTCTGTACTATGAATCCTCCTGCAGATTTAATGCTGTAATCTATATCAACCAGCACTCCCAATGCTACTGCGGAGTTTTGCTGCTCTGACAACCAGTAATACATTGCTATGTCCTCACCTATTTCGCCTGTAACTATGTCGATGCTTCCCACATAAGGTTCTCTCAATCCTAAATCCATCATAACCGTAACTTTACCATTTGTTCCGACAGCGTTGCCTACATCTAATTTTCCATTGGCCTTCAGCGGCAAATCAACATTAGGATTGTCAACATAACCTTTAATGTGTCCGCTGTTGTCTGACACTGTCAGAATTGTTCCTATGGGACCTCCGCCATTTATGTTGATTGTAAGCTTATCATTTTCATTTTTCATCATGTAGCCCATCATGAGGCCTGCAGTAAGAGTTCTTCCCAATGCTGCTGAAGCCGTAGGTGTTGTGTTATGGCGCTTTCTTGCTTCTTCTACTGTTCCGGTGGATTTAACCATAAACAGTCTGAAGGTTTGTTTTTTATCTATTGCTCTAATCATGTAATCCATAAATTATTTCCTTTCTAAACTAAAAATAAATCCTTATTTTTTAACTGCGCAGAAAACTGCCCTCAATGATTCTTCATTGAACTCTTCATTGATGTAATCATCGTAAACTTCAATATCCGTGAAGCCTGCATCTCCTAACAGCTTTATAATTGTTTCTGCTTCATGTATATATTGTGTTTGAATTTCATTGATTCTGGTATATTTATCTGACAAATCTTTTACAAAAAAGTTTATTTCCACATTGACGGCGTTATTCAACTCATCCATTACATTTTCCCAAACATAAAAAATTTCACCATCATCATAGACATAGGTGTCATTAAACAGGCTGTCATATTTATATTCTGTGCTCATATCAAAAATAAACTTTGAATTATTGTTTAAATGATTGTAAACATTATTAAAAAAATTTATTACCTGATTTTCAGCAATGTAATTTATTCCGTCACAGCAGCATATGGCAGCATCAAACTTATCGTCTATCTTGAAAGTTGTCATATCCATGTTCAAGAGTTTAACACCGGGGCTTCTGCCCAGTTTTTCGTAAGCCCTCATAAGCATGTCCTGTGAAAGGTCAAAGGCAGTAACCTTGTAATTTTTATCTGCCAGTAACCGGGTTATGCTGCCTGTACCACAGGCTGCCTCCAAGATTTTTCTGCTGCCGTCTGCCTTATTGATTATAAAGGATGTCCATTTTTCGTAATCTATGTCATCCATTAGCAAATCATAAATTTGCGAAAATTCCTTGTAGCTTTTATTAAGCATTTTATTTCTTCCTTTGTTTTTTCTTAGCGGTCATCAATCCGCCAATTCTGCCTGTTTCCTTGGCGGTAAGTCCTCCCCACCCAAGTTCTTCGACTTTGTCCATTAAGCCTATTTCCTTTGCTATTTCCAGTTTCATCAAATCATCAGGTGTAAGCTCTTTTACCTTTTTTTCCTTCTTTACTTTCTTTTCAGCCATAATAACCTCCTTATGTTATGAGATTATTATGGTTGAAATAACATAAATTATTCCTGCTTTTCCTTTTTTGTAAGTAATATTATTCTTATCTCTCTAAGAGCCATAAGTATTTTATTCAATGTATATTGTATACTGATCAATATTATAAAAAACATTACAACCAATATTATTTTAATCTGTAAATCCATAATGTTCCCTTTCACATACATTTATCGGTGATATCCAATATTTGTGATAACCACTCTGCCTAAATAAACAGGATTACTTTTATTATTATATATCCATAGTGTGAATATTACAAGAGTCAGTTGTATTGGTGGAAATACGAATACTAAGCCTGTAATAAAATTATATTTTTGTCAAGATATTTTTAAGATAAAAAGTGTTTTTTAAAGATAAAAAGTTATTTTAAATATCTTTATTCCATACGCCTTGACAAAAAATAGATAAATGTTATACTTACAAAAAAATTTATAAAAATGAGGTAAAAAGGATGAAATTAAAAAAACTGTTATCTTTCATACTGGCGGTAATGCTTATAGTATCATTGGCCGCATGCCAAAAGGCAGAAACGCCGGAACAGCCCGAACAGCCGGACAATGTGCAAGGTGCTGAACCTGTATCAGCAGTAGTCCAGGGTGAAGGCACAGGCAAATATGGTGCATTTAAAGTAGAAGTAACATTAGAAAATTCAGAAATAAAAGATATTAAAGTTGTTGAAAGCTCAGAGTCAGGGTTCACGGAACCTGTTGTTGCCGAATTAACAAGCCGCATGATTGCAACCAACTCCACCGACGTGGATGTGGTAACAGGTGCAACGCTTACAAGTTTTGCTTTAAAAAACAGTGTTGCGGATGCAATAAAAAAATCTGGTGCAACATTAACAGCTAAAGAGGCACCTCCGGAAAACATAAAAGCAGAAGATACCGAAACAGATATAGTAATAATAGGTGCAGGCGGAGCAGGTTTGTCGTCGGCTATTGAAGCAACTAATTCAGGTGCTAAGGTAATAGTAGTTGAAAAAAACGGCTTCATGGGCGGCAATACAAACTATGCAACCGGAGGTATGAACGCTGCAGGTACAAAGTATCAGGAAGCCAAGGGAATCAAGGACAGCCCGGAACTGTATTACGAGGATACTATGAAGGGTGGACATAATTTAAACAACCCTGATCTCCTTAAGACATTTACTGAAAAGTCCGCTGAAACTCTATATTGGCTTGAAAGTCTCGGTGCGGATTTGTCCGAGGTGGGAAGATCCGGAGGGCAAAGCGTGGACAGAATCCACAAAGGACCGGGCGGAATGCCTGTAGGAACACACCTGATGGATGTATTCAAAAATCAGGTTGAAAAACTGAAAATTGATGTAAGGCTTTACACAAAAGCCGTTGAAATCTTAAATGATGGAAATAAGGTTACAGGCGTAAAAGTTGAAACAAAAGACGGAAGTACCTACAATATAAATGCAAAAGCCGTAATACTGGCTTCTGGAGGATTCGGAGCCAACCCGGATATGGTGGTAAAATACAAACCGGAGCTTGAAGGGTTTGGTACAACAAACCAACCGGGCGCTACTGGAGATGCGTTCCCCATGCTTGAAAAACTTAGTGCTTCTCTGACTGATATGGAGCAGATTCAGACTCACCCTACAGTTGTTCCTAAAATAAATGAGATGATTACTGAGGGCATCAGAGGCGATGGAGCAATTCTTGTGAACAATCAGGCAAAAAGATTTATAAACGAGCTTGAAACAAGAGATGTTGTTTCGAAAGCTATATTGTCTCAAGACGGAAAGACTGCCTTCCTTGTTCTTGACAAACAAGTTTTTGAAAAAGCTTCTACATACGAAAAGTATAGGGATCAAGGGTTGCTTAAAGAGGCTCAGACATTGGCAGAATTAGCTGAAATAATGGGCGTGGATGCAGCACAGCTGGAAAATACAATATCTGCTTACAATGAAGCAGTAAAAGCAAAATCTGATCAGGAATTTGGAAGAACTTCATTGGATGTTGAATTGACTTCAGCCCCTTACTATGCTGTAGAGGTTGCTCCCGCTATTCACCACACAATGGGCGGAGTTACAATAAACACAAACACTGAGGTAGTGAACAGTTCAGGCAAGATAATTGAGGGCTTGTTTGCCGCAGGAGAGGTTACCGGGGGTGTTCATGGAGGAAACAGAATAGGAGGAAATGCAGTTACAGATATAACTGTATTCGGAAAGATTGCCGGAGCAAATGCAGCTGCTTTCGTAAAATAATAAATACCCATGCTACGCAATCATTGATTACTGCTGGATACTGAAAAGCTCGTTGTTTACAGATAAAAAGGCTGTTGTATCAAATTATAACAGCCTTTTTATAACGATCTAAGTACATCTTTTTTAATTCATAATACTCATAGATGAACTTTTTTAATTTGCCATAATATCTGTATCAACAGTCATTATACACTACTTGAAATTGGTTGTGCTTTTCTCTTTTGTAAAAAATATGCCAAAATTATAAATATTAAACCAATCACTACATAATGAATTTTAGTCATTACTAATAAAATTCCGCCTGCCGCAAATAGTACTTTTTCAATGATTGTCAAATGAGTTTTGAAAAATCCTGTCAAGGCAACAGCCACGCATGCTACCCCAACAACAGCTGTAACAACATCAAATATAAGCACTAAGGGTGTTGTATTTATCATAAGAATTTGTGGACTCATAACAAATATATATGGTATTAAAAATGCTGCTATAGCCAGACGTGTTGCCTGAACACCTGTTCTCATAGGTTCGGATTTTGCAATACCCGATGCTGCAACTGCGGCTAAACAAACAGGAGGAGTAACATCTGCTATTATTCCGAAATAGAATACAAACATATGGGCAGGAATCAATTCAACGCCTAGCATCAGCAATGCGGGAGCCGCTATAGTAGATGTAATGACATAATTTGCCGTAGTAGGAACACCAATGCCCAGAATTAATGATGTTATCATTGTAAAGAATAAAGTTAAAAACAAATTGCCTTTTGCCAGTCCTACAATTACGGACCCCATTTTTAAACCTAATCCTGTTTGGGTTACTACCCCGATTATTATTCCGGCACACGCACATGCCGCAATAACTGTAAGTGCGCTTTTAGCTCCTTTTATCAATCCGTCTGCTAAGTCACCCAGATTTAATCTTGTATCTTTTGTGAAAGATGAACAAATAAGTGTTGCAGCAATTGCTCCCAATGCTGCTCTGATAGGAGAGAAGCCTCTAATCAGCAGAAACATTACTACAATTATTGGAATTATCAAATGACCTCTTGTTTTCATTACATGACCGATTTTAGGAATTTGGTCTTTAGGCATGCCTAAAAGATTTAATTTTTTGGCTTCAAAATGCACACCTGCCCATACACCGAAGTAATAGAGAAGAGCCGGTATAGCAGCAGACTTGATTATAGTAAAATATGGAGTGTTGGTTATTTCCGCCATCAGGAAAGCCGCGGCACCCATAATAGGTGGCATAAGCTGCCCTCCTGTTGATGCTGTAGCTTCAACTGCTCCCGCAAATTCATTTTTATAGCCCAGTTTTTTCATCATAGGTATGGTGAAGCTTCCTGTTCCTACAACATTTGCTACCGAACTGCCGGACAGTGTACCCATGCAGCCGCTGGATATTACAGCAACCTTCGCAGGACCTCCGGGAGAACTGCCGGAAACAGAATTTGCCAGATTTATAAAAAATTCACCCATACCGGTCTTTTCCAAATAAGCTCCAAACAGCAAAAACATAAATATAAATGTAGAAGATACCCCTATGGGCAGCCCCATAATTCCTTCTGTCGTAAAAAATATATGTTGTGCAAAATTATTTAAACTAACTCCCCTGTGAGCAAGCTTTCCAGGAATATACGGTCCCAAAAATGCATATGCAATGAATAAAAGGGATATAATTACCATAGGCAGCCCAATTACCCTTCTGGCAGCTTCCAATACCAAAAAAACCGCCAAAAGCCCTATTACCATATCTGTACTTGTTATTCTACCTGCTCTGTAAACTAAATCTTTATAAAATACTACTACATAAAAACATACAATGACAGCAATTACGGCTGTAATCACATCTAAGGGATGAATTTTGTCCTTAGGCCATTTTTTACTTGCCGGATAAAGTAAAAATATTAAGGATAATCCAAATGCTAAGTGGATTGATCTTAATATCATAGGCTCCATACCTAAAAAGATTGCCGTATATAATTGAAAAACAGAAAATCCCAAAAGTATAATTGAAATGATTAAATTAGCTTTACCGGACAAGTTCCTAAAATCAGAACCCTTATCGTATTTCCGAAGAATTTTATCAACTTCGTCCTGACTTATTTCTTCATCTATATCTTTAACAATATCATTGTTTATTTTCTCAGTCACATTATTTCCTCCTCTATTAATACTGATTTGTGAATAGCAAACTTAAATATTTAATTATGGAAATATCAATTATATAAATTGTAATTGAACTGTTTTTCTCTTTTAATATATCCGTAAGCTCATATTTCATATCGCCTATTTGGAGCCAATGCTTCGGAATAGGCGATATGATCATATTGATTTCCTTAAAAATATAATTTGTGCTAAGAATGAATTTACCATCTTTAATTTCAAAATCATCTTCATTGGCTAAAAAGGGCAGACCTACTCCGAAAGATTCGTAAACTGTTTTTTCTAATACAATTTCATCATTATCGTTTACACGAAAAAATTCTTCAGCAGGAGTTTTCATAACCGAATGCATATACCCTAAAGAAAATTGATTATCAGGAAGATAGAATTCAGTTTTATATCCGGTTGTATTATTCTGTATTACCAGCAGTCTGCCTTTGCAGTCAGTGAAAACAATCACAAGTACAAAAGCTGCCACAATAATTAATGATATGAAAATTGTAAATTCATTCTTTGATCTTTTCAAATAAATTCATTCCTTAGTTTAATTTTATTTTATGCCCTGCTCATCAAAATATTTTTGAGCACCGGGATGTACAGTTATTCCAATGCCGCTGAGAGCTGTATCTTTAGTTATATCTTTTCCGACATTGTGTGCTGCCGTAATTCTTTCACTGTTTTCATATATGGATTTAACCATATTGTATGCCAGTCCCTCATCCAGATTAGCGTTTACCGCCAACATTGCTCTTACAGACAGAGATTTTACGTCCTCGGATTGTCCTTTGTATGTTCCGGCCGGAATTATAAATTCTGTATAGAACGGATAATCAGTCATTAGTGATTTAGCTACATCACCGTCAATAGGAACCACAAACACTTCATTTTGAGTTGATAAGTCAACTATTGCAGCAGTTGGAACGCCGGCAACTAAAAATGCAGCGTCTAATTGTCTGTCTTTAAGACCGGTTGAAGCTTCGGCGAAAGATAAAAATTTAGGATCTATATCATTTTCAAAATCTAGCCCAGCAGCTGCTATGATTTGTCTTGCATTAGCTTCAACACCACTGCCTATAGCACCGACAGCAACTCTTTTACCTTTTAAGTCAGCTACTGATTTTACATTCTTGTCTATTGTTATTAATTGAAGCGGTTCGCTGTATAAAGTGCATAAACCTCTTATATCCGGGTAAGCATCTCCTTCAAATAAAACTGTTCCTGTTTCGGCATATGAAGCAATATCATTTTGGATTATTACAACTTCAACATTGCCTTCTTTCAGCAAGTTAACGTTTGCTACCGATGCACCGGTGCTTGTTGCTGTTGCATTGATACCCGGTATGTCTTTATTCCAGATTTCAGCGAATGCACCTCCGAGAGGAAAATATGTACCTGCAGTACCTCCTGTACCTATGTTAATAAATGTCTGTTGACCCGGAGTTGAAGGACTATCAGCTGCTGAATCAGAATTAGCCGGCTTTTCACTGCATCCGGTTAATCCCGTAATTAGAAAAACTACTAATAATAGGCTAAAAAAAATTGATACTCTTTTTTGCATTATAATACCCTCCATAATTTTAAGGTTTGACCTTTTAGGGATTATATAGCTGAAGTATCAAAAAACTACAAAAATAATCACAAAAAATAAAAACATTTTCCTGAATTGTATCAACTGTTTATCAGCAATCCATCTATAAACTTTTTAATATTTATTTTGCCGCCGAATTTGCTTTTGCCTCTTATGTAATCCATCTGAGCCTTGACATCTTCAAAACTAAAGAGACTGTTGGCATACATAATAAAGATATCATTCATATAGTCCTCTATCCCCAAATAAGCAATATTGGTTAAACCCTTAGAAGTTGCACGCCTGATCCTTTGTTCCATATTTTTTGAATTAGTGCTTAGTTTATTGCATAAATCTTTAACATTTAAATCAGACATATTTTTATCATTTACAATTAAGTAGTTGCATATTTCCAATATTTCTTTTTCGCCCTTTTCGCCGGACATTCCCAATTTGTTCAGTATTAATTGTATTTTTTTAATTCTGGTTTCCGAAGGCTGTTTTATTATGTTTGTGTTACTTTCTTTGTGTATCAAATTTTGAATATTATCTAATGTTTTTTTATAATTTATTTTTTCTGTTACATTTTTTATTACTGTAGTGACTTCAATTATATTTATCGGTTTATTGATAAAAAAATCAACACCTTCTGAATATGCCTTGCTTACCATATTTTTAGAGGATACTTGAGATATCATTATAAAAACAGGCTTAAGTTTTTTATTATTGAATTCCTTAACTACAGATATTCCGTCATTACCGGGCATTAATAAATCAACTAAAACAATATCCGGTTCAAGTACAGTAATTTCAGCCAATCCGATGTTTCCGTCCAGGGCGTTACCGCAAATAGTGCCCAAATCATTGTCTTCTATTATGTTTTCAAGCATTTTTACCACTGTTATATCATCATCAATAATGTATATTCTCATCATCAACCTCCATATTGGCAATAGGTATTTTAATGGTAAATTCAGTTCCGACATCAACTTCAGATGCTACATTTATTGTACCTTTGAAATGATTTACAACCAATGTTTTAACATGATAAAGTCCAATACCTCTGTTAACATCTCCTGTATTATAATCAAATTTTGTGGAGAATCCAGGATTGTAAATATATTTCATATTTTGCGGAGATATTCCTTTGCCGCTGTCCGCTATAGTAAAAATATGATTTTTTTTATCTGATTTGTAATATATTTTAATAAAATTATTTTTTTTGGTCATATCGATAGATTCTATTGCATTATTTACTATGTTTTTTAATATTGACATAAGCTGGAAGTGATTCCTGGTATAAAAGTTAGACTTATATTTAAAATCAAGATATAAATTATTTCTATTATTCTCATTTAATCTGTAAGTACTTTCTCTGAGTATATAAAAAATATCCTTAATGCTCATTTCAGACAACTTGAATTCTTTAGTCAAGGTATTTTCTATTCCTTTTATTACATGAATATAATCCTTTTTAATTTCATGGATATCTTTCGTAATATTTAATGATAAATCTTTAATATCTTCATCTTGATTTGATAGCAAAAGCTTTTCATACATGATGTAAGAATTGCTCATTATATGTTCTATATCATCAGAATTTTTTTTCATAAAATATATTTCACTCTTTAGATCAGCAATTAGTAAAATCAAATTTTGATACCTGACCTCATGTTCTTCTTTAGTAAGCAGTACTTTATAATTTCTTATCAATACCAAGACTGTCATTGCAATGAATGTTCTAATAACAGCTATCAGAAACAAAGCAAAAATATCTTTATAATCGACTCCACGGTTTAACATGTTCATTCTTAGAAATACTTCAATAATATTAGAGAAAAAGTCACATATAAATACCAGAAATACCATTTTTAATAACGAGTTATTCGGTATTAATTTTTTCAAGCTGAATATAATACCATAAATTACATAAAAAAGAGAACCCGGTATCACAATATAAACAGCCTGGCTCAACTCTGTACCGCTGATTAAAAGCACAAAGCTTCTGACAATAAATACTATAAGAGCTGTTAATAATGAAGTGTGAACACTGCTTACATCATCATACGTTATAAGAAAAATCGGTAAAATTATAACTGATGTCGATATCCTGAAACCATCAATAATGAAATTTAAGTAGAATTGTGAAGTTGCAGTAATAACAAGTGCAAAAATTAACATTCTTTGCTTTTTTCTCATTTCACCCTCTTAAGCTATGAAATAATATTTTATATTATTATATAATAAAAGGAAACGTTTTACAAACGATTTTTACTTTAGAAATAAAGTACATGAATGTATCTTAGAAAAAAATGAAATATAAAAGAGCCCATTGGCTCTTTTACACTTCATTTACTGTTATGTCTCTGCTGTTAAGAATATTTATAACATTGGCTCCTTCGCCGTTTACATATTCTCCGAAATTATTAAATGACCACTTAATATTTCCGCTTAAAAAATCTAAAGATTCCACAAATGCTTTTATTGTCACATTTGAAATTTTATCAAGCCTGATATTTACACTGTTAATCCCGTCAAAGGTCCACTTATTATTAAAACCGCTGAACATTAAATCCAGATTGTAGCAATTCGTTACCTCTACATCAATATTCTCAGGCAGAAAAATCTCAAGATTTCTCGTATTTGAATAACTATAGTTATTCTCTATGTTATTTACGGAATAAACATATAATGTATTACCGGATTTTTCATACCGTATATTATCCGAGGCTGCCAATTTATTTGCTTCTTCTTTGCTTGCGGCATAAACGTTCAGTTTGCTGACGCCGCTTATTTTATTGTCCGACGTCGATCTGATAGCCAAATTGTTTATATCATCAATAATTATTTTATTTACGCTTTCGTCAATTACATATTCATTTATGGCTGTATCCATATTGTAGTTTACAGACAGCAGCATGCTTTGAAATTTGCCTATTAACCCGCTCTCACTTACAGCAAATATTCCTATATTAACGAATAATATGACCAAGACGATAAATATGCTGAACAAATCATATTTTATTACTGTCCCTTCGTCCTTGGATGCATATCTGTACCATAGTACTTCCAAACCTATTAATATTAATATCACAGGCCATATTTTCAATACCATATTCAGAGCAGAAAATTTATTTACTTGTGACAGAAATAAAATTACTCCAAATGCTATTAATACTATGGCCATTGAAATAGTTCCAACTCGTTTAATCTTCATCATTATGCTCCTCTTCTGTTTCATCGTTTACAACTATGCTCTTTTTATTTTTTGCCAGGATATATATACCGACTAAAATAAAGATTAAGGATACTACCGATGTTTGTATATATCTGCGAATTTCATAATTAATCAATGGATACAGTATTCTTTCCAACATAATCATTACACCAATACCAATCAAAGCAAATCCCATCCATTCAGGCTTTATATCCGGAAGAATCAACGCTTGATTTTTTATCTCCTCCTGGGAATCATCTGCTATATGCATTGCATCAAAGAAGCTGTAAAACCATATTAGAGGCAGTAAGAACAAAAGCATCGATATTCCCAGCCATCCCATAAAAAATATGGAAAAGAAGAATGCTCCCATTATAATCAATCCTTTTTTCTGATAGCCCAGATACATGTGCCCTGCTCCCGGTATCACTGACAATGCAAGTGAAATACTCTTCTTATTTAATTTTTTGTCCGGTATGTCGCGAATCATCTCAGAATTATTATATAATTGTTTTATTTCGATATTTCTCCAGGCTGAAAATACATCTATTAAAGCAATCAACCACAATATAAGATAACCTATAATTGTAAGTACCAGAAAGGTATCCTCATATGTCAGTACAGCTAAGCCTATGCCGCCTGTAACTCCTACAACAAGCAAAATAAAAAATATTAAGGCTCTTTCTTTCAACCCGATATATAAATGTGCCATTCCCGGTATGGCAGAAAATATAAATGCTATAAATTTACTTTTATCTCTCATTATTCTTTCCTCCTATTATTTCTATCAATATTTTCAATGCTGAACAAAAGGTTTGATGTGGAATCTACTATGCTATGTGATAGACCTGCTATTATATTTGTTTGTTCCTGTGTTATTTGTACTGAGGCTGAGAGCTTTGGCACCGCATCCACCAGTCCAGTATAGAATCCACTGAGGGTTAAAATTACTGTTACTGAGGCAACTGCCGCATAATAACCCAATTGATAATTAAATGCTTTTTTTGTTTGTCTAATTTTTGGTTTGATGTTCTTCGTCTTCGGGATATTATTTATTATTTTAAATGTAAAATCATCGGATATAATTTCCCCAGCATGTTCTGCTTCCTTTTCATCAATCAGGGATAGAAAAATTTCCATACATGTATCACAGTTATATAGATGTTGTTCCATCTCTTCTGATTTTTCTTTTGACAACATCTTATTTTTATAAAGAAGCCACTCAATGTAATCATAATGTTTCATTTTCTTCCCTCCATTTCTCTTTTAATAATATCTTTGCTCTATAAAGTCTTGATGCTATGGTCTTTATAGGTATATCTTCTTCCTTTGCAATCATTTCATAGGATTTTTCCTGAAAGTAAAACTTTTCGATAACGACTCTGTATATTTCCGGCATATTATTCAAGGCTCTTATGAGAACTTCTTTTCTTTCCTTGTCTACTATGGATATTTCAGGATTATTTTTATCTGAAGCTGTGCTGTCTATTAAATCCATGGTATTTTCAACTGCTTCTTCACGAAACTTCGTCTTCTTTCTCCTTATCCAGTCTATAGACTTATTTGCTGCTATCTTGCTGATCCATGCCTTAAAGTTATCATTATCATAGGTGGGAAGTGAGGTATAGATTTGCAGAAATACTTCCTGTGCCACATTCTCAGCCTCTCCATGGTCCTTGATGAAATTTAAAATAATTGCAAAAACATAATTCTTATAATTATTGACTATATTGGCAAAAGCCTTCTCGCTGCCTTCAATTGACTCTTTTATTAACAAGCTTTCCCTTTCCATGCCTCCCCTCCTTTCCATGCATTTATTATAACGCAATTAAATTATAAATTACTGCACAAATAAATAATTATTTTTTAAATAATTATTTCAGGCAATTCGCGGGACTATAAAAAAACAAACCCTACTTTAACGGATGTTAAAGTCAGGTTTGTGTTTACTTTTTCTATATTGTATTTAAATTTTTCATAAGTGAATGTAATTTAACATAAAAACACTAACTTATCTATTTTGTTCGTATGCATTTGCCCGGTCCATGATTTCATTAACTATGGAAGTCTTCGCATCTGCATAGTTTTGCACATTCCTCCAAACATGCAGGGCAAGATCACGCTTGACACGCGCATAGTTTTCCCGGTCAGTGTCATTGGTCCGCAGCCAATCGCGAAAGAGAAGCATTCGTTTTATCTCCGATGTACCCTCGCTAAACACGTGTAGGTTGATATTAGTGTCTGGTCCCTTAAACATACGATGCTGAAACCAGTCCGGCTCTCGTATCCGAAGTATGTATCCCGCTGTCTCCATATCCGGAACATAGGACTGCTCATCTGAAGTATCCTCTAGAACCAAAAGTATATCAATAATTGGCTTGGCACACAAACCCGGTACCGAAGTTGAGCCAACATGCTCCAACTGCAATACTCTGTTACCAAGCACGGAATGAATATGCTTTGCTTCCTTGTCAAATAATTCAGGCCAACACGGGTCATATTCAATGAGAGTAATAGGCGCATTGTGCGGCTTTACCTCCCCTACTGTAACTTCTTGAATATATTCATCACTCACAGATGCGGAATTGTGAGCATTTTGCTTATGTGTCATCTGCTCTGCCTCCATTTTATAATTTATAATGATGTACAGTAATATTTTACCACATAAATAAAAAGAAACCAACCATTTCCAACATCAGTTTGTTAACAGTGAATTTTAGCTGCAAAACTGCATAGTCCATCTCTAGCCAAATTTTCATGCTTCCCCAATACCATTTTCAGTTATCAGGTATAATCATTTACTTCTAGTTCAAACACACCTATATCTTTGCTAGTATCAGAAGCAGTTATTTTCAGTCTGGTGAGTTCTGATGTAAATGGCGAAAAATTTTCCCAAAGAGTTGAAAGCAACTTTTCTTCCTGCCCGAGATCAACCGAAGCAATCGTCATATGCGGAGTCCAATTTTTTTGTTTAACCGAATATAAACATCCTTTATCCATGCAGCAGTTATCGTATTTTTCATGTATGCTTGAATGGAGTTCCAATAAGCTATAACTGGAGCATGGTGCTAAAAAGCATAGGCGGGCATCAGAGAAAAATCCAAAATGGTTAAAACAAATCTGAATTCTTTTATGCTGCTTTGCAATCTTGTCGACCCACTTAAGCAGACTCGCTTCATCTAGTTCTGTATAAATACCAAACGTTATATGAGGTTCATATACATCAATAGTGATACCTTGCATTTTTAGTTTTTCTTTAATTTGGTATACTTCTTGGGTAGTTCGACTGTCGAATGTGCCCATCACGCATAGCGTCCGTAATTGGTTCAAAATATCCCTCCTTCTTTTGTACCAGAGTCACATCTAACTATTAGTCAGCGTAAATATGGTATCTTTTTATCCTCTGATTTACTGTTCGTCTGCATTTGACCGGTCCATGATTTCCTTAACGTTGGAAGCCTTTGCATCCGCATAGTCTTGCAATACTCTGTTACCAAGCACGGAACGAATACGATTTGCTTCCTTGTCAAATAATTCAAGCCAACTCGTGTCATATTCAATGAGAGAATAGGAGCATTGTGGCTTTATCTCACCTACTGTAACTTTTCGAATATATTCATCTCTTATAGGTACTAAATCGTTAGCATTTTGCTTATGCATCATCTGCTCTGTCTCCATTTGATAACTTATAATGATCACAGTAATATTTTACCACATAAATAGAAAGAAACCAACCATTTCCAACACCTGTCTGTTAGTAGTGAATTTTAGCTGAACCTTTTACTAAAATAATATAAAAATACAAGTATAATTTTTAAATATATAAATACAACAATTCCAGGTTTTTATTTTTTCTTTTCATCGCTATTATGACGTCGGCTTTCGTCGATAATTGGTATACCGTTTATCATTGTAAAATTGTCGAAATTATGGTATTATAAAATGGTTATACAAGACTAACCTCATTGACTATTGCTGTGAGGCAACGTCAGATAATCATATAATCCATAACGTTATGATGTCGAAAGGGTGAAACTATCATGAAAATTAATATCAACGAGCTTGCAGATTATTACGCAAGAACAAATATAACTTTTGCGGGCGCTAGTCAATATTACATCCCTCCAGGCAGCTCTATTGCCAACTCGCAGACCGCACCTAAGTTTTGTGGATTTGTCATTCCTCTTGAAGGAAGCGCCTGCTTTACATTAAACGGCGTACCTTATGTCATGACGCCCGGCATGGTGTTTCATGGGAGCCCAGGTATACACCTGGATAAAAAAGTAATTGGGAATAAGACATGGCGATATGCGTTGTTTCATTATCAGGTCCCCCAGCACGTACATTCCTCATCGCTTTCTTATTCTAACTTCAACATTCCAGTCGGGACAAATCCCCGTCTGTTTGATATAGCAAACCAGCTCATTACCAGCTCAGCCACGCCGGGTAGTGCGGCGGCTCTGCGAAGCCGTTCGTTATTTCACAATTTGATTGAGGAAATTGTTGTGTCAGCCATCCGACAGCATCGTGATAACTGTGGCGACTTAATTGAGGATGCCGTTGCTTTTATGCATGAAAACTATTCGAGGCAGTTTTCTATCACAGAGCTTGCGGCGCAGTACGGCATGGATGGGAAACGATTTGCGGAGCTGTTCCAAAGACATATCGGAATGGCACCCATCCGGTATTTAACAGGCCTTCGAATCGAGCGTTCCAAAGAACTTCTGAGAATATGCGACTGCCCTGTTATACAGGTAGCAGAGTGCGCGGGATATATAAATTCCTATTATTTCAGCAGAATATTCAAGAAAGTCACAGGTATTTCACCTACGGACTTTCGAGCAGAAGCGAAAGCGGGAAAAGTATAGCTTCGAGCCGAAAAAAGTGTATTTACTTGTCCAGCATGTTTTGTTACACTTACCAATGTCGAGTTATACAAAACTAACCAATATTATATCGGAGGAACGAAAAATGAAAAGACTACTGGGACTGATTTTGACAGTCGCACTTTTAGCAGGATTGGCTGCGGGCTGCGCCAGAACGCCTGAGGATAACAGCGGGACAAACACGCCAGAAACAAACAATACCGAAACGGCCTCGTGGCCAAGAACATATGTGGATGCCAGCGGTACGGAAGTGGTCTTAGAGGCGAAACCGCAGAAAATCGCTTTGCTGTTCTTCCATCATTACGAAGCAGTATTGGCACTGAATGCGCCGCTTTATGCCGCGACAGATCTGGAAGTATACAATGGCTGGGAGTCACTCAAACCATATTCGGAAAAAACAGAACTTATTGACCTAGGCGGTACGAGAGAACCCAACCTGGAAAAACTCGTAGAGATTGAACCTGACCTGATAATCGCAGCGTCCGGAGTGCATGACGCAATATTTGACAGCCTTAGGAAAATCGCCCCAACCGTTGTTGTCAGCAGGATGGATAACTCCTTTGGCACATGGCAGGGGACACTTCGTGAATATGGCAAGATATTGGGCGAAGAAGCATTGGCTGAGGAACGCATCACAGACTTGGAAGCATTGATTACAGAAACGCGCAATACATTAATCGCTCATTCAGATGAGACGGTAGCTTTGATCCGGCCACTAGAGAAAGAAATTAATTATTGGATGCCTGACTATTTATATAACCCGGAAGGCGGCTTGGGAATAACCGGTGCACTTTCAAAACCGGACAGCGTGTCAGCGGGTGCAGTCTCCTCCTATGAAGGGTTTGCTGATGCCGACCCTGACTATATCTTTTTCTATGAAGATGCACTGAACGAAAATGATGAAACTATACGAAAGGGCTTGGAAGAAAATACCCTATGGAGATCCTTGAGTGCCGTTAAACTCGGACATGTGTATATTCTGGATCGCTCAGCTTTCTCTGGCGGACCGCTGGCAATGGAACTGGGCGTGAAAACAATCCTGAATGCGATGGCACCTGTCGGAGAATAGCAATATTTGCACAAAATGCACAAATTGCTAATATACGTTATTGAATGTGTGATGATCACGTTTACGGGCACTAATTAAGTAACAAAGCTAACAGTTTCAAAAGCCGGGAGCAGCCTGTTGGACGGCTGCTCCCGGCTTCTTAATCGCCTAAATTATTATATTACTACGAAAAATATAGAAAAATACACCAGTAATTGGAACCCGTTTCCTTTACAATATAGCCTCTTTCACCTAGATATGAACTTTATATTTCTTTCATAAAAATAGTATCGATATCCCCACCATAGTTTATAAGCTTATCGATTGGCTGAAAACCACACTTTTCATAAAACCCTTTCATTTCTGATGGAATGTAAACTTTTCTATTTTTCTTACTATAACATTCTTCACATATATTCATACGCTCCCCCCTATAAATCCTTTTTCCATCATGCTTATAAATAAGTTGGAACAATAAATTTTTGCATTTTTCCTTTTTCAAATTGAAATTTATCTAATATATCCTATCATGTTCATGTCCCCTAATTTTTTCAATTTCCTGTTTATCAGTATTCTAAATTGGATCTTGTCATCTTTATCATGTCAATCTTATAGAATTATATGACTTTATTCGTTCGGTCAATGTTCCTGTATGCAACTCAAATAAATGGTTGTCATAGTCATAGAAATACAAAGAACGCCCTTCACCATCAATTCTGCTTCTTGGTTCTCGTACTTCAACACCTAAGTCCTCAATACGTTCTTTGTATACTTCAAAATTGCATTCATCTATTTGAAATGCAATATGGTTATATGTTTTTTCTGTTAAAGGATTGCCTTGCATTACTACAACCCATAAGTTATTGATTAGAAAAAATTTTTCTTCAGACAATGAAAACTTTTGCTCTCCACTATCATAAACTATCTCTGCTGAAAAAATCTTCTTAAAAAACAGTGTGGCTTTTTCTATATCATGAACAATAAATGTAAGGTGACTGATACCTTTAATCATTACTGGCCCCTCCTCATCAAATTCCCGTTTAATAAATTCGTGGTAAAATCTATATTTTGTTAATTTAATTAACAAGTTAATATCTATTTTTTTCTCCGGATTAGTCTTTGAGAGTAAGACTCGTACGTATATCTTAAACGATTCCGAGTGGAATCTCCATAGTTAATTGCTTCAACTGGGCAATGATGAAGACAACGTAAACAATTATCACATTTGGGGAGTACCCATAATGGTTTGTTTTCATTCATTTCAATCGCATGAACCGGACAGTTCTTATCACACAACCCACATCCAATGCAAGAACTATTCACAGTGAATGGTAAAGTGATTCTAGCTTTTTCATATTGAGCATGAATCACAGGCGTTAGTTGTCGTATGAGCCAATTGCTATGATAGGGTTTTTGTGTTCCTTGTATAATCTTGCTAAGAGCTTTTTCTGCACGAATCAATTTCTCTTCCTGAACCTCTGGTGACGGTATATCATGCAATATTGAATAGTTTGTGACCATAACAAGTGAGTAGACTATTGGTTTAGGAAGTCCTTTCTCTAAAAATAACTTTTCTATCGAAACGTCACCTCCACCTAGATATCCGCCACATGTGATAATAACAATTATTTTATTAACATTGTGAAATTGGCTTTCTCGGATGAATGTTTCCATCCTGTTCGAGATTCCCCAAAAACAATTAAAAGTTACAAAAAATAGAGTCTCCTCATCTTCTAAATAAAATATAGGGGGTTTCTCAGAGCAACAGACATCTATCAAATCCCCTTTAAATGTTTCTTGTAATCCTAAAGCGACATGCTTAGAATTACCGGTTGAGCTATAGTATATTATCATTTCGACGCTACCTTCTTTCTATTGTTGCTCTTTATCAATAAATAAATTACTTTAATTAAGGATATTCACAAATAAAATTTCTATTTATAATCTGTTTATAAAAGTATAAATAAACAGTTCATTGTAACTATGGTAATTAATTTCCTATACATCAAATCGGGACTTATCTTGGTTTTTAGATTTTATATATGGATTTCAACAAGGAAATACCAGTCTCAGTTTTAAAGATGCGTTTCATCGCATTATGTATATTTTCTTTCGTATAATTGCTTTCATCCGCATTTATAATGTAGTCAGCTTCTATCAAAATCTGATAATCAATTCCTTCTATATCTTTAAATGTGTGATGATGCCCAACCAAAAATATTACACGTTCAATAAATTCATCGAAATAACAGGAGTCCTTAAGAAACTCTTCGGCTAAAATTACACCTTCAATTTCTTGATATTGACCGTTGGTATTTCCATATTTCTCACGGCACAGCGGACATGCAATATCATGCATAATAGCGGCAACTTCAAGTACCGCTTGCGTTTTGCTGTTCAACTGCTCACATTCTCCAATGGTTTTTGCATAAGCATATACTTTCATAAAATGATTGATGTATGAATATTTCCGTTGGAATATTTAATCATCTTTGTTATAATCTCTGAAACATTCATATATTAATTCCTTTCATTGTTAATTTTCAGCATACTGGCTGACTACTAAATTGAAATTGTTTATTGCTTATAAATATTATTCAGAAAAAAGAGATTCAAGGTTTTTAATATCAATAATGTCAACCTCTCTCAATTCATATCCACTGTGAAATAATTTTTGAGCTTCAGAGGAAATACACGGTATAACCCTGCCCTCAAATAATGAACAAGAAAACCAATTTGCTTCAAAATGATACCAGCCACCGTATGGGTCAGCCTGCTTGGCACTTCCATCTTCATTGATTATCAAGGGATGTATATCTAAATAACCAAGTTCTAGGTGATGTAGTTCAATGCGTGAAGGACTCCAATCAGTTGTGATTTTATATCCTTTATTTTTCAATGCATCTAGTAAAACTTCCTCGAATTTACTATCAAAATCGATGTCTATATCTCTATGATCTCTGTTTTGTTTTCCAGTTAGAATGTCAACTCCCCAGCCTCCATCAACCCAATATTTTACATTTAAATCTTCTAATAAATTCAAAACATCAATTAAGTTTTCTATACTTGTTATTTCCTTTTTATTCATAAAAACTACCTTCCTCAAATTCCTATTTGATAATATTATAGCATGTGTCAATACGCTTTATCACTACCAGTACAAGTATTACCCTATTTGTTTGCTTGCTTCGCATAATCAATAAAATCCTGAAATTCATTTATTTCACTATCTTTAGTCTCGGTATTATTCTATTTTTCTTACTATAACATTAGCCTTAAGTTAGAACAATAACTTTTGCACTCTTCCTCTTTCAAATTAAAATTTGTTACTATATATATTTTAATATTTGTATGACTAATTATTTTGTAATTCAATAAACCTTTCAACTCTCATACAAAGCGAATATTTTCCTATTGCATACAATGTTATTTTATCAATTCTGTATAATAAATGATTTCTTTGTTTAGTGATTTAGCAAATTCAATTTCACTTTTTGTGCTGCTTCCTATATAATTATCAACATTTACAACCAAAATAGCGTCAGATAATTTTATTTTTTCTATATGCATTTTATCAAGCATTAAAGCTTCATCTTCTGTATAAGCATCTTTATCAGGCTTTGTTGGATAAATAGGAGGTAACATACAGCTTCCCCTTAATTCCATTTTTTCACTTATTTCCATTATCTCTTTTTTAAATCTCAAACTTCCACATACAGTTATTATTTTCATATTCTCATCTTCCTTAACAAATTCCTGCTTATTCGTATATTCGGATAAAGTTCACCTTAATATAAAGTTCTTTTTCCAATAGCTTTACTTGAGACCACAATAAGATTTTTTAGATAACTCGCTTAGAATTTCATGTCAATCCTCAGGGAATTCGCTAAGTACCCAGGTCAATTGAAGATTGATACGACTGCAATAAAATAGGGCACTTCCATTCCTGTATTTGTATAAATAAGTGTATCCGTATCTGGTTGATACAGTGTTACAAAAGCATCCTTTGAATATAAGCTTATTTTGTCTCTATACACGCCTTTAATTGAATAATAGCTTTCATAAAGGCGTTTATCTTTTGTAGGATTCCAGAAAGATTCTATCACTTCCAACGGGCGCTCTATATTTACTCCAAATTCATGTAACAGCTCTACAATTTCAGGATAGGCTGCAGAAAAAGCAAATAAATGCAATCACAAGGTTGATTATATATATCAGAATAAGCCCTTGTTCCTTCTTTATCAACGATATAGTCCAAGTCCATCCACCTCGTAAATTGAAGTTTAAACTCATTATATTACACACATAATAGGTCAGATCATTTTTTTGTTCTTATAGAAGACAAAGCCACCACAAATAATATAAAAAATTAGAACAATAATCCCGATTACCATTTCATTGATGTCCTGTCCTGTATATTGTGTTCCCATATAAATTATGTAAATTGCAGGTAATGCTCCCAATAAACTACCCCAAAACATATTTTTGCTTAAAAGAATACCACTTATAAAAAACAAAACTAACCAAACAGCAGCAACAGGTGAAATAGAACCAATACTCGCTCTAATTGCCACCAAGCCAAAAAAAAGTGTAAATATAATTGCCGGAATGTAAAACACAATTTTTTTCATTTTTCCCTCCTTCACGAAATATAAATAGGCATCAGTTCAAATTCCTGTTTGAATTAATTCCGATAACTGGCAAGTTATTTGAATCACATAAACATTAATGAACGGCATAATCCTTTAACAGTTCTAATATATCGGATTGAATTTTTACTGTGTTCCTTCCATGCTCATAACTGGATTTAAAACTTGGAACTTTCATAGTTGTAAGGTATGCTTGTACCAACAACAACATAATTGTTGCCTCCATAAGATTCTTTAATCTCATAGCCAATATGGCCAACATAATATAGACTATCATTATAAGTCTAAATTTTTTCCTCCTTCAATCATATGCCCGTCAATAAAATATAATCTTTTTATGCACAGCCTCATATTTGATAATTTATAATAATACAACTCAAAAAAGCTTGTAAATTGGAATTTAGCGGGCTGTTGTTCTTGTTACTTTTTCTAATATATTCATTGCCTCAGTATGGATACTCAGGCATTAGTTTACCTAAACTCATAGTCTTCCCATCATTATTGAGCAGAATTTCTATGTCTTTTGCATTTTTCCCTAACTGCATCATAAATTCTCGGCACGCCCCACATGGCGGCATAACTGTACCATCTTTATAAACAGCAACAACCTTTTCCACTTCATTTTCTCCATTCGCAAGCATTGTTGACATTGCATTCCTTTCTGCGCACATTCCCAAAGAACTGCTTGTATCTATACATATACCTGTATACATATTTCCGTTTTTTGTTAATACCACAGCTGCAACACTTCCGACATACATTTGTTCTGATATTTCGTGAGGATTAATCACTGCCATTGCTAAATCATAAAGTTTCTTCCAATCTGTTTTCATGTCATTGTGCTCCTTCCAATTTATTATATATACTAAAAATTCCTACTTATCTGCATATTTTATCAATACTGCGAAACCAAAATTGTTTGCCACTTTGAATGTAAGTGGAATATCATTTTCTCCAACTTTATCGCTTTCCGCAGTGCAGCAAAATATTTTCAACGGATTGTTCCAGTGTCTGTTCCGGGGTATCCAACTCTTTACCCTCAGCTTTAAAATTTGGAATTTTCATAGTTGTAAGGTATGCTTGTACCAACAACTACATCTTCGATCTTATTAATAATCAGCCAATCATCCATATTTCCTTGATGGTCAAATGCAAGCGGCGGCTCAATGTTCTGAACACCTTCGAATTCAACTAGACATAGGCATTTCTTGTGCCAACGTTCTTTTTGTTTTTCGGTTAAATTCAACTTATCCTGATTGTCGTTTAGTGTTTTTATAATTTCGTCTTCTGTCAGTTTCACGTAATTTTGAACAGATTTTATAGTAGCAAATGCAGAGATAAATGCCGTTCCCTTTTCCATAAAGTAAACCATTTCGCCATCAAACACTCGACTATGTGGTATTTTTCGGCCTGCTGCACCTCTTATAACCATTGTTTTTGTTCTGGATAATATTTTATCTAAAACATGCTCACCCTTTTTGCCTGTATTATCGCAATATACTAAATGCACCATTCTTGTTTTCCTCACTTTCTGTTGTATAGATAACTTTAGTCCAAAGTTGCTTAATTTTTTGACTTAATGCAATAAGATGTTAAACTCTTATTTTATAGCAATTACATCATAGAGCCGACTGTTTATGATATCATTATTGTATTGTACTTCATATTCATTTGCATCAATTTTATATTTGCTGAATAAACTGAGTAATTCTCTAACTTCATTTTCTGTAACATAGTGATGTGGTACATTTTCTTCCCCTGACCTTGATCCCACAAAAGTATTATGCTCTATCTGTGTTCCCATACCGAAAGTCATATCATCCGTTGAAAGAATATCAAGCAGCAGCAGACCATTAGGGACTAATAATCTGTGTATCTCATCAATTGTTTTTGTTATATTATAATAAGTCTGATGGTGTATTGCAGATATGCAAAGGATTGCGTCATATGATGAACTCTTTAAAGAAGTATCTTTCATATCGGCGTTAACAATATCTATATGATAATCATAATTTCTGCTGATATTACTGAGATGATCGATTTTCTTTNNTTCTTTTGATCCTGATCCAATGCAGTAACATAAAAACCTTTTTCAGCTAAATCAAGAGAATGTTGCCCATAACCGCAACATAAATCTAAGACTCTCCCATATCCTTGTCCCACCATTTTTGCGATAAAGTTACTGTATGAATTTGTAAAACTGATGGTCTTCATACCATACATTTCAACTATCTTCAGATTATGTTTCACCCATGCCATAAGCAATTACCTCATACCTATTATCATAATACAATTTTCAAATTTTTAGTACCCTAAAACAACCTTTGGTCAGAAAAGACAAAAGACTAAAAATATTTTTCGTAAAAAATTTAAAACATTTCCTTCTGTTGCTACCCCTTGCCGATAAATAAATTATTTCAATCAAGAATACTAAAAGGTAAAAAGTCCTGTTTATATACTCACTCATTATTCAGAAGAATATCCTTTACTTCGTTAATTAACTGTTTTAGATGTGTGCAGGCATTTGTACTATCTGTTCCGGCTACTGCAAAAATGGAATTTACTTTATCTTTATAGCCAAGTGGATGAATGTTAAAACTATCTATCATACCGACTGCCTTTTTTTCATTAAGGCAATATTCTTCATTTACTGCAAACAGCACTTGGTTAAGTGCTGAAATTGCTCGCACTATATGTGCAGTAACATAATAAACATCATTTTTCTTGGCGTTATTTTCTGCAAACATTAATGAAAACCCAGCTTCAAATCCAAATAAACCAATGATAGCTTCCTTCAATTTTGGCGGATACTGTTCTGCAATACTCTTCCGTGTAGAGATATTACCCTGTTTATCCCATAATATTTTGCATATTGCCAATTCACCCATATACATCGCATTGATATATGCATGAGGATGTCCGGTTTGATAATGTGCCGAGATACTACCTTCTTGACATTCTGTAATCACCTTTTCAACTCGTTCAACATCGCGAAGAATAAAGTCAACGTGATATCCATCAATAATAAGCCAACCGCCGCCATTAACCCATTTTCCCCACTCACCGGGAGGAACAATCAGGTTTTCCCTATGCTCATTATCTAAAAGTTGTGCAGCCTTGTTCAAAGATACAAGGTCGAATGTGGCATTATTATAATAGATACCGATGTCAATATCCGATTCAGTGGAATGCGTTCCCCTTGCACGCGAGCCACCAAGCACAACAGCTTCGATACCTAAAATTTTTGTTAAGGCTGTTACAATTTTATCTAATACTATTCTAATTTCATCCATACATAGTTCACCATACTTCTGTTAATATATAATTGACCGTTCAAAACTACCCAACAAGTTCCTGTTTATCAATATTCTAAATTGGAATTTATTTTTTGCCAACTAATAAACACTCAGGTAATATTTTTCCCTGTATCAATGACAGTTTTATTGTAGAAAATCCTTTTGATTCAACATATGCTTTCAATTCACTAGATTTCCATTTATGAAATGTCTTAAATCCGATTCTTTCCATCAGAAAAATCATAATTTTATTAACATTCCCATCGTAAACATATGTTGGGGCAATAAGCAATCCTTCTTTCTTCATAACCCTTTTAATTTCAGACAATGCTTTATCAGGATCAGGCATTATATGTAAAGCATTAGCTATTACTACAACATCAAATTGCTCATTAGTATAGGTTAGGTTTGTGGCGTCCTGTACAGAAAACTTTACGATCTCTTTTTTGTTTCGTTTTTTTGTCTCTTCAATCATTTTTTCTGAAAAATCGGTTGCCTCCCAATAACCGACATTATCGCAAAGAGAAAAAGTTAATTGCCCTGTACCACAAGCTAACTCTAAAACTTGCATATTCTTAGATAATAGTGGCTTTATCATACTACACAATTTTTCATATGCCTGCTTATTTTTCTTCTCAATTATCGGGGTATATAATTTTGCAACACGTTTCCAAAATTGTATATTTGAATCTTCCTTTATCATTCACCTTTTCTCCTATTTTGTTTTTAATCTATATGTTATCGTCTCTACAAATTCATATTTCCCTTTATGAACTTTCATCATAATATGACGAATTAGCGATTTAGTTTATATTGTTAGTTGCGGGGCTTATCATATCTGAAAGAAACATTTAGAGATAAGCGCTCAAAATATAAGTTCATTAAAGAATTTATTTACTTATATCTCTTCCAAGCAATTCAAGTGAATTTTGAATTTGCCCCTTTGCACTAAAATCTATCATAGGAGAATTATAATCATAAATAATAAGATACTCTTGATTTCTCGGTGCTTCATTTACAATATTTCCTTTAAAATCAATTACTGCTGTCGGTGCGGTTTGATATTTGGATATGCTGTTAACCGATATTATAGTCATTACATTTTCTACAGCTCTTGTGACAAGAAGAGATTTAATTATATTATATCGTTCTAATGATTCATGCTCTAAAATATCGCAAAAGCTAACAAAACATAGTTGTACATTTGACTTAAACAACTCTCTAAAGCATTCAGGAAATTTAACCTCATAACAAATTCTAAATCCTACTTTAATATCGTCAATTTGATATATACCTTGTGTATTGCCTTTCGTAAAATTATCCAAGTCCCACCCCCATAACATTCGCTTATCATAATTTCCAATAACATCACCATCAGGATTTATTAAATGAAGTGAGTTGTAGTATTTAGAGGATTGTCTTCTAATTGTGCCCAAAGCAATATACATATCATTTTTTTTTGCAAGTAATCTGATTTTATGGATAAATGAGTATAAAAGTTGAAAATCAATATTTTCAACTTTAGGCGTTTCAACAGGAGGGTTTCCACAAGTTGCACATTCTTGAAAAACAAGAAGCCTAACTTTATTTTGAAATGCTCCTTCAATAGCCCTGATAATAGCTTTATAGTTGTCCGTTATATTTGAACTGCCAGAAAACTGAAAAACTCCAACTCTCATACTTCCTTATCCTCTTCTATTATTAGTTCGAGATATCCTACTGATGCGCAATATTTGAATATTTTGAATTAACTATATTTATTTTTAATTTTCATACAAACATAATCTATTAATTTTGGTCCACTATAACTGATGACAGAAATAAATATAGCTTTATTAAATTCTATATCTATAAATAGATAATTAAATACTAAAAAAAATATAGTAAACTTTAATAAATCAATCAAAAATTTCAATATTATACCACCTTTATGACATAACCTTTTACGATTCCAAACCCATACTTAATATTTATTTTCCCCATATACTTTGCACAAAACCTAACTCGTTCCCATCAATGTCGGAAATCGTAAATTTACGACTGCCATAAGACAGCGTTTCAATCGCTTCAACAATAGTTACTTTATCTTTTAAACATTCCCATAATTCATCAACATTGTCAACCGAGAAATTAAACCTCGCACTTGAATTTCCATTTTTACTTTCCATAATTGCAAAGGTTGCACCTTCACCGCACTCAAAATCTGCATATGCCCATCTCTCATTGACATCAATCACCTTGCATTCAAATCCAAGTGTTTTTTCATACCACGCTATGGATTTATATAAGTCGGAAACATTTGCTCTTACATGAATTAATCTCGTTTTCATAACGATGACCCCCTTTTATATTATAAATAATTTGCACTTCAAATTCCTGTTTATGTTATACCATAGCTTTCAATCAAATCAGCTATAATTTTATCTTCCATACAATAACCTCTTGGGCAAAATATATAAATCCGTACTGTCCTGTTTATCTACAACCCTTGGTCAAAAAATGCACTCGTACATTATAGTCTACCGCCAAAAACATATTTTTTTAATGTATCTACGTGCATGGGATAAAATAATTCATGATTTTTATTCAGCAAAATCTTCATTTCTTTAACGGAAACCCATTTATAATTTTTTGACTCATTTGAAAAAGGCAGCAGTTCACCTTCTACATTGCAAACAAAGACGAAAACCATAATGGGATATGTACCCTCTATATTTTGTGAACATGAAAATGGGACAAAATTAATAACTTTGTAGGAATTCCCTTCATACACACTGGATAGATTCTCGCCAAGTATCTGTGTTACATTTAAACCTGTTTCTTCTTTTATTTCCCTTTTCAGTGTATCAAAAATACACTCGAATGCACGCACCTTTCCCGCCGGTATTTCCAAAAGACCATGTTCGTTTGGTGCATCAGGCTTACATCTTTGTTGCAGGAGAATATGTTCTGTATTGTCTATCCTTTTTACAATTATACCGCCGACACCAGGTATTGAAAACTGTTCGGTTATTTGAAAATCCCCAACATCTTCCTCTTCGTTGCATCTATCCTCATTCATTATAAAGTCCCCCAATATGTGAATAGTTCATTTAAATTATTATTAATAAAACTTGAACAAGCTTGTCCTTACTAATCTCCACTAAACAATTAAATTTGAAGCCTTTAACCAATCTTATTGAAAATTACTGTCTTTTCTTTAAGAGAAATCTTTCCAACCTGATACCCATATTGAGTTAGTTCCTTTTTGTAACTCAAAAAAGCATGGTCTATCTCAATTCCTGCGACATCATGTATTTCAGCAAAAGATAATTTCACTGATGGGCTGCCATTTTTTTGAATATATTCCCATAGATTATTGTATTTACTCATAACATCTCACTCCTTGCAAATTACTGTTTAGTATATTCGTGGTATAAGTCTATATTTTGTTTGATTGCAATACTGTTCAAACTCTTCTTTAAATTGTGCTTTTAATGCCTTTTCCTCTATGTTTATTCTGATGCCATAACAAACAAAACATATAATTATTACGGCAATAACCCCCAATATGTGGCAATAAGCAAAAGCAACTCCAAGTAAACTAATTATGCTTCCTGTATAAGCTGGATTTCTTATAACATAGTACAAGCCTGTTTTTATCAGATTCTGTTCGTTCGTAGTCTGTACCGATAGGGTAAATGCTTTTTTCAATGTAATAACTGCCGTACAACGAATAATTACACCAACAATAATTAAAGGAACTCCAATATAATATGATAAATGTGGCAGTAACCATCCTCTGATAGCTTCTGGAACACTTTGACTTCGGAAAAATGCTCCAGCCATGGCACTGCACCACCAACCAATCATAACTAACCATACTGTGCCCCTGTCCGATTGTTTTCGTGTACTGTGCTTTCCTCTTGAAGTCATAAACATAATCACACATTCTGACAGTATCAATATTCCAACAGTACAAATTAAAATGTTATATTCTGTAACACTTGCAAATTTTAATGGATCATCCATTTTACCCTCCTTAAATCGTATAGTCGACATCACATATTTATTGTGCCCTATCATTTGAAGAATGCAAAAATAACTCAACTACAAGTTTACCTGCCAAGAGCATTTTCCCGCAAATCATCATCAGCTAGTCGTTTGGAAAACTTAAAATGAAAATTATGCATACCCTCTCTCAAATAAAAACGATGTGTATCTTTGCGCAATTGATTGCACGCTAATTCAATTTGTGAGCAACCGTTATCACTTGCAATCTGACAGCCTTGGCTAAACATTTTTCGACCTATGCCCATATTTCTACATGTAGTGGCAACAGCAAATTCAAGGATTTCCGCTATTCGCTCTGCATGATGTAGTTGCGCTTCAAAACGCATATTTAGAACACCTATCACCATGCTTTCATGTTCGCAGACAAGGCAATAATATTTGCAATCACTAACTTGCTCTTGGTAAATTTCATTAAACATATCATATGCAAGCTCTTTATTTTCCATATCGCAAATTAAAGAATAAATAGCTTTACAATCATTTAAATTACTTTTTCTAAACTTCATAATACTCCCCCTGCAGATTCCTGTTTAATATATCTCCGCCAATCTTATCCTAAGTGGTATTATACGGACAATTTTACATTTATCTGTACATATGTATCAATTATGTTTTCATAATCACCTATAAATTAGCGTACTGTATCAAGGAATCCTTCTAGTCTTTTTTTATGAGCAAAAATATATTTTAATTCCTCCACAAACTGTAGTTTACTTTTCTGCTGGAATAGGCTGCTGCAATATTTCATTTTTAAAAAAATCCGCATCTGAGGTCGAAGTATGCAAAGAAAAAACCGAAATATATTCTTTGCCATTTATATTATAAATTAATTGAATATAGTTGGTCTCCAAAAAATATTTTTCATATTGTGTGCGGTATCGACGGAGTGTATAAAAATATTCTCCGCTTTCATTTTTAAGCAGCTTATCGGTAATTACCCGTTCAGGGCTTTTATCTTCATAATGCGATGGATATGCAGTCAATTTAATTTCAGGAACATCATTTGGTTCTGCTTTTACTCCGTTATTTGTAAAAGAAAATTTTAAGCTCTCTTTATTCCCGTCTAAATAGACACATGGTATATCTCCTTCTATTTTTCCCAATGTTTGTTCCTGAATTTTCCTTTGTTTCTTTTCTGAGAACGACTGATATTTTTCTAAAGCATAGGTGCGAACAATCGGCTTTACGAAAGAACCGTCCGCTATCTCAACAGACAATCCTACATCCCCAAAGCTCAAATTTCTCTCAGTATCCGTTGTTGGGGAAAATGTAAAATATAAAAATAAAATAATACCAATGATAATTGCTCCCATGCTCAATAGAATAGTAAACAATATATTACTTTTCTTCATATTCTCACTCCCTTAAATTACTATTCGTATTAACAAGAATAATGCTCACTGCTAACCCTTTTTAATTCAACCTTTTATAAAGAAATTAAAATAATTTGTCCAATTCATATACAAAAAAAACTCAAACTGTTTCACCTGGAAAATATGGATTTAATATTATACGAAAGCTCCTTGGATATTAGATTAATTACTAATTCCTCAACCGCAGCAATGCTTGCAATGCTGCAGAGTAAAAAAGCTGTGATTGCTATACCTAATCCATTGTAAAGCAATGGAAAAGTGAATAGTAGAGCCCCCGTTGCTTTATTCATATAGGTATGTAAAAATGCAAGAGAACGGTACTTTACAAAACCAATTAATAATGAAGTCCCTTTAACCATTGCTATGTTAATCAACCATAATTGAACCCAAAATGATATATCTATAATCGGTATCATTATAAACAGCATAATAATGATAAAAATAAAATCCGCAACGCTATCAAAAATTGCTCCGGCTTTGCTTATATTTTTTGTTTTTCTGGCTATATAGCCGTCCAAAACATCAGTTGTTCCGCATATAATATAAAGAATAAAAAATAAAGAGGATAACGGTTCAACGAATAACAATATTACAGAAATAATAATTCGTATTGCGGTAAGAGCATTGGGTATATTCTTTATTTATGACACCTCCCGGGCTATATTTATGCTTCTCTTTGACAACTTGCTTTATCGATATAGAAATCAAGCAGATCATAGAGCCAACTTTTAAGAGGAGTAAATGTAAAATCCAGTTTTTTTGCCAGTTCAACATTTATGCTGTATTCATTTTCGCCATTGTAGGGGGCTTTTTCGCCATCAGACAATATTATGGGCGTTTTTCCAGTTTTCGATGTGACATATTCAATAATTTCACTTATAGAAGCCGTTCCTTCGTTGCCGCCGTTAATGGCACCAAAATAATTATTTTCTGAAAAAAAAGCGAGAAATGCACCCGCCTCATCTGAGCGGACAAATGACATTTGATTATTTATGTTATCGATAAACATCGGAATGCCTTTGATAACATGTTCAACATAAAAATATAATCGATTTGTATAATCGTCTTTGCCTATAACAAACGGAAAGCGCACAGCTACAGCTTTCATATGCTGATATTTCTGCCAAAGGGCACACTCTGCCTGTCGTTTGGCTTCATCATATGGAAAATCTGTTCTGTCGCACCATATCAACTTTTTGGTTTCAGGATTAAATTCATCCTCCCTCGTGTCAATATGCTTGTTATATACGGCTGTTGAAGAAGTCATCACATATCTGTCACAGTCTGCAAAATGCAGGATATGCTTTACATCATTTGAGCAATAAGCCAAATTATCGTATATAACATCATAATGGCTATAATGAACAGCTCTTTTCAAACTGTCAGGATCTGTGCGCTCAACAATAAGGCGGTTTACGTGATTGCCGAAATCATCCTTCACCTTCCCGCGCGTAGCAATGGTGATATTGTGACCTTTTTTCAGCAAGTTTTGAACCATATGTTTGCCGAAATATCGCGTTCCGCCTAAGACCAGTATATTCATATAATTTTCTTCCTCCCGACATATATAATAATCCTATTACATATATTACAGCAAAAAGCTGAAGAAGTCGACACATACATCAGATTTTAAGCAAAGAAACTTTAATAAATAAGTTTATCCACTTACAATAGCAGGAGATAAAAGATATTTTGGATTCGCCTGATAGCGCTCATTATTTTTTTGATTACGTACCTTCTTCAATTATGCTGTCTTTACATTAAGTAAGTGTCTTAACCATAACAAGGCAAGGATTTTTTTCATCCCACATCTCGGTCAAAGTAATAAGCGGCTTAAATCCAATACTTTTGTAAAATTCTCTTGTCCGGGCATATGGCTGATAGATGACAGTATCACTCAATGTTTTAACAACAACATATTTACAACCGTTTTGTATTAAATACGCCTCAGCTATGTTATAAAGAGCCTTTCCTATACCACTACGATGATATTCTGGAAGTACTCCGCACACAAATATATCTCCCGTATGTCCATAGTGTATTTTAACAGCAAGAAAGCCAATACAGTTATTCTCTTTATTTAATGCTGCCCAGTATGTGAGTTCAGCAACCTTCACGACATAGTCTTCAAGAGCTTGCTTATTTCCGAACCATTCGGGTAGCTTTTCGAGCACCTCTTTGGTATACACTGACTTCATAAGGCTATCTCTTATCTCAACAATAATAACATCATTGATTCGATCAATTATCTTATAGTCAATCATTAATTTATTCCCCCTTCAAAATCCTGTTATCTGTATATTGCATAAATCATTAGAAATTTATATTGCTAGATAAATTGAAGTTTATCAACTTCTTGTCATGCTCATTTTTTACATAAGCAGAACGGGATGCCCTTCAGTGTCAAACATTGTTACGAAATGGTCACCGCCAAATTGTGCGGCGGACTTGGTCGCACCGAGACAGATTGCTTCCTCCACGACTGCAGATAAATCGTGTAAGTCGAAGTGCATTTGCTTCTATTGCCTTTAAATTATTTTTTAAACATCTTACTTTGTTGGATTCCTATTTGTAAAAAAACAGAATGTTTTTATCCCTTCTCGAACTGTAGATTCTGCTTACTAGCGGAGGTTAATCCAATATATTTGTTGTTCTTTACCTTCATGAAAATTTTCGTCTGTTAATATCCCACCGCAACTCATCACGGTCTGACTTGAAGCAATATTATCTTTATCGCAGATAATCATTACTTTTGGAATTTTCATATCTTTTGCAATTTCTAAAACAAGTGATAATTGTTGCTTACCATAACCCTTTTTTCGCTCAGTTGGACGAATACCATAGCCTATTTGTCCTCCATGTTTTTCTAATTCAGCAGTTAAAAAGTGACGGAGTTGAATAGTACCTATAATTCTATTATCAGATTTTCTTACAGAAAAGAATGTACTGGCATGTACATTATTGCGAAATTTATTTTTCTCAATTGAAAGAACAATTTCAAGCCATTCATCAAAATCATTATAACGTGCTAGGCCACAACTGCCATTGATATTAGTTTCCTCAAAGTCTAAATACTCTTGTTTGTATTCCAGAATTTTTTCTTCTAACCCCTTTGATGGTGTCACCAAAATTAATTCACTCAATTTAATACCTCCCAATATAAATAGCCTGTAGTTCGCCTTACTATTCCAAATCCATACTTCATGTTTATTCCCCATACACTTTATACTTACTGTTACTATAGCTCATTGAAATTTGTTCATTAATTACAATTATTTAGCCAATCATTAAAATGCAAATCAAGTAGCGGTTTATTTTCTATTTGCAGATTGTGTCCTGCTCTATCAAGACACACAAATGTTAAATGTGGCAAATGTTTTACTAATTCCCATGTATCTTCATACCCCACACAATTGTCTTGTTTTCCCGTCATTACAGCAATAGGCTTGTCAAAGCTTATATCTTTTAATGACGCTTCAAAGGAAAAACCATATCCTTCTCTTTGGTATGCATTAATGAAGTTACTGTCAGCATCTTTTTCACCAAGCATAATTTCATTCCTATATCTTTCCCATGTTTTAGTAGTAGCAATAACCGCATAATCCATAAAGTCGCGGAATTCATTTATTTCACTATCTTTAGGCTCTAACCCTTGTTCTAAAACAAGAATTTCTTTTTGTGCAAGATTGCGATTTTCATGCTTGCTTATTACACATGGGCATATTAAAAATACTCCATTAATGTTTAGGTTAGCCTTTAACATCATCCCCAATGACAGATAACCACCATAAGAAAGACCCACTAATAAGAAACTTTCATCTTTAATAACTTCTTTTACAAATTTGGTCAGAAAATCTAACATATCATCTGCAGTTTTTATAATTGAATTTGCTCCTGTGCTGCCAAATCCCGGCAAATCAATATAAATTCTTCGATAATTATCCGAAGAAGCCATAACAGGTTCGACACATCCAATCATTGTTCTATGATCCTCTGGAAATCCATGAATACATAGTATTGGTTTTCCTGTACCAAATTCTTGATAGTAAACAGGATGATTATCTATTTTACATATCATATTTATATACCTCATATCTTTTTAGTTTTAAGTTGGAATGAACTTGAATTTTATTGCTCTTACATATATTTTTCAATTTCCTACGCTGTTAGTTTTTTACGACAGTATGTGAGACCTCCCTATATTCATTATTCTGAATGCAGGATGCAAGATTTATTAGATTTATTTTTGCTTTTGTTTAGAAGCAAGAGCAAACCATCTAGGATTCATTAGTATAAAAAGCAAATCAAAAAATACTGCTTTTGTACTCTAAATTGAGGTTAATTGCTTTTCCGTTTAAAATGTCGATAGCTTAAAAAACATACTGGGATAAAGTAGAGACACCAAACCTCCAGTACTGCTATACCAATCAAATCTCCACCTGACATCCCGGCATCAAAAATCCCCAGAACTGGAATCAGGCAAACAACGCTAAAGATGCCATGAACGAGTAATAAAGTTTTCAGTATTTTATCTGCTTTGCTATCGGGAATGATTGTAAACCCAATAAAGAAAGTGGAAACAGCAAGCATACCATATCCAAAAAGGTCATAAGAAAAAAACAAGCCAAATTTCTTATAGTCAAGTAACTGTGCTGCCTGTTCTGTTAAATCATTTTGTACAAGTGTTGTAATTTGTGCATAATACACAAGCATAACAAATATCCCATAAATGACAGCAAAAGCAATCCCGGCATATTTTGCCGCCTCGACTCCTTTACCCGCATAAACGGCATATGTTGATGCCATAACAATGTATCCGCAAGACAGCAGTATACATATCGCGTACGCTGCATATGACATATCTAACAGCATAAATAAGGCAAACAGTATAACACTGATTAATGTTATACAGGAAGAAACCATTCCAATTTTACGATTCATGCAATTTTCCTCGCTTACGGTTGATTTTAATATTTTCATAAAATTACTCTCCTAAAAACTACTCAACGAAGTAGAATTTATTTTTTATTGCTTCCAATCCAGTAACAACCAGCAGCAAGCACTGCCGCTAAAAACTGAGTGGATTTCACACTTGCATCATAGGCAGGAAATCCAATAATCAGGTCAGCTGCAAAATACATAATAAAAAGGATTACCACCGAAATAACTGCTCTTTTAATATCCGTACTCATATATGCCCTCCTTATATAGTCCTTAAAACAGGATTTAGATAAATCAAAACAATGCTTTTTGAATCCTGTCCTATTTGATGCATGTATATTTCCAATATAGCTACTATAACAAACCAAAGTGTAAAGGATTTAAATATTTTTTTCATTAGATAATTCATCCACAAGATAGTTCTTCATGCAAATCATTTTCTTCTCCTCAACACCAATATCTTTTGCAATGACATCGCATTTGGTCATTAACAGAAAATAAATGTTTTTATTTTCTTCACTCAGGCATTCATAATTTGCTTGTCCTTTGGCAATTACTACATCCGCCTTTTTATAAGCTTCTTTAAATTCTGGGCTTGTTCGATTGAATACAGTCCCAAGAGAACCATCTCCATTATCTATAATTTCTGCATATTCATCAATCCCTACAGCATATGCATCTTCAGTTATAGAGTCATTTACAACAGGCTTACCCCGTACCCCAAACAATATCTTAATATTAGGGTTCAGTTTTTTTATTTGCTTTATAAAAATCTTGTCCATGCAGATTTCTCCACAATTATCACCTAAATATAATAACATTCTTGCATTCAAAATATCTTTCATTAACGTTTGAGAATCATCTATTGCTAATTCCAATTGTTCCATTTTTTCAAAATAATCCAAAATATCTTCTAATGATGTATTGTGAATAGGATTAAAATCTATGATATTACCAACAATAGCATATCTAATTGCCGATTGAAACGAATTTTCATTCTGATCAATCTTCCTCTCGAATTTGGGAAGCAATTTTAAAAACAATGCATTATAGTAATTCCTGGTCTCTTTATAAGGGTCTGGATTATTTGTATGTTTTTTTATTATACCAAAAATTTCTCCTATAATTTCTGGTGTAGTTGCATCAAAATCCATTTTACTAAGATAAGTAAAAACTTCTCTCAACAATTCTTCCTTTTTATCAACACCTGTAATATTTGCCACTTTGACAACTTGATTGACCACACATGGCAAACATTTATCATGCATTCTCATAATTATACCTCTCAAAATTATTCTAATTTTTTTACTCATATATATAATCTGTAATTCAATATATTTTAATATTTCGTCAAATTTTGCTTAATCCCAAATCTCATAAACTTCGGTAGAAATCTTTAAATACCGCTACAATATACCATAGTTTCTAAGATATAGCATGTTTGAAATAATTACATTTGATCTCCACCAGTTTTTACTGATCGCCCATTCATTAGGATATTCACTCCACCCCCAGGGAATGTTCCAAGAACCATCCTCAAGTTGAGTTTTGATTATGTAATTACACTCATACTCTGCAATTTCTTTATTCTCATTATAAAAAATGCTGTCTTTTGAGTTAAAGAATTGAGAAGGCTTGCAAATATACGAAGTTTCCCATTCATTGGTGTTTTGTGTTATGCAGTTTTTGACTTGCTCCATTAGTTTGTTTTTTAGTTCTATTAAATTTATAATGTCAGTTGTGTTTGATTCTTCAAGATACTCCATAAGACGAATATAGCAACACAAAGTATGCATATCATTTTGTTTTTCATCTGACATTAGTTGTTCAAATGCTTCTTTTGCAATACGACAACCAAGTTTATAAAATTTACTGTTTTTTTCTGCAAAACGAACTGTAAAACCCGCAAGGCAAGCTGTCGGATTGTAGTCATTGTGGCATGTACTGTCATTTTCAGTATGCCACCAAGGAGCATGAGGATAATCATTGTTGCATTTTATAGTGTTATACCAAAGCCTTCCTTCAAAGTTTTGACCGCTTTCAAGATATCTAAGTATACCATCTATAATCGTGTGCTTGTTGTCAATAAAATTAATTTCGCGCAAAATTTCTGTAGCTGTCCATGTTTGAATAGGGGCAGAGTTTGGGTTCCAAGCATCTGCTTCCAAAGCGTGTCCAAATCCGCCATCTTCATTTTGATAATAAGAAAGGGTATTTAAAACCGCATCTTTGCTGCCATTTTCAAAATGATATTGCCATCTTGCCAAATCAAGAGGCCTTGCATTTCTATAAATAAAATCTTGTGCCTTTTTATAAGTTAAGTTCATTTTCCACCTCTTAGTAAAATATAATTTTTTATGCACAGTCCCATTTTAATAATTTATAATAGTACACAGTAATATTTTACCACATAAATAAAAAGAAGCCAACTACAACAATAATTGACTTCTTATAAAAAACATTAGGTTAATGCCGTTTTATATTTTTAATTTTCTCTGCTCTTCCTCAATGACACCTTTATCCAGACGCTCAAACAAAATAGATACTTCAGGTAACAAATACCCTGATGAGACATATTGTGGGACCCACTGGCAGGCTATACCCAGCCAATCAAATATCTTTTCAGATGAAAAAGGCAAAAACGGTGCAAGAATTACAGATAAGTTTGCAATGATTTGTGTACAGTTAAACAGGGGATTTTTACAATGAACTATATCTGTTTCTCTGGCCTTCCAAGGCTCACGAACATCAAAATATTTGTTTCCAAAGCGCACAAGCTCAAAAGCCTCTTCAAGTGCATCTTTTAACTGCCCATCCTCAATCTTGGAACCAACCTGCAAATATGTGCTTTCAATTTTACTTTTTACATCATCATCAATATTTCCCTCGGGTACAGTATTCTCTAGATATTTTACCGTAAAGGCAAGAGTCCGGTTAACAAGATTTCCATAGGCACCAAGAAGCTCATTGTTATTTCTGCTGACAAACTCACGCCATGAGAAATCTGTGTCACGCTTTTCCGGTCCGTTGATAATAAAAAAGTATCGGATGGAATCTGGATTATACCGGTATACTATATCTTTTGCCCATATAGCCCAATTTTGACTGGTCGATATTTTTCTGCCCTCAAGCGTCAAATATTCGCCTGATATAATATCATCCGGCAGCCTTAAGCCCTGACCGTGTCCGAGCAGCAAAGAAGGCAGAATAATAGTGTGAAAAGGAATGTTGTCTTTTCCGTGAACATAGTAATGACGTGCATTCTCACCCCATATCTCTTCAAACGGAATTCCCCGCTGCTTTGCAACAACAGCACTTGCAGATAAATATCCAAGTACGTTTTCTGCCCAAATATAAATTTTCTTGTTTTCAAAGCCTTCCTTCGGAACATCAATTCCCCACTCAAGATCACGGGTTATCGCTCTGTCCCGCAGCCCTTCGTCAATATATCTCTTAGAAAAGGCAATAGCGTTTTTTCGCCAATGCGTACGAGATTCTAAAAAGGCGCACAACTTTTCTTCAAGTTTTGTTAAAGATATATAAAGCTGTTTAGATTGTATGAAATTTATAATATTGCCGCATTCGGCACAAATTGGCTCGATAATATTTTCCGCCTCAAGAACGGTTCCGCAGCTATCGCATTGATCCCCTCTTGTTTTCTCCCCACAAACAGGACATTTCCCGATAATAAGCCTGTCAGTCAGAGTTTTTCCGCAATCCTTGCAATATGCCTGCGGTGCAGTTTTGTCATACACAAATTCACCAGCATACAATCTTTCATGAAAAGCTTTAACAAAATCAGCATGCCAGTCATCTGATGTCTTCCCGTACAAATCATAACTGAACCCTAGAGAACTAAACACTTCACAGAACTCTTGATGATAGCAGTCACTGATTTTCTTCGGTGTTTTTCCTTCCTGTTTCGCTCTTATGGTAACAGGGGTTCCATGGCAGTCGCTGCCTGAAACGTAAAATACCTGATCTCCTTTGGCACGATAATACCTTGCCAATATATCACCCGGTAAAAGTCCGGCAATATGACCGATATGGAGCGAGCCGTTCGCATATGGCCATGCCCCTCCGATTAAAATGTTTTTCATAGCTTTACCTCGTTTCTGTAGATTAGTTTGGTTTAACATTAAGACAAAATAAAAACTCCCCTCCCCGAATATATTCAGGGACGAGAGCAATGTCTTAACAAGTCAATGCTGCCGTGGTACCACCCTAATTCACTTATTCCTCACGAAATAAGCCTTATCAAGTACAGACAGTGGATAATATGTCGATACTCTATCGCTGTTACGCGTAGCCTAAAAGTTATGAATTCCTTCTCGGTACGCTGCTCCAAGACCATGTTCGGTCATTTTATTATTTCATCCGATCTCAGCAAATACGGACTCTCTGTAAAAACTCAAATGACTTACTCTTTCTTTTCAACGCATTTATTAAAAACATTAAATTTGATATTATTATATTCGTTTCTTTGGAAAATATCAAGTGTACTTGGAAAATAATAAAAAAATTTTGTTTTGGTGAGAATGAGTCTCAAGCTGAAAATTGGATTTTTCCTTTGCTTCAACTATATCATTTCTTTCTCACTTATTAGTATAAGTTTTGCAAAATCCTCGAAGGAATCCCCTTCTCTTAATTGTGCACCATCTATTAAGTTGAAAAAACAATTAGGTATTTCTTTTAATTTAAGGTTTTTACCTATACATGGTGTACATCCCTTATCATGTTTTGTGGGATGCAATGGACAACTCATATTTTTACATGAACAAAACTTGTTTAAACCCTCCATATTTTTCATCCTTTCAATTTTCTGATTATCTGCATAGTAGTGCTTACTGCTATTATAGCCTAAATGAACAAAAAATGAAACAGATAAACTTTTTATATATTTTTATGTCCTTGAAACTTAACATCATATAATTTGTATAACTGTAAAAAAACTTGAACTAATGTAAATAGTATTATATAATTATTGTGCATACTGACCGCTAGTCGAAAGATAACCGGGGTGATTGAGGAGGAAAAAATATGAAAATTAAGTACATTCCTGAACCATTTAGAATTAAAATGGTTGAAACAATCAAAATGACAACTCGAGAAGAAAGAGAACAGAAAATCAAGGAAGCAAACTACAACTTATTCAATCTTAGGGGAGAAGACGTATACATCGATCTTCTGACAGATTCCGGCACAAATGCAATGAGTTCGAACCAGTGGGCAGGAATCATGGTTGGAGATGAAGCTTATGCAGGAGCTAAAAGCTACTATCGCCTTGTTGAAACAGCTAAGGAAATTTTCGGATACAGCTATATCCAGCCTGTACATCAGGGTAGAGCTGCGGAAAAGGTTTTATTCCCTACATTTCTTCATAAAGGACAGTTTGCTGTTTCAAACATGTTTTTCGATACTACACGTGCTCATGTTGAACTAGCAGGTGCACGCTGCATAGACTGTGTGGTCGAAGAGGCAAAGGATCCTGAAAAACGTGCTAAATTTAAAGGAAACATGGATATTGCAAGACTTGAGGAAATAATCAAGGAACACGGTCCTGAAAACATAGGTCTAGTTGTCATGACGGTTACTAACAATTCAGCAGGCGGTCAACCGGTTTCAATGCAAAACATGAGGGATGTTGCCTCAATATGCAGAAAATACAATATTCCACTAGATATTGATTCGGCGAGATATGCTGAAAACGCGTACTTTATTAAGCGCGATGAAGAAGGATATTCAGATAAATCCATAAGAGAAATAGTACAAGAAATGTTTTCTTATGCTGACATGTTCTCTATGTCATCAAAAAAAGACGGAATTGTTAATATGGGCGGTATGATTGGTGTAAAAGATGATAAAAAATTTGAAGACACTATTATGAAGATAAAAGCAAATTGCATTAGCTTTGAGGGATTTATCACCTACGGCGGATTAAACGGACGTGATTTGGAAGCGCTTGCAATAGGTCTGAACGAAGCACTTGAGGAAGACTATCTGAAATACCGAATCGGTCAGATGGAATATCTGGCAGCTCTGTTAGACGATGCTGGTATTGCATATCAATCTCCAGTGGGCGGACACGGTATTTTTATAGATGCAAAGAAAATGCTGCCTCAAATTCCATATTATGAATTCCCGGCTCAGGCACTGGCTATAGAGCTATACAAGGAAGCAGGCATAAGATCCTGCGATATAGGCTCTTACATGATGGGAAACGATCCTGACACAGGCGAACAGATAAAGTCGGAATTTGAATTTACACGTTTGGCAATTCCACGAAGAGTATATACTCAGGCACATCTTGATATTATTGCAGATGCTCTTATTTCTATTAAAGAAAGAGCGGGAGAAATCAAGCACGGTTATAAAATAACCTGGGAACCCCCTATACTCAGACATTTCCAGGCCCATTTGCAGCCTATAGAATAATTTTTTCCTACAGACGATACATATCATTGATATGATTCAAAGAAAAACAATGCAAGCCTAATGGTTTGCATTGTTTTATAAATACTAACAATCTAATTTTTCTTTAGCAATAAACTCATTATCAGCAAGTATTTTTAATGCTGAATTTGTATTTGCATCATTTACTAATATTATCGGTCC
>DFOA01000015.1 GCA_002381185.1 Firmicutes bacterium UBA3553 | reverse complement strand
ACCGTCCCCTCTGGTCTCTTGTGGTCTCTTGTGGTCTCTTGTTTTATATTAATTATTTTTTTTTAAGTCTACCGCTTCTGTATATTCTCTTGCTTCTTCTTCACCTCTTAAAACTCTTAGGGCTCCGAAGGCAAGGGCTTCCATTTCGTTTTCTCCTGCAAGTACTTCTACGGGAGCAATAAATTTAACTCTTTTTACTATCCAGTCTGTGAGTATTTCAGAATATGCGATGCCGCCGGTCAAAATAATTAAATCAATATTTCCTTCCAGCACTGTTGCAAGCTCTCCGATTCCCTTAGCAATCTGATAAGCCATTGCTTCGTATATCAGTCTTGCTTTCTCGTTGCCATCTTCGATCATATTTTGAACTTCTCTGGCATCTATGGTGTTCAAATAAGCTCTTAGTCCGCCGTTTCCTCTCAGTTTTCTCTGCATGGTCTTCTTATCGTACTTGCCTGAATAGCAAAGATTTATTAATTCCCTGCAGGGAACTCTTCCTGCTCTTTCCGGAGAAAACGGACCTTCGTCATCAGATACCAAGTCCACTATTCTTCCCTTTTCATGAACATTGATAGATATTCCTCCGCCTAAGTGAGCCACAATAATATTCATGTCCTCATATTTCTTTCCACGTTCCTTAGCCGCCTTTATAGCCATAGCTCTTGTATTCAGCACATGGCTTGAGCTTGTTCTGGGAATATCGGGCATTCCCGATATACGGGCAATATCAGGCAGTTCATCAGACATAACAGAATCATATATATATGAAGGTATACCTGCCTGCTTAGCAATTTCATATGCAATAGGCGCAGCAAGATTTGACGCATGCTCCATAACCGGACGATTCTCCACCCTGTCAATCATTAATTCGTTAATTACATATGCTCCCGGTTTAACAGGCGGAAGCATCCCTCCTCTGGCAACTACTGCTGACAATTCTTTGATATCAAAATCTTTTTCTTTCAGAAAAGCCATGACAAGATCTTTTCTCATATGCAGTTGATCTTCTACGTTATCAAATTTCTCTATGACTTCCAGCGGATGCTCTAATTTCTTTGTAAAAACTCCCATTTCATCTTCATATAAGGAAATTTTTGTGGAGGTTGAACCCGGATTTATTGCTAATATTTTATAACTCATATATGTCCTCTCTTGTTAGTATTATATATTAAATCTACTGTTAACAGTTTGCCTCTGCACAGGACACACTATTCATGCCTGCATGCAGAGCTTTGATATTTAAATCCACAAATTTTTCTTTAACTAAATCTTTAATCACCTTTTCCCAATCAATTTCTGTCAGGTTCATTGATTTAATCAAGGCCCCTAAAAGCACAACATTCATTACTTTGCTGTTTCCAAGACCTTCTGCTATTTCTGCGGCATTAATAACTCTTGTTTCAGCTTTGCTTTCAATCAATTCAATTACGCCCTGCGGATAATCTGCCTTACCTGAAAGTATCGGGGCAGAAGGAATTTCATAATCATTAATTACAACAACTCCTTCAGGTTTCAGGTATTCAAGCCACCTTAATGTTTCCATTGTTTCAAAGGATACAAGTATATCCGCATCACCAATTCCTATAATCGGTGAATACACCTTTTCACCGTATCTTACCTGAGTGGAAACACTTCCTCCTCTTTGTGCCATACCGTGTATTTCAGACATTTTCACATCATAGCCTGCTTCTACAAGTCCTGTTGATAAAATTTTGCTCACAAGTATTGTACCTTGGCCGCCCACACCTACTAATAAAATGTTTTTGTTCATAATTATTCACCCACCTTGCTGATAGCTTTTACAGGACATACCTGCATGCATAATTTACATCCCACACATTGAACTTTATTAACTGAAGACTTTTTAATTTCTTTTTTGAAATGTATTGCCGGACATCCTGTTCCAACGCATTTCTTACAGCCAATGCATAGTTCCTGATCTACTTCGCATACACCTTCAATTGGTCCAAATTCGCTTAAATCTTGTTCAGAATAACTTTTTAGCGCACACGGATATCTCGATATTATTACCGAAGGTTCCTCAAGCTCAAACGCCCAGTCCATGGCAGCTTTCATTTCTGCATTATCTAACGGATTAACTGTTCTTATATTTTTTATTCCTAAAGCTTTTACTACTTCAGCAATATCTGTGATATAAGCTTTATCTCCCTGCAGAGTGTAACCTGTTCCTGGATTTTCCTGATGTCCTGTCATAGCGGTTATTCTGTTGTCAAGTATGCAGGTTATTGTGTTGCTGTTGTTGTAGACAACATCAAGTAAGCTGTTCATGCCCGAATGGAAAAATGTTGAATCACCTATTGTGGCAACCAGTCGTTTGTTGTCATTATTTTTTTCGAATACCTTCTTAGCTCCATGAGCCGCACTAATACTTGCTCCCATACAGACACAAGTATCCATGGCATTTAACGGTGCTGTTCCGCCTAATGTATAGCATCCTATGTCGCCGGTAATCATAACATTCTTTTTCCTTGACAATTCATAGTAAAATGCTCTGTGGGGACATCCGGCACACAATGTAGGAGGTCTTCCCACCGCAATGGTTTTATCATAATCTATAGTAGGTTTTTCTGTCCCAAGCAATGATTTTTCAACTATATCAGGATTTAATTCCCATGTGTTTGGAATTTTATCTTTTCCGACGCAGTTGATGCCGGCTGCTCTTATTTGCTCTTCCATAAAAGGTTCAAGTTCTTCAACTACATAAAGTGTTTCAACCTGCTCTGAAAATTCCCTTATTTTCTCCATTGGAAGAGGAAATGAAAACCCTATTTTTAAATAAGAGGCATTGTCTCCAAAGATTTCTCTGGCATATTGATAAGCAACCCCTGCTGAGATTACCCCTATTTTTTTGTCATTCCATTCAATATAGTTTAAATCTGTTTCATTTGAAAATTTTTCAAGCTCTTTAAGCCTTTGTTCCACCACAAGGTGAAGCTGTTTTGCAACTGCAGGTGCAATTAAATATTTATTTGTATTTTTTGTATATGGCTTAATAGGAACCTCTGTACGCTCCCCCATTTCTACGATTGATTTGCTGTGACACAATCTTGTTGTCATTCTTATCATGACTAACGTATCAAATTTTTCGCTTATTTCTAAGGCTGCTTTTACCATATCCTTGCATTCCTGACTGTCGCTTGGTTCTACCATTGCTACCTTTGCCATTCTTGCATAGTATCTGTTATCCTGTTCATTTTGAGAAGAGTGAAGTCCCGGATCATCAGCACTTATAAGTACCATTCCGCCATTTACTCCAGTGTAACCCATAGTAAAAAACGGATCCGCCGCAACATTAAGACCTACATGCTTCATTGCAGTAAGTGTTCTGGCTCCTGCATAACAAGCGCCTACAGACGACTCAACAGCTACCTTTTCATTTGGAGCCCATTCAGCAATTATTTCCTTATAAGGAGCAATGTTTTCTAATATTTCCGTGCTCGGTGTTCCCGGATAAGCTGCCGCATAATGAACCCCCGCTTCATAAGCTCCCCTTGCAATAGCTTCATTACCTGTCAATAATCTTTTCAATTTATGCCTCCTTCAAATCATAATAGTACATATTAATCAACCAAGAATCCATGTAATTATTTTCCCGCTGTATTAAAAGATAACGTTTTTATCGCAGGCGGAAAACAGTCATAAGTACTTAATAGCATATATGCATAAATTATGCCATGAATCAACTATTTTCAATAATTTGTCAAGACATGAAATTGCAAGTCTTTTTGTTATCAAAAATTTTATTTTAATAAATACAAACAATTAAACGGGTTAAACGGTATGATGCTTCATACCTTTTAACCCGTTGACAAATAAATGAGTGCCTTAATGCCAAAATCTGTTATTACGGTTCCACTTCTGCCTTTATTTATTTCTGCCATTTTATGCTCTTCTAAGTTAATCAAAATCGTCCTTATTTCCTGCTCGCTTATAAAAATATTTTTTCTTCTGGCTGATTCGCTGATACTTCTTCTTCCAATCCGTTTATTGTTTATATAAGCATTTCTTAATTCCTCAAGCACAAAAATATATTTTCTCAGGCCGCCCCCCACATCCTCAAGAAATTCAACCATTATCTCATGTTCTGAAAGCAGCAGCTTTGTATCTGTTGTCTTGTCTCTGTAGTCAATAGGCAAATCCTTTTCATCTATTTCCTTTAACCCCAGATTCACAAGATATTCAACGCAGTTTCTAAGCTCTCTGACATTTCCGTTCCAGTCGTAAGTTGTAAGAAGTTCCTTCGCCTTATCAGTTAATGCAAAATCACTGCTGAATGTTTTTTTCATATAATCTATCAGACCCATTATATCATCTCTTCTGTCGCGTAATGGCGGAATTTTTAACGGAAGAACATTGAGCCTGTAAAAGAGGTCCTGCCTGAATTCACCCTTTTCTACCATTTCTTTTATGTCCTTATTTGTTGCGGCTATTATTCTTATGTCAATATCAATTATACGGTCGCCTCCAAGTCTCACAACTTCTCTTTCCTGCAGAACACGAAGCAGCTTCACCTGCAGATTCATAGGCATTTCTGTTATTTCATCAAGGAAAAGAGTTCCATTATGTGCAAGTTCAAATAATCCGGGCTTTCCTCCCTTTCTGGCTCCTGTAAACGCACCTTCTTCATAGCCGAAAAGTTCGCTTTCCAAAAGGCTTTCGGGAAATGCTCCGCAGTTAACCGCTACAAACTGATATTCTTTTCTCAATGAATTATTGTGTATGGCCTGTGCGAACAACTCTTTTCCTGTGCCTGTTTCTCCGGTTATTAAAACAGAGGAGTTTGAAAGTGACATTCGTCTTGCTATATTCTTGCACTCTGTTATCATGCTGCTTTTACCGAAAATGTCCTTGAAATCATATTTGGCCGCATAACCTTTTCCGATAAGCTTTTTTCTCAATATATATTCCTTTTTTTCCAAATCGGAATATTTTCTAATAATTGCAACCGCTCCGTACATCTTTTTAGAATGAAGCAGCGGATTAACGGATACAACCACATCATATCCGTTAATCTTTATAATTTTCTCTTCAACAGGTTTCAAATTTCCCAATGTGTACTCAAATGGTATTTCCGGCAGCAGCTCCAGTCCATTTTTATTTAGCACATGATCATTATCTTTTTTGACAATATCTCTTGCATTCTCGTTATACAAAAAAATGTTACCATCATTGTTAATTCCTATGACTCCTGCATCAATCGTCTGCAGCAAGATATCCAGCTGGCTTTCGCGGCTGTTTGTTAGCCCAAGTATTTTGAGGAGCCCGAAATTGGCAGTCTCTATTTCCGTATAGCTTCTGACAACATCTTTTCTGTCCAAAACAGAAAACAAATCGAACTTCGTTCCGATGTCTATGATTGAATTAATGTCCAACAGACTGTTTCCTATATTTATTATTTCTTTTGCTGTTTTTGGAGTATAATCGGACTGCCCCAAGATAATGAATATATTGCCTTCATCACTTCTGTTATCCGTAGACCAATATGAATTTAATTCAATATGCCTGGCTCCCAGCTGATAAATAATTGATATTATCTGCTCGGTCATTTCAGGGCTTTCATCAATCAACACAACCCTGGAATCTTCTTTTATATTGCTGATTTTGTCCATTCCTGCTTTCGATATTGTTCTGTCAGCAAATAAAAGCTCCGTAGTCTTGCTTATATAATCTTTTATTTTATTGAACAAATGATATGACGGAATTAACAGCACATCCGAATCAATTTCAATTTCTCTGTTATTTTTCAAATCTTCCAGACAGTATTTTTTTATATTTATTTTATCTGAAAACAAACTTCTGATTTGATTGTAATAGCTGTTGACGGATTCAATTGTATAGCTTACTATCGCCAGTGTTTTCATCATTTTCTCCTGATTGGTGTTATTTATTTGTGAGCATAGTAAGGTTTATTACTTCATTTTCTAAATCAATAATTGTATTGTTGATTTTTTTGTAATCATCAATGTTGATGTTTTCCGTTACATGTTTTTTCGCACGTTCTGCAGCTACTTCAAATATTTGTTTAAGCTCTTCAATATCAGCCAACAGGTCATTGATAAGTTTTTCATTTACATTGGTCTTTGACGCAAAGGCAGCTCTTGATGTAATTGCTGTTTTTGTTTTTGTTTCAGTTTCCGCTACATGTATTTCCTCTATATTTTTTGATTTCCTTATTTCATAAACCTTATTGTATTCAGGAATTATACAGTTTAATCCAAGAGTTTCTTTAACTTCTTTTGCAAAGTTAAGCTTTGATTCCTGCTCTCCATGTACTATGAAGACTGATTTTGGTTTTTCCTTGAATCCTTTAAGCCAGTTCAACAGAGCTGTTTTGTCGGCATGTCCCGAAAATCCTTCTACATTGTATACTTCTGCCTTAACGTTTATGGATTCTCCCAATACTTTTACAACTTTTTCCCCTTCCAATATTTTTCTTCCCAGGGTTCCTTCTGCCTGGTAGCCTACAAAGACAATGCTTGCTTCTTTTCTCCAGAGGTTATGCTTTAAGTGGTGTTTAATTCTTCCTGCTTCGCACATTCCGCTGGCAGAAATTATAATTTTAGGTTCAAGGGAAAGATTGAGTGCCTTTGATTCTTCTGCGCTTTGGGTAAAATGAAGGTTTTCAAATTCTAAAGGATTATCTCCTGTCATTATATAATTTCTTGCTTCTGAGTCAAATACGTGTGCGTTTTTCTTAAACACCTCTGTTGCCTTTGTTGCCAGGGGACTGTCAATATATACGGGTATTTTTTTCAACTCATTTTCTTTTGTTCCTATTTTATCCAAGTTGCTGTCGTAATACTTGTTTAATTCATATATAAGTTCCTGAGTCCTTCCCACTGCAAAGGATGGTATTATAACGCTGCCGCCTCTTTTTACGGTTTTTAATATAATGCTTATAAGTTCCTCAGTCCGCTGTTCAATATCAGAGTGAACTCTGTCTCCGTATGTTGATTCCATTATGACATAGTCCGCTTTTTCTATGACAGAAGGATCTTTTAACAGCGGTTTTTCGCGCATGCCAAGGTCTCCCGAGTAAACAAGCTTGACGTTTTCGTTGCCATCATTAAACCACATTTCTACGATTGACGAGCCCAGTATATGACCTGCATCACTGAATTTAACCGTAAATCCTTCTTCAATATTTATTATCTGTTCATACTGAACAGGCTTGAAATATTGGAGACTTTCCATAGCATCACTTTGAGTGTACATGGGTTCAATTGTTTTTCTGCCTTGACGCAGTGCCTTTTTGTTTTTCCACTCTGCCTCAGTTTCCTGTATATGGGCAGAATCTATCAACATTATTTCACATAGGTCATAGGTCGGCTTGGAACAATAAATTTCACCTTTAAAGCCCTTCTTCACCAACAGGGGAATTCTGCCGCTGTGATCTATATGACTGTGGCTCAACAGTAAATAGTTTATGTCTGCAGGATTCACCTCAAATTCTTCTAAATTCAAATCTTCATCCTTGCCTTGATACATTCCGCAGTCTAATAATATTTTTTTATCATTAAACTGTATTAAATGGCTTGAACCGGTTACTCCCTGAACAGCTCCTAAAAATCTGATATTCATATTTGCCTCCATAGTTTATTGACATAATTTTATACTTTAATTATAAAACAAATGTGAAACAAAGTCAAAACGTTTACAAAATGGGCTTAATGGGATACGGAAGAAAAAACTCTGAAAAACGGTGTTAGGCGCACAAAAAAATAAAGATGATTTAAATCATCTTTATTGAATATATCAGCTTTCCATTTGTCTTGATAAGAATATACTTGCGGTTTTGATTAACTTCTCTTCAACATCGGACATCTTTGCTGCCTTATCTTTTGATAGCAGCATAACTGCTCCTATGGGGTCTCCATGTGCTAATATTGGAGCTATAACCTGACTGGTATAGTTGTCTGGATTAAACTCATTTGCTGTAATTCTAATTGGTTTAGCATTAGCATTTGTCATATAAATTTCTCTGCTCTCAATTATTTTTTCCAACTCAGGGCTTAATCTTTTTTCGGAGTAATCTTTTTTAGAGCTTCCTGATACAGCTATTACCCCATCGCGGTCTGTAATTATAGCGATATGTCTTGTTGTTTCAAACAAGGACTCAACATACTCTCCTGCAAATTCAGTTAATTCTCCTATAGGTGAATATTTTTTAAGTATTATTTCACCTTCTCTATCAGTAAATATTTCTAAAGGATCTCCTTCCCTAATTCTCAACGTTCTTCTAATTTCTTTAGGGATAACCACTCTTCCCAAGTCATCAATTCTTCTGACAATTCCAGTTGCTTTCATAACTTATGTTCCTCCAATTGCATAATTTTATTTATATGACATTTCTTTTAATATTTTCTATTATTTGCACTTTAATAGATTTTATCCTGATTAGTTTACGGATATTATTGGAAATATCATTAACATTATATAGGAAGCTTTTATGAATAGCAACATTTTTTTACCTTTTCTAACATTTTTTTCTTTTTATTAATAAAACCTTCATTATTTATTAATATTTGCTTCTTTATTCAAATTTTCAAGCAATTCTTCATATTTCATGGACTTGTAATATTCTGTCAATACTGACTTCTTTGTTTCCAGCGTAATTTCATTGTCTACTTTTTTATCAGTTACTTTAATTACATGGTAACCAAATTCAGATTGTACCGGCTCGCTTATTTCTCCTATTTCCATGTTAAATGCTGCTTCAGAAAACGGCTGAACCATGTCAGTGTATTCAAAATAATCCAAATCTCCGCCGTTTGCACCGCTTCCTGTATCAGTAGACAGTTCTTTCGCCAAATCTTCGAAGTTTTCACCCTTGTTTAATCTGTCTATAACAGCCTTTGCTTCATCTTCTGTTTTAACAAGTATGTGGCTTGCTCTTACACTTTCGTTCATTCTTAAATCATTAAATAATGTTTCAAGTTCTTCATCAGTCGGCTGCAAATTTTCTATTTTGATTGCCAAGTAATGGTTAATCAGATATTCTTTTCTCAATGATTCCTTGAGATATTCTTCAGACATGCCGTAGTTTGTCAGGAACTCTTTGTATTTTTCATCTGTTTCCAAATATGATTTAAAGGTATCAAGTTCGCCCTTCAGGTCTTCGTCTGAAATAGTTATCCCTTCTTTTTCAGCTGCTTCAACTAATAGAAGGTCTGTTATCAACTGGTCTAACAAAGTGCTTTCATAATAACTTCCCATTGTCTGACCTTCTGAAACTTCCATATCCCAAGCACCTGCGCCATACTGATTTTCTGCCATCTTTTTATAAACTGACAAATGCTCGTCATATTCTTCCTGAGTAATTACCTTGTCATTGACTTTGGCTTTCACACCTTCTTCAACTGCACCTTCATTGCTTTTTTGACATGCGGTAACTGCTACAACCATACAAAGAGCAAGTACCAATGCAAGTGATTTTTTTAGTTTATTCATGTTTTTCCTCCCTGGCAGATTCCTTTAAACCTGCTTTATAATTATTTAAGATTTCAAAGAATTTTTCTAGTTCCGCCAGAATCAGCATTTGCTCTGTGGAATCTAATTTATATTTAATAACAGGTTCCTTTGATACATCAAATTTTATTTTTGTATTGTAATTTTCAATTAAGAAACCTATTATGTCCTGATTCAAGTCATTTCCTGCATATAATTCAATATTTACTGTACATCCCGATTGAGTAATGGATTTTACGCGCAGCTTGTGGCACAGTATCTTAATATAAGATATTTTCAACAGATTGTCAACCTGCTTAGGAGGATTTCCAAACCGGTCAATAATTTCTTCTGTAATATCGTAAATATCATCTTTACTTGCGGTTGCCGCAATTTTTTTGTATATTTCTATTTTTTGTTCTTCATTTTCTATATATGTTGAAGGAATATAGCCATCCACACTTAAGTCCACGGATGTTTCAATATCTTCATCTTCATTCATCTTGCCCTGAATTTCTTTAACTGCTCTGTCTAAGAATTTAACATATAAATCGTAACCGATTGCCAGCATGTGTCCATGCTGTTCGGCTCCCAATATATTGCCGCATCCCCTTATTTCCAGGTCTCTCATTGCTATTTTAAAACCGGACCCGAATTCCGTAAATTCCTTGATTGCTTTAAGCCTTTTATCTGCCACTTCTGACAGCATTTTATCCTTTTCATAGGTAAGGTAAGCAAATGATATTTTGTTTGACCTTCCAATACGTCCTCTGAGCTGGTACAGCTGTGAAAGTCCCAAATGATCAGCGTTGTCAATAATAAGGGTATTTGCATTGGGAATATCCATTCCTGTTTCTATAATTGTGGTGCACACCAGTATATCATATTCTTTTTGAACAAATTCAAACATTATGTTTTCAAGTTGTCTTTCGTTCATCTGCCCATGGGCGACTGCTATTCTTGCTTCAGGGACAAGTTTTTGAAGCTTTGATGCAGCGCTGTCAATATCAATTACTCTGTTATGAACATAATAAATTTGACCGCCTCTTGAAATTTCTTTTTCAATTGCATCTTTAATAATTCCTTCATTATATTCTATAACATATGTTTGAATAGGAAGCCTGTCTCCCGGCGGTTCTGATATGATGCTCATATCCCTTATACCAATCATTGACATATGCAGCGTTCTTGGAATAGGGGTAGCTGAAAGGGTTAATACATCTATGTTTGTTTTTAGCTGCTTAATAAGCTCCTTGTGCTTAACTCCAAATCTTTGCTCTTCGTCGATTATTAACAGACCTAAGTCCTTAAATTTCAGGTCCTTAGCCAGCAGCTTGTGTGTCCCTACAACGATATCAACCATTCCCTTATTTAAATCATTGATAACCTTGGACTGCTGATACTGAGTCCTGAACCTTGACAGCATCTCTATTTTAATCGGATAGCCTCTGAATCTGTCCATTAAATTAGCATAATGCTGCTGTGCCAATATAGTCGTAGGTACAAGTATTGCTACCTGTTTTGAATCCATAACCGCTTTGAAAGCTGCTCTCATTGCCACCTCTGTTTTTCCAAAGCCAACATCTCCGCAAAGCAGTCTGTCCATACAAGACGGTTTTTCCATATCTTTTTTTATTTCTTTTATGCATCGAAGCTGATCATCCGTTTCCTGGAAAGGAAACTTATATTCAAACTCCTTCTGCCATTCTGTATCAGTTGAAAAGGCATAGCCTTTTGCAACCTTTCTTTGTGCGTATAATCTTACAAGCTCGGCAGCCATATTTTCTATTGCTGCTTTAGAGCGCTCCTTGGCTTTTATCCAATCTGCGCTTCCCATTTTGTTTAACTTAGGTTTATCAGAATCTGAACCGATGTACTTTTGGATAAGGGACATCTGGTCTACAGGCACATAAAGCTTATCTTCACCCTTGTACTTAATACACAAATAGTCCTTCTTTACATTTTGAACATCTATTTTTTCAATCCCAATATATTGACCGATACCGTGATGCTCATGCACTACATAGTCTCCGACCTTTAAATCGGTAAACACTTCAATTTTGGAGCCTTTTTGCTTTTTAGCCTTGTGGGTCTTTTTTCGAAGGGTTCCTAATACTTCGTTTTCTGTGAGTACCAGTATTTTATTGTCGTAATATTCAAAACCTTTTTTTAACTCTCCCGGAACAATTATCACCTGTCCGCTTTCAGCTGTAACATTTGTATCCTTTGACAAAGTAGTTGTGCATTCATAATCGTTTAATATGTTATGAAGCTTAAGGCAACCTTCGTTTGTGGAGAGCACTATTGCAATCTTGTATCCCTTATACTTTAACCTGTTTAAATCCTTAGACAAATCCTCCATCTTTCCGTAATATGATGGAGCTTCTTTAAACATCAGTGAAACCGTATCATCAGTTTTAAAAATTTTATCCTTGCCGTTAACTGATATAAATGTTTTCTCTGATATCTTTGACTTTAATTCCTGTTCATCAATGTATACCTTGCTTTGTTTTGTAAAAATTTCACCTTTTTCAAATAATTCACCGTATTTTAATTCAAAGCTTTCATTTAAACCTTTTAATTCTTCAAATATTCTTTCGGGTTCATCCAGAACAAGTATGAAATTATCATTAAAATAATCCAGGACACTTACAAAACTATCCTTTATGAAAGGAACCAGAAGGTCGGCATTTTCTATTCCCAATCCTCCGCTTAATTTATCCTGGTATGAATTATAAAGGTTCTTAAGTCTTTTTCCCACTTCCTTATCATTGTGAAGGTCTTTAACTTTACTTATCCTGCTTTGATAATCCTTATCTATTTCAGATAAGATTTTTTTTATTTCATCTTTCTGAAACATTAAGTCGCTGCATGGTATTATTCTTATTGATTTTAAGTTTTTAACGGAACGCTGGGTCTTTAAATCAACTGACCTTATTGAATCAATTTCATCATCAAAAAATTCAATTCTGACGGGCTCAGATTCTGAAGGAGAAAAAATATCAATTATTCCCCCCCTGACAGAGAACTGTCCGATGCCTTCTATAGCATCCACTCTTTCATACTTCATATTAACGAGTTTGCTTCTGAGTTCATTTAAATCATAGCTGTTTCCGTATTTTAATTCTATAACAGAATCCTTAAATCTATCTTTAGGCATTACTCTGGTTATAACAGAATTTATAGATGCTGTTACCACGGATTTTTTAGAATTAATAATTTTATCAAGAACATCCGTTCTTTTATATTCCACATCCTTGCTTAATGCATCAACGTTATATAATAAAAACTCCTTCGGTTGAAGTCTGTCTCCATAATTCGTGTATGCTTTTATTTCTTCTTCATATTTTCTTGATTTAGCTTCATTACTTGTTATAAGAAGAATTTTATTAGCCGCAGATTCTAATAAATTGCACACCAAATACGCCATGCTCTCCTCATTGATGCCTTGGATGAGCTGGCGTTTATTTTTTTTATAATTTTCAATTATTCTGTTGAATTTATCTGTCTTTTGAAACTGCTCAAATAAAATTTTGTTCATTCTTCACCCTTCTGACAATGGAAGAGCAATTGATAAAATCTTTTGCCCATTGCTTATCAATCGCTAATCAATCGTCTTTATGTTGTACTTCTGCATTGCAGTATCAACATTGTTCTTAATTATCTCGATTGCTGCCTCTGAAGCTTTTTCCATTATTGTTCTTATTATATCCTTGTCCTCTGCGCCGAATCTTTGAAGTACATAATCAGCTAAATCCATATCCGGATTTCTTCCTATTCCTATTCGTATGCGTGGAAATCCGCTGCCCACATGCTGAATTATTGATCTCATTCCGTTATGTGTTCCCGGACTGCCGTGAGGCCTGATTCTCAGAGTGCCCACAGGTATATCAATATCATCATAAATCACAATGAGATTTTCAACCGGGATTTTATAAAACTTCATTATTTCATCTATGGCAACTCCGCTTCTGTTCATATAGGTTACAGGTTTTACAAGCATAACTTTTTCTCCGTTTATAGTTGTTTCACCATAAACGGAGTTAAATTTCAATTTATTTAATTTTACATCATACTTGTCTGCCAAACAATCTAATGCATCATATCCTACATTATGTCTGGTACCTGTATATTCCTTACCCGGATTGCCAAGTCCTGCAATTATATACATATTTACCTCTAATATCTATTCTTCCCTAAACCTTTTTTATTAACCTGCCTTGCCCGTGCAATTGCAAGATCGCCTTCTTCAACATCATCTGTAATTGTTGACCCACAGGCAACATAGCCGCCCTTTTGTATATTTACGGGAGCAACCAAATTTGAATTGCTGCCTATAAAAGCTCCGTCTCCCACAGTTGTTTTGTGTTTATTTTTTCCGTCGTAATTTACAAATACCACGCCGCAGCCTATATTAACATCTTTTCCCACTTCTGCATCTCCTATGTATGCAAGATGCGATGATTTTGAATTATCTCCTATGATTGATTTCTTAACTTCTACAAAATCACCTATTTTGACATTTTTACCCAATTCAGTTCCCGGTCTTAAATAAGCAAAAGGTCCTACGTTGGTTCCATCGTCAATAACTGCTTCTATAACTTTTGAGCTTTCTATTGTTACATTGTTTTTTACATTTGAATCTATTATACGAGCATTTGGCCCGATTGTGCAACAGGAGCCTATTGCAGTTTTTCCTTCTAATATGGTTCCGGGATAAATAACGGTATCACTGCCTATTACAACAGATTCCTCAATGTGTGTGTTTTCAGGATCAATAATTGTAACTCCTGAAAGCATATGCTTTTTGTTTATTCTTTCCTGCATGATTTTAGTTACTTCAGCAAGCTGTATTCTGTCATTTACAGCCTTTATGTCAGTTGAATCTTCCAATATCCAGCCGCCTACTTTGTAATTTCCATTATTTAAAACTTTAATCGTATCTGTAAGGTAGTATTCCCTCTGAGAATTATCAGTATCTATTTTACTCAGGGCATATTTTAGTAATTTCCCGCTGAAACAATAAATCCCGGTGTTTATTTCTTTTATTTTTTTGACTTCCTCTGATGCATCCTTTTCTTCGATAATGTTCATTATAGCATCATCACTTCTCACAATTCTGCCGTATCCCTTTGGATTGTCAAGACATGCTGTCATAATAGATGCGGCACAGCCCCTGTCTTCATGATATTTCATAAATGCCGAAAGAGTTTCTTTTCTTATTAACGGGCCATCGCCGCAGAGGATTATTACCGTATCATCATCATTAATAAAATCTAAGGCAGACATAACCGCAAAACCTGTTCCATAGGGAGCATTTGCTCCAATTGGCTGTTCAACTGTTATTACATTCATGTCTTTAATATTGTGTCCGACTTTTTCTTTTCCATGTCCAAGTACAACAATATTTTTTTCTATCCCTGAATTTTCAGCAGCCTCAATAACATATTTAATCATTTCTTTTCCACAAACCTTGTGTAAGGTTTTTGGAATGTCAGATTTCATTCTTGTACCTTCTCCTGCTGCCAAAATAATTGACATACTCATATTATTTCTCCTTAATTTGTAATACTTTGATATTATAGTACATAATATTAATTAAGTCAAAAAAAATTCTATCATGACAGTCAAATTCACAAATTTATTAACTCTTTGCCTCCTGCGTAAAATTCACGGTTATTTGCACAATAAAAGGGTCTTATAAAAAGACCCGGATACTGTTGATTATGTAATCATCAGTCATGGCGCTATAGAAGAGCTGCTTCTGCACTTTCTCCTTCTTCTAGGCGCTTTTCTTCGTAAGCCTTAAAAACAGCTTCTGCAACAAGATTTCTTGTTTCAGAATTTATTGGATGAGCTATATCTTTAAACTCTCCATCCGGCATTTTTCTGCTTGGCATAGCTATGAACAAGCCTTCTTGTCCTTCAATAATTTTAATGTCATGAACCACAAAGCAATCATCGAATGTAACGGAAACGATTGCCTTCATTTTACCCTCTGAATTGATTTTTCTTACTCTAACGTCCGATATTTTCATGTTGTCACCACCTTCCCCCAAAAGATTCTGTCCATTTTGTTCTATTATACTATATAAGCATAAAAATTGCAAAAAAACATTTTCTTTTTTGGCAAAAAAAGTATGAATTTATTTTAACAATTTATAATTTGGCTGAATATCAACGATTCCGTCCTTTTCGCTTATTCTGTTCAAAACCAACAAAGACAGATAATCATCAACTAATTTCTTGTTGGGCTCCTTGGTTTCAATAACAACTGCCGTACCCACGACTTCTGCATTAAATTCTCTCATCATGTCTGCCATTCCTTTGCAGGTTCCGCCGCCCTTCATGAAATCGTCAACTATTAACACTCTTGAATTTTCTTTTAATGACCTTCTTGATAGTGACATGGTCTGGATATTGTTAGATGAGCCTGATACATAATTAATGCTTACAGTTGCACCCTCAGTTACCTTATTGTTTCTTCTTATTACGGCTACGGGTACATTCAATTTTTGTCCGGTTAAAATCGCAACAGGTATACCTTTTGTCTCAACAGTTATTATGCAATCTATTTTTTTATTTGCAAATTCTGATGATATTAACTTTGCAATATTAGTCACAATACCCGGATTGTTAAATATGTCTGTCAGATACATGAATCCTCCGGGCAATATTCTGTTTTTATTTGAAAACAAATCACACAGATCATTAAGTATATCAGTTCTTTCTTTTGTACCCAAAACCGGGACGAAGACAGCCCCGCCGGAAGCTCCCGATATTGTTTCTATTTTCCCGTAATCAAGCTCAGCAACCAATTCCTTTACAATTGCCACATCTTCGCTTATTGTAGATTTTGCCGCATTGAAAATTTCAGAAAAATAGTTGTAAGAAAAAACATAATTGGGTTTTTCCGCGAAAATTTTCATTAATGCACCGATTCTTTGATTTCTTTTATATTTTTTCATGATTACTCCATGCGAATATTTTTCTTAAATTATATATTAATTGTTCGCAATTTTCAAGACTATATTTTATTTTTCAAGAAATTTACTTTTTTAAAAATCCAGTCATACCCTGTTTCAGCTACCAACACAGCTAAAAATATAACCGCAAAGCCTATTATTGTTATGACAGAATATTTTTCATTTAAGAACAATACTCCGAACAGACTGCCTATAACTGATTCCAGACTCAATATGATTGCAGCATGTGTCGTTGATGTATATTTTTGTCCCATTGTCTGCATTATGAAGCAAAGCATTGTAGTTATGAGTCCTAAATAAAGCATACTTGCAGCACCTTTTGCATTCACATTAAAATGCTGATTTTCGACCAGCATCATAAAAAAGAATATTACTGTGCATGTCAGCAGCTGAAGCGTGGAAATCAAAACGGGATCCTTGTCAGATGCAAATATACCGGTGGCAATTAACTGCCATGCAAAGCAAATTGCACATAAGAATGTTAAAAAGTCCCATAAATTAAAATTACCGAAATTTTTAAAATCAACTGTTAACAGTATTATTCCCACAAACATTAATCCTGCTGCAACTAAATTATTTTTTCCAGGCTTAATCTTTGTGATCAGCCAGTAAAAAAACGGAACCATCACAACATTTGTACCTGTTAAAAATGCTGAATTTCCTGTTGTTGTCCCTTTAAGACCGATTGTTTGAAAAACATATCCAGCTGCAAGAAACACACCCATTATAAATCCGGCTTTAACATCTGATTTAGTGGTTTTTTTCAGTTTCTTTCCAAACAGTATAAGTGAAGCAGCGGATGCGATTGCAAACCTTAGAAATAGCAACTGCGTTGCTGTAAATATTTCAAGCGCTATCTTGGTAACAGAAAATCCTGTTCCCCAAAAAAAAGCTACAAAAAAAAGCATTAAATCCGCCTGTCTTGGTGTTAAGTCTTTCATAATTCCTCCAATGTTATGCAACTTACCAAGTTGCTCATAAAATATCATTCAAATATTTTCAAAAATAGTTTCCAGCGATGAAATCTGTTATCTGCTTTTATTTCATATTGAACTATTAATTCAATTCTCCGCCGGCATATGTTATTGAAGCTTCCGTCAACACTTCCATAGGATTTATAAACGGACCTTCAAATTTATATAGATATTGTGCAGATGAAAGCTCGGTGCAACCTAAAAGAAAAGTAACTGCACCCTTTTGCCTTAATTCTTCGGCGCATTCAAACAGCAAATCTGTTCCTTCATCATACTTGCCGCTTTTTATAACATCATATATGAATTTCATAATTTTTTCCTGCGTCTTCTCCGGAACTACTGTCTTAATGCCTAGCTTTGAATAATAATTCTCATAAATTTTAGATTTTATTGTGCCATCTGTAGCCATTATTCCTACAACAGTATCTTTTCCGTATTTATCATATGTGTATTTCACTGTTTCTTCAAGCATATTGATAAATGGTATATGTACGCTTTCTTTTATAATATCTATAAAATAATGAGCCGTATTGCATGGCATTATCAAAAAATCAGCCCCACTCTGCTCCAGCCTTTTTGCCGATTTAATCAGTTCAACAGTGGGGTCTTCACCATTTGCAATAATTGCTTTTGTTCTGTCCGGAATATTCGTATTGCTGTCGATTAAAACATGTACATGGTCCTGATCTTTTGCTGCCTTAGTTCTCAAAACTATGCGGCGATATAAATCCACTGTTGCAAGGGGGCCCATTCCTCCTATAATTCCAATTGTCTTCATTTTACACCTCTATAATAGTAACTAGTTAGATTATATCATAAGTATAAAAAAAAACAAGCTGTATGCTTGTTTTTATATGCCTAACCCACTTGTACGAGACTGTGTTCTCTTAACATAATTCTAAGTAATTAACTCCGTCTTCTGGTATTATTACTTTGACATTAGGATCTTTTCCGTATTTGCCTGTCACAAATAAAGTGTAATGCATTCTTGGTGCAAAATCAACATTAAATGTTTTTACCGCATTTTTATTGTTTTTTTCACGCAAGGTCAATGCATATCTTCCTGATGGTATCGCTACATTATTAGAAACACCCCCGTAGTTTATACCCGCAAACAATACTGTTCCGTCTGATACAGCCAATTCCAAGTCAGGAGAATCAGACGCAAGATTTGTTAATCTTATTGCCGACATTTTTCCGGTTATGGCATTTTCCTTAGCTTCAGGTATCATTAATACGCTTATATCAGTAGGGTCTGCATCATCCTCAGCTATTACCCCTGTATATGAGAGATTTTGCTCAATAGTGATAGCAGATTCAAATATTAATTTTTTTGGTTCCCCCGATTCATAAATTTTAACTTGATATGTTCCCGGAGAAAATTGAGCATACCTTGTGTATTCTCCGGCCTTTAAACTTTCTGCCATCACTATTTTATTAATCTGTACGTCAAGATTGGCATCCGGATAAGTATTAAGCATTCTTAAATATGATTTTCTGCAGTGACATCCGCTCACCTGCCCATATACTGCATTTTTATTATAATCCAAATACCTGTTCCATTGAGGGTATGTGTAATATGGATTGTATATGTTGGAATTATTATAGTAATGCCCTGTTACATTATTCATAGATTCACCCCTTTTCATTATGTAATATTATATGAAAAGGGGTGTTAAATGTTCAACTAAGCTTATATGAAGGACTCAGGGAAATTAATATACTTGACAAGAATTGACACAAACCTTTCTAAGTTTTTTTGATCAATTTCATCAAATCTGTTAAGTATGGGGCTGTCTATATCCAGTACACCGATTAATCTATCATCCTTTATTACAGGAACTACTATTTCAGAATTAGAGGCATAGTCACATGCAATATGCCCCGGAAATTCATGAACGTTTCTAACCAGCTGAGTTACTCTTTTTTCTGCGGCAGTTCCGCAAACTCCTTTTCCGATTTTAATATGTGTGCATGCAGGTTTACCCTGGAAAGGACCGAGAATAAGCTCATCATTTTTATACAAATAAAATCCTGACCAGTTAATGTCCTCAAGCAGCAGCCAAAGCACCGCAGAAGCATTTGACAAATTGGCAAGCCAGTCCGGCTCCTCGCAAATTAAAGCAGTCAGCTTCATGTTCAAATAATTATAAAATTTATCCTTAGTATCGAAAGTTATCTTTTCTATATTATTCATTACAATAGATTTTCAATTGGTTATCTATAAGTAATAGGCACACAATTGATTCCTCCTTCATTAATTTATAAAACATTATATATTAAACAATTGAAAAAGGGAAGATTAACTTCCCTATTTGTCATCCGTCGGCAGATGATGGATATCATTGCTGCTCGCCATTGTTCACCAACCGTTTACCTATTGTTCATCTAC
>DFOA01000013.1:60522-60939 GCA_002381185.1 Firmicutes bacterium UBA3553 | reverse complement strand
AAATAAAACACTCTGCCAGGAGTGGTGTCGAGACAATAACCAGTAGCAGAATAATCAAATTCTTTCATTGCCTTTTCGATTTTTTCCTCCACACCGCTGTTTTCTGTCTCAAAATCGAATGGTCCATGTTCAAAAACAATATATTCCGCTTCTGGAACATCAATCATACGCATTTGTGAGGGCACTTCACCATCATAATCAAGCGGTAGACGTACACCATAACATTCCGCAAGCGGAATTCCCCAGCTACAGATTCTACCAGTAGGTTCATTTATAAATGCCATAATTTGACCGCTGCCGCTATTCGCTTCACTTCCGCCTACATCATCTAATTTTCCCTTGATACTATCCAGTAACCCACAAATTGTTTCACAATCCTGTCCTGGAACGAGACTCTGCTTTTGCCAGAAGTCCCAA
>DFOA01000013.1:0-60432 GCA_002381185.1 Firmicutes bacterium UBA3553 | reverse complement strand
AAAACCATAATTCAAAGCAATATCTAAAATGCCATATTCGGTGTCCCGAACTTGTTTCAGTGCAAAAGCCAGCCTTCTATAACGCAGATAATCTCTAAATTGCATACCCGAGATTTCTTTAAACTTTCTCGAAATATAGAATTCCGAATAAGCCAACTTATGAGCAAGGTACTTTAAGGTCAATGCTTCGTCATTTTGCTTTTTAATGCAACTGTCTATCTCATCAACAATTTTTTGAACATTCTTGTACCACTCGTACATCGTTGCCTCCTTTCAACTGCCATGTAATAATTATAAAGAACTGGAAAATAGGCTGCTTGATTTCACTTGCGAAAGATAATCAAATTGCTATTTATCTAATTGCTTATAAACAATTCATATTTCAATACTCTACTTTTCTAAACATAGAGTATACATTAAAATTTAACTCTGATCGGTTTACCCATTCTGCCATATCTTTATCTGATACTACATAGCAGAGGTACATCTTGTCTGATGTATTTCTCAACCTCTACCACGGCTGGCATGGCGTCATATTCTATTTCTTCTGTTGTGTAATACTGATTTGCTTAATGTGTTCAATACCCCATGTATTCATAGAATCCAATATTGGTTTCAATGAGTGTCCAAGTTCAGTCAGTGAGTATTCTACCCTTGGTGGTATTTCTGGATAGACCTTTCTAATAACTATTCCGTCTGACTCCAACTGCCTAAGTTGCTGTGTCAGCATTTTCTGGCTTATTCCACTAATTCCTTTACTTAGCTCAGAAAATCTTTGGGTTCCGTTATTAACCAGATTTCTTATTATTAAGACTTTCCATTTATGCCCTATTAAATTTACAGTATGTTCAATTGGGCATGATTTATCACATGGCATTATGTTTTCTCCATTTCATATTTATTTAATACTTACTATTTGGTCTGTATTTAACTAAAAAGTGCCTTCTTGCAAAAATAAAGTAACTATACTATGATAATTTTACAGTAATTCATTTATAATTTCAAGCGCTTGTATTTTATTCATTGGTATTGCTGCATACTAAAATGAATGAAGGAGAATTTGTTATGAAAAAAAATAATATTGAAAATATTTTAGACTTTGCAGTTTACAAAAGTGCCCGTAAAGAAATATTCAAAGAAGGTCAGACAGATATAGGTCTTTTACTTTACGCTCCTGGACAAACAACACCTGAGCATAAACATTCGGATATTGACGAAGTTTTTTATGTAGTTTCTGGCCAAGGCACAATTACTATAAACAATGAACCAATGTTTATAAAAGAAAAAGACATCATTTTTTCCCCTCATGGTGAAATACATGGATTCCAAAATACGACTTCCTCCAACTGGGTCGTATTGCAGATTAAAATAACATTACCAAAGGAAGACTGAATGTAGGGCTAAACAATAAATAATGAACCAGGAGGTTAATAAATGTTTACACACATTGATCATATTGCAATTTCTGTAAAAGACAGAAAAAAGTCCATTGAATTTTACGAAAAAAACTTTGGGTTTAAAAAATATTTTGAACATGATGTTCCTGGTATACCCGAAATTGAAAAAGTTGTCTATCTTCAATTAGGTGATACTGTATTAGAACTTGAGAATTGGACAAATAAAAAGGTGAATTCCGGATACCACTTTTGCCTTATTAGCAATGACTTCGATGCAGATTACGATAGACTTATAAAAGCGGGTGTGCCTGTTGTTACCAAGCCGCATATCCCCAATCCCAGAACACCTCAAGAAAAAGGTTGGAAAAGGGTAGTTTTTAAAGGTCCAGACGACGAACATATTGAATTTCGAGGTTAAATCAAGTTAAAACTTTCCGTAAAAAGAAACAATCATTTTGGCGTTACTCATCCACCTTAGGATTGTTTCATTGACAATTTGTCTTGCAATCAAGTCAGCAAAGTAAATCCTCGGATAGGAATTGTTGTAAACATCCCTATCTGAGGATAATTACTTTCGCGTAATTATAACCTTTTGCGTTTCTTCGTCCCAAGCTGCATCCGCATTAAGATTTTCTGCAACAAATCTAATAGGTGTATATATTCTGTCGTTTTCGATTAATGAAGGAGAATCTAATATTGTTTCCTTACCGTTTACATATGCTATATCAGAATCAATGTAAATAATTATTGTTATTTCGCCTTTAGTGATAGTAACCTTTTGTTCTTTTTCATTCCATTCAACCTCTGCACCCAGAGCCTCTGCTACAAAGCGTACCGGAAGCATCGTCCTGCCTCTTATTATAATGGGGGGTACATCATTTTCTTTTTCCTCACCCCAAATGACAGCTTTTGTTTCTCCTATGGTTAGTATTATTTTGTCAGGCAGACTATCCGAAAATTGTTCTAATGCAGTGCTTATTTGAACCAAACCATAGCCGCTTAGCATATCATAGCCATCATCTTCAATATCTGATGCTGCAGCGTATAATATTTTTCTTAACTCATATGGTTCAAGCAACGGTTTTTCAGATAAAACAAGTGCCGCCGCTGCGGAAACATACGCAGTTGCATATGATGTGCCATAAGTTAATGTATATTTACCATTTGGTTTTAATACAGTCAGTTCATCGCCGGGAGCGCATAGAGAAATACTGCAGTTTCTTTGGGAAAATGAAGCTACACTTCCATCTTTACATACAGCACCAACACCTATTACCGTATCATATGCGGCGGGATAATAAACATTTTGTGAATTTTCATTATTTTTATTTCCCACCGAAGAAACAACAATGACTCCCTTTTCCTCTGCATAACGGATCGCCTCATATATATCTTCACTGTTTTCAATTGTTCCGCTGCTTATGTTAATAACTCTGCATTTAAAAACATCAACCGCATCTTTAATAATTTTTGCAAGCTCCTCATTATCTGCTTTGATAATTTCATTATTACTTTTAGTACAGTAAACAAGAGGTATAATTGTTGACTGAGGTGCAACCTCCAGAATAAGATTGGCTATGGCAGTACCATGTCCTATTGTATCAGCAGTCGTTTCTCCCTGCATAACATAGTTCTTTCCTTTTGCAATACGTCCTGATGGAATGGCGGATATTCCTGTATCAATTACAGCAATTCTTATATCCACTCCATTATTAACATCTGCCGCACCAATCATTTCCTTTGCCCAATCGTTAAAAGCAAAGACGGTCTGTGAAAGCATAAAGATTAAAACCATACATAATAAAATCACTTTTTTCATATAAAGCCTCACTAAGGTTAAAACCTCGCCGGATTCGGCGAGGTCTATAATAATTATTTTGCTGCATTTCCGAGCATATCTTTAATATTTGTTTTGCTGTTAATTGTTGTAACAGAAGCTGATGTTGATGTATTTGTTACAGTTCCTTCGAAATACAACACATTTGTGCCGATTCCGCCTGCAAGTGTAAAGACATTGTTGCTTAAGTTTGTAAGAACAGTCACACCATCAGCTGATTTAATTATTTCATCAAACACAAGAGCGATTGTTACCTTGCTGCCAAGCTTATAACTTGTGTTTGACATGGGAGCAGTTCCTAAATAATCAGGACCACTTTTATCATAAGGCATTGTATAAAGCTCCGCGCTATTAAACCACCATGAGGAATCAGGCGCAGCGCTGTTATAAGCACCGACGGAAATACCGATACCTTCGTTTAATCCGTACAAAACATAATCATACCCCTCATTTGTGCTTGGCTGCCCGTCTGCAAATCTTGCAGCTTTTACCGAAACAGTTTTACCTGTTCCTGTTGCAGAAATTGTACTGGACTGCTTAGCTGGAAGACTTACAGAATATGAATCTTTATTATCGGTATCTGTGCTGATACCGTAAACCAAAACAGCTTTTGTTCCACTTGGAAGGTTGGGAATATCACCATTTTTGCTTGAGCTAAAGGAAACATTGTTTGAAGATGTATTAAAAAGTACATAACGATACATCCTCCACCCATCATCTGTTCCCTTGAAATTTTTCAGCTGAACCTTCATGCCATCGGCAGTTGCATAAATGTAATTACTTAAGCTGCCGTAAGCTGTTGTGTTTAGGGCATTGGAATTAAGCCCGATATTTAATGTTCCCTTATAGCCTCCTCCCGAACTTTCATAAACCTGCAGACCGCTTCGTCCACCGCTGCTCTTTGTTACAGAAGCTATATTTTTATAGCTTGTCATATCTGATTCAGATACTGAATAGCTTGAATTATTTGACATGGTGTGTTTTGCCTTTGCCGTACCGCTAATTGTTGCACCGCCTGAAACATCGTAAATTTCCACAAAATATTCTCTGGCTGCATTAGCATATGCAGTAGCCGCATTATTATTATACATTGTATTTGCACCGCTTTCAGCTATTGTGACCGTCGAGCTTTGTTGACCGTCAGCAAACACGATGCTGTTTTCCTGATGAGTAAAATGCGTACCTCCTATTGCAGATCCGTTTAGAGTGCGGAAATATACAGTCTGTGCCTTATCCTTTCCGCCTGCACGTGAAATGGTAAAGGTATTATTTCCGTTGTTTACAATTGAAAATTTACCGCAGTTTATCCATTTTGCATACACTTGGACACTGCCTGTGCTTCCGGTAGGAATTTCGGTAATCGGATTATTAAATCCGCTGTCTGTGTACCAACCTGCAAAAACATTGCCTTCTGCAGAGTGTGCAGGATTTTTAAATACTACCGTAGCTGTTTCAATAGTATAATTTGACGGATTATTAGGGTCGTTCGTTCCACCGTAAAGATTATAGCTGATTGAATATGTTAAGGGTGTCCATTGTGCATAGAGAATGACAGTTCCGTTTGCTGAGGTCAGAAGATTTCTTACTTCCGTTTCGTCTGCATATGGGACTCCGCTGCCGTCTGACTTTGTGCTCCAGCCTTTAAATTCATATCCGTTTAATGTAAAGCTGTTTGGAGTCAATGCTTTTGGAGTTTCATCATATGCAAAGCTTTGTGATGCCATCACTCCGCTGCCTCCGTTTGCATTAAAGTTTACATAGTAAGTATTAGCAACCCATTTTGCATAAAATTCTTTGTTGCCTGTTTCTCCTTCAGGAATTGCAGGATCAGAGGCTTTATTAACCAAAGCTTCGTCGGTGTACCAACCTCCGAAGGCATATCCTGTGCGTGAAGGTGATTCAAGAGTAATTGCACCTTCGCTGACATCGTACTGCGTCGGGTTATTATTCTCCGTGCCGCCATTTAATGCATATGATATGTTATAAGTATTAAGCTGCCATATTGCATAAAGGTTTATATTTTCATTGGGCAGATATGTAAGTGACTGAACTACTTGACTGTCATTATATACCTTGCCTCCATTTGCTTCTGTTGCCCAGCCCAGGAATGTATAGCCTGTGCGCGTAAGTTCATTGGTGCTCAGAGCCTTTTCTTCAGTATAGGCATATTCCTGAGGTGCCATTTCCCCGTTTCCACCATTTTGATTAAATGAAATGGTATATGTGTTTTCACTCCATTTTGCATAGAATGATTTATCACCTGTACTGTTTGCAGCAATCTGTGCCACCGGCTCGCCGATATACTGTTCATTATCATACCAGCCGTCAAAGGTGTAGCCCTTATGTGAAAGCGCAAGAAGATTAACTGCATCTTCTACAGTATAGCTGCCGTTTCCAACACTTTCAAATATTGTGTTGTAAGTAATTGTATAGCTTATGGGTGCCCATACTGCATATAGGTGTACTTTGCCGTCTTGCACTGCTGTAAGATTTTTTATACTCTCGCCGTCGTCATATACTTTTTCTCCATTTGATTCTTTTGCCCATCCAGAGAATGTATAGCCTGTGCGTTCAAAGGTGTTTTTCGCTAATGCCTTTTCTTCATCATACATAAGCACCTGAGACTGTGTGGTATTTGTTCCGTCATTTGAATTAAAAATAACAGAATATGTGTTTTCAATCCATTTTGCATAGAATAATTTATTCCCTGTGCTGTTTTCCGCAATCTGTGTAACCGGTTCACCACTATACTGTTCATTATCATACCAGCCATCAAAGATGTATCCCGTATGTGAAAGCACAGGAAGGTTAACTGCATCTTCTATGGTGTAACTGCTGTTCCCGATAATTTCAAATTTGGTGTTGTAAGTAATTGTATAGCTTATAGGCGTCCATACTGCATATAGGTATACTTTGCCGCCTTGTACTGCTGTAAGGTTTTTTATGCTCTCGCTGTCATTATACACCTTTTCTCCGTTTGGTTCCTTTGCCCAGCCTGAAAATGTATAGCCTGTGCGTTCAAAGGTATTTGCCGCCAATGGATTTTCTTCACCATATATATAATCCTGTGCCATTGTAGTATTTGTTCCGTCATTTGCATTAAAGATGACAGAATAGCTGTATGCTGTCCATTTTGCATAGAATGATTTATTACCTGTGCTGTTTTCCGCAATCTGTGTAACCGGTTCACCGCTATACTGTTCATTATCATACCAACCGTCAAAGATGTATCCCATGTGTGAAAGTGCAGGAAGGTTAACTGCATTTTCTATGGTATAGCTGCCGTTTCCAACACTTTCAAATTTAGTGTTGTAAGTAATTGTATAGCTTATAGGCGTCCATACTGCATAAAGGAATACTTCGCCGTTTTGTACTGATGTAAGATTCTTTATACTTTCGCTGTCATCATATACATTTTCTCCGTTTGCTTCTTTTGCCCAGCCTGAAAATGTATAGCCTGTGCGTTCAAAGGTGTTTTTAGTCAATTGATTTTCTTCATCATATATAAAATCCTGTGACTTTGTAGTATTTGTTCCGTCATTTGCATTAAAGATGACAGAATAGCTGTTCGCTGTCCATTCTGCAGCATAAGTTAAATCATTTGCCGGCATAGTGACTGACGGAGTATTATCCCACTCATAGGTATAACCAGTTTTTGTAAGATTTTTTGGAATGATAATTGGTGCCCCGTAATAAATATTACCTTCGGTATAATTGTTATCTGCCGTACCGCCGTCTAAATCCCAGAAAAGCTCATATTGACTGCGTCCATAGTACATTTTTACAACTAATGTCCCGTCTGCTGAAATAGCTGTGGAGGTGCTGATATCACTACCTATTTTAGCTTCTTCAAATTGAATGCCGTTTATTACTTCCAAAGAACTGTTTTTAAGCCCCGCAAGTTCAACCTCAATATCTGCAAAATCCGTTTTATTTTCAGAAACATCAGCAATTTTCGGATAATTTCCTTTTGTATCCATTACATAGTGTTCTACCCTATAAGATACTTGACCGGCTACCCATTTTGCAAATAAAGTTATGTCGTTTGTAGGCATAATACCGTTAAAGCGTTCATCATCTGAGCAGTTTTCATCAAAATACCAACCGCCGAATGCATATCCCGAGCGTTTGGGATTAATTGTGGAAACAGTTGCGCCATGCTTTAATTCTTGCGTTGCATCTTCTTCTAAAGTGCCATCACCTGCATCAAAGGTTACCTTAAACTTATTTCTGTCATAGAAAAGCTTAAGTAAAAGCAAGCCATTTCCGCTGATTTTGCCACTTTCCAGATAACTGTAAGCATCAGGATTTAAGGTGAAATAGTTATATCCCTTTGATTTTGCTTCTGCTGTAGTGTCGGTTGTACCTGTCAGTGTGTCTCTGTCCTTTAATGTATAATTATCATTTGCAATATTTTGCTGATAATGTTCTACCGTGTATTTCGTGTTTGTATTTGCCGTCCAGACAGCCGTATATGTGCAGTTATCCGCAGGCATTACAGGGTTGATTGTTTTGTCCCATACATATGTATATCCTGCTCTGGAAAGCGTAGGCGGTGTAACAGAGGAGCCGTAGTATNNTTGTGTATAATCGCCGCTTGCAACTCCCTCACCCATTTCCCATTTAAGAGTATATGCTTTTCTTTCATAGTAAAGCTTCACAACCAGGCTGCCGTCACCTGAAATATTTACCTCTGTTTCGTTTTTACCGTTTACCTCCCCATGGCTATATTCAATACCGTTTGCTGCCAATAGTTCAGCTTTTTTCAGATCTGAAAGTGTGCACATTGTATCCGTTGTGCCTGATTTGTTATCTGTATTCACAGGCATAGCAGAATACTTTCCGTCTGTTCCCATTACATAATGCTCTATTTTATATGGTGTATTTGTGTTTGCCGTCCAAACAGCCGTGTATGTGCAGTTCTCCGCAGGCATTAAAGGATTGATTGTTTTATCCCATACATATGTGTATCCTGCTCTGGAAAGCGCAGGCGGTGTGACAGGGGAGCCGTAGTATATGCTTCCGCCTTGTGTATAATCGCCGCTTGCTGTACCCTTACCGGTTTCCCATGTAAGAGTATGTGTTTTTCTTTCATAGTACAGCCTTACAACCAGGCTGCCATCCCCTGAAATAATTGTTTCTGTTTCGGTTTTACCCTCAATCTCAGCATGGCTATATTCAATACCGTTTGCTGCCAATAGCCCTGATTTTGTAAAATCTGAAAGTGTGCACGTTGTATCTGTTGTTCCTGATTTATTGTCTGTATCCACAGGCATAACAGAATACTTTCCGTCTGTTCCCATTACATAATGCTCAACTTTATATGGTGTATTTGTGTTTGCCGTCCAAACAGCCGTATATGTGCAGTTTCCTGCAGGCATGACCTGAAGAATTGTTTTATCCCATGCATATGTGTATCCTGCTCTGGAAAGCGCAGGCGGCGTAACAGAGGAGCCGTAGTATATGCTTCCGCTTTGTGTATAATCGCCGCTAGCTATACCCTCTCCGGTTTCCCATGTAAGAGTATATGATTTTCTTTCATAGTAAAGACTTACAACCAGGCTTCCGTCCCCTGAAATTTTTGCTTGTGTTTCGGTTTTGCCATTTACCTCTCCATGGCTGTATTCAATACCGTTTGCTACCAATAGTTCAGCTTTTTTAAGACCTGAAAGTTCACATACTGTATCAGTAGTGCCTGTCAAATTATATGAATATGAAGGTATTGAAGGGTAGGTACCGTCAGTGTCCATTACATAATGTTCAACCTTGTATGCTGTATCAGTATTTGCCGTCCATTTGGCAAAAGCTGTTACATCCTTTGCAGGCATAGTCCTATTAAGTGCTGCAGTACACGCTTCATCTGTGTACCACCCTCCGAATGTATATCCTGTACGCATCGGTTCATCAGGCAGGGTTATGACTTCTCCGTATTTAAATATTTTTTGTATATCACTTTCGCCGTTTTGAGATTTGAATGTTATATTATGCTGGCTAAGGTCGTAATATAGCTTTACAACAAGGCTTCCATCTGATTTCACAGCTGCATTTTCTGCTGTATTTCCCTTCACCGTGGCATAAGAATAAGTGATGCCATTTTCAACCTCAATAGCAGATTTTTTAAGGTTACTTGCTGAGATTATCTCATCGGTAATGCCTTTTTTGTACTCAAATTCTTTAAATTTATAACGTCCGTCCGGTTGCATTACATAATGTTCGATGCGGTAGTCAATATCTCCTTTCGGCGACCACAAAGCAGTATATGTAATATTCCCGGCAGGCATTGAAGCTGCAATAGGCTCATTCCATCCCGTAAATTCATAACCCTCTTTTGTAAGTGTGGGGGCTGTTACCGCTGCACCATACTTAATTTTATTTGTTACTGTTTCACCGCCTGCATCTCCGGGTTCAAAATTTGCGGTATATGTATTTCGTTTGTAATAATAATTAACTTTTGTACTGCCATCCGGATTAATTACAGTTTCCTGCAATACCGGAGATGCAAAACCTGCATATGTTTTTGTTTCGGGAACTATTGTACTGTCCGTTGTCCCTGATAAGGTATCTTTATCGGCAAGTGAATAGTTATTGTTTATGTCTTGTTTATAATGCAAAACCTCATATTTTGTGTCTGATCCGGGCGTCCATTTTGCATAAACAAGAGAGTCCTTGTCAGGCATTGCAGATGGAACTGTGTACTTATTTTTAAGAGAAGAATCACTGTACCATCCTTCAAATATATACCCCTGTTTTAAAGGTGCTTCAGGAGGCTTAACATTGCCGCCATACCGCTGGATAATTATCGGAACAGAACTTCCGCCGTTTGAGTTAAAGGCTATTGAATAGCCATCGTTATAATTGTCCCAATAAAGGTTTATACGGCGTTCAATGGGCGCTGAAGTAAATGCCAAAGGAGCGGTTATCCATGTAATAATCATTTGTCCTTCCTGAATGCTTTTTTCTCCGGGACTAATAGTCAATCGATTTGTATTCGGATTATATGAAAAGGCATCATTTGACATTTTAATATTAAAATTGGTTTCATCATTAAAAACCTTTGTTTCTGTTTCACCTGTTTTAAGATCCATATATTCCATTTCAAAAATACTATCAGGCACATCAACTGTTTGAATAGTCTTCTTCATTGAAAGTTCAGGAGTTTCTTCCTGCTCATATGAAAAATCCTGTATATTTTCCCTCATGCCTGCATACCAAAGCGGCCATTCGTTATCGTACAAAGTTGGATTATATGAAAATGTACCGTTAAATGCCTGTGCTTCAAATTTAACTTCCAGATAAATTCCAAGTTCAAAGAGCATTGCGCCGCAGTATTTTGTGGTTTTTCCTTGTGATGCCGTCCACCGCAACTGATAATAGAAATAACCCCAAACACGTACATAAGCACCCACCTCAGCAGTAAAACCTACACTTGCAAGCTTTGTAGTGAATAATCCTACCTTTATTCCTGCTCTGATTCCGGCACGCAAGCCCAAAGTTCCCATAACGTAAAATTCAAACTGATACTGTTCTTCCAAAATATCAATAACATCACTTGTTACATTATTTGCAAATACTGCAACCGTATAAACATATCGTTTGGCGTTGGCATAGTAAAAATCCATGCCTAGAGAAATGTTTACATTTGCGCTTACTACAAATTCTACCCCTACCTCAACAGCAATAATTAAGCATATGTTAAATTCTTTTTTAAATATATCCTTGCTGAATAACTCAACCCACTCGCTGTCTTCGTTTTCAATCATATTTTTATATTTATCCGCAAGCCCCTCCGCAACCGTTCCGCTGCCGTCACCTATATATTTGTCTTTTGCATCCATAAGGTCTTTCAGCTGCTTTCCGATATCATTTATTGTTTCGTTTTTCATTCCGGTTAAATCGTCTTCTTCAGCTTCTGCCGTAATAATGGTAGCTTCAATCCCTATTCCGGTATAATCAAATAAATCTACACTTGCAGTAGCTTCATATTCTGAAATATAAGGGAATGGCCCCCACCATTTCCAAACAGCACCGCCGTCAACATTAATATCAATGCGGACCTCTTGCTCAAATTTACCTGTAATTTCCATAACAATATCAGCCTTGTCACTTGCATGTATTTTTATCTCAATGCCAATCTCCAACGTCAATCTAAGACCGTCATATCCGCCAAAATAATCAAGTTTTGTACCTAAATTTGCCTGCAGCTTGCTGATATCAACTTCTACCTTTTGACCATCCATCAGCATAATTTCACCGTCAGTCAAATCATCGCCATCTTTTGATTTAATTTGAATGTCCGTAAGGTCATAGGCACTTGACAATTCGGTATATGAATCTGTTTTAAGCGCTAATGACGCAAGATAGAGCGCCGCTTCCTCGGCAAAACCGCTGTTTAAAGCCTGCCTCTCCACACTGCGCTCAATTGCATCTTTATTGACATTTTCAAGCATTTCCTCGCCTGAAATCTGATTTGTGTCATATGCATCCATTGATGCAAACATTTCTTCCTGTGTAACGGTTTTAAACTTAATAACAAAATTGTCCTCATCTTCACTTACAGCAGTAATTTTTGCATAGCTTATGTCTTGCATATTATAGCCAAAGTCACCATCATAAAACGATATAAAATCACCTACATCAATTGTTGTCTGTGAATCAAGACCGATATTTTGATATATGTCTCCGGAAAAGTCCAATATATCTTTAGAAACCGTAACAGAATAGTTACTTGCATCTGCGTCTGTGTCAGCGCTGTTTGAAATCGGCAATACATCAGGAGTAAATAATACCTCTTCAATTTCAACACCTGTATATGTATAGGAGTTTCCTGATTTCCCTATTATTTTTACATAAAGGATATCTCCGTCATTATCATTATCCACACTCCTCAAATCCGGACGTGTGCCTTCATATATAGCAAGATTATCTCCAACCTTAATTTCTGTACTGCCCGAATATGTAAAATTACCTCCGCTTGGTGCGGTTTCGGAAATACCGCTTTCGTTCAGTGTAATAGGAGCGTTGGTTTTTCCTGTTATCCTCACTATCTCTGATGCCGGAACATAAATAATATCACTGTTTAATGAAAAATTAAGTGCTTTTTCTTTTGCTACAGTAAAGTTATAGTCTCTTACTGAATCGGGAAATCCCTCGAAGGAAAGATTTTCATTATCAAGTGTAAGTTTATATGTTGCGCCTTTTTCAAATCCGTTTGTGCCATGAATAACAAAATTCTTTTTGCTCCCTGTAACATTTATAAAATCCTCTTGTTTGATACTGGAAAGATTTTTTGCGGTAATACAGTTTTTTACTTCATCAGCAGTCATTTCTTGTGTTGAAACAACTTCTATAGTAAAGTCAGGACTTTGATCAAGGGCACTTGCAAAAACCGGGGTTTCATATTCCTCTAAAGGTTTTGTTTCAAGATACTTTGCGTAAAGTGTCATATTGTTTTTTACAGTGTCGGTGGTCGCTATAGGAAGGCTGAGCTCCTCGTCATAGCACCAACCTTCAAATATTGAATTTTCTTTAAATGGAATAGGGAGGTTGTCCATAGCGACACCTGAGCGAAATTTTTGACTTGCTATAGTACCGCCGCCATTTGTTTCAAATTTAACCTCGTATGTTGTTTTTTTATTGTTGATTATATTTCCAGAGGTTTGGATTTCTGAATTTTCACTCTGGTGAATACGTGAACAAAATGCTGCGGTTTCTGCTCTTGTTGCGGTCTTTAAAGGATTAAAGTTTCCGTTTTCATCGCCTTTAAGCAAGCCCACAGACCATAACTTCAATACAGAATCCTTTGCATATGATGAAATGAGTTCAATGTCTTTAGGAAGCGTCATATATGAAGCATCCGGGTATATATAACCGTAGGCATCGAAAAAACGAGTCGTGAAGGTTGCCATATCCTGACGTGTGATAAGATTATCAGGACTAAACATACCGTTTCCTGTACCTGATGTTATACCCATTTGTTTTGCCCATTCCACATAAGGCGCATAGTAGCTTCCTTTTTCTACGTCCGTAAAAGTGGAATTTTTCAAAAACACACTTGTATCAATGTTCTCCATACGACCAATGACTGTGACATACATTGCCCTTGTCATAGGTATGTTTGGCGAAAATGTATTTGCACTCGTTCCGCTGAACAAATTGTTTTCGTAAGCATATAGTGCGTCTTCATAAAACCAATCCTGTTTTGTAATATCAGAAAACGGATTAATTCTCTCAGCATTTTCTACCGCAAATGTTTCTAAGGGCAATGAAGTAATCAACATACAAACAACTAAAATTGCTGATATAATTCGTTTTTTTTTCATAATTGCTTTATCTCTCCAATTCTCATCCTTTATCTATACCCCTATCTTAATATCTTTTTCGGCCAGCAGCACACACCCACATCCAATGAGCGGGGCTTATCCAAATGAAAATCGGCATACCGGCAGTACCAACATTGTCGTATTCCCTCAGTTGTATCGGCTCTTTGCTCAAAAGCCGGACAAAACTGTCTTGGCCACACATTTCCTTCTGCATTGGGGGCAGAAAGTGGCATATCCTCCTTCCTACAACGGCGATTTTCCATAATATCACGCTCCTTTGTGTTGAAATATATTCAGATTTTTATACAATTTCTGCTAAAAGAATACCATCAAAAAATAAAAAATGAATCTTTACACTTAAAAGACTCATTTTTACACTTAAAAAACTCATATCAACATGAAATTTACTTTTGTCAAATGAAGATTGTCCGATATCACACCAGCAGACGAACCCGAAAAACTCCTTTTTCTATTTTATACATTAGCTCACCGTTATATTTCTTTGCAAAGGCGATGACGCTTTTACTTCCTATTCCGTGACCCGCTTCAATAGTTGCGGGATATCCGTTTTCATCAAGAACAGCACTTTCTGCACAGGGATTTTCTATCTCCAAAAGCAGTCGTCCCATATGGCGACAGATAAAATTAATATATAGACTTTTGCTGCCCGATTGTTTCAGGCAAGCCACAATGGCATTTTCTAAAAGATTCGACACCGCCATTGAAAGCTCCAAGGAATCAACCGTAAGGTTGCTTGGAATATCCAGTTCAATCTTTGTGGAAATGCTGGAATTTTCCGCAAGCTTCACATAATGACAGACAGCAGCATTGACAACATGGTTTTCACAGTAGACTTTGCTAATCTTGGGTACAGACTGATTTTGTTTTTTCAGCAGGGCAACGGCATCATTATTTTCGCCTTTTTCCAAAAGCTCTAAAAGCATATTATTGAAATGACGACGGTCATGGGCGGCACGGCTGTTCTCGGCCGACACCTCTTCCATAAATTTCAGACGTTCTGACATATTGCTGGTAGCTAATTGCAGGTATTCCCTCTCCTCCTGCATTTTTTGATTTTCCTCTTTTATCCTATACTCTCGCTGAAGATTTTTAAGTGACAGAAAAATGGAGCTATATGCCGCAATCCCTGTAAAAGTCAATAGAAGCAGCGGAACAGCCTGTTCGGTCAGTGTAAGAACAATATCATCAGAAAAGAGAACATAATATGTAAATGTAATATTAATACCTAATGCCACTGTGAAGTACGCTGTCCAATATTCCACAGCCTGCCGGTATAAGGGGCGAACATAACGCCACAAAATGAGAAGAACAGCGCCAAACAGAATAAAGCGTAATATTGAGTTTGCATACACAGGATATGGTAATCTTCTTGAGCCGACAAAGCTTAAAGCAATCACAGCATAGCTGATATTTAGTACCGTTAGGTAGCTGAACAGCCACTGCATAAAAGTATCTTTGAACAGCGGTCGCACTGCAAAGCACAGAACAGCAAACAGGGCAATATCAATTTTTGCCAGCATGGTAAGATTACCGATGAGATAACAATAAACGGCCGTACCCAAATCCGCAGCAAGAATACCAAGCATAGTAAATAAAGTCACTTTTTTGGAGTATTTTGGCTGTAGGAGAGTAATTATCAGCAAAACATTAGCGGTTGTAGATATGACTCCCCGAATGAAATCAGGAAAATACTCACTCATTTGCAACCTTCCTTTGCCATAAGAAAATTCATGTATTGATCCCGTACAGACGGATATTGCTTTGACGCAATGGGAACAACTTTCCCGCCGCGAAGAGTAAAGCTATCCTTTGCAAAACGTTCCACCCTTCTCATATTAATGAGATACGAGGTGTGACATCGTAAAAAACGAATATCTCTTAAAAAAGGGATAATATATTCCGAGAAGCTTTCTCGGAAAGTACGGCTGATTATTTCCTCACCATTAGTAAGTGTAAAAATAACAGCATGACTGCGATATTCACAGCAAAGAATATCAGAAAAATTGAGTACCTGCAAGCTCCTGGCGGTTTTTACCGTAAATATCTGTTCCTCTGACAATTCTATTTTTGAAATAGCAAAAGAGAGCGTATCGAACAACTGCTGCTTATCAATCGGCTTAACCAAATAATTCATGGGGCTTGCGGCATAGGCCTGCAAAGCAAATTGGGGCTCTGTGGTTACGTAGATAATTTTTGCCTCATGATCAAGGCGGCGGATTTCTTTACCAAGCTCGATGCCGCTGACCATAGGCATGACAATGTCCAATATGTAAAGGTGAAAGCTCTCGGTTTCAATACTCTTCAGCAATTTATCAGGGTGAGAAAATTTTTTCATATCCGCTTCCAGTTTGTGAGTATAAAGGTATTCTGTTATATATTCGTTAATGATTTGAAGTTCTTGTGGCTGGTCGTCACAAATGACAATACGCAGCATGGCGATCACTTCCTTATGGTATATTCTTTTCGTGGATCAGCAACTGATTTTCGCTATGTAAATACATGTTATCTTGTATCCCACCGTTCATTCTTGCAAACCAGGCACAAGATTTTCAATCACTTTTGCTTATACATACACTTAGTGTGGCACAAATCGACTTATTTTGCAACATACTTTCAATATATAACTGTTAAAATTTTCAAAACATTTTTAATTGTTCATCAGCCCTGTGTATATAATTTTGATGACCATTATATCCAATATCCCCTTAATGTCAATTCAAAAGGTTTAAAGGTATTGTTTTATCAACTATTCTAATCCAATCTCTGAATTTAGTTTTTCTAGATTAACCAGAGGACGAATATTTTCTTGTTTTTATCCATATTATCCATCCTCCGAAAAACCTTTAAATATTATTTCTTCTCAATTTTATTTTTTTATTTATTTCCTTCAATGCTTTCTTCGATCCCCTATTTATATCTCTTTCTAATTTAAGCTCTGAATAGTCAACAAACAAAGTATTCAAATCGTATCCATCCGGATACAATTCTCTGGCTTTATTTTCTAATTTTAATTGTTTAACATTGATTTCTTTAAATTCACCTTTATAGAAAACAGTTAAATTATTAAACTTATCCTTTGGCTTATAAACAATACCTGACTCCTTGTATTCTGTTAAATAAACCCTATCTCCTATATCAAAATCAATAACCTCTTCATCCACATTTATTTCCTCATTTTTTATTTGGATGACTTTATTTTTACTTATCATATTAAAATTATATTCTTTACTGGAAATATATTCTCTGGCACGCTGTACTACCGATTTATTTATTCCCATTTTTTCAGCTATCCAAAAAGCATTGCTATTGCCGGACTCACCTATCAGAAGTTTAAATAATGGCTCTAAAGTTTCACTGTTAAAAAGCATAGCTGCATTTTCAAAGTCAGGATGATTTAAGGAATAATCCTTGATTTCACCATAATGTGTTGTAGATACAGTAATTGCACCCTTGTGGTAAACTTCCTCCAAAACTGAAATTGCCAATGCTGCACCCTCGTTAGGTTCTGTTCCGCTTCCTATTTCATCAAACAGTAAGAGAGTGGATTTGTTAGTGTCCTGAATGATTTGAGCAATATTCTTTACATGAGATGAAAATGTACTTAAAGCATTTTCTATACTTTGGTCATCTCCTATATCTGCAAATATATTTTCAAAAACAGAAAATTCACTTCCTGATTCACATGGTATATGAAATCCGGATTGTACTGCCAAGGTCAGCAATCCAACTGTTTTTAATACAACAGTTTTTCCTCCTGCATTTGGACCTGTAATAACTAATGTTCTATAATCCTTTCCTATAGTAAAATTTAATGGCACAACCTTATGCTTCAACATAGGATGCCTGCCATTTATTATATTTATATATCCGTAATTATTTACATTAGGTGAAATACCGTTTATTTCTCTGCTAAATTTGGATTTTGCAAAAATCATATCATAAATTCCAACAACCTCTGCATTTTGCTTCAGCTCTCCAATACAATCATTAATTAAACCTGTTAAAAATGATAATATTTGATATTCCTCATTTTCCTTTTCAGCAACCAGCTGCTCAAGCTCAGAAGAATATTTACTCACAGCTGCAGGCTCCATAAAAACTGTTGAGCCTCCGCCGGAAATTTCTATTACTGTACCTGATACTTGATTTTTATAGGAAGTCTTAATCGGTATTGTAAATTTTTCTTTCCTTTTTGTAATGAAAAAATCCTGTATATAATTTTTATTTACTGCTGATCTCAGGAAATCATTTAATTTATTTTCTATTTTTATTTCAAGATTTTCTATTAATCTGGTAATCCTTTTTAATTCCTTCGACGCATCAGGACTTACTTTATCATTAACTATTGAAGTATTTATTTCTTCTTCAATATGCTCCAACACCTCTATTGAATTTGAATAGCCGGCTAAAACAGGAGCATAGAATTTCATATCCTCCATATAAGCCTTAAGCTTTCTGCAGCCTCTTAAAAAGCTTGAAACATTGCTAAGTGCTTCACCGTTTAATATCATCCCTTTCTCTAGTTTTGAAATAATATTATCTATGTGCACAATTCCCTGCAATGGTACTACACTGCTTTCCAACAGTATTTTCCCTTCTGTTGTTTCATTCAACCTTTTTTTAACGGTTTCCAAATGAGATGAAGGATGTAACTTATCTATCATAATTTTTCCTAAATTACTTGTGCAGTAATTTTTAACATGTTCTTTCAATTCATCATATTGTAATTTTTCCATAGTCATGTTATTCATATCCATATTCCTTTCTTAATTGTAATAAATGCTCATATCTATGGAATCTACAAATAACGGTGTAGATTTAGTATATTTTTGAAGTACGCAGGGAAATGCAGCAAATTTGTCTGCTCCTTCGTCGCACAAATTTGGCATTTTGTGCGATTGACCTACCATCCATTTTTCAGAAAAGAGACTCGGAAAAATGGAGTTAGAGCATACAAAAAAGCCGCGGATAACTCGCGGCTGCAAACTTCCATATTCAAAATAACAATAGTTATTTTAACAATATTGTTTAAAGTAATTTGCCATGTGTATCTTCCATAGATAATGTAATTAAGCATGAAAACCAAAGGATACTTACCTATCCTTAATGCTTAATCCATATTAAGTTAATCTATTGGTTAGATACACTCTCAGACATAAAATTTCTCCTACTCTAAATCTACAAAATAATGATATCCTTATTTTATTTATAAGTCAAGAGTTAATTCTTTACTTTCTCTATATGTTCAATAAATTACCCAAATTTCATCTTCAAACCACTATATGTTATGGTAAACTCTATTTTTTTCCCTCTAAACCACAATTCTGCATCAGAATCACGCATTCAACGTGCCCTGTTGCTGCAATTCTGATGACCGTCGAACCTGATACCCCCTTGGTGGCAGGGGATATTTTCAATAATTCCAGCACATATCACTCATTTTTTGATTAATAGCTATGTCAATTATAGCATGGCAACTCTCATATATCGATGTTTAATTTAGTGAAGATAAAAGCTGCCAACAATAAAACCCCCAGCATACTGAGGGCTTTAGTCTTAGCAGTTTTTTGAAGAATGCTCTTATGTATCTACTTCTAATTGGACATATTCCTCATACAAATAAATTGATCTTAGGTGAATTATAATACGCGTCATCAGATTTTTGATGAAAAGCATTTTTCAATCCAAATCCTATTCCCTTTCCAACCACCAAAGCATCTTTTCCATTTAGGTTTGCATAATAAGTATATGCCATTTGAGCTTCCTTATCCCAGGACTCCCATAATTCCGTACTTAATACCATATTTTCCGAATATAACGGCAACACCAGATTGATGTAAAATTTCAATTTTGTTAATGAAGCTGTTTTAAGTTGCTGAAACAATTCCTCATAGATAAATTGTTCACTTTTGAGGCAACTTACTAATAACCACGATTGATTTACTTCTGGAAAAATGGTAATAGCCAATCTATGCATAATGCCCTTCACTGTGTGCTTTATTTTCTTTCCATTCATATCATAATCCGGTGCAATATATGCATAATCTGCAAATCTAATCTGCTCTGAGATCTTTATTGCACATGTAACTACCCCATCAAATGTTCCAGCCATTATCTGTTCATCAAAGTGGGATTTAATTGGTTCAAATTCTTGCTCTTTTAGTTGGAGCATTCGGTACATTCCAACCATATCAAAAGATAAGAATATTGCAGGATTTTCCTTAAAACTGTCTCGAAAAATATCAAACGCTATTTTTTGCTTGTAATATTCAAAAATAAATGCCTTATAAGCATATGTAAATTTCATTTCCTCGCTTGTTTCATCAAAATCAGGCGCACCCTTTTCAATAACTGCAAAGGCAATATTATCATGTAAATCACAAAAACAAGTTTCTGTGGTAGCATCATTCGCACTTGTTTTACTCAGCTCAATAATAGGAATTGTTTCACCATTAGGCATAGGTATAAGTAATGGTTTCTTTTTTGCATTCAACATATATACATGACGTTCAGAACCTGCCAATAGCGAGATAATCTTATTATTTTGTAATGCATGAGCTCCTTTTATTTTCCCTTTACAATTTGTTTGATCAGGATGCATACAACATCTTTTCATCTTTGAGCTCATCTTTTCCATTATTCGCACATCAGCTGGCTTTTTAGATTTATTAATTGCCTTCAAAGGTTTCCCTTTGCAACAAGATACAAACTCGACTCCACTTCCACAAGGGCAGCTCTCATTATCTTTTATTTTTCTATTTTTCCAAAAATATTTAACCTCTTTCAATATATCTGCTGTTTTCAACATTAATTAAGCCTTTCTTTTTTCTGCCCACTTTTCAAATCCTGTGTTTGACGGTATCTCAAAATCCTCTAAAAACAAGTGTCTGTTCCACTTATAAACTTGTCTAAAAGCTGATATATAGCTTTTAAGAGTTGCATCTTTATATCCTTTCCTTCTGAAAAGCTCTAAAAGCTCATATACATTCTCTGTTTTTATTTGCTTTGTAGATGTAATTCCGTATTTCCACTCCATATATACAGCAAGCCTTGCAAATTGCCTTTCACTTCCTCCAGCTACACGGTTGTCATAAAATTCATTCATAAGTGTGTTCCCTATACCACCTTCAGTATAAACTTCTTCAAGTGCATCAAAATAATCCTTTTTCAATGATTCCTCACCTTCTTATTATTTTCCATCTACTCACTATATATATTCCGTCAATCTCGCTGTTTCTTTGACAACAGCATAATGAACGCTTAGTGTGGCAAAAGGAACGAACTGAACTGCCCTATTAATATTCCACATATTCATTGCCCTTCAAACCACAATTCCGCATCAGAATCACGCGCTTAAAGTGTCTTGTTCGAATAGTAATAATGCTCTCTATAAAGCTGATTTTCCATTGGAGGACGTCAATATTTTCTCCGTTCCGTCATGTCTATGAATATTATTTTGCTGGGATTGTATATGCATCTATAATAGCTGTTCCATTAAGCTTGTATTGGACAAGCAATCTTTGAATCTCCTGTACATTGCTAATAATGTTGCCGCCAACGATCCCTTCAGCAAACGCCTTTACTGCTCCTTTAAATTGTTTAAGCAATTGTTCGTTCATTACCCTCATACGAGGATCAGGAGAAGCAGAGGCATCAAACGTACTCGCTCTGTGTATAATAATAGGATAGCATTTAAATCCATTTCCAGCATAGAGGTTCTCAAACCATTGAATTGAACTTAGCAATTGAGAACAATCTGCTTTCGATACAGCTGTTATATCAGGCTTAACACCATTCTTGCATTCAATAACAAAATACTCCAAATTATCAATAGCCCACAAATTATCAGGACTTCCTTTAATGCCATTTTTATCAGGGCGTGTTGCGTGTATACCAATTAATACCGCCACATTATCCAACGCAGCCTCAAAGGAATCGGCTGAGTCCTCAGAAAAAGTCAAACTGTCTAACACGGAATCAACACGTATCAAATAGTTGTTTGATTTAAACTTATTATTTACAATAAACTTAGATACATTTGCTGCTTGAGTATCGGAAAAACTCTGTAGCTTATCATACTGAATCCCACGGATTGGCTTTAACACCATTTTATTTAATTTTTGTGCTGATAAGAGGATTTCTTGTGCTTGAACTGGATTGGCAAAATTTTTATACTCAGCCATCAATTGCATAAGAAGTCCCTTAGCATTATCATTGAGTTCTATATTTCCGTTTTTCTCTGCCTCAATGATGCTAAAAGCTTCATCGTATCTGCCAATTGTTTCATTATCAAAAGCATTACGCATAGCGACAACGGTACTATCGACATTGGCAGCTTTATCATATTCTACAGATGCCAACGCACCCTTACTAGCGGTTATCCACCCAGTATTGCGTGTGAGTAGATAGTTTGAAAGAGAGAACACCTCTTGGATTGTGGGCTTAGCTCCCGACTCCATAAGCTGTATCCATAACTGTTTGGAAAGGTTGTATTGTTCTAAAGTCGCCTTGCTGAAGAATTGATCACCACCTTGGTTAACTATTACATCAGCCAGTTTGTCTCCCATAAATACAATGACACAATAATCATTGTTAGAGCGAACGCCACGTCCCATTCCTTGCTCTATTTTTTGTATATACTCACGACAAATTCGTTTATCACTTGGGTTCATTCCTTCAATCACAATATCATATTCGCTACGCATTGCCGGCAAACCATCAATCACAAGAAACCTACAAGCATCTTCAGGTAAATCTATGCCATCATACTTATTAACAAGAATTGTTAATCCTTTAAACGTCCCCTGTTTAAGGGCCTTTACACCACTTTCAATATTTTTATCACGAGAAGATAACACTTGGGTTGGGATCTCACCCATTACATCCTGCCAAAAACTTAACCTCTCGAAAGATGGAACAATTACCACAACATTGTACTTCTTGGCAATCGCCTCCAACATTTGTTTAACACTTTTATCATCAAGCTGGGCGTTAAGATGCTTCGGAAACAGGATAAGTCGTTCGCCAATATCATTTGCCTTTTCTGGTGTAATGATATTAGAAATATCATTTTTCTTAAGACCCATTGTGGAAACAAAGACACTATCGTCCGCAAGTGTAGCACTCATAAATATCCGACGCTCGGCTTGCTCGAAGTTTGCGATTTTCGAAATTGGAATGCTTTTCGGTGTTATTTCGATATTTCGTACCGAAATAACACAGTTACAGGTCGTCCAATTATCAGCTAATAGTGGAAGGTTAAATAGCGTAATTGGGTCATCTGCGTAATTGGGATGAGTTAGTAAGCGTCGTATATCTTCACAGTTTTTCTGCCAAATCCAAAATGGAATTAGCTTGTTGCTATGTGTATCTTGATTTTCTGTAATATCGTAAAATCCTTGGCTGTCCTTCAATTCTTGATACTGACCAAACATCTGGATAATTTGAGAGTACAGTGGATGATTTGACTCAATTCTTACGGTATATTGTTGTTCAATTGTATCCAAGCAAGCGTGAACATCGTCAATAATAATACTACCGATTTTCACGTTACCACTTGAACGTAATCCAAATATGCTTTTTCCATTTACAAGCTTGTGAATATTGGCAACGAGAATTGCCTTTTTCGTTGTGAAAAAGAAATCATCTTCGCCCTTTTCAATGCGGTTTCCATTTATATCAAATTTATCACAAGCAACACGTATTCCAAGTTGCTGTGCTTCGGTGCACACTTGTGCCACCAGATAATTATCTGGAACAATATAGACTGCAGGACCTTTCCCTTCATTTATACAGCTTTGTAAAATGGTTAGACCGACAACAGTCTTTCCGCTTCCTGTGTTCATTTTGATTATCGCATTCTTTTCACTACGTTTTGCAAACCACTGCTTCCAGACCTCTGTCTGTACGTCACGTGGATAACCGTAGCGCTTATCCTTGTTAGGAAGAGCCATAAATATATCACGCGGTTCAAGCGATGTTTGATTAGCTGAAGGAGTCAGCTTCGAGAAATTAATAGGCATCTTGATTACCTCCTCAAGTTTTAAAGTCAGTAAATTCACTCTTAATATGTATAGCAACTTCTATTTATTATCAAATTTATTTTGATAGAGACTCTGAAATTCACTTAAGATCTTTCGTGACGTACTTTTAACATTTTCTCCCTTACTATCTTTAGAAAAATATATCTTAGAAATACTGGTCTCAAATGACGTTCCCTTGGTGTGTGTTCTAAAATAATGAGGAAATCCATATTCAATTATGCACATCCCCTTAACAGCACCAAATTCAAATTTATACTGAGCTTGAATTTGACGCAAAATCAAAGATTTATGATATTCAGGATTAGATATGTATTCAATATTTTCTAGTGTCTGCCCTTTCTCACTATTAATAATGATATTACGTACACTGCCTTCCATCCATTTACCGTCATCGGGCATGGAAAAAGTCTTATCTGGACCTATTTCAATATTTTTAACCGCTTCAAATCTAAGAAATCCGTTTGGACTGTCATTTGCCAATTGAAGCATGAAAGAAAATCTTTCAATGTTTGTAAATTTATCTGAAGAAATTTCTATTATTGAATCATTAGGAGATATTTCTTTCTTGTCCTTCAAATACCTATTCAATTTTTTTATAATTTTATAATTTATGTTTTCTGTTTCTGTAGAGGTAAACTCACTTTTAAAAGTTATTTCTTTACTTTTTAAATCTTTTAAAACTTCTACTCTAGCAGAAAAACGGCTTTCATTACTTGCCCAATCTTTTGTAACATCTTCTCTGACTATTTCATAATCAAGTGTAAGATAATTAGGGTTTACAATTGAAAACTCTAGATCAGTATCAAATTTAAAATTATTAGTATCATCAACCAATTCCTTATATTCAATGATTCCCAATGGGATAATTGTATTTATATTATCCTCTGTCAACGAAACAGTTTTTGAAGTTTTAATTTTCAAACTATCTTCCTTTGTTTTTTGAAATTCTTGTAAAGCCTCAAATTCCTTCGGGCTTAAAATAGATAATGTTAATAATGGAATTGATATCTTCTTGTCACTTCCCCCAATAAAAATACCTCGTTTAGTTAAAATATCTTTCATATTTGCTTCACTTATACAAGATTTATTTAACAAAGGTTTTAATTTTTCGCCCACTGGCAAAAGTGTTTGGCAATTCAGCGTCATTCCCATTATTTCACCCCATCTCTAAAATCAGGATTAAATGTAATAACTTCAATTTTACTAACAAATGCAGTATTTTCAAACTCATTCTTTGCACTTAAAACATCACTGGAGTTCTCAAATTCATTATAATCAGGAAAAGCAATCACTACATTAGCCGTCCATGTATTGGTTAGTTCTTGAGCTAGACCTATTAATCGTAATAGATATTCCTTACAAAAGTTATCCTTTGCCCCTAAAAATAATTTTTTGTTATCCCCATTAATAATAGCCAATGGAATAACGTCTGAATTTACATATTCTATAGGCATAAAAGACCCAGAATATACTCTATCCAAACTGGCATTATTAAGCCCTGTATTAATGTAAAAATATTCGACATTTGCCTCTCCATATTTGTTTTTTGCAAAATTCAAAAGACTATAGAGAAATTGCGCTCGTTGATTATCCACTAAAGAAATCACATCATATGTACACTCCTCTTTTAGATAAAAATTGCCAATCTTATCTGATACAGATTCAAATTCACGACCGTCTTCTCTATTACGATCAATCCAAAAAATTAATCCATATGTCAATTTTTTAGTAATATTATTAATCTTACGTTTTGCAATGTCACATCCAGGATAACATTCCATAGCTTGTGCTAAATCTAGCAAAAACTCCTTAAACTTTTTCTTAACTCCATCTTCTGTCGCCGGGTATCCATCTCGACACTTCACACTAATCAGTACATCTTGTCTTGTTGCATCTCTAAGTGGAGATCTATATTGATAGATGTAATCTATTCCATGTTTCTGTTTTCCATGTTTCTCTTGGAACACACATGGAACTGAGATCCCATTATTCGGATTCTCCCAACCCATGAGCTTGATTAAACTGCCAACGATAGCTTCCCCATATTCACCAGAGCTTTTTGCTTTTTCTCCACCAGCCATAATTTCGCCCTCCCTTTCTTACTCCTCATTTACATAATAAATTTTATAATAATGCATTTGTTTTTCTGCATCAAAACCTTTCTCCACAACTTTTTCTATCTTGTCAGCTTGGGTATTAATTCGTATCTCAACATTGGTATCCAATTTAATGAGATTTTTAATACTCTTTTTTACCGAAGATATTGCTTTTCCTGAAATATCAAATGGCTTTTCAAAAGACTTTTCAGGAGCAGTTATCTCTAAATATTTTTTAAATTCTGTTGAAACTGAACTATCCTGAAATACCTGTGATGTAAAATCATTCATTTCAAAGCTATCATGAGTCTCAAAGTATCTAACAGAGTTATTCAATAGGGATATTTTCTCCTGTGGCTCAATAGTACCACATTCTTTTTTTACGAACTGTTTACATGCTTTCAACACAGCAGCAGTACGTGTATACTCATCTGTAACTTCTTGCACATTAAGAAATAACTTTCTCCAGTAATGAGCGTCATTCCTACTTGTATCAACTATAAAAACTTTTTGTGGCAACATAGTACCCATATTGCATATTAAACACCCTTTATCGAGTTTGTTTATATTAATTCCTTTTTTAAATAATACATCAAACTTCTTTTGATCATTAATTACATCCAAATAAATATCTTTTGTTTCAGATTTAAAAATACCTATAATGTCTGTAGTTACTCCTTCTATAATGCAGTTTTTAATATATGCTATATACAACTCTCCTATTTTAATATTCGGATGAACTGAAACTTCGTATAAATGTCTTGCTATATTTTTTGATTGCTGTAAAAAATCAGACTCTTCAGTAAATATTTTTGAACAATAGTGATATATTTCATTTAGATTTATATCTGATTCATGTTCAAATCTATACGTTAAATCAAATTTAAATGAGGAAAAGAAAAAGCGAGTTAAATGCTGCTCTGCACTTTCTTCTGATATTTCTGTAAGCTGAGATGATATTGTAAGCTCCTCATCTTTAACTTTATTGCCTATTAAATGTACTATCAATTTAGATATCTTTGCCATTGAAAAATCATTCATTTTATACACCTCTTCTATTTATAACTTTTACAACATAGTTGCTATTTTCAACTTTTATATATCTCTGTTGCCCGGAGGAAGTTTTTTCAATAGCGGACACTCCCATATCCTCTGTCTTAACATAGTTTAGGAATAAAGTTCCCAGCAACAATCTGTCACTATGAGAAATCCGGTTCCATTCATAACCTTTAAATAAATCTCTCACCAGAAACATTTCATTTTCTTGCAGATATTGTATTTCATTCTTTGCTCTATTCAATAATTCATTTACTGTTAGCACTGTTATACCCTCCCAATCGAGATAACGATATAAACAACATTGTTATCTTAATTGTATAACTTTTCCTGCCAATTTACAACATCAAATCTCCTATTCTTACATATATTTACAAAACATTAAGATTTATCCTGATGACCCGCCATTTAAACTGCCTGTAGCTGTCTTTATACCATCTCCTTCCAGCTGCCTTGTTAGCCTATAGACTCCAAACCCTTGAAGATACCAATCTATAATCCTTTTTATAACCTTTGCTTCTTCCTGAACTATAATCAACTCGCCCTTATCATCTTTGCTGTATCCCATAAACCTTAATTTCTTTTCCTCCACCTTTATATGTTCATCGTATTGGAATCAGATGGAATTATTTTTATTTTCTTTTTTTCCTATATTCTTCATCCTTCTTTTGAAATATTTTTTTATTATACAACTTTATCTCAAGGAGCAGATATCATTTGATTTTTCAGTAAAATAAAAAGAATGTAGTTATCAATGAGATTCCTACACCTTTTCAATCTTTTAGCTTGTCTATATTTTTCATATGTTATTCTCTTTTGGGGGCCATATTTTGTTAAACTGTTCAGTAGATTTGTCCGATAACCTCCATAATGCTTTTGCCTCTTTCCGTGTTAGCCCCTTAAGTTTTTCATCTCTAATCATTTCAATAATATCTATTATTCGAATACAGTATATATTATCTATTCCACTATTAAGTTTTTCATCAATTATTACTTGTAGATCTTTTTCATCTGTTCCAAAATAAGTAATTGATTTTGTCTTTGCCATTGCCAAAGAAGATACTTCTCCTAAATTCTTCCTTGGTTTATTAGGATTTATCATAGCACTGGCCAAAATATTATAAGTTGAATCGTAAATACTTCTCTCTATACTGTTTAGATCTTCCCCTTCAATTAGCTCTAATATACCTTTATTAATTAGTTCATCAACCTGCTCCTTTGCACATGCAGGCATCATAATTTCTTCATATACTATTTTGTGCATATAAAGTTTCTCAGCTATTTCTGGAAAAAGGGTTTCTAAGTATCTATATTTAGCACTCCCACCTATCTTGATGCATATATCAGCATCAATAATCATTTTCTCAAATTTCATACCTCTATTCCCCCATAATTTCATCTAACTCTTCATCAGTTGGAGGTATATAAGGTTCTTGCTCTTTAATACCCATTTTTTCCAAGGTAAGTCCTGCTAAATCTAAAAGATATTCTAATTTTTCTATAGTAATTTTTTTTCTTTCATATAGATCCATTGCCATATCAATTAAATTGTGCAGGCCTATTTTATTTTCTCGTGCCGGAAGTGATAACCCTAATCTATTTCTCCAAATTTTTACCTCATCATTTGTCAAAGCCATAAATTCGTTATATTTTTTATTTTTTATTATGTCAGTTTCATATAATCTTTTTACCATTGTCTTGTATGGAACAACAAATAAATTAGATAATCTCAAGATATCCTTTATATCTATTTTGTCTTTATCTATTCCATATGTTTTAATTTCCTGCAAAAGCAACTCTTTGTCAATTAAGAATTCTGCTGCAAATCGATTTGCCTTTAATTCATTTTCTGTTAAAGCAATCTTATCATTTATTTCTTCCATGTTTGATTTAAGTATTATTTCTCCCTCATTATCAAACCATAAATGATATAATTCATGGGCTGCCGCAAATACCTGCTTATCATATTCAATATAGGTATTTATCCATACAAAGCTTTTACCTTTTATTTTTTCTGAAAATCCCCAAACATCTTCGTCTTCAACAGGATAATATAATACTTTGCTGTTTAACTCCAATATATCAAATATCTGTCCTCCGATTACATCATTCCATTTGGTGTATTCCATTAACTTGCTGCGCGCACGGCTTTTAATTTCATCAATTGTTTTAGCATCTAATTTGATATTAGCCATTTGCGTATTCCTCTAACATAATGATCTCATCAATAACAGTCTTTAATAATTCTATTTTTTCTTTTGTTTTTTCATTACTTAAAGAACCCATAAATGCAAATTTATGATTTACAGCTTCTTCTTCTTTCACATTTAATAGTCTCTCTACAGATACTCCTAATATATCAGCAATTTGAGAAATTTCAGAAACATTAATTGCTTTAGATCCGGTTATAATCTTACTCATAACCTGCTTAGAAACATTTAATCTATCTGCCAGGTATTGTTGGTTTTTATTTATTTCATTCAAAACAGTCTGTATATTATTTCCTACTTGTCGAAATATATTGCTACTCATAGCACTACCTCCTAATATATTTCTAATTATTTGTTCTTTACTATATATTATGCGTATTTTTGTATTTTGTCAATAAAATGTTGACTATTTTTTGTTTCTTTTTTATTATTATTGACTTTTTATCTTTTTATATACTTATATATATGATCAATATAAAATTTTCTATACATCTAAATAAAGCTTCCATTCTTTATATTATAAAGTTTTTATAATACCTACTTACCATCAAGATATTGTATTGCTATTAATATTAATGACAAACATCGCTTATAAAAATATTCATAATGTCTCTCGTCTTCAATATCAATTTTCGTAGTTTCGTGGTGTCTTATTCTAAAATTATTTCCTATGTAAGTAATATCTCGAAATTCCTTTTCAAACAACTCCATAAATGGCTGCTTGTTATTCCCCATGTCTTGAACAATTTTATTTGAGGAATCCTTTTTGTCTAACGTTGGAGAATAATAAGTCTTTAATCTCTCAAAAGCATCCCAAAGTTTTTCTACGGCAATTTGATAATTACATTTATCATAATATTTCCCAGCCTCTTGTAATAATTCTTTTAATCCTACTTCCTGAACATCATTTAATGAATTTTTGTTTATCTGATTATCAAATGTACTGACTATTCTTCCATTGTCAAGTTTTAATGAAATCTCATTCAATCTTAGAATAGCATTTATTTGCATTTCAAAGTCATCAGAGCTAATATTTCTTTCAAAAAATTCTATTGCATCCATAACATAAAATGGAGAATTATAAAGTATAAAATTTTCTAAACTATCAGTTTCAATGTACTGTTTTTTTTCATTATAACATTTTGGTATATAAAACTGCCTTATATCATTAAAAACATCCTCTTCAACTTTAACATTGTAATCCCATCCTGTTTCATCTGTGTGTTGATATACAACATTATACTTTTCCAAGAGCTTATATATCTGATTTCTTGCCTTTCTATTAATTGATAATGATATCTTTTTTTCTCGTATATCTCTTAAATTTCTTTGAGAGTATGGAATAAATAGTCCTTCTTCCTCTGGTTTATAAACCCGCCACGCATAAACCTCTCGGTTAGATATTTTTTTAGCCGGATAAAGCTCATATCCATCATTTTGCAATAATTTATTAACTTCAGTTAAAAACTCTTTCCAATAGCCTTTCTCATTTCTAACTGCTGGATGGAATATTTCACAAATAAATTTTAAATATATTTCATCACTACCATTTTGTAATTGAAATCGTTCATCCTCGAATACCCAACAAGGTGGATAATCATCGTTATTAACTGTATGTTTCCAAATATCTATTTCTGCATTCTTGTATCTTGAATCATGACTTGGCATCTTCTCTAAATCATATATTCTTTTGAGAAAATCTATTTCTTCAAGTCTACCGAAATAACGGTATGTAACTATTCCTATATCAAAAAAGTAATCTATCTCTAATCCATTTTTAAATAATTCCATAATATCGCGCTTCGTTATTTCTGTAATACGATTCACATGACTTTCCTCCCATCAAAATTTGATTTAATGTATTATTAATTAGGCTCTCACTTCATAAATTCGACCGAAGATCAAAATGGTTTTAAATCAGTTTTGAAATATATTCTATTATTCATTTTTTTATTCTTCGGTCGATTCTATAAAAAATTATATAGTAGACAAATCTGTATTTATAGTGTCATATCCTTTTATCATTATAGAAAATATATTGATAAACTCTTGGTATTCATTAATAACGTTATCGGGACAAAGAAGTTGAAATATTCTTTTAGTGTCCATAATATTTCGTGAGATATCGAAATGCCCAAGATATTTCGATAAATTATTAATTTTCTGCAAAAAAATTGTATGATACTGTTTCGTTATATAGTTATTATCTAGTAAGTCATTTAAAAATTTAATACTTCCATCCTTGTCCCCATTTTTTAAATAAGCCATAGATAATTTATCAATAATGTCTATATTTGACTTATCATTTTTCCATAATACGCTTAAAATATAAACCCTGCTCCGTGGAGGTAATGCACTAAGTATTGTCATAACTTCATTTTCACTTCCTAATGGGTGTTTTATAAAATACCTGACAAATATGTCCTCTACTAAAGTCTGCACTATTTTTAAACCATCCCTGATTTCGGAATCTGATGGATTCCCTCCATAGTGAGATCCTTTATTTCCTATTTTTCTTAACCGATGAAATTTATTTTTAAATCCTTTAGCATAATATTCATCAATTAAATTTACATGTTCAAATAAATCCTTCTCATTCCACTGTTCTTTAGTAATATTAGCTTCTTTAATCACAATATCCTTAATAAACAAATCAATTATTCCTTCAAGATAAATTCTCAAACAATTAGCCCTCAAAGTGTTTTTCAGCTTTTCATTTGCAAAGACCAAATACTCATCTAATAATTCATATGGAATGAGTTTAGGAAATTCAGAATCCAATATCAAATTAAATTTATCTTCCATACCTAATCTCCTCGTACATTAAAGTTATTTTAATAAGATCATAAATAGCTCAGATAACATCAAGTTCTTACTTATTTCCTAAATATCCTTATTCTATAGATATTTATATTTTGATGTCTAATTATTATATCATAAAATCTCATTGTTTACGATGTCAATTTCAGATTAGATATAGCTCAAAATACGATTCGTCTAAAATTGATTAATTGATTCTTCCTTTATTTTTGCTGAATTTTCAGACCTTTTGACCTTGCTTTCTTCTTCCTGTTTCTCATCTATATATTCTCTTACATTAGCTGGAACATACTTCTCATATAGCTTTTGCACCTGTTCTGCCAATTCATTTTCTAAATTTGATTCCTTTTTCTCCATATATTGCTTAACGGCTCTCAATTTCTCAGCGTCAATACTGATTCTCACAACATCTTTTTTCATCTATTGGCTGTCTCCTTTCCAAATAAAATTAATAATATAATTACATGCTTAGCTCCATTCCTTGGCCTTGTTCATTCTCTTGTTCTGTTGTTCCTTCAGTTTCTTCATGACTTATTGCTCCGGAAGTTGATTGGTCTTCCGTACTTTGTCTTCTGCCACCCCTGCCCCTTCCGCGAGATGTACTTCTTTCAGTTGATTCAGAATCGTCAGGACTAATAGCAGCAGATTCCTCAGTCTGTACTTCCTGCTCCTCATCGTTTCTTTCAAGATATCTTCTTGTGACTGACGGAACATGTTTTTCATAAATATTATCTACATGCTTTTGCAATTCTCCTTCTACAGTCAAATCTTTTTCCTTCATGTAAAATCTTAAAGCATCCAATTTCTCCTTTGCAAATTCAATCTGTAATTTTTCCATTTCTACGCTCATTTTTTCCTCCTTAAATATCATTCAATAAAAAAGACCCGGTAAACCGACTCATGATTTTAACTATATCTCCAGATTATGTCCTTGATTTGCTTTACCTTCTAAATTAATGCAATATTCTGGGTATAAAGTCATATCAAAACACTCGTTCTTCATCTCTACCCATGAAATCTCTTCTCTTTTTTTCAGTGCATCCAAGAGCATTATGTCAATCCCATTTCCTTTTTTGACTATTAATCCGTGAAATGCTTCTATCTCATCAAATGTAATATCCCAATTTACATCAGCTGATTCCTTTATAGCTTCCCTTATTAGTTGTTCTGCAGTCAATGATATTTGCTGCTCAATATAAGGCTTAATATTTGACATCAAGGCAACATATCTTGGATAATCAGCTCCCTGACTGTCAACTATAATTCCATCCCCATTGTCTTTATCAAGCACAAGTATTACATGAAACTGACCTGCAGAATCTTTGTACATTACATCTTTCCTGCTTGTAATAAAGTCTCTGTACTTTAGCAAATTGTTGCTGAATTCGCAATATTCATTTTCATCCATTATTTCTATATGATCAATAACACAATTACGGGTATTAAATGATTTGATTTTGCGTTCAAATAATGCTTTTGTAACTAACATATACATCTCCTGTTTTAAAAATTATCTACAGACTCATACAGCCCATACCCTCTGCCTGCTCTTTTGAATGATTCTCTGTTTCTTTCATTTCTTCATCCGAGCGGGACAGAACTTTGAAGTTGTCCTCACCGGGAATAAGTCCGAGGCCTCTGCCGTTATCCCATAGCATGTGGATTGTACCCATGTCATCGACATGGGTAACTGTTCCCTTTGTACCTTCCTCTACTCCCTGAGCATCGTTCATTGTCGCAAGAAGTTGTATTCTCGTTCCTGCAGAATATTTCCTCTTTATTCCCTCTATCTGTTCTCTGTTATTCAAACTTCATTCCTCCTATACATAAAAAAACGAACCCTGTTGATCATAAATTAATCAAAGGCTTCGCCCTTTACACTTTATCTTTCTTTATTCCATTTTCATCCCTTGCTGATCTGGGTTGTATGAGTTAAGTATATTGATTATATCATCCGGTTCGTTCTCAAAGTCAATATTCTTATCTCCCGTATACCAATAATCGTAGGTAGGATATGTTTCCATAACATAGTTGTAATCATCGCTGAATATTTCATATTTATGCCTCTCAATTATGCCTCTTGGTGTCAGGAAGTGTGTCCTCCATTGTTCTCCGGTCCTTATATCAATGTTTAATATTGCAAGACCAACATGACCGCTCCTTTGTCCTCGTATGACAGCAGGCATTTCAGCAAACTCATTACTCCTTCCCAGGTAATCCGCACCGTATACATCGAAGAATATATCATTAATCTTTTTCAACACTTCCTTTGCGTAGCTATCATCAGACGAATTGAACGACTCGTCCAGCTTATATAAGTCAACAGTTGGAAGAAGAGCATCTATTCGTTTAAAAAAATGTCTCTGCCTGAAATCATCATCCTGTTCTTTATTTGAAATATGCTTAATGCCCTCTTGTATTCTCTTAACCGCACTTTCATACATTTCCTTTGAAACAAAAGGCTCATTACCTTCTATAATGTTTTTTAATCCCCGTCGACGTTTAGGTGCTTTTCCAATATATCGTCCCTCACGAGGCGAAATAACGCCTCCGGTATATCCTGATACCTTTTGTAAAATATATTCCTTTTCTATAGCTGCAGTCATTTCATTATCCGGCTCTGATTCTAAGAATCTCTGGATATCATCTGCCTGCCGGATTTCAAATTCCTTAATTCTGACATTCAATTCTGCAGTCACATAAGGCAGTATTTTGGATAACGAAACCTTTTTCTTCGCCTCGTCATAGGTAAGTTCTTCCTCACTGTATTCTATGGTTTCTCTTATCAAATAATCCGGAGGGTTATCTGTATATTCCGAAACCTTATTGTATATCCATTTTACAATACTTGATTCTTTTGCATTGATTACGAGTTCTCCGTCTTTCCACTCGTATCCGAATGTTGCTTTTTTATTCATTTTGGTCTCCTTTTATTTTCTATATCAGATTACCTTCTTGACTGTCTTTAGTATGTTTATATCAAATAAGGAAGTCAAGAAGGTGATTTTACTACTATTCATAAAGTGGTACGTCTTGCAGCATTACAAATCCTGCCTTAAAATGAATTTCAATTTTTTCTTCACTGATTACCCTTATTCTCAGCACCAGACGTCTGATTAAATCCTCATCAAACATTCTGATATCATAGTTTGCCACGCCTAAGCAAGAATCCATTCCATCCATCCTTTGTCCATATTCTCCAGCCAGTTTCCGCTCTCTTGCCTGCTTCAGCTTTTTCATTTTAAGCTCCTGCATTTCATCCGCTATTTTTTTATATCTCTCGTCAAAATCCTCATCAACGGCTCCTTGCTTGGCGTTTTCTTCTATTAATTCAAGCAGTTGACCTTGAAGCATATCTATTTGTTCATCAAATTCCGACTCCATGTTTTTAGTTGAGTAACTTCCTACGATTCTTATGATGTTTTGTCTGAAGGCTCCTACAACCTCTCTATGGTTTTCCACCACGTTGTTCACTGCCGTCATAATCGCTTCATGCAGGGGTTTTTCCTTAAGGGTTGGTGAATGCTTGCAGTTTTTTGTTCCGCTTGCCAGACGGCTCTCACATCGCCACACAGGGGTAATAACACCATTGCGTGACCATGTCTGTCTTCGATACGGATGCTTGCATTCACCGCATACAAGGATATCTGAAAGTACATACTTGGAGCTGTACTTGCTTTTTTCCTTATTTGCACGTCTTGTAACGGCAGGCTTGTGGAGACTTGCACGCCTTGCTCTTTCTTCTTGTACCTGAAAAAAAATTTCCTTTGGCACTATGGCCTCATGGTTGTCCTCAATGTAATACTGAGGCACTATACCATCATTCTTTACTCGCTTTTTCGTAAGGAAATCTATGGTATATGTTTTTTGCTGAAGAACATCACCCATATATTTTTCATTTTGCAGTATCTTTGCTATGACTGTATCATGCCATTTATCATTTCCTGTTACGGTCTTGATACCCTCTGCCATAAAGGTGTCTGCTATTTGCTGTGTGCTTAATCCCTCAAGGTAAAGTCTATATATCCTTCGTACTAATTGTGCCTGCTCCGGTACTATTACCAGCTCGCCATATTCATCCTTTGTATACCCTAAAAACTTTTTATGGTTGACCATTACCACGCCTTTTTCAAACTTTCTTTCAAATCCCCAGCGTGTGTTTTCACTTAAGTTCCTGCTTTCTTCCTGTGCCTGACTGCTCAGGATAGTAATTAAAAGCTCCCCACTTCCCTCAAGAGTATTGATCCCTTCCTTTTCAAAAATGATACCTATGTTTTTCTCCCTAAGCTTACGGATTGCTTGCAGTGAATCCACCGTATTTCTTGCAAAACGGCTTACGGATTTAGTAAGTACAAGGTCTATTTTTCCTGCCATACAATCCTCAATCAGGGCATTGAAGTCATCTCTTTTCTTAGTGTTCGTTGCAGATTTTCCGTCATCGGCATAAATACCTGCAAGCTTCCAATTTGGATTTTGCTGTATTTTTTCTGTATAGTAGGACACCTGAGCTTCATAGCTACCTTCCTGTTGCTCAAGCAGTGTGCTTACACGACAGTACGCTGCTACCCTTAAGGCTTTGAATTGAACCTTGATAGTCTTGTCATATGCTGGGTTTGAGGGTATGATGGATATGTTTTTCTTCCTTAATGCCTGCATATTAGTCATCCTCTCTATTTTTCATATGTTTTAACTGAGTTCCAACCGTATATTGCTTTTACGCCTTTCCTCTATGATCTCATCTATCTGAATTTCCTTACGTAGCTGTTCAGCACTGCCGAGTCTGCAGTACACTGCCACTGCCTTTCTCCCTTTTGATTCTGCCGTGATATTTTCGCTATCTTCCGCTTGCTGTGTATTGGATATGTTGTTCTCTTTTTCTGTTTGCATATGTTTCAACCTCTCTCTTTGGATTTTTATAATTTTCATGTATAGTCATTCCGTTAATAAATTCAACATCTATACGTCCGTCTTCATAAATGACCATTCTTTTCATAATCTGCGAAAACAGCTCTTCATCAAACTCTGTTTGCGGTTGTTTATCTGATAATGCATTTTTCATCTTTTCAGTATTGTGGTCATAATCATAAACCTGTGCAGTCTTATAGAACGCCTCTGCCCTTTGAAAAATCAGTATTGCAAGCTCCTTTGAGGAAAACTGCTCATCCTCCTCAAGCTCTTTTATTTTCTGGTCTATCTGCAAAAATTCGAGACTGTATCTCTTGGGATTCTCTTTTGGCTTTTTCTCAAGCAGTGAAGTATTTTTGATTATCTCGTTTACCGCACGTATGAACACTTCCTTTATCTGTTCATCTGTGACTACCCCGCAGATGCAGTGGACACGGTTCTTATATATGTAATGCCTGCACTTCCAATTGATTTTTTCTGATGGTTTTCCACAGTTTTCAGCATACCTCCGATATTCTTCACCACATTCTCCGCAACAGAGTCTGCCGTTAAATAAATTTTTGTTATTCATGCTATTGGGCTGTATAGCTCTCCCAAGCTTTTGGGCACGTTCTGTTCTAAGCCTCTGTACCTGCTCGAAAATTTCAGGTTCTATCATTTGAGGGTACATCTCATCGCCCAAATATTTGATGTTTTCTAAAATTCTGCCGATGGACCCATGGTTCCATGACGGCTTATTGTTGGCATTCATAACTCCTTTAGCTGTCATTTCCTTAGCTATGGCATGGGTAGAGCTTCCTGAAAGGTAATCCTTAAAAATCTTTTGTACTGTCTTCACTTTTTCTATATCAAAGCATATCCTGCCATCCCGCATGCAGTATCCCATAGGTATATGTCTTTGCATCATTGCTGTATCTCCTCCTTACTAAAGCATTCTGAAAACTCAAGCTTGTTTATCAAACGAAAGGTTATCGTCATTCCTTCTATGATGATGATCTGATCCACACTTTGCAGGAACAATTCCTCGCTGTAGTTATCCTGTAGCTCTGGATATCGCTCAAAAAGTCCTATCAGATGCTCTGTATTAAAAATCTCAGCTTCAAAGCCACTCTCGTCCAGCAGAACCTTTCTCCTTTTCCGAATGGCATCCGTCTCTACCTGCAATGCAGTCTGCTTTTCTATAAAAATAGCAGAGTCAATATATCCTTTGGCTACCACGCCGCTTAAGATATGACTCTGCTTTGACAGTTCTATTATTTTTTCATTGCATTCTCTTATTTCTCGTTCCTGCTGTTCATCAGCACGCAGATTTTTCAGAGATTCCAGAAGAGGATATAGTATTTCTTTATAGTTACTGGATAGCTTATTCCACATCAGGGTAAACGCCTGTTGTATAATGTCTTCACGTATTGATGTCATTTTACATTTTTCCTTATCCTGAATATGCTGGATACAGCACCACTGCACCTTCTCATAGGGCTTTCCTATATATATCTTCTGCCGCCTGAATACCTTGCCGCATTCTCCGCATATAATCTTACTGGTGAATGCATAGCGATTTTGTACCTTAATAACATCAACACTCATCTGTTTGCGTCGATATTCAAAAATTTCTTTGACTGCTTCGGCTTCCTCCATGCGAATAATAGATTCATGATTTTCATAAATAAAATACTGAGGTAACTCTCCCTTGTTCCTTTTTTGTTTGAAGGGAATTACCTCAGTCCTATAAGTTTTTTGTAAGATTAAATTTCCTGTATATACCGGATTTAGAAGAATGTCCTTTATCGCACGATCTACCCATTTTTCAGCACCTCGTATAGTTGGGATTTCCATGTCATTCAATTCTTTTGCAATAACATATGTACCCTTTCCATTTAAATACTGCTTGAAAATGTATTTGATAATCTCTACTTCCTGCTCATCAATAATCAGCTCTCCATCTATGTCTTTTGTGTATCCAAGCGCTGGAGTTGATATTTTAAATGTTCCATCTTTAAATCTCTTGATAGCTGCCCATTTGTTATTTGTTGATGTGCTTTCTGCCTCTCCCTGTGCGAGAGAGCTCAATATAGTCAAAAGCACTTCGCTGTTTTCTGACAATGTGTTTATATTCTCCTGTTCAAAAAATACTGCAATTCCAAGGAGTTTAAGCTTACGAATCGCTTCAATGCTGTCAACAGTGTTTCTTGCAAATCGGGTAACAGATTTTGTAATTATCATGTCAATTTTTCCGGCTTCACAGTCTTTCATCATTCGCAGGAAATCATCTCTGCTTTGAATCTTAGTAGCGCTCCTTGCTTCATCAGCATACATCCCGACATACTGCCAATCTTCCCTTTGACCGATCATTTCTTCGTAATATGTTTTCTGTGCAATGAATGAATTATGCTGTTCTCTGGAATCTGTACTGATACGGCAGTAGGCACAGACACGCATTCTGGGCTGAAGCCGCATCATTACCTGAGATTTTACAGGATTTATTTTTATTATCCTTTTTACTTTTTCCTGTTTGATTGACATATCTTTTTTCTCCTTCATAACAGGTTTTCCTCTTGTTTATCATTCCTGCTGCAATGCTCGCTCACTTTTTACTAATTGAGTATTGCTGTTCTCTTTCTGTGAAAACACTTCGATGTCAAGCTGTCTGAGTCTATCGATTACCTCCGTTCTGTCCTCGGTGCTTTCTAAGAACCGTGTGTGTGATTTGGTCATAATTAAGTCAATTTTTCCTGACTCACATTCTTTTATCATTTTTCTGAATTCATCTGTTTCCTGCGTTTCCACAGGGTTTTCATTGGTTATCCTTTTTTCTTTTTCCTGATTGCCTTTCATGGCTCTATCCTCCTTTCTCACAGGGTTCCGTCCTGTTAGCAACACACATTACCACACAAGTTTTACAATAGCTACTACTTTAGACATATACTTTTTCAAGTTGAGGATGAAAAGTCTGGCGGTTCAATTCATCGATTTTTTCATATTCTTCTTCGGTAATTAATTCATTGTTTAAAAGTATACCAAGGAGCTTCAAAGTGATTTTATACTTGACCTCATTGGCCGCTTGTTCCTTTGTCATATATATCACCTCTCTATTTTTTGATTGTTTTATCTGAATTGCCTGCATCATTGGTCATTCAATATCTCTGCTATCGTAAGCCCTACACTGATTGCCAATGCCCTGTCAACTAAAAGCATCCGTATCCTGCTTAAGCTTCCTATGTATTCCAAAAGCCTGATACGGTCAATAGTACGTATCTGCTCCAAAAGCACAACAGAATTTTTCTGAAGCGCCTCAATACTCAGAACTTCAACGTGTGTTGGCAGCTCTCTTTTTGGCTTGCTGGTTATTGCTGCCACAATAAGCGTTGGACTGTATTTATTTCCTATGTCATTTTGTATAACGAGTACAGGACGTACGCCGCCCTGCTCACAGCCTAAAACTGGACTCAAATCAGCATAAAATATATCTCCGCGCCTTATATTTACTTTTTTCTCCTGCAAAGCACTCACCTCCCTCATCCTTAATGGCACAAAAATAGGGACCACCCAATTTGCTTCAATAGACAGCAAAAACAAAGTGATCCCCATCGCTTCTGACATTAAGTCGTTTATCATAAGATTTTTAAGAGCTGTGCTTAATTCGACACTACTTCCCAAGCACGACAAAGGCGATGATCTGGACTGCGGCCGGCACCGCATCACGGGACTTCCACCCCCGGCAGGATCTCTGTCGGCTGCCCTCATTGCGATAAGCTGTGACTGGACAGGAGTATCATTATAGGCTGACGGGATTATTGCGAGACAGGCTGCCACAGCCTGTTTTACGGTCGGATGGGTACCGCTTTGCACCTTATTTGGCCGTCTTTTATAGGTACAGATAAATAAGCAAACAAAAATACTTTGCTTTTACCGCATGCCTACAGGTGGTCTTGGCGCATCCTCCGAGGTCGCTTTCCTTTTTCAGGTCCGTCAACTAACGTATTCAAAATCATCGGATATGTTGTTTTCAAAGTACCAAGAGAGAGAAATAAAAAAACCCCTCACTACTAATCCGATTTCGTGAGGGGGTTGAGCCAAATTATTTTTTAATTTTCCAAAAGTTTTTTCAGACGACTCAAGATACGAACCTTTCTGTTGTGAATGGTTTTTTGGGCGATACCAGTTTCTCGTGATACCTGATGCTCGCTTTTATTTTGGAAAAACAGAATATAAATAAGCTCTTGTTCTTCCTTTGTAAGCTGATTGAGGCATTGATGGAGCTTTTCTGCTAATAGCTTGTCCGTAACTACATCTTCAACTTTGGGAGAAGTAATGTCAGGAATTGCATCCTCGCCACTTGTTTCTTCCGTATCCAAGGCACTATATAAAAATACTCTATGTGCCTTGTCCTTTTCTTCCAGATGCAATTCTCTGCGTTTCATGCGATAATATTCTAAATATATTTCCTCCGACACTGATATAAGCTGTCCTTGAATCTTTATTTTATATTCCTTTCTTTCTGCCATATGGCTTGTCCTCCGTTTCTGAATTTTGATAAGTCAAAATGTCAGAAGCGGAGGTGAACGGCAGTGAAAAATTGTCATGCCTATATTGAAAACATCCCTATTCTTCCCTTTTTTCAAGATAAACAGTCGGTTTTTATCAAATTTTGTCGAAAAAAATAAGTCAGCACTTCGCCCTTTGCGAGATACTGACTTATTTAAATTTATATTATAAGATTGTTTAGATAAAGACCGGTGTTTATAAATTGCTTCATCCCCATTTCCAAATAGAAAAGGGATAAAAGCATAAAGCGTTCATATGGATACCTCTCTCGCCATAGCTCAAGTGAAAGCTGATATCCAATGTCTGAAAAAATCAATTAAAACCTTCAAGAGTCCATCCTTAATATAAGAGCAAACTTCATATGGTTTCAGCAGCCAGACTATCATAGCACAATAAGCACCTTAGATCCTCAGCTTTGCGTCCCCACCTTTTGATGGGTTTGCCCTTAGCTTTCATATTTTATGAATCCATAAGCAAATTTCTGAATTATATTGTTGAAAAATCAATCAAGAATTGTATTTATGTACTCTTTTTTGTAATAGCTATTTTACGGAATATAAATATTATTATATTAAAAAAATGTGGTAATTATATGGGGGTGGATTTAAATGAGATTGACAACCAAATAATTTATCGACTATACTAATATTTAATAATAAACTTGGAGGAATAATTATGGATAAAACTATGATGTGTGATTGTAATATTATACATGAGGATATTGTAGCTATAGCTAAAACAAAAATGTTACCAGATAAGGAATTGACCTCTATATCTTCTATCTTTAAGGTGTTAAGTGATCCTACTCGCGCAAAAATAGTATGGATATTAGATCAACATGAAATGTGTGTTTGTGATTTAGCTGCTACTCTTGATATGACTAAATCAGCTATCTCCCACCAATTGTCCACCTTGAGGCAGCATAAAATTGTAAAGGCAAGGCGTGAAGGCAAAAATGTATTCTACAGTCTTGATGATCAACATATCACAAGTATTATTGAAATGGCTAGAGAACATGTAAGTCATTAAACATTTTAAATAAAAGGATGCACAAGGTTCATGAAAATCTTATGCAGCCAATCTTGCTCCTGTGTCGTACAAGCTTCGTAAACGGCCAGATTCGTTGGAACTGGGAAATCTCATATATCGGACAAATCTACGGACACTGGAAAGTCTTTTATACTCGAGGAACAATGAACTTTTTTGTATCGTCTTTTTCTTTTTGATTCCTTAAACATTCAGCAAATACAAAAAGGATGGCTTCTTCAACAGCCATAGTGATATTGAATGACTCCTGCAGTTAATCCAAGGTGCTATCTGCCTTCATGTTCGCATATTCATTGCTGTTGTTCATCGACATGCCTCCCAGTTAAAAATTAACATCATTATTTTCTTATTAAACAGGAAAATACAGTAATTTTATGACAATGAAAAAGGCTGCACCGGAAAAGAGTACAACGGTACAGTCTTTTATAAAATAATTTTTCTTGTTATGTTCCTTATTAATAACTGCGTCGATATACTCTTTCAGCTGATAATATTAATAGATAGCCAAAAAAGTGCCCACAATATCGGCTGATGTATGAGATAAACTAATAATGAATGTCTCCCTAAAAAGTTAACAATAGGACTCTTAAAATAATAAACCCATTGTGGAGCCTGGTGCTTAATCAATGGTTCTGTTAAATATGTACCGAAGAAAAATGCGAATATCCACGGAATCAATGGATAGTAGTCGGCACTCATAAAATTACTTGAGATTAATCCAAAAGGAAACAGGATCTCCCAATCGACTCTGATTGGAAACAGGAATTTTGTTATAAAAAACAATGCAGCAAAGAGCGGCAGAGCTATTTTACGCGGTATGGTAACTAGCACCTTTTTACATAAGGCTGTAATAAGCATTGCAACACCCATAAAATGTAGTATTCCAAAACGAATGACCAAATCCGGCGTTAAAAAAAAGGTTACCAGTGACACGATAAGCGCAGCACCAACCACTGTAAATCCGCGTAATATTAGACGTTGAGACAGTTTTGTCGAGATACCAGCAATAATAATAAATGCCAATGCGAGCATTATTCGAATAATCTCACATAGTACGGTATCTAAAAAAGATATATCTATATTATAAAACACCGTATAGTTGAATGCGGCATGATATACAATCATGCCTATTATAGCCACACCTCGAATAAAGTCTAAGAGATGTATGCGTTCTATATTACTTTTCAAGAAAAGCCTCCTGATTGATAGAATTTCCGAAAAAAGTTGAGTACCGAACAACAACGGAAAGCATAATAATATCCGTATAATTAGGTTTGGCCTGTGCAGGCACTTCGATGCACAGGCCATGTCAAAGGGGTATTTAGTAAATAAACATCGCTTTATAATTCTTACTATCTCCAATATACTTCATAATAGATGCGCTTTGGTTTCCGGAAGATGCAAAAGTTGGATCCATAAGCTTCCATGAATATCCATCAAAATAAATTGCTGAATTAATCCACCCGCTTTCTTCTGTATAAACATTTATCCATGAATGATATACACTCCCAGCGTATCCAACGATTAACTTACATGGAATACCCTGACTGCGCAGCATTCCAGCCAACATAGCTGCATAGTCAAAGCAGATTCCTTTTTTCTCAGATAATACTTTGTCGAGCACCGGAAGATATCCACTTTGTACGGTGGCGGCTTTCTCTGTATCATAAGTCAATGTGGTTACCACAAATTCATATGCAGCTCGTATTTTATCTAAGGTTGTATTTTGCTCTGCAAAAAGCTCTGCAGCTTTTGCCACGGTATTTTTAGCATCTACTTCATAGTTGACATACTGATTTGGACGTAAAAACGGGGCGAAGGAATCTTCCATACTAACTGAAAATTTGACAGATAGCACAGTAGCATATTTATTTTCGTTAACATTTTCAAAAACCGTAACCTTATACTCTCCATTTTCATCAGATAAGGGAAAAGTTGTCCATGATGATGCTCCGGCCGTCAAGTTATATGTATAAGTGTTTTCACTGGGTCCTTTAACTTGCGCCTTAATCTTCTTTGTGCTGTCAGCGACAAATTTTACCATTACATAGCCATCCACAGTGTTAGAGTAATCAATCTGTGCTTTTTTATTCTTTTTTTCCAGTTTCCCTGATGCCTCCGGCATCATAGTGTACATTGGCGATATTGGTGTTTCCGCCAGTGCCAGCATCTCATCTTCTATTTCTACTTCTGCGAATTCAGTTTCCCATTCAAAATCATTGTTAAAATCTCTTGAAATAAATCTTACAAGTTCTGACTGTCCGAAATATATCGATATGGAAAAGATAATAGTGCCAATTAGCAGAAATAGTACTTTTTTCTTTCGGTTGGATTTCATAAAATAACTCCTTCAGCATTACGCAAAATTTGTAAATTAATACTCTTAGCAATTTGCCTTGGTCAACTTTATATAATTTTTTTTACTGTTCAGCCGTCAAATACCTCATAATGACTATAATTTCCACAAGTATTCCCAATTGAACCAGAAGGAAGATAATGCAGAATGGTAAAATTCGTATAATTCGTATAATGTGATGGTGCAATACAAGCATACATTTATAAACTTTCAGTAGTTGAGTATCCTCTCAACTATAGCCTTATTATAGTTGAGAGGATATTCAACTGTCAAGTTTTTTTAGTAAGCTCTGTTGTAATCAAAAAAATATAAAATTGTAAAGTCAAAATGTGAGGGTAAAATGTATTTTGCATTCTTGATGAGCAACATATAGCAAATACTATTGAAATAGCTAATGAGAATTAAAATCATTGTACATTTATAATTTTTTGAAAAAACTATTGACAAGTGAGCAATTACTCAACTATAATGGAACTACAGTTGAATGATTGCTCAATCGTCTTTATAAAAGGAGTGATTTGAATGGATTGGAAAGACATAAGTCAGTTGCCTATTAAAGAGCTTTTAGAACATTTAAAAATTGAACCAGACTTCCCCAGAAAGGGCTTTTACAATGCAGCAGGTTTATTTAAAGTGCTGGGAGACCCTACACGCATTCATATAATTTTAGTGCTATCAGAAAATCCTGAGCTATGTGTTCAGGATTTATCAGAAGCAATAAAATTGAACGGATCGGCAATTTCTCACCATCTGCGAACCCTTCGGCTAAAAAAAATTGTAAAGCAACGACGAATTGGAAAAAATGTCTTTTACAGTCTGAAGGATCATTATGTTATAGAGATATTAAAACTAGCAATCATCCATAATTATAAATAATTTATCGGAGGTAGTTATTATGAAAAAAACTTTTAAACTTGTTGGCTTGGACTGCGCAAATTGTGCAGCTAAAATCGAAAATGCTGTACAAAAAATTTCTGGTGTTACATCTGCCAATGTCAATTTTATGACCACTAAAATGGTTATTGAAGGCGATGATTCCAAAATGGATGATATTATTGCGGAAGCAACTGCTATCGTAAAAAAATTAGAACCAGATGTTGAAGTAAAAAAGGCATAGGGAGGATGAAGAATATGGACACCAATATGAAGCGCCTTATTCGAATCATTATCGGTGCAGCTATCTTCGCAATCGCTGTTGCTGTAGAAATAAACAATGAAGCAATTGAATTCGGACTCTTTCTGGTGTCCTTCTTGATTGTCGGCGGCGATATTATTACGAAGGCTTTTAAAAACATTTTGAGAGGTCAGGTTTTTGATGAAAACTTTTTAATGAGCATTGCAACAATTGGGGCATTCATTATAGGAGAATATCCTGAAGGTGTAGCCGTTATGCTTTTCTATCAGGTCGGAGAGCTGTTCCAAAGCTATGCTGTTGATAAATCTCGTAAGTCAATCACTAGCTTGATGGATATACGTCCTGACTATGCTAACATACAACGCAATGGAAAAATTGAAAAGGTAGATCCTGATGAGGTTCAAGTCGGAGATATCATTGTTATACGAGCTGGTGAAAAAATTCCACTAGATTCAGTGATACTTGAAGGTAATTCCATGCTGGATACCTCGGCTCTTACGGGTGAATCTGTTCCTCGAGAAGTAAATGTCGGTGACGGGTTACTAAGTGGATGCATCAATATCAACGGTATGTTGGTTGCAAAGGTAACAAAACAATTCGGAGAATCAACAGTCAGCAAAATTCTTGATTTGGTTGAAAATGCTGTCAGCAAGAAATCTGCTTCTGAAAACTTTATTACAAAATTTGCTCGTTATTACACACCGGTAGTTGTTATAGTTGCAGCTATACTTGCTATCGTTCCGCCATTGATAATCCCGAATGCCACATTTTCAGATTGGGTATACCGCGCACTTACTTTCCTTGTTATATCCTGTCCTTGTGCTCTTGTTGTTTCAGTTCCGCTTAGCTTTTTTGGAGGAATAGGTGCGGCGTCCAGAGTAGGCGTTCTCGTTAAGGGAAGCAATCACCTGGAAGCTCTTGCTCAAGCAGAAACCGTCGTTTTTGATAAAACAGGAACGCTGACAAAGGGCGTATTTAAGGTTCAGGAAATACATCCGCAGGGCATCTCTAATGAAGAGCTGCTGGAAATTACTGCTTATGCAGAAAGCTATTCTAATCATCCGATTTCCTTATCTCTTAAGGAAGCGTATGGAAAGGAAATAGATAATTTACGCATATCCAATGTAGAAGAAATTGCAGGTCATGGTGTAATCGCTGTCGTTGACGGAAAGCAGGTTGCTGCAGGTAATATTAAAATGGTTCGTAAGTTGGGACTACCCGAAGCCGATGTAATAGATGCAATAGGGACAATTGTTCATGTTATTATAGATAATCAATACAGAGGATATATTGTAATTGCAGATGAAATCAAAGAAGACTCCGCATCGGCCATTCATGCACTAAAAAAGGCAAGAGTAAAGCAAACAATTATGCTTACCGGTGATGCAAAAGCAATAGGCGAAAAAGTTGCAAAGCAATTAGGTCTTGATAAGGTATATACAGAGCTTCTGCCTGCTAATAAAGTGGAAAAGGTTGAAGAGCTTCTTGATAAAAAGTCAGAAAAAGGCAAACTGGTTTTTGTTGGGGATGGAATCAATGATGCTCCAGTACTTGCCCGTGCAGACTTGGGAATTGCTATGGGCGGCCTTGGCTCTGATGCAGCAATCGAGGCTGCTGATATAGTAATTATGACAGATGAGCCATCAAAAATATCTACTGCTATGCAAATCTCCAAAAAAACTTTAAATGTCGTTCGACAAAACATTATATTTTCACTTGCAGTTAAATTTTTGGTTCTTATATTGGGAGCCTTCGGAATTGCATCAATGTGGGCCGCTGTATTTGCTGATGTCGGGGTTTCGGTTATTGCCATTCTAAATGCAATACGAGTTTTGAATGTTAAGCAGTACCAATGAAGGGCAGGGGCCAAGAGGATCATCTTGGCCCTTATTTTATGAAAGAAGGTATTCAATCAGATGAATAAGAATAAGCCTATTTTATTAATTGATGATGAAATTAAAATTACTAAGGTTTTAAAAGCATATCTTGAGAAAAACGGATACAGCACTTTAACTGCACATGACGGAAAGCATGCATGGGAGCAATTTCAGAGTCAAGAAATTGCTCTTGTTGTTCTGGATTTGATGCTGCCAGACATTACAGGTGAAGAATTATGCTACAAAATTCGTACACAATCCAGAGTTCCTGTGATTATGCTTACTGCCAAATCAAATGAGGCAGATCTTTTAAGAGGGTTAAAAATTGGTGCGGACGATTATATAATAAAACCCTTTAGCCCTCGAACGGTTGTTGCCAAAATTGAGGCCGTATTACGACGAACTGAATGTGATGAACTGATAAGTATGCCTGTTTCATATAACAATGGATATTTGACAATAGATTTTGAGAATGGCGTTGTTAAAAAGAATGGTGAAATCATAAACTTAACTCCAACAGAATTTAAGCTGCTACGAGCTTTGGCAAAGGCACCAAATCGTATTTTCACAAGAGATCAATTGATTACTTTTGCGCTGGATGATAATTTTGACGGATATGATCGAAGCATTGATACTTATATTAAAAGCCTTCGCAGCAAAATTGAATCCGACCGAAAAAAACCGCAATATATAGTTACAGTTCACGGCTTTGGATATAAATTTGTATCCGAAACAAAAGAACATTGCAGGGAAAGCACATATGATTAAATCATTTCGCAGTAAGCTGATTCTGTCGTTTTCTTTTTTGCTGCTTCTGTCAATTGGCTCATTGAGTTTCATTTTTAATTATTCTATTGACGGATTGTTTAAGGAGTACGCTTATTATCAGCAGGAACAAAAAATAAAACAAATTATCGACCAGGTAAATGCTCAGTATATGCCAAATTCTTCAAGTTATAACATGGCCGGTATTGAAGTGATAGGAAATGCCGCCTTACAAAGCGGAATCATGCTGCATTTACAGACAATCAATAAAGAGCTTGATTGGGATATCTCCACTCACAAAGCTCAAGAATGCCAGTTAATGCTTCAGCATGCGAAAAAAACCATGCACAGCCTGTATCCCAATTTTAACGGCGGGCTTGAGCAGAAAAATTATGATCTTTTTTACCAGGACGTCAAGGTTGGAAATCTGACGCTTGGCTTTTATGGTCCATATTCTTTCGATGAAACTGAATTGAAACTTTTTAATTCATTAAACCGATTGATAGTCGGATTGGGAATCATTTTTTTACTTCTGGCTATAGTTCTGGGCAGCTATATTGCGACTTACCTTACAAGACCTATTCTGACTTTAGTAAATACAATACATGGAATTGCTTTTGGAAATTACGAATCACAAATAACGGAAAAATCCAGCACATCCGAATTTATGACACTGATTCGTTCAGTGAATGAAATGTCAACAACTCTTAAAATAAAGGACCGGCAAAAACGTCAGCTGACCGCAGATGTGGCACATGAACTGAGGACACCCCTGAGCAATCTTCAAAGCCATATGGAAGCTATAATTGACGGGATATGGGATCCGACTCCGGAGCTGTTTCAGAGCTGCCATGATGAGATTTTGAGGCTCACAAATATAGTTAACCAGTTAATGGAACTAAATCAATTTGAGGAAGGAGCAATAACTTTGAATAAAAGCTGTTTTTCTGTCTCAGGGCTATATGACTGCCTGCTTCACGATTTTTCCCATGCAGCAGTGAACAAAGACATAGCGTTACTCATCAGGAATGAAGACCCGTCTGCCCGTATTTTTGCCGATATGCACCGAATTAAGCAATGTATGATTAACTTAATATCCAACGCACTTTCTGCAACTCCTTGCGGAGGAAAAATAACCATGCTATATCGTGCCGGAAAAAATTCACATTTTCTCGAAGTGATTGATACCGGCGCCGGAATACCTGATGAAGAATTAACAGAAATATTTGAACGGTTTTACCGGGTTGACAAATCCAGAAACCAAAAGACAGGCGGTATGGGAATCGGGCTGTCAATTACAAAGGCTATTATTGAAGCTCACAGAGGAACGATTGAGGTAACAAGCATAATTGGCCAGGGTTCAACCTTTACCATTGCACTTCCGTCGAAAGAGATACAGAATGACAAATAAAACCGCCTTGCTGAATAAACCCGCAAGGCGGTTTTCACAATATACAATGCTATGTATTTACCTGCTTGCATAAAGATAGTCGTATGGGTTTCGGACCACTCCATTTACACGAACCTCAAAATGGCTGTGATTTCCTGTAGATTGTCCTGTTGAGCCTACCTTGGCAATTGCCTGACCTCGATATACCTTCTCACCCTCGGAAACAAGTAATGATGAATTGTGAGCATAGTATGTTTGAGTGCCATTGTCATGGGTTATAATAACAAGGTTGCCATAGCTTGCACTCCAGCCCGAAAAAGTGACGCTTCCTCCGTCCGAAGCCTTGACATCGGTTCCGTATGGAGCTGCAATGTCCAAACCTCTGTGATAGTTATTTCCGCCAAAGATATATCGGCTTCCCAAGGCAGAGGTCACCTTTCCTAGTACAGGCCAAATATACTTGCCATAAGATGCCGTTACAGGACGAGGAGCTGTTCCTTTGGCAATTACAGTCTTTGTGGGCTCTGCTAACGTTGTAGACTTAATGACGTTTCGTCCAATCTCCCTGCCGTTTAAATAAGTAACATCCGCATTGATTTGTGATGTTCCCGTTGTGCCTTCTGACATTGTCCTGCTTTCGCCAACATACAGAGAAGCATCATCTACATATTCAATAGGACTTTCTATTTCTTCAGTATATGTTATGTTTTCTGTTGTCTTTACGGATAAAAACGGTACAGAAGCTTTTATGTTAAGCACATCGCCAATCTTAAGCCTGTCTATTTCAACCTGCGGATTAAGCTCCATCAACTCGCTGAGCCGCATACCGTTATTGGCGGCAATTTCACTGAAAGTATCGCCTTTTACAACCGTATAAGAAACAGCTTCTTCCTTATTTGAAGCAAGTATTTCGTAAATAGCCTCCAAGTCATTTTGCGTGCTGGCAGCAACATAATCATAAGTAATGGAAACATCTTGTTCGAACTGGTAATATGTAGTATTTTCATTTGTATACTTTGAAACAATTTTATCAAGTATGCCCTGCAACAAGGATTTGTCTTCAGATGCGCCAATGATAACACCGTCCACCGTCAGTATATAACTTTTATTAATTTTATCAATCTTGTTGAGTAAAGAGTCTTTCATTTCGTCAGAGGAACCCAGCCGTTCCTTAGGAACAAGCGCCTTACTCATTTCTACGTTGCTATCAAGCTTGTATTCTTCGCCCAGAATTTCAGAAACCTGTGTTTCCACAGAATCAACAGTCTGCTCAAATACTGACGTATCTGCCACTGCCCCTATGTTCTCACCGTTTATTGTAATTTCATATGCAGGTACATAAAGAGATCTTATTACTGTTATGCCTATTGCCGCTAGAACAGTTACCATAAAAATAATCAGATTTTTTTTAACTTTTATATTAGATATCAGCCATAATAATTTGTTTTTCATATTAGTTTGCATCTCCTTTTGATTATTTGTATATATCTGAATAATTGATAATGAGGTGCAAAGCACTTTCCTTAACATCTGTTTTTAAACATGCCTCTAATGCCTGTTTTCATAAATAAACAGGCAGGCCTTTTTTCATAAATTGTGCAAATCCGTTTATTATCTCAGATATGTTGTTGAATTGTCTTTCCAACCCCAGCAGCCTGCCTATAAACCGCTTTTGCGGAACGCTCAGCCTTAATTCTTTATACCAGGGGACATTATTATCATTTTTACATTCGGTTGTTGAATATCGAGAATAAAGTAAAAACAACAACACCTCTCCAAAACAATAGTAATCTGTCTGCGAAGCCGTTATATCATACCGAATAGGACGTGAAAGCCCAAAATCCACCAGCGAAATATTTTTTTCGTCATCTATGATATTGTCTATGCTGATATCCCTGTGTGCTATATTCCGGCTGTGCAGATATTTCATAACAGAGAGAAGCTGTGTGCATATTCTCGAAATTTCGTAATCGTCATATACCTTATGCTCTTGAAAAAGAAATTTTTTCAATGTATTTCCAGGCTTGAACTCGAGTATCAAATATCTTGTATCAGAGGTGAACAATATACCAAACAGTTTAGGAATTGCCGTATGCAAGAGTGTTGACAAAACGCTAGCCTCATAATGATTTTTATCTTTATTGATTTGGAACGAAGCATTGTCATATTTTTTTAAAACGACCGGCTCTCCGGATTTATTCATGCAAAGATAGCATGTTCCAAACAGTCCGCTGCCCAATTTTTCTGTTAAGGTATATCCCTCTGCAATTATCTCAGTGCAGAAATGACTTTCCTGCATAAGTCACACATGTTTCCCGCAGCCGGGACAAAATTTTGCTCCGCCCGGAACGGTGGTTCCGCATTGGCTGCATTTGCCCACAGGGCTCAGTGCTATTTTTTCCCCGCATGCTGGGCAGAACTTAGACCCCATTGCAATAATAGTCTGGCAGCTTGGGCACATTACAGTTTGCTGAGGTGCCATTTGATTATTAGGATATGACTGCTGGTAATAATCCCTGCCCATATGGGGGTTGTTCCATCCCATATGCCTTAAATGTGAAAAAAAACTCATGTAATCTCTCCTTTCTTCAATTATATAGATTATATTTCCTTTTTTCACTGATTATATTTCCATTCAGCAATTTACCAAAGACAGCACAAAAAATTGTAGGCTGTTTTGAAAATTGTTTATCATATTATACTTTCATGATGTGGTAAAAATGTGAAGATTGCTCAACACGCTAAAATATTAATAAAATTTTAATAAAATAATAATGCCTGCATCGCCACAAATTCCCCACAAATATCATATATATTATATTTAAAATGTGAATTAACAGGAGGAATAAAATGAGTGCAAATAATAATTCTCATAATAATGGAAAAAAAATTATTCCGGATGCAGAACCTGAAACAAACGATCCGCATATGTCCGATGAAAATTCGGTTATGGCAGATCTTCTCCATGTACTCGGAATAAAAAAGAAAGCTCCCCCTCCTTCGGCATCAGAAACAAAACCGCAATCAGAACTTTCACCGTCTGATAACTTCCATAATAACGAAAAACACTCTTTGGAGGATGATGCCTCTTCACCGCTTTCAGAACCTGTTTCGTATGAGAATAACAGTCTTGGATTGGAATACCGAGATGAGACCGATCCCGAAGACATCCGGGATATTTCTTGTCCGGAATATAAGCTTACTCAAGAAGCTCAGAACAAACCGGTGACAAAAAAAAGCAAAATAAAAATATTTGTTTTTTTAGGTTTAGTTTTAGCGGGGGGAATAACAGCAAAGTTTGCTCCTTATATTTTTGAACCTGAACCGCCCAATCCGGATGTTGTAGGTTCATATAACGGCAAAAACATTACCGTAGATCAGCTGCAGGCATTCATTAATATTGAACAGGTAAAAGAGCGTGAACACATGCTCTGTCCCGTACACGGATATGATCATTCAAAATGCGATTCCGGTGAAGAATGTGAGTCTCATCCCATAGATTCGTTGGCCGGATATCAGGAGCTGATAACAAGGCTTGCGGTTGAACAAATGATTCAAGAATGGGCGGATGCAAAAGGAGTCACTCAGCGTGAAGATGTACAGCACGGAATGAAAGATCTTCTGAATGATATCACTGTTGAACAATATATTGCTCAGTTGCACGATGAAAATATCACGCCTGAAACAATTTCAAACTGGGAAATAAAGCAATACTATGATGAAAACCAAAACACCTACACAGGGAAGCCTCTGCCAGAAGTAGAGGATGAAATTCGGCAAATTCTTGCTTCGAAAAAGGACGAGGATTTTTTCCCTCAATACATAGAAGAATTGAAACAAACAGCAGGGCTTCAGGTTAATTTTGACATTCTCAAAGTAGACGAACCTACAGATGATGAAATTTCTGCTTATTATGAAGAAAATATTGCAGATTTCCAGACAAAGGATACCGCAAAATATTCGGAAATTCGCATAGCCACCGGTGATGCAGCAAATTCCGCAAAAGATGCAATCCGTAAAATCCGTTCAGGAGAAAGCTTTGAAAGTGTCGCCTCCTCTTTTTCTAAAGATGGCAATGCCAGCACGAATACTGTTGTCAAAGGCAGCGGAAATACTGCTTTAGAAGACGCAATATGGAAAATGAAAGCCGGCGATATCAGTGATTCTATCAATAACGCAGACGGCTCAGTCAGTATTGTAAAATTAATTGAAGCAACCAATGCCGGAATAAAATCATTAGATTCGGTAAAATCAGAAATTCGCAGTAAATTGCTTGCCGAAAACATGGAAACAGAATATACACTGAGGAAAAGTGAAATGCTGTTCAGCATACACAGCCGCCGCTATACCTTAGGGGAATTCTATACGGAGTTTAAGGAACTGTCTGAAGCTTATCAGTCTGAATTTTCAACTTATAACGCTAAAAAGCAATTGGTAGAACAGATGATTGCACAAGAGCTGCTTCTTGAAAAAAGCGGTGATAAATCTTCCGGCAATCGCGAAGAACACAGCTATGAGGAAATGAAAATTCAATATCTGGCGCAGATACTTCATCGGGACGAAGTAGACGAAAATCTGACCGAACCTGCTGAAGAAGAAATACGTCAATTCTATGAAAATAATAAGGAGAATTTAATAAATCCCGCTGCCGTTCAGCTCAATATAATTTGGATTGATCAAGGGCAGAACGGAGAGAAAAAAGAACAGGCATTGCAAAAGGCCAATGAAGCGCTGAACGCAATCAACAGCGGAGTATCCTTTGAGGAAGCGGCAAAACAATATTCCGAGGACTCTTCCGCAGCCTCAGGAGGTCAAATTGAAGGGGATTTTTATATGGAATACCTTATTCCTCCCCTGGCTGATGCTGCTTTTACCTTGAAGATAGGCGAAGTCAGCAAAGTATTGGAATATTCATACAGTTACTACATCCTTCAGGTACGGGACCGTACAGAAGAGCAGCAGCAAAGTTATGAGCAAGCCTCCGAAGGAATCAAAACTCATCTTAGTGAACAGCAGCATGCGCAATTGCAAATGGATATGGAAAAAACAATGCTGGATAATGCAAATTTTACGGTTTATAACAAGACGATTCGACGTTTATTAAAAGAAAATGAAAGTCAATATTAAAAATGAGGTGATAATTTGAAAACAGAACAAAGCCTGCGGCTCGGAACTATAGGCGGTCAAGCAGTACTTGAAGGCATAATGATGAAATCCAAAAACCGCTATGCGGTTGCGATGCGCACACCTGATGGTACAATACAAACCAAGGTTTTTCCGTTCGTTTCATTGTCGGAACGATATCCACTGCTGTCACTGCCTGTTTTGCGCGGTGCGGCTAATTTTTTCCAGATGCTCATGCTAGGTCACATTACCTTGCAGATATCGTCAGAAGCCATATTATCTGAAGCAGATACGCCGAAAAGCAAATTTGAGCTTTGGCTCGAAAATGTATTCGGAGAAAAATTATCTGAAGCACTTACGGTTCTTTCATATTTTTTAGCTGTTTTTTTGAGTATTGCGCTGTTTATGTTTCTTCCGGCTTATCTTATTAAGGGTCTGGAACGTGTGTTAAGCCTGGAGTTGGGCTTATGGAAAAACCTCTTTGAAGGAGTTGTCCGACTGGGCATTCTTATTGCTTACTTGTTGCTGATATCCATGATTCCGGATATGAAGCGAACCTTTGAATATCATGGTGCTGAACATAAAGTCATCTTATGTTATGAAGCCGAAGAGCAATTAACTCCGAGGAATGCCCAAAAGCACAAACGTTTCCATCCAAGATGCGGCACAAGCTTTATTTTTGTGATGATTCTTACGGGTATGATATTTTACTCATTGCCATGGTTCACATGGGACAATATATTGGTACGAACCTTGACAAAAGTACTGCTTTTTCCGTTAATAGCCGGCTTAGGATACGAATTTATCCGATTTGCCGGAAAACATCCCGGCAATCATATTGTATCATACCTGTCATTGCCTGGGCTGTGGATACAAAGGATAACAACCAAGGAGCCGTCATTAGAACAACTCGAGATTTCTATTGCCGCAATACAGGGTGTTATATCTCAGGAAGAACACACTAACAAGACTATTTTTTAATTAAGGAGAGTATGTATGGGACGAAAAGAAAAAACCATTTTAATTACCATTGCAGCCAATGTAATACTGATTTTACTCCGCTTCTTCTTGGCAAATTTATCAGGAAGCATTGGTCTTCAAGCAAACGCATGGCATTCCTTTACGGATTTGTTTGTTACCGGCATAGTATTTACAGGACTTATGATTACACGCTATGGAGCACAAAAGTTAAAATTTGCAAGTAAAAAAGCAGAGCACCTTCTTGCGATTTTTGTATCAGTATTCATTTTCTATATGGGAATTGAAATTCTTTCAGATGCACTAAGCGGCGAAATGACAGAACTGAAGTATGTGCCTTTTGTAGCTGCGGGCGCCTTTGTGGGAGTTGTTATCAATTACTTCATGGCCCGATATAAAATATATGTAGGCGAACAGACAGGGTCGCAAAGCCTGATTGCCGACGGTTATCATTCTAAAATGGACATGTATTGCTCTATTGCCGTGTTGGTAGGTATTTTAGGTTCTCTGTTTGGGATGCCTAGTCTAGACAAAATATCCGCTATCATAGCGATGGTCTTATTGATGATAGCAGGTTATGAAATTTTCACTTACAATCTTCAATCTCTTCTGCATCCGGATGAGCAGACAGATGACAACGGACATATGCATCATCACGGCTTCAAGAACAATAAAAAATTTTTGTTACGCATAGGCTGTGTTTTGACCGTAGCCTATCTGCTGTCGGGAGTGTATATCGTGCAATGGGACGAAAGCGGTGTTGTCAGACGCTTTGGAAAAGTTGTAAATGCGGATGTATCTCCCGGTATTCATTACCGTTTGCCTGCTCCTTTTGAACGGGTAACATTAGTTAAATCCGACAACATAGAGAAGATTGAAACAGGGGTGCAGGAACTGCTGACAGGTGATACCAATCTGGTAAATATCAACATATCTGTACATTATAAAATAAGCAATACCGCTGACTATGTCCTGAATGTGAGTGATTCCGCCGCTTTGCTTCAATCCAGCGCAACAACCGGCATTCGAAAAATCGTAGGCAAAAATACAATCGACTATATTCTAACCGAAGGTAAAGCTGAAATCGAACAATCGGTAATGTCATTGCTGCAAGGTACAATGGACTTAAACAGATCAGGCATTGAAATTGTGGGGGTACAGTTGGTGGAAACTTCTCCTCCGGAAAATGTTATTGCCAGCTTCCAGGACCTGGCTACAGCTCGTCAGGACAGAAGTATCTACATCAACGAGGCAACTGCTTACCAAAACACAATTATCCCTCAGGCAAACGCAGAAGCCTATAAAAAAGTCGCGGAAGCGCAAGGTTATAAAGAAGAAAAGATTAAAAATGCAGAAGGTGACGCCACCTTGTTCACTGCTAAGCAGACGGCGTATGCTTCGTCAAAAGATATAACAGAATTCAGGTTGTACATGGAAGCAATGGAGCGTATTCTGCCAAATGTCCAAAAGCTTCTGCTGGGCGGCGGAGTCAACATTGACAATGCAGAACTCTGGGTTTCAAACGGCAAAAGCGGCACATCCGGCAACTAAAATGCATCGCTCTATTCATATGAAAAGCAATAATATCGGAGGTACTTACAATGACATCATCAAACAAAAAAAACAATAAAAAATTTATACTGGGTGTTTCTCTTACACTCGTTCTTCTTGCAGTAACACTCATGATTTATAAGGTTGATGTGACAGAATATGCGATCGTCACCCAATTTGGCAATCCAGTAGCTACTATTGACAAGCCGGGGCTTAGAATTAAACTTCCTGACCCTATTCAGTCCGTTCAACGTCTGGATAAGAGAATTCAGGTGTATCAAACCACCCCAATTGAATTGCTTACACTAGATAAAAAAAGCGTGTCCCTGGATTATTATGGAACCTGGAAAATTATTGATCCTATTTTATACTTGAAAACCGTAAAAAATCAGATAGGAGCTGAGGCACGCCTTATGGACGTCTTCTCTTCCAGTCTTAGCGTACAGCTGGGTAAATATAATCTTGAACAGCTCGTAAATATCGATGCGGAAAAACTGGAGCTGGACGTAATGCTGAACGAGGCTGTAGCTTATGCAAAAGAACGTGCGGCCGAATACGGCATTGAGGTTGTAGATGCACAGATTCGTGTTCTTAATTTTCCGGAAGCCAACAAACAGAGTGTTTATGACCGCATGAGCGCGGAACGTGAACAGATGGCACAGAAGTATCGCTCTGAGGGCAGCGAGGAGGCTGCAAAAATTCGTGCCGACGCCGAAAAAGAGCAGCAGCTTATATTAGCCGAAGCCTATAAGCAAGTTCAGCAGATTAAAGGCGAAGGCGATGCGGAAGCAATAAGAATTTACGGTGAGGCCTTCCAAAAAGATCCTAAATTCTATGAATTTATTCGTACACTGGAGACTTATGAAAAGACAATTGACGGAAATACCACATTGATTATGCCGTCAACCGCCGAGATATTGAAATATTTAAGCGGAGCCGGCAATTAATTATGCGAAAGGAGGATTCTCAATGGATGATAATTTAAAAAATTCTCAACCTCCAAGAGGAAACAGAGAAAATATAATAAAAAAAATAATTCGAATGTTAAAATCCTATGCCACACGCTGCAGCTCAATATTTGTGATGTTTAAGAGCAAGGCGCAAAATCATTCTATCCAGGACGGAACTACTTTCAATGATTTGAAAAATGCATTCAAGCACATTAATCCTAAAAAGGCATTCCTTTTTCTCGCCGCATGCGTTTTTGCAATCTATTTACTTACCGGCATCTATATTGTCAATCCGGGCGAACAGGCTGTAATCCGAAGATTCGGTGTTATACAAAGCCAAACGATAAGTGAGGGGCTGCACTACCGTATACCATTTCCTGTTGATCAGGTGCAGAAGGTCAATGTGTCTGAGATACGGCGGGCTGATATTGGCATGAGCCTTCCTGATCACGTCCATCAGCCCGATGATATGCCCCAGTCAATTCAGTTATTGACCGGAGATGAGAATATTATTACATCTCAAGCCATTGTCCATTATAAAGTCAGTGATGCGGCAAAATTTTTATACAATGTTAACGGCAACAGTGAACAGCTGGTTCGGTACAGCGTTGAGTCGGCATTAGTACAGCTTATGGCCAACACAGGGGTGGATGATATCCTCAGCGCAGAGAAAGTGGCGGCGCAAAACTCTATTTTAAAGTTAGCGCAGGATTCTTTAAACCGCTATGATACCGGAATACAAATTACAGCCTTCAATATCCAGGCTATTGTTCCTCCCGATCCGGTATCATCCTCTTTCCTGGATGTAACTACAGCCAGAGAAGAAAAAGAGACATCCATCAATGAAGCAAACGGATACTATAACAGCCTGATTCCTCAAGCACGTGCCAAGGCAAACAAAATGATTTCCGACGGAGAGGCCTACAAGGCAGAGCAAGTCGCCAAAGCAACCGGTGACACTGAAAAATTCCTCAGCATGCTGGATGAATATCAAAAAAATTCTGCCATTTATACTGAGGATACGACCAAGTACCGTCTGTTGCTTGAAACGCTTGAGAAGATACTGCCCATGGTCAAAATTTATATTGTGGATTCTTCCGATGGCAGCGTAGATGTGAATTTATTTGACCCAAGCATGACTAATGGTACTGTTGTATCACCCAACCAATAATATCACATATCAATATTCCTTTTTTAAGAATTTCCACCGTCTTAACAAACGGTGGAAATTAGCTTTTGGAACTATCTCCATATAATTTATACTACATCTTAAAAGTTATTTAATACATTCTGCATCAAAACTCCCACTGTATCAGCAAATCTCTCGGGTGATTTGATGCAGGCAAGATTATGTCCAAATATTTTTACAGCATCGGCAACATCTTCATCCTTTCCCGTGAAAACGGCAAGAATGGAAATTCCATCTTTACGTCCCTTTCTCACCTCTTGAGCAGTATCATTTACGCCGATATCACCTGCATACTCATTATGAACTGAAATAAACCCGCCGGAGGAGATGTTCTTCATATCATTCGGTTTGCCATCAGAAAGAATGATAAGTATTTTATTTTCATAATGAGACCGCTTCATCATTTGTATTGAGGTACGTATTGCCAATCCGTCTCTATTAAACCCCGCGGCATTATAATTGAATATATTATTATTCTTATTTACTTCATCATATTCACGGAAGATATTAATAATAGTATAATCCCTCATATTACAGTAAGAATACACCCTCACTGGAATATGGCAGCGAGTCAGGCTCTCAGCTATGATATATCCTTCAGTAGCTACTATTTCTTGGCGATATAGCTGAGAAGCTGATGCATCCAGTAAAATATCCACACTTATATCACCTATGTCATCCTGACTGTTTTTTATAAAAACCTTCTTGTCATTAAGATAGACATTTCTCCAAACCTTACCTGCTACAATTCCTCCGGATTTTGACTTGGTAAAAGTTGATTCAAGGTTAACAAGCATAGTATTCCTTATTTTATTTGTAAG
>DFOA01000059.1 GCA_002381185.1 Firmicutes bacterium UBA3553 | reverse complement strand
ATATTTATTCCTCAGAACTGTACAGTCTCTATATTCAATTTTTACTATTTTGCCCTGAATTTTTCACATATATTCATGTTAATTTTTATATTATGCTGATTAACTCTTCTTCATGGATTATTTCTTTTTCCATTAACAATCTAGCAATCTTTTCAACTTTTTCTTTGTTGCTTTCAATAATTTGCACTACCTCATCATATATTTCGACAGCAAGGCTCTTGACTGATTTTTCAACAGAAGCTAACGGTATGTTAAGCTTCTCGGAAAGAACTCCAAGATTTACAAATGCCGAATCTCTATCCATTCCATATTTTGCAATATAATCAACCGCAAGTGAAGTTGCCTTCTCTATATCATTTTGCGCACCTATCGTAATATTATCCTTGCCAAAAAATATCTCTTCTGCAACTCGTCCTGCCATTAATACAGCCAGCTGGTTTTTTATGCGTTTCTTGGTAACCACTTCGGCGCCGCTTGGTGTACTTAAAGTATATCCGCCTGCTCCCTTGCTTGTTGGAATCACAGAAACTCTGATAATTTTAATATCAGGCATCAGATATTTAGACACAAAAGCATGTCCTGCCTCGTGATAGGAAGTAACGGTTTTTTGTTTGCTGTTTTCTGCCAGATTCTTTTTTTCAGTGCCGGCTAAAACCTCAAGATATGCCTTTTTAATATGTTCTTCATTTATTTCCTCCGAATCTTCCCTTATTGCCAGCAGCGCTGCCTCATTAATGAGGTTTTCAATCATTGCACCGCTGAAATATACAGTCAGATCCGCAATGTCATCCAATTTGATATTTTCTTTTGCTTTCTTTTTAGAAAGATAAAGTTTAATTATATCTTTTCTTGCATTTCTGTCCGGAAGCATTATTTCTATTTGTCTGTCAAATCTACCCGGCCTCAACAAGGCCGAATCCAATGTATCGATTCTGTTTGTTGCGGCTACAACCACTGTTCCTGAATCATCAGCAAAGCCTGACATTTCAGTCAGTAGGGCATTTAAGGTTCTGTCTCCTTCGTCGCTGCCCCGCATATTTCCACTCATCCTCTTTTTTCCTATGGCATCTATTTCATCAATAAAAATTACACTTTTCCCTGATTTTTTGGCTTTTTTAAAAAGGTTTCTTATTCTTCCTGCTCCAAGCCCAGCATATACCTGTACAAAATCGGAACCTGACACAGCGTAAAACGGTACACCGGCTTCTCCTGCCAATGCTTTTGCCATCAAGGTCTTTCCGGTTCCCGGTGAACCATATAGGAGAACTCCTTTTGGCATTCTGGCATTAAACCTGCTGTATTTCTCAGGATTTTTTATGAAATCAACTATTTCCCGAAGGCTTTCCTTAGCCTCATAATTACCTGCAACATCTTCAAACTTCATATTTGATGAACTTGCAAATTCTATTTCATTTAAATTATTTATTTCTTTTTGAGCCGACTTTTTATTTCTAAAAACAAAGAAAATAAAAATCAAAACACCAATGACCGCCAATATCTGTATCTGATATGTTTCCATCGTATACCCCCTGAAACGAACGATTGTTGAACGATGGCTGAACCGTTGGCGAACGATAGTTGAACCATTGTTATATGTTCCGAAGGCACATATCTCTGCAATAGTTCACCAATTGTTCGAAACTGTTCATCTATTGTTCAGCTATTGTTATTTTAACATGGGTATATACGGTTGGATATACTTAATATATAGCTTTATTTCATTGTTTTTCCTGATTTTCCAACAGGCACACCGCTTGAGCCGCTATGCCTTCTCCTCGTCCCTCAAAGCCTAAATGCTCTGTCGTTGTAGCTTTGATATTAATATTAGATATATCTGTTTCTAAATCTTCAGCTAAATTTATTATCATTTGTTCAATATATGTCATCATTTTTGGTTTTTGAGCTATAATTACCGCATCTAAATTCCCAAGCTTAAAGCTTTTATTTTTCATAAGCTCAGCAACTTTTCTTAATAATACCCTGCTGTCAACATCCTTGTACTGTCCGTCAGTATCCGGAAATAGTCTGCCGATATCTCCGTACCCCATTGCCCCAAGCAGGCTGTCCATAACTGCATGTATTAAAACATCCGCATCAGAATGGCCGTCCAATCCCATTTCATAAGGTATTTGAACACCGCCTATTATTAATTTTCTGTTTTCTTTCAAAGCATGAACATCATAACCTATGCCAATTTTCATAACCGCTCCTTAATAAATGCTCGCAAATATTTCGGCAATTCTTAAATCTAATGGTGTTGTAATTTTTATATTTCTCGGCAACCCGTCAATGGTCTTGACCTTGTGTCCGTAAAACTCAACTATGGATGCATCATCAGTAAATGATTCATCTTCTGTAACAGCTTTGATATAGCAGTCTCTTATAAGCTCATAATCAAAGGACTGCGGTGTCTGAACCGATTTTAATCTTGCTCTGTTCAATGTGTTTTGAACAATTCCATCCTCAGATACTTCCTTAATTGTATCAACAACATCTGTCACAGGAATGCATGCGCCGAAATTATATGCACCTTCAACACAGTTGGTAATCAAGTTATATGAAACAAAAGGTCTCACACCATCATGTATCAGCACTATGCCGCATTTCCTGCTTAACGCTTTAATACCTTCGAATACCGATTCAGTACGTGTTGCCCCTCCTGCTTTAACTATTGTTATTTTTTCATAATCAACCGCAATTTCAGTATTGACAAATTCCATGTCTTCTTTGTTTACAATTAAAATTATTTCATCCACTTCATTGCTTCTGTCAAATTTATACAAGGTAGTCTCAAGAATGGTCTTCCCTGCAATATTCATGAACTGCTTCGGAATTTCAGAGCCCATCCTTGTGCCTCTGCCGGCTGCAACAATAATTGCAGTAACATTCTTTTCTTTAAACATTTAAGTCCCCTATTGTAATATTTTTTTAATATTCAAATCATCTAAATCCACTTCCGGAATCCCCAGCTTCCTGCTTGGAATGAACATGCCGTGACAGTCAGAGCCTCCGGATATCATTAAATTATGTTTTTTGCAGAAATCAATATAATACTGTTCCTCTCCCTTGTTGTACGGGGAAAAGCATTCTATACCGTCTATTCCTGCGCTCACCCAATATCGCAATTCTTCCTCAGGCATGCGGCTGTTTCGGTAGTTGTATGAGGGATGAGCCAGAAAAACCTTCCCGCCGCTTTTTTTCGCTACTTTGATTACTTCATCGGGAGTTTTAAGTCTTGCCTTCATTCCTGACCTTCCAAAGTCTGTCAAATGTGAAACAACATCTCCGTGTATTCCTTTGTCAATCATGTAGTTTACTGACTTCCAGCCTCCTCTTTTTCTGTCATAATCATACTTTTCAAAGTCTTCCAGGCTGACATTTTTAAATTTATTGGAGGCATATAATTTGATGTACTCCTTGTTTGTACTGATTTTGCTTTCATTGGTCCAATTGATTAAATCCATCAGCTGCTGATTTTGTATATCAAAATTATACACTGTTAAATGATATTCTCTTCCCTGGTATTCGGCTGTCAGCTCCGTGCCGGGGATAAATACCAGATTGTCCTTTGGACTTATTATTTCCTGCATGTTTCTTATATTCTCTATGCAGTCATGATCGGTTATTGAAAATATGTTAATTTTATTTTTAATCAGTTCTTCCTTTAATTCTGATACATCCCACGTTCCGTCAGAAGCACAGGTATGCATGTGCATGTCAACTTTTTTCATTATTACCTCTAGTAAAGTGAGTCTTCGTTAATTTTTGTATAAAACAAATTTTTTACTTCTTCAAAATCCTTTGTCTGAGCCATAATCCACATTAATTTTGTAATGACTGCTTCAATGTTCATGTCGTAGGCTTGAAGCACATTATATTTTTTCAGCGCCTTAACTCCTACTTCATATATACCCATATCGCTGCCTTCAAACATAACCTGTGTGGCAATTACTATTATCTTCCCATTCTCAGTCAATGCACCGAGTTTTTCCAGAAAGTTTCTTTTGTCCTGGAAAGGAAGTCCTCCAACACCGTAGCTTTCAATAACAACGCCTTCATATTTTTCTCCGATGTAATCCAGAACATCCGGCTCCATTCCCGGTGCAAGTTTCAATAAAAATATTGATGAAAATATGTTTTTGTAAAATTTTACGCCTTCTGTAAACTTTTCATTTCTTATATATTTTGTGATTCTGTTGTCATCTATTATTGCAGCCACGGGAAAATTAATTGATTCAAAAGCACTGTAGCTTTTTGATTTAATTTTTCTCGCCCTTGTTCCTACTATAGCTTTCCCGTCAAAAACCAAATATACTCCGCTGACATCCTTTTCTGCAGCAAAGCGAAAACTGTCCAACAAGTTTTTCTTTGCATCAGTAATATCTGCATTGATTGGTTTCTGTGCTCCTGTAATAATAACAGGCTTATCTAAATTCTGAATTAAATACGAAAGGGCGGCAGATGTATAGGACATGGTATCAGTACCGTGAGATATGACAAATCCATCGTAATTATCGTAATTCTTTTCTATTGCTTCTGTCATTAAAACCCAATATTCAGGCTGAATATTGGTGCTGTCAATATTTAACAGCTGTAATGCCGTTACATTGCAATATTCTTTTATTTCCGGCACATACCCGAGAAGCTCCTCTGAAGTTATTTGGGGTGCCAGTCCTTCTTCTGTCTTTTTAGAAGCAATAGTGCCTCCGGTAGCAATAAACAATATGTTCTTTTTCATACTTTTGTCTCCCCTTCAATTTTAATTACCTTCTTCATGTCCTCAGGTAATGGGCATGTAATTGTGATTTCCTTGCCTTTTAACGGCTGCATAAATCTCATTTCATAGCAGTGCAACGCTTGTCTTCCAATTAATTCACTGCCCTTGCCATATAAAGTATCCCCCAGGACAGGATGTCCTATATGCTTCATATGTACTCTTATTTGGTGTGTTCGCCCAGTCTCAAGCTTGAGCTTCACCAGCGTCATGTTATTAAATCTTTTTTCAACCGTATAGTGTGTTATGCATTCTTTGCCAGAAGAATGAACGACTCTCGTTATGTCCTCGGGATTTAACCTTGCAATGGGTTCATTTATAGTACCGATGTCTTCTTTTACAGTTCCCTCAACTATTGCATAATAATATTTGTCCACTTCGTTTGATTTCATTTGATTGGAAAGTTCATTGTGAGCATATGGATGTTTTGCTATTATCACAATTCCTGATGTGTTCATATCAAGCCTGTTAACAAACCTTACTTTTCTTTTTATGCCTTTTTGTTTAAAGTAATATGCCACCCCGTTTGCAACAGTATTGCCTTGATGAGACTTGGTTGGATGGACTACAATGTACGCTGTCTTATTCACAGCCAATAAATCATCATCCTCATAAACAATTTCTATTGGAATATCAACTGCATCATACTCATCTTCATCCTCGTCAAATTCAACAGATAAAATGTCTCCCATGAAGACACTTTTATTGAGTCTTGCAACCTTTCCGTTTACATACAATTTATCCGAAATCTCCAGTCTTTTTGAAAGGCGCCTGGAAAAATTTAAGTTTTCGGTCATTATGACCTTTACAGTTTTGTCGTTTTCCTGTATTGTATAATTAAGAGTATTGTCGTTAGTCATTAGTAAGCTCCTGAAATTTCATCAATATTAATATAATATAAATCGCATTTAATGTAAAGGGGATAAAATCATGAAGTCCAAAGTTATAAACATCGCTTCAAACCGTGATGATTATACACTCGAAATAAAAGAAAGACTGATTAATATATTACAACAACATGGCTATGATTATCATGACGGATTTAGCAGCAAGGGAGAGTTAAATATTACTATCGGCGGAGACGGAGCTTTTTTAAGAAGTGTAAGAGAAAGCAACTTTTCAACTATCCCTTTTATCGGAATAAACACAGGGACACTGGGATTTTATCCTGAGCTGACTCCTGAAAACTTGGAAAGTTTTATGTCAGATTACGCAGCAGGAAATTATACCATAAACAGTGTAAATTTAATTGAAAGTGAAATATTTTCATCAGGAAACTCTCAAAAAATATATGCGGTCAATGACGTTATCCTTAAAAGAAAGGATATGAAAACAATACATATGGATGTCTACATTGCATCAAACCATTTGGAAAAAATAAGCGGCGATGGACTGATTATATCATCTCCTTTAGGAAGCTCCGCATACAATAAATCCGCAGGGGGCAGTCTTGTGTATCCTTCTTTAAAAACATTGCAGATAACCCCTTTATCACCTATTATATCAAATGCCTACAGGTGTCTGGACTGCAGTATTATAGTTCCTCCTGAATTTGAAATATCCATTTATCCCGAAAGAAAAGAAGACTATTATGTTACACTTCTGCCTGACGGTGAAGCCATAGAATATGATGAATTGGAATACGTTCATTTCAGAACATCAAAAAAAGTAATTAAAAGACTGTCAACGGGTTCTTTTAATTACTGGAATGTTATAAAGGATAAGTTTTTATAGATATGCCATTTCGGACGTCAGTGAAGAATCTAACCGTATTTAGAATTCACTGACGTCCATTTACATTCTTACTGTAAATTTGGTCCCTACATTGACTGTGCTTTCAACCGTTAATGAGAATCTGTGCACATCCGCAATCCATTTGGCAATGCTTAATCCAAGACCGGTTCCGCCTTCTCTGTGCCTTGCCTTGTCTGCCCTGTAAAAGCGGTCGAATATTCTGTTAAGATCCTTTTTTGCAATACCTATACCTGTATCTTCAACTGTAAACACTTTTCTCTTATTTTTATCTGTATACAAGCTGACTGTAACCTTTCCTTTTTCTGTATATTTAACAGCATTGTCAACTAAAATGACAATCAATCTTCTCATTTTGTCATAATCAGCTCTTATTTTTAAATCTTCTTCCAGATTCAACTGAAAATCAAGATTTTTGTTCTGAGCTATAATCTCCATGTTCTGGCATACATTTTCTACAACTTCTGACAGCGAGAATTCGGAAACGTCCAGCTTTCCCTCATTAGCATCAGCTTTTGCCAATATTAGCAGCTGGTCAATTAACCTGGCCATCACACGAGTTTCAGAATACGCATTATCAAGCCAAATTTCATTTTCTTCAACAGTTCCTTCTTCATCACTCAATACAACATCCAGATTTGTCTGAATTACAGTCAGAGGAGTTCTTAATTCATGTGATGCATCGGCAATGAATTCCTTTTGCCGTATCCATGTTTCCTTAACAGGTTTTAATGCCTGACCGGTAAATATAAAGCTTATTGCAAGCAAGACCGCAGTTCCGCTAAGACCTGTGGCATAAAGCACTGTCTTTAAAAAAGACCACAATATATCTTCATTTACAGTATTCTGGTAAACCTGCACGACGCTTTGACCGTTTATATCATCAAAATATCTGGTGTATATTCTGTAATTAAACCGGCCAACTCTTTTAAGCACATATGAATCTCTTTTTTCTTCAAATGCTTTAACAGCAAGAGGTTGAATATCATTGGAAATCTTTGTTTCATCTTCCTCAGAGTAAACCATTTCTTTATTGCTGTTATATACCACATAGCAGGCATCAAGCCTTTTATTCCCCATTAATGCAACAGACGGCCCTATTCTCATGTATGTTGTGCCCATTTTGCTTCTGAAGTCCAGCATAGTCGTATTTCTGTAAGTGTATACTCTTAATGCTTCGGATTTCATCAGTTCTTTATTGCCGTCTTCAAAAATAATACGAGTAAAATTATAAATTCCCGCAGCAATAAAAACCATAAATGCAATCAGAATTATCCCCATGTATGCAGTTAGTTTAAAATGAAGCTTTCTGAACATTTTATTTCTCCTTAAGCATATATCCCACGCCTCTGACAGTTTCTATTTTCGCATTTGTATTTTCCAATCTTTTTCTTAAATGGTGGACGTATATTTCTATGTTGCTTTCAAGTATGTCCGCCTCAAGTCCCCATATCCTGTCAATTATTTGTTCTCTGGTAAAAACCTGCCTTGGCTTTTTTATGAACATTTCCATCAGCATGGCTTCTTTCAAGGGTATTTTATATTCACTGTCTCCAACATATAACATGTAATTTTTCACATCGTACTTTATATCTTCAAACTCATAAATTTCGCCCACGTACTCTGTGCTCTTTCTTCTGGCCAAAGCTTTTACCCTTGCAATTAGTTCCTTAGTCGCAAAAGGCTTGACAAGGTAGTCGTCAGCACCGTTCTCCAGCCCGAAAACACGGTCATCCACAGTATCCTTGGCCGTCAGCATTATAACAGGTGTTTTTAGTCCGTTTTTTCTGATTGTTTTCAATATTTGAATGCCATCAACCTCAGGAAGCATTATATCAAGAACAATTACATCATATATATCTTTGCCGGAGAGAATAAGACCCTCTTCACCGTCATTTGCAATATCAACATCGATTTTTTGCTTTTCAAACAAATAACTTAGCGCCTGTGTAATTTTTACTTCATCCTCAACAATTAATATTCTCAAAACTATTCCTCCTGAATTGTATCTATTAATAAAATACTATTATTAATATATCATTAATATATTATTTCAATCTTAAACCTACATTAATATTTCATCAGTTACGATTTTAACTTATATTATTATATATCAAGCATAACCTTCTGGCAAATTATTATTATATCTAAAACTATTAAGAGAGGTTGGTTTACTAACCAACCCCTCTTAATTAAGCTATTCTATGCCATTTCAGCATTTTCTTCAATATTCAGCTTTTCAGCCTTTATTTCTTCTTTTACTTTAGACGAATGTTTTATGTCAATTTTGCTTAACAGATCCTTTAAAAGTATTGCCTGCCCGCTTAATTCCTCGCTTGCCGCGGCACTTTCTTCTGCCGTGGCCGAATTAGTCTGGACAACTGAGGATATCTGCTCAATACCTGTATTAATTTGTGATGCGGCTAATGCTTGTTGTTTCGATGCTTCTGCTATTTGTTCAACCACGAATACCGTCTTGCTTGTTTTTTCAACAATTGCATTAAAAGATTTTAAAGTATCATCTGCTATTTCAGTACCCTTTTTAATTGTTTTTAAAGAGTTTTCTATAAGCTGTGTAGTATTTTTAGCTGCTTCTGCACTCTTAGAAGCAAGATTTCTCACTTCATCAGCAACCACAGCAAATCCCTTGCCTGCTGAGCCGGCTCTGGCTGCTTCAACTGCAGCGTTTAATGCCAGTATGTTGGTTTGAAAAGCTATATCTTCAATGGTTTTTATTATTTTGCCGATTTGAACAGATGATTCATTTATATTGTTCATTGCATTTATCATTTGGTTCATATGCTCAGTACCGCTTAATACCTCTTCCGAAGTATCTTCTGCTATTTTTTTGCCGTATTGTGCATTTTCGTCGTTAGAAATTATTTGCTCTGATATTTCGTTTATAGTTGCAGCAAGTTCTTCAATTGAACTTGCCTGTTCCGTTGCTCCCTCAGTTAAAACCTGAGCACCTGCAGCAACCTGCTGTGAGCCGCCGGCAACCTGCTCTGTGCTCTCATCAATTTTTCTGAACACATAGTTTAAAGATTTTAGTATCTGTTTTAGTGATTGTTCTATAGGATCAAAATCACCCTGGTAATCTTTTTCAACATAAAGTGTTAAATCGGCGTTTGCAATTGCATCCAGGTGGTATGTGATATCTCTGATAACATCATTTAGTTCATTAATAGTTATTTCCAAAGAATCAAGGAGTATTCCCGTTTCATCACTGCTGCTTTTTTTAGGCACTTCCGTGCTCAGGTCTCCTTCAGATAAAAGCTTAAGTCTGTTAGCACATGCTATTATCGGATCCGCAATTTTATTGGAGATTCTGAATCCGATAAACGCAGATATGAGAATAGCAGCAATTCCCAATAACGTAGTCATAACAATGCTTAAATATGTGCTAATCATATATTCAGACTGTGGAACCTCTACCAGAAGCCCCCAGCCGTCAGTACCTTCTATTTCAGAATATAACAAAAGTTTTTTGCCGTCAAAAGATTTATAGCTGCCAAAACTCAATTCCTTATTCAGCATTTTTTCTTCTAAAAGAGCAAGCTCCTCATTGCTTCCGTCATTTTCATAATTCATAATGGTGTTTTCAAGATTTAAAACTTTTTGATAATCAGGATGGCCTATTGTATAGCCGCTTTTGTCGATTATAGAACCAAAGCCCTTTTTCCCTATAACCACTTGCGAAGCAATATCTGATATAGTTCTTCCATCAACCTTTAAAATTACAGCTCCTTCAATTGTCGATCCATATATTCCGTCCTTCCACAAGGGTGCAGAAATTATAAAATACATATCAAAAGTTTTCCCGTCAAACTGTGCTCCGCTGACATAAACTTCTCCGTTCATAGCCTTTTTAAAATAGTCCATGTGGGCAACAATCTCCGATGCTTCTGTTCCGTAAGAAGACACAGCACCTTTCTTATCGGCGATATTCAAATCAATCAAATTTAACATTTCTTTTCTGCTGTTGAAAATATCGGCTTTTTCCTTGCGGGTTATATCCGCTTTTGAAAGCTGCGGAATCAAGCCCACCTCAGAAGCAACGTTCTTATATATGTCAAGTTCTTTGGTTACAACAGCTGATGAAGATTTAGCCACTTCATTCATAGTTTGTTCAAGTGTGTCGAAAGTAGATTTATAGCTTAGATAAGAAGCTGTACCTCCTATTACAAATACAGCTGCTAAAATAATTAACGTAATACTTAAAAATATTTTCTTTTTAATGCTGCTTTTTCTTTCTTTTTTATGTAATTTTTTAGTAAATACCGGGAGTTTAATCTTTATATTTTTAATCGCATTAAATTTTTTCATTATCCGCCTCGCTTGCTGTATGGTATTTTGTGGTTATAGTAATCAGCTCAATACCAAGATTCTATTTCTTACTTAATAGTTGACATTATAAGCATACAATTTGCTTGTTTTATATTATTTTTGGCTGCTTGCTTTAATATGTGCCGCAACCTTTTTATCTTCTGATTTAATATGAGAAATCAACCAGCCTGCCACTGATGAATTAACCTTTGCAACCAGCTGTATGCTTGCTCCGTTTTTATTAAACTCTTCTGCAATTTCACTTACGGTCTTTTTAAATGCCTCATGCTTCTCTCTGTGAGCCTTGTAATCCGGATAGTTTGATTTTAACTGCAGTTTTTCTTCGTCGCTGAAGTGTTTCACAACATAATCCTGAAGAAATTTAAGTGTATTTTCAACCTCGCTTCTTCCCTTGCCCTGACTGCACGCATCTAGAAGATTATTTATTGATTCTATAATTGATTTATGCTGATTATCAATTGTAATGTTTCCTGTTTCTAATGACTTGTCCCAACTGTAAGCCATAATAATCCCTCTTTTCTTATATTGCTATATCGTAATAATTTATTTTACCTTCATTAATTAATTTTTCATATTCATCCATAGGCTTCGGCTTTGCAAATATGAAGCCCTGTGCCATATCACAGCCTATGTTTCTCAAAAAATCAACCTGTGTATTTGTTTCCACACCTTCAGACACAACATTCAGCTTCAGGTTTTTAGCCATATTTACTATATTGCTGACAATAATCTGTGAATTGTTTTCTTCTATATTATTTAAAAACAATCTGTCAAGTTTCAATGTATCAATTGGCATTTCCTTTAATAGTCCAAGGCATGAGTAACCAGAGCCAAAATCATCCATAGAAATCTCGAAACCGTCGTCTCTGAATTTCCTCATAACCGTAAAGACCTCTTTTTCATTACCGCTGCAGCAAACTACGGATTCAGTTATTTCAACTTCAACAAGATTTTTAGAAATTCCGTACTTTTCTCTGACCTTTTTATAATCAAAAACAAAGTTGTTGTTTAAGAAGTGTATACGCGAAACATTTACTGATACAGGCACCACATCATAACCCAAGTCAATCCATCTTCTTATATTTGAGCATACCTCTTCAAAAACAAACCTGTCAAGATCAACAATGAATCCGTTCTTTTCAAATATGGGAATAAACCTGTCCGGATTTAAGAGTCCCAACTCTGGATGTTCCCATCTGACCAAGGCCTCAGCCCCGGCCAGGATGCCTGTTTTCAAATTAACCTTGGGCTGCAGGTATACCTTAAATTCCTTTAATTTTAATGCCCTGTGCATATCATTTTCAAGCTTCTTTACTTCCAACAGGCTATTGCCTATTTCTTCCTCATATATTGCATAATTGCTTTTATAGCTGTTTTTTAAAACACTCTTTGCAAAAAATGCCTTGTCGATGGCTACCCTCACGTCCAGATTATTTTTGTCAATGAAGCATATCCCTGTCTTTACCACAGGTCTTATATTTAATTTGTTCCAGATACTTATTTTTTCAATTTTCTCAGATATTTCGCAAGCTCTTTTGATTAAATCTTCCTGATCGTCATATTCAAACAACACAAGAAAATTATCGCCTTCAGCTTTGCCTATGATTTCTTCTTTTAAGCTTTTTCTTAAGGTTTTGCCGATTTGCTGAAGTATTTCATCCCCCACCTTGTAACCAACACTGTTGTTGATAAGGGTAAACTTGCTCAAATCATAATGTACAAGCGCATAATTGATTTCCAAGTCGCTTCTTATTATTGCCTCCGCATCTTTAATAAACTTGAATTTATTGTTTACTTCTAATATAAGGTCTATTTCTTCTGCACTTTTATATCTGTTTAATTTCCGGATATATTTTTTTAAGAATCTGGACTCTTTTTTAACAATAAAATATAATCCTAAAATAATTAAAAGGAAAACAAAATTAAAAACAATTAATAAACTTTCTTTTAATGTAATTTCTCCTCCGACAAATATGCTTATGGTTTCAAGCAGTATAACAACAGTACATAATACAGCACCTGCAATGAAATAATTTACAAATGTCCGGAACTTTGAAATGTCATCCTTATCAAAAATTTCATTCACCTCCGTCAGTGTACGCTACTATACTTCTATCGACTAATTTTTAAGAAAATTTATCAATATTCGAAAATTTTTTCGTAATTATAAAATTTGTATGTCTCTTTTTGTACGATGTGCAGATTTTGTGCAACAACAAAGGGTGCAGTTCACTGCACCCTCATTGCTATTTAATATTAACTTACTGTTAAATTTATTGTAATAACTGTAATACACCTTGTGGCTGTTGGTTAGCCTGAGCAAGCATAGCCTGAGCAGCTTGAGTAAGAATGTTATTCTTAGTGTATTCCATCATTTCTTTAGCCATATCAACGTCTCTGATACGTGATTCAGCAGCTGTCAAGTTTTCAGAAGTTACTCCTAAGTTGTTTACAGTGTGTTCAAGTCTATTCTGTAAAGCACCAAGGTCAGCTCTTGTACCGGAAACCTGATTGATTGCATTGTCAATTAATTCTATAGAAGCATTGGCATCTTCCTGAGTTGATATGCTGATATTTTCTATACCTAAACCTTTAGAACTCATATCGCCGATGTTTAATTTTACCTGTTGGTCTTCAGTACCGTTAGCACCGATTTGGAATCTGATTCCACCAGTCTTAGTTTTTCCATCAGATTCTACACCTGCGTTGAAATCAATAACATAATCATTTCCAGAACCACCGCCATCCTTATCTCTAGCTGCTACCTTCATTCCAGTTTTTTGGCTTATTAACGCAGCCATTTCTTCTGCAGCAGCTTTTGATTTAGGGTCAGCACTTATTACATAATTTACACCGCTTCCTAATTCTTTAGCAGAATCAACGTCTGCAGCAAAAGCAAATTTTTGACCGTTAACTGTGAATATACTTGCTTCTTTTGTAGCAGTACCTGCTTTGTTATATGCTGTTATTTTAGATAAATCTAAAGTTTTAGAAGCTTCGGTTGCTTTTGTTTCAGTAACAGCTATTTTTGTTCCATCTTCTTCAAATCCTGTTATTTTAATATTAGAAGTAGCGTCTCTTAATTCAAATGACAAGCCGTTGCTAGTACCTGTTATATCCAAATCCACCCCTAGCTTCTTGCTAAATTCAGCCGCTAATGCTTTACCTATTTCTTCTTTTGATGGGTCTATATATACCGGATCTGCATCAGAATCACCTTTTGCAATTGTACTATATTTTACATCTCCATTAGCTACACCATCAGTTGTTGCTATTATACAAGTAGCTTCTTCATCTGTACCTAAAGTTCCATCCAGTGCCTCTTGTTTTAAATTTACTGTTATAGACTTTTCTGTACCATCTTTATCTGTATACTTCAATATATAATCTTTACCAGTAGACCCTTTTATTCCAGCCTGCAACGCAACATCATATTTATTTTGAGTAGCAGGAGTATCAATCAGGGCATCTGTACTAGCAGCATCACTAATTTTAACATCTGTTCCTGACAAAGAACCATCCAACAGATTCTGTTTATTGAAGTGTGTAGATGTAGATATTCTGTTTATTTCTTCTTTCAAAGAATTTAATTCTTTATTTAAGTTTTCTCTGTCTACTTCATTCTGGTATGTACCGTTATCTGATTGAACCGCAAGTTCTCTCATTCTTTGAAGAATTGCATGAGTTTCATTTAATCCGCCTTCAGCTGTCTGGATTAATGAAATACCGTCTTCTGCGTTGCTTTGAGCTTGTTCAAGACCTCTGATCTGGCCTCTCATTTTTTCTGATATAGCTAATCCTGCAGCATCATCGCCTGCTCTGTTGATTTTGTAGCCTGATGATAATTTTTCCAGGTTTTTACCTGTTGCACTGTTATTTGCTCCTAATTGTCTCAAGGAGTTCATTGCGTTAAGATTGTGTTGAATTCTCATAATTACCTCCGTGTAATTTTAATTCGGGATCCTTCCCTGTATTTTTGAGTATCTTTATTTTCAACACCGGGCCCTGGTGCTAAAAATAAATTACCTTTACAAAACATATATCGAATGCTTAACAAATAAGTTTAGCACTTTCCAAAAAATTTTTTCCGCCTCTTGGGTACAAAGAGAAAAAAGATGAATCTTTTGAGTCCTTCTCATTATGATTCATCTTTTTCATATTTTTATATTCTTATTTAGTTTCATTAATAAAATTAGGTGGGGTAATTATAGGATTTTGACCAGATGCAGAAGTAATCTGTGATATTAGCAAAGAGCATTTACTTGCCAAAATCATTAATATATCTTCTCCATTTTCTGAAATTTCTTTATCAAAATCAATATCATTAATTTCATCTTTTGAATCCTCATCAATGTCCATGACCGCTTCATATGTCACTGATAATTCAAATAAAGCTTTGGGATCCAAGAATACCTTCCTAGTAAAAAAAGCAGATAAGGATCGGTCACCATTTAGTTTTGTTTTCAATGAATCTTGGCAATGAATATTGAAATTAGAATCTTCACTACTTAAATCAATTGAGTTATAAGTAATATTAACCAAATTAATCTGTATCCCTGTTGAAAAAAATCTTTCTAATTTTAACATTTAAACACCCTTTCTTTATATGTTTTATTTGAAATAAAACATTTAGAAAAAACAGAATTTGTATAGTTTTCTAATTTACTTGGATTTACATTATCCCACATTGAGGTAGCCTGTTTTAATAATTGAGTGTATAAGTCACTAAACTTTTCTGCAAATTTTATTTCGAATCCGGAATTTAGCAAATAAAATTCTATTGCTTTTTCAATCTCGTTATTTAAAGAATTATTATTTTTTACTGCCTGCAATGAAATTTTTCTATGCAATTCAGGTTTTATTCTGATGTTAAATGTACCTTTATACGATTTGTTTGGTTCTTTCCCTAATTCATCGCATAATATCAGATAATCTTCTACAGCTTTAATAAATTCATTTTTAATTTCAGATGCTTTATTACTTTGAAACGTAACTAAATCACCAATTCCCTCAATTTTACCGAATAGAATTTCATCCTCTATGATATATTCAACTTTAGCACAATAACCTTTGTATTCTAATATATTACTCATATAAATCACCTTTTTCCAATAAATGATTACGCAAAGAAACTACACTTCCCCTATCCATTTCATCACCAGGATGAGGCTTGTGCAACAAAATAAGATCTCCATCCATTTCTCTATAAAATGCAACTCTAGAGCCAGATGTTTTTCCTTTATTATGTTCGGTATATCCCAAATTGTTCAATAACCGCCTTGCTTCCTGATATGTAAAATCTGTTGGTTTAGATAAAATTCTTAGCTTTAATTTATCTATACTACTTCCCACAAACCTAGCACCACCATTGCAACTAATGTATAGTTGCAGTATATCAGTTTATGGCTGTTAAGTCAAGGAAAATTACAAACGCATTATAGTATATGCTGCATAACGCATATTATACGCGCACTTTGGGTGCCGCCCCTCCACGAAATTATCCCACACATGTGGACATTTCCTCTGGGGACCCTTTTAAATTACTGGGATAGACCTTGAATTTTTTAATACCATGCCGATATATTTTAGAAGGAGGAGATTGTTATGATTAATGAAATTAATACTATTAAACCATCGACTGTTTCTGGCAAAAAGATAGTGGAAAAGGATACGCATAAAGACATAAGCGGCTCTGACTCAATAAAAAACAACAAAAAATATGACAGTATTGAAGTAAATCGGCTTATTGCCGACAATGAAAAAAGGATAAATGATTTTAAAGAGACAATCAGAAAAATGATTGTAAAACAGGGTGAAAAATCCAACCTTACTTTGTTAGGTCGGAAATTGAATGTATCAGTAGAGGATTCACAAAAAGCAGCCGAATCAATTGCAGATGGCGGCGAGTATTCGGTTGATGCTGTTGCGACAAGGATAGTTGATATGGCTATGTCAAGTATATATTTTTTGAAATTTCTTGAAGTTATATAAGAAAATTATTGATGTAGATTCCTTGATTTATCAGTTTGAAAAAATGTATAGCAGGGAAATGACCGAAGAAGAAAAATCTATAATAATTCTTACCTATAAGATGGGCAAGACTAATCAGTTTTTGAAGATTGTTGAATAGCCTCTCATTGTGCTGTGAAATTTATATAAATAGAAAGATGAATTTTTCTGAGCCTTGCTCACTTCATAATCCATCTTTTAGATTTTAACCGTCGGTCTCAAAAATAACCGTCCCTGTTCAGACCTGTTCGAAAATTGCTGGTCTTCAAATGGAAACTGGGTTACATATCCTCTGTTAGTAATAAACTCAAACAAATAATTGGCCCAGTATTCTTCAAATGTTAATTCTGTATTTTCTTCCTGAAGATATTTTTCTCTTGCTGTTTCTCTTGCTGTTTCTAAATTTTCGTAAGCTTTTTCTGTTATTATCTTCATATCTATTGAATTTTTTTCTATAGAAAGGAATACATCATCTCTATTAATAACATTCCAACTGCCGTCAGATTTGTTCATCTGTAATTTTAGGTTGGATGTTTGAGTATTTTTTTTATTTTTATTTAAAATATAAGTATATACCTCATAAGTATCCATTATGGGCTCTGTAAATAATAAGCTGCTTCTTAGCGAGAATTCTCTATAAAAGGTGTGATACATATCCAGCTCATAAAATGACTGTGCTAAATCTAATCCTGTTATTTCAATTTCGACATCTGCAGTATTATTACTTATATCTATATCATTAATTTTGTATTTTATACTTTCCCTTACAACTGCATCTATTTCCCTATTGCCTAATTCTTTTTTGACAGAATTAAAAAACGTATCAATTTCATCGGCAATTTCTACTTCTTCTTTATCAATTATGCCTCCATATATTGTGTAAACAGTCAGAGAAATCATCAATATAACAAAAATTATTAATCTGCGCTTTATTATAATCACCTTCCGGTTATGTTTTTAATTTATTTTAACCTAAAACAGTCATTTTAAACTATACCTTTTGCAGGTTTCAATAGATATTGAGTGTAATCTGCTGACAATTTCATAAGGACTTGCTAAAATCCTTAAATTTTATTATGATTGCATCAACACATATTATTAAGGTGAGGGCTAAGAATTTTTTAAAACAAATGTTCGAAAAATATTGCCCTTATCTATTTCTTATGGTAAAATACGTATATATTTTAGCTGAGGACAAATGCTTTTTTACATAATTATTAATATGCCTGTGGCTAACACTCAACACTTATGATATAATAAATATAATAATGAAACAAAGAACTGAAGTCTTTGCCTAATGTATATTTATTTGATCGGTGTGAAGCAAGCCGATAAGCGGCTTGCACTTATGATATAAAATTATTTGAATAAAATAGGAGGCGCCATTATGAATGACAATGACAAAATATTCGAATTAATGACAAAATTGTATAATGAAATGAATGATATTAAATCAGAAGTTAAAGGTATCAAATCAGAGGTTAATGATATCAACTCAGAAGTTAAAGGTATCAAGTCAGAGGTTAATGATATCAACTCAGAAGTTAAAGATATCAAATCAGAGGTTAATGATATCAACTCAGAAGTTAAAGATATTAAATCAGAGGTTAAGGATATTAAATCAAAAGTTAAAGATATACAGATGACTCTTGAAAATGAGACAAACAAAAATATCAAAATAATTGCAGAGGGACACTTTAATTTAAACCGTAAGCTTGATAACTCACTAAAGGTAGAAAATGAAAAAGAATTGTTACTTATCAGAGTTACGATACTTGAAAATGAAGTTAGACGGCTTAGAGCACGAATTGAAGAAATAGCATAAGAGGGTCTCTAAGCAGAATTTTCCGGGGGACGGGTCCTTAAACTTCAAGACCCATCCCTGATGATTGGGATTTCTAAATTCCCTATTTTTATCTTTTCAATTTTACTTGTGTCTATCGGCTGCTTGAACATCAGGTTTACGGATGAAGATAAGGAGTTTGTACTTGAACCGCTTCCTGAAATTTCGGCTGTCGAACCGTCTTTCATTATAACTGATACCGCTTCGCCAAAGTTATGTGAAGGCTTTTCTAATGTATCTGCCAGATTATTTTTCATTTCTATATTTATAGCTATAGATGAAACCTTTATATTTTTAACTGTGTATTTTTTGCCGTTTATTTCTGCTTCTTTATTTAATTTAATGGTTTCTGTCGTATTTTTGTAATCGGCTTTGAAATCTACTTTCCACTCTCCTTCTGTTGAGCCTAATTTGCTGACAATTTCATATTTTAAATCGTAATTTTTTAATTCATTCATATTTTTTATATCAAATATATAGTAATCATACTTGATACCGTCTTTTTCGTCTGTGAACTTGAACTCATTATGCATGATGTCCTCCGCATTGTTTTTATTTATAAAATATACGTCCCCAAGGTTATTTTTTTCTGTATTCATGAAAGCAAATCTTATACACAGTTTATTTTCAGCAAAACCTATATTGTCAACATATATGTCATGGAAATTTTTTTCGACAAAAATATTGGAATATTTCCAGGGCAATATATAATTCGGCGTCAGTCTATAAATTTCATTCATTTTATTTATTGCTTCTGTAGGCATACTGCTGCCGCCTTCTTGAGAGGGAGTAACTTCTACAGATGATTTCTGAACATTTTCTATAAGTTCCTGATTAATATATTCATCATTGTTTAATAAAAAATTATAGGCATCAAATCCTTCAACCGGATTTTTAATATTGTATTCTGTAAAATCTTTAACATATAGACTCAATTTATCCCCGGTTATTTTTTTCTTTGTATTTCCTGACAAAATAAATGTGGCCTTATTATCATCCGCATCGTCATCTTCTACCTGATACCAGGTGTAACCTCCGGAGGTTTTAAAATCCAGGCGCAGGGATTCAAATTGTATATAGTCTGAATCCTTGAAGCTTTCACCGCTTTCTTTAATAAGCTCGAATATAATATAAAAAGAATGTTCATCTCCAAGCATATTTGCAACATTCAGGGTGATTGTTTCTGATATCGTCCCTTTCTCTCCGAATTTATTAGCCAAATTATATACGGTTCCGTTTGAAGTGTCTTTTTTATCAATAACGGTTCCCATTTCATTGACATATTTTATGTTTTCTTCAAACAGCCTGTAATAAATACCGCTGATGCCTCCCTGGGCAAACACTGCCGCAAAAGAAAGTATAATTGTCATGGCAGCTGCCAGCGGCAGTATAAATCTTTTCTTGAAACCTTTTTTACTTTTTAGCTTTAATTTATTTAATGCTAATTCTAACACTCTGTCTCTTTCTTCTTTTGACATGCTTTCTTCGTTCATTTTTATATTTTCGTTTCCCACATCTATATCGTCAATAACGTCATGTATTTTTTTCACTCTGTACACCCTTTCTTTATAAAATTATACCTTTATCCATTAATGCGGTCCTAAGTCTTGTTTTACCCCTGTAAAGCTTGTTCTCCACTGCTTTAGGATTTAAATTCAGAGATGAAGCAATTTCTTTCACTGATTCAAACAAATAGTAGCGCCTGATAAATATGTCCTTGTCCGGCTGAGGCAGATTGTCTATAGTATCTTTTATGATGTCTTTATTTATTGTCTTGCTTACTTCATTTTCTAAATCCAAATCTATTTCCAAATCATTTTCTTCCAATGGAATCAGCTCATGCTTGCTTAATTTACGCCGGTACGTGTTTATTCCCACATGACGCGCTATGGATATTATATAGTTTTTGAGATTTCCTTTTTCAGGACTAAAATTGTCTGCAGATTTCCACAGCTCAACAAAGACGTCTGAAACTGATTCTTCCACATCCTGCTGATTTTCGTATCCGATTATTCTCACAACTATGGTTTTAACCAAAGGTCCGTAATGTTCTATTGCTGCTGATAATCCCTTGGAAGGATTATTTTTTATAAGTTTTATTAGTTTATCATCATTCATTGTGCTCTCCTGTTAAGAAGCTTCTCAATTATATATTCACATTATAATATAATTTCACTCAATATTTTATTAAAATAAAAATCTGAACCTCTAAGATTCAGATTTTTTTGTAGTTTATTTTAGTTTTTTCGCATATTCTCCTATTTTTTTGTCCGCGGTGGAGATGTGCTTTGTCAGCCAGTCAAGAATAAACTGGTTGGCACTGATTATTACCGTTATGTTGGCTCCAGCCTCTTCATATTGTTTTTTTAGTTCTGCCAGTTTTTTAATAAAACCTTCGTGCATTTGTTTTTGTGCATTTAATTCAGGATAATTAATGCTTTGCATATACTTTTCTTCATCTTTAAAATGAGTCTTAGTATATTCATCCAAAAAATCAAACATTTGAATTATATATTCTTTGGATTTTCCGTTTTTGCCCGCTTCAAACAGCTGGTCCGCCTTTTCAAACCATTTTTTATGCTGTGTATCGATTAAACCTATTCCTACTTCTAAGTTTTTTGTCCATGCTAATGCCATAACTGCCTCCTGTTGGTTATATTTTTGATTTTTCTGTTGAATTTATTTTAAACTTGTTAACCAAATCATTTAAAATCTGAACCTGTCCTGATAGTTCTTCGCTGTTTGCTGCACTGGCCTCAGCTGTTGCCGCATTCTCCTGAACAACTGATGATATTTGTTCTATACCGCTTCTTATTTGATTTACCGAAACAGTCTGCTGTGATGTGGCTTTGACAACTTCATTTATCAATTCATTTGTTTCACTAGTTTTATTTACAATGCCTGCCAGAGATTTACCTGCTTCATCTGCCAGCATGGTTCCTTTGTAAATTGCATTGATGGAATTTTCTATTAATGCTGTTGTCTGTTTTGCTGCTTCTGCTGACTTCTGTGCAAGGTTCCTTACCTCATCGGCTACAACCGCAAAGCCCTTGCCTGCTGAACCTGCTCTTGCTGCTTCTACTGCTGCGTTGAGAGCAAGTATGTTCGTCTGAAACGCTATATCATCGATAACCTTTATAATTTTTCCTATTTCACTTGATGAATTGCTTATTTCATCCATGGCTGAGAGCATGTCTCTCATTTGAACATTGCCCTTTTCAACTTCTCTGGATGCTTCTAATGCTTTTTCCCCGGCATTTTGGGCGTACTCTGCATTGTTTGCTATTGTTGTGTAAATTTCATTTATTTCTGCTGATAATTCTTCTATTGCACTTGCCTGCTCTGTTGTTCCCTGAGCCAGGACCTGCGCGCCTGTTGAAACCTGTTCTGCATTCATGTTGATAGAATCTGCAGATTCTTTAATTTTGCCTATTGTTTCTTTTAAAGTATCCGACACATGAAGCAGAGCATTTTTCAATTTTGCAAACTCCCCTGCATAATCATATTTAAGCTCAATGGTCAAATTTCCTTCAGCGAATTCGTCCAGCACATTAACACTTTCATCAATATAAGATATGTATGATTTCAGCCTCATGGTCAGACTTTCAATAGATTTAGCCAATGCTCCTATTTCATCTTTGCTTTTTACGGCAATACTTACATCCAGTTCACCTTCGGCCAATTTATTGGTTATTTCAGTTACCATCTTGATGGGCTTTGTAACTATACCCAATATTACAAACATTACAGCCGACAATATTATAATAGTAAGAATATAAATCAGCAGTATCGTCTTGATAAGTTCGCCGGTGCTTGATGTAAATTCATCCTTGGGCATTGCCGATATGATTTTCCATTCTGTATTGCCTACATTGACACTGTTTCCCATAAATTTTTCGTTACTATATGTATACTCTGTAACTTCATTGCTGTTGTCTGCAATCAAACTAATAAGATTCTGGCTCACCCCTATGTCATTTATTGATTTTAATATATTATCCGAATCCTTATGAGCCGTAATTATATTGTCTCTAGTCAGCAAAGTAAAATATCCTTCATCTCCAAGTTTATAATCGCCCACGACTTTTGACAACGCATCTATAGTAATGTCTATGGCTGTCAAGCCTTCAATTTTTCCGTTGACATAGACAGGAGCCGTAATTGTAATAACCATGCTGCCGGTTGCAACATCAACATAGGGTTCGGTTATATTTACAGTTCCATCAGTTACGGTTATATAGTATTCTCTTGTGCTCAGATCGAAAGATGTATCGGAAACTCCACTTAAATCATCAACGTAGTATGAGGGATTTGCTTCAGCAATGTATGCTGAAAGTATTACATCCTTCTGAGTTTTTTGAGTATCTATTAATGTGTTTCTCACTATACTAAAATTCTCATTTGATAAAATATCTTCTCTATGTTTCACGCTTACTAAAAAGTTCTGAATATTTTTATCTTGTGCCATTTGCTGAACAATTGTCACATAACGTTCAAAAAATAATTCTGCTTCCTTGCTTACGCCTTGAGCCGTCTCATAAAGTATATTCTTTTCATTTTCTGTAAAACGGCTGTTAACCGTAGTGCTTATTATTACTCCTGTAGTTGATAGAAGTAATGTACATACAATAAACAAAACCAGCATGAGTCTGCCTTTAATGCTTCTGGTCTTGTCTTTTTTGCTGAAAAATTTGCTCTTCTTATTTTTCATTTGCTCCTCCAAAACCCTTTATACTTAAAATTATATATGTAAAGATCAGCTGATTGCTGATTCATTTAAGGAATCATTAAGTTTTATTTCCTCAATCAATTCTTTCAGCACCTGTGCCTGGCCGCTCAGCTCTTCACTTGTTGCTGCACTTTCTTCTGCTGTTGCAGAATTTGTTTGTACTATTGCAGATATTTGTTCAATTCCTGCCAGAACCTGTGAAACTGCCTCTGCCTGATTTAAAGATGCCTTTGATATTTCTTCAATCATTTCTGCTGCAGTTTCTGATTTTGAAACTGCCGAATCAAGAATATCTTCAGTTTGCTTGGAAATTATTGTGCCTTTGTCAACCGCCTTCATTGAATTTTCAATTAGAGCTGTTGTTGTTTTTGCAGCTTCTGCACTTTTAGAAGCAAGATTTCTGACTTCATCTGCAACTACCGCAAATCCTTTGCCCGCCGAGCCTGCTCTTGCTGCTTCAACTGCAGCATTTAATGCGAGGATGTTTGTCTGGAATGCGATGTCATCAATGACCTTAATTATTTTTGCTATTTCTTTTGAAGTAACGCTTATGTTAAGCATTGCTTCATTCATTTCTTTAACATAATTATTTCCTATTGCAACCTGTTTGGAGGATTCCAGCGATGCTTCATTAGCTTTGTTTGCATTAGAAGCATTGTTGTTAATCTGCTCTGATATTTCGCTCAATGTTGCCGAGAGTTCTTCAACGGAGCTTGCTTGTTCCGTCGCTCCCTGAGAAAGAGCCTGAGCTCCTCCGGCCACCTGGTCGGCGCCGCTTGCAACCTGCTCGGCACTTTCGTTTACCTGTCCGACAATAGCATTTAAAAAACTGTTTATTTTTTTCATTGACAAAATTATTGAATTAAAATCACCATTGTATTCCTTGTCTATATTGTGTGAAAAATCTCCCTCCGAAATAGCTCCCAATTGAAAAGATATATCATTGATTATTACATTCATGCCTTTGATTGTTGTGCTTAATGATCTTATTAATAATCCAACTTCGTCATTTCTGTCTGTTGCTGCGACTTCAGTATGTAAGTCCCCTTCTGACAGCATCTTGAGCCTCTCTGCGCATTCAATAACAGGATTTGCAATTGTATTTGAAATACTCTTTACTACAAAATATGCAGCGATTAATGACAGAACTGAAAAAAACAATGTTATTACAATACTTATATTTGTAGTTTTTAAATATTCTGATTCAGGAGCACTTACAAAAAAGCCCCAATTATTACTTCCTGCAACAGAAGAATATGCAATAAGGTTGTTTTTATTGTTTATGGTATAGTTTCCAAAATTAATTTCCCCATTTAGCAGTTTCTGCTCTGTTGTTGCCATTGACTCGTTGCTTCCGTCCGTTGTGTATGAGCTTATTATATTTTCTCCTGACAATACCTTGTCGTAATCAGGATGACCGATTGTTAATCCATCATGGTTTAATATAAATCCGTATCCGCCCTCACCTATTTTTACCGATGCTGCTATATCTGATAATACCTTGCCATCCAGTTCTATTACAGCAACTCCGTTTACAGATGAACCATAAACACCATTCTTCCAAATTGGAGCTGCAACAATCAAAGTGACTTTATCTAATTTTTTATTTAATGTCGGCTCTGTTATAAATACATTACCATCCATTGCAGCAACAAAAAAATCTCTATCGCTTATTAAGTACACTTCTCCTGTAACCGGAGACTCCCCTGTACCTAAAGCAGTTACTGTGAAAGCATCAACCAAATCGTACATTTCAACCATCTGTTTCACGATTTTTACTTTATCCTGCTTATTGGCAGTTAGATCCGACAGTACGGGGTTTAATCCCAGATCTGCCGCTACCGACTTATATACCTCTAATTTATTTGAAATAACATCTGAAGATACATATGCCAAATTAATCATTGTCTGTTCCAAAGTATCAAATGTTACCTTATAATTCTGGTAAACGGACAAACCTCCCAACAGAATAATCACCGCAAATATTAAAGCAATGAAACTTACAAAAATTTTCGTTTTAATGCTCCTTATATTGCCTGATGTTTTTTTCTCCTTGCTTCTTAATTTAAGCTTTATCTTTTTCACTGTGACCTCCATTAGTTACATTCATTATAAATCTCATTAATATATCGACAAAATAGTGCAAAATGTTACCTTAAATAAATAAAAAACCGGAAATTATCATAATGAATCTCCGGTTCAGGTATTTAATTATACATTTTCCGCATATGACCTTATGTTGAAACGGCTTACTAAATCATTCAATATTTGTGACTGCCCTGAAAGCTCTTCGCTGTTTGCTGCGCTTGCCTCAGCTGTTGCGGCATTTTCCTGGACTACTGATGATATTTGTTCAATTCCGCTTCTTATTTGATTTACCGAAACTGTCTGCTGTGATGATGCCTTGGCAATTTCATTTATCAATTCATTCGTTTCACTGGTCTTGTTCACTATTCCTGCCAGAGATTTGCCTGCTTCATCTGCCAGAAGTGTGCCCTTTTTAATTGCATTAATTGAATTTTCTATTAATGTGGTAGTCTGTTTTGCAGCCCCGGCAGACTTCTGGGCAAGATTTCTCACTTCATCAGCCACCACAGCAAAGCCCTTGCCTGCAGAACCGGCTCTTGCTGCTTCAACTGCTGCATTTAAAGCAAGTATGTTTGTCTGGAACGCTATGTCGTCAATAACCTTTATTATCTTTCCTATTTCACTTGATGCGTTGCCGATTTCATCCATGGCTGACAGCATGTCTCTCATTTGCAAATTACCTTTTTCAACTTCTTTGGATGCTTCCAACGCTTTGCTGCCTGCATTTTCTGCATATTCGGCATTATTCACTATTGTAGTGTATATTTCGTTTATTTCAGCTGACAGCTCCTCTATTGCGCTTGCCTGCTCTGTTGTCCCCTGTGCTAAAGCCTGGGCTCCGGTTGAAACCTGTTCAGCATTCATATTTATTGATTCCGATGAGTTCTTAATTTTTCCTATAGTTTCTGTTAAAGTATTTGAAACATGCAGCAAAGCATCCTTTAACCTTGCAAATTCACCAGCATAATCATTTTCCAAATTCATTACTAAATTTCCTTCGGCAATTTCGTTTAATACCTTTACACTCTCATTAATGTAGGTAATATATGATTTTAGTCTTAATGTTAAACTTTCGATTGACTTGGCCAATTCACCTATTTCATCACTGCTTTGAACATCTATATTAACATCAAGCTCTCCCTGGGCAAGCTTATTGGTTATATCTGTTATGCTTTTAATAGGCTTCGTCATTCTGCTGATTAATAGTGACAGAACAATAAGCAGAGAAACCAAAATAATTACAAATACAATTAAAATTGTTAAAATAAGCTGCCTCGTGTTAGCTGTAAACTCATCTTTCGGCAAAGATGACAGGATGCGCCATCCGGTATCACCGATTTGAACACTGTTTCCTAAGTATGTTGAATCATTATAATTGTACTCGACTACATTTTCATCATTATTGTTTACAGATTGCACAATATTACTGCTGATATTTATATCACTGATTGATTTCAGCAAAATATCTGTATCCTTATGAGCAGCTATAATATTATTTTTTGTCAGTAAAGTAAAATATCCATTACTGCCCAATTCATAGTTATTAACCATTGTGGTTAATCTCTCAATGGATATATCGACTGCTGCCAGGCCAATTATACTTCCGTTTACGGATACGGGAGCTGAAATTGTAATTACAACTCCTCCGGTAATTGCATCAACATAAGGGTCTGTAATCCACACTTTGTTTTCAGTAACAGCCTTGTAATATTCCTTTGAACTGACGTCATAGCCCTCTTTAGATATTACGGTAGGAGATGCAAGATAATAGTCATCCTCGGCTATGTATGCCGAAAGTATTACTTCAGAATCCGCCTTTTGTATATCATCGGTTGTTTTTGCAGCTTTATCAAAGCCTTCTGTCTCGGTCAATGTGCTGCGCCCTTGGGCATTAACCATAAAATCCTGCAGATTTTTATCCTGTGCCATTTGCTCTACAACCGAAATGTATCTTTCAAAAAAGGCTTCTGACTTATTGCTCACACTTTGAGTTGTTTCATTCAATATTATTTTTTCATTTTCAGTAAATCTATTATTGATGGTTGTACCTATTATTATACCTGTAACAAGCAAGGCTATAAAACAAATCGCAAATACTGGTAACGTTATCCTTGCGGTTATACTTTTTATACCATTAGAGGTACGTAAGTTTTTTTTATCCTTTTTCATGATTCCTCCTAATTTTTCGTGTTTAGTTATTAGCAATATCGGATAATTATTGCAAATATTAATATCTTAAAAATGCTGAAGACGGGAATTTTTCAGACCCGTCTTTTTTATGCTTTGATGTTTAATGATTTTGATAAAGTTTCAGGTTGGTTCAAGTTTTTTTTCACATTCTTTAATTCATCATTAATGTTTCTTCGTATTAAATTGTCCAATTCCGAAACTTCTTTAAATATTTCTCTTAATTCTCTTTTTAATGCTTTTATCTCATTTGTTTCAATAAAGCTCTTGTCCAATTCATTTAATTCAGCATTGATACTGTCTATTTTTTCAATATATGATTGTCTTTCATCAATCATTTCACTTACTTTCAGATATTCGGTCTTCAGCGGCATTGACATAATTTCCTTTGTATGGTTTCTTAATTCCTTGGCTGTTTCAATCTTTTCAATAAGTAATTTTTTCATAATTTACCCTTAGTTTTTTGAGGTTCTTGATATTTTATCTGCTTCTGCCCAGGTATTTCTCAAGTCCTTAACCATTGGGAGTATGTCATCAATATACTTGGTTGATTTCATAGATGATGCTTTTATTAATTGTGAATTGAAAAACATGTACATATCTTCTAAATCCTGAGAAAGCTGGTACTTGTCATCTAATGTCACTATGAGATGATTGAAAATTTTTCTGGTCTTCTCAATACTTATGTTGGCACTTTCATAATCATTGTATTCTATTAGCAGCTTGCTCTGATTAAGTTTTTTTATTGCTTCATCAAATAAAAGAATCAGAAGTTCTCCCTTTGTCATTGTATTAACCGACGTCTTTTTGTATTGTTCAAATGGATTTAACATCTTATACCTCTCTTTTTATTGTCCCATCATATCTGTGAGCCACGAGCTTTGCATATTTAGTTTATTTAAACTTGACTCAAGCGCTGTAAATTGGTTCCAATATCTTTGCCTTTCTGTCTCCAGGCTCTTTTTTAATTCAGTCATCTTGTCATCATAATCTTCAATTTTTTCAGAAATATAATTTTTATCTGATGTCAAGCTGTTTGCTAAACCCGCTTCATCTATGAGTATACCTGTTGTTCCGAATGTTCCCACATTGGCTCTCAGTATTGATTGAAGCTGAAGTGCAATTCCGGATTTTGCATTACTGTCTGTGCTGCTTGATGCTGAAGTAAATAAATTGGCAATTTCATCAGGGTTTTCTAAAAGCTTTTCTTTAAATTTTGTTTCATCAAGAACCAGTTTACCGCTTGTGTCCATGCTGGCAGCTGAAATGCCTATGCTTGACAATGTTATACTGCTGACATCTGTTAATCCTGACATTGCCCCTCTCATATTACGAAGCACAGTTGTCATGTTCCTGTCCCCGAACAATATGCCTTTTTTAGCTTCCGCCGTCCAGTTTTTAATTTCTTCTTCTTTCATTTCATCCTGCTGTTCAGGATTTAAAGGAGCATAGTCTCTATTTGGTTTTTCGCTGGTCTTGGTACTGATCAGATTTATTATTTCATTGTATTCGTCAATAAACTGCTTCACCCTTTCAACAACCTCGTCAGAGTTGTTCGTAACGTCAAATGTAATCGGTGTATCAGTTTTTTTAAGTCCCGAAGCCTTTTCATTCAGTTCAATATTGATTTCATCAATTGTGAAGTTTGCGGTGCTTCTTGTGATTGTACTTTGAACACCGTTTAGAGTGTAGGTCATCTCTGTGTCGGTGCCGGAATTTATATTATAATCAGCCGTGGCAATAACGCTGTCAGTATACGCCTCATCATCATAATTTTTTGTATATTGACGACTTTCTTTGTTATATTCTATTTTTCCGAGCTTATCTCCATTTTTACTGTAAAAGTTCATTACACCATTTTCTGTTTTTATGTATTCATCAGTAGTTTTTAAAATTTCATTTAAATCAGTGCCCGATCCAAAAAGCGCCTGTGCTAAGCTGTTTTCCCCTGCAGATATACTTACTCCCTTATGAGTACCTGTTTCAGTTGCCTTTACCGTAAAGGTATCCGTTGTGGATGAATAGTATACTTTAACACCTGCCTCTGCATTGCTGTTAATTTTGTTAATTACATCTGTAATCGACATTGTTGATTCAATTTCTATATCTACGTTGTTAATATTTATAATATATCCTTCTTTACCATTTGAAAGAGTAGTGGTAGCAACATTTTCAATTCCTTTTATTCCGGATTCGGCTAACGGCTTTAGCTTATTTACCCTATTATAGTCTCCTGATTCAATTCCAGTAAAATAACTGAGTTCTTTGCTGATGCTGCTGACACCAAAAATGTCCGTATCATTATTTGATTTAAAAGTTAATTTATCACCTGTATAGTTTACTGTAACTTTCCCTGAGCCAAATTCATCATTTATCTTTTTTTGTAAGAACTCAGATAATCCTTTAGAATCATAGGTATAATTGTCTGAATAAGTTCCATCTGAATTCTTTGTTCTCATATCAGATAGTCTTATTGATTTTGTTACTCCGTTAAATTCAAGTGTTATGTAAGCTTCTGAATTGGTGAATACATCCTTTGCAGTTAAAGTCAAATCCTCTTTTAAAACCCCCTCGCTTGAAGAAGCTTCTTGTCCAACTTTCATTTTTAAAATGCTTGTTATATCAGTACTTGCTGCCGTTAATTTGGCTGTCGTATCCCTTCCCTCAGATTTATCGAGAACAATTTTATAATTTCCGTCCTCATCTGAATCAAGCTTATATTTCAATTTTTCGAATTTATCGTTTCCCTCGATCTTTTTTAGCTGTTCATTAAGTTCATTAACTACATCGGAATATTTTAATGTCCTTTCTCCTCCGGCCGCAGCTTCCAATCCCTTTCCAAAGTCTTTATCTAATGTAATGTTATATGACTTTCCATCATATTCTAAAGTCATAGTTTCTCCAGCTAAGGAAGATATATATTGAGTAATTTCACCTGACTGAAACTCTCCTGATGTTACTTTCTTGCTTGATGCAAAGCTTGCTGAAGATGCCACGCTAGATATTTCATTAATTTCAAAATTCTTTATATTGTCCGCATTTCCTGTTACATTTACATAATTTGACGATGACTTATAAGTGTAAGCTTTGAAGAAATTCGGACTTAAAATATTTGTTTTTGAACCTGATGAATAAGAAAAATATTTGTCGCTGAAGGATAAAAGCTTTGTGCTTATTTCCCTGTATGCTTCCTGTCTATATAATAATTTCTGTTTAGCTTGATATTGTCTGTTTATTTTGTTTCTGGTAGCTGCCGTCATTTGGTTGACTAATTCGTCTGTATCAAGTCCTGACAGCAGGCCCCCAACACCTTTACCTGTTGATGATCCGTATATGCTGGTTGATAGTGATGACATGGGTTTCTCCTTTCTGTATTAAATTACTTTGAAAAACAAAACGGTATTTGCCGTCCACTACATCGTCGTAATTTTTATTCATTAGACTATTTATTTAAATGCTTTATCAATATATCCGCAATATTTTCGATGGATGCTTGTACCATTACTGATCCTATATTGTATGCGACCATGGGCATCCCGTAGACAACGGATGATTTTTCATCCTGCCCTATGGTGTATGCTCCTGTCTTTTTCATGTTTAAAAGACCCTGCGCTCCGTCCTTGCCCATTCCTGTCAGAATGATTCCCACAGAATTTTTACCGGCAATTTCAGCAACAGAATTAAAAAGAACATCTACGGAAGGACAATGGCCGCTTACCTTGTCGCCTGCCCTGCATGTTACATAGTACCCTTTTTCATCTTTTGAAAGCTCCATATGCTTGTCGCCAGGCGCTATTAACGCCAACCCGCTTTCAACTCTGTCTCCTTCTTTTGCTTCCCTGACTTCAATGCTGCATATTTTATTTAATCTGTCGGCATACATTTTGGTAAACCCTGCAGGCATATGCTGAGTTACCAATATTCCCGGAGAATCTTTAGGCATCTCCTTTAAAATTTTGAGGGTTGCCTCGGTTCCTCCCGTGGATGCCCCGATTGCGATTATTTTTCTTGAAGTTGATTTAAGCAGCCTCCTGGATTCTGGACTGGTACCGATCTTTGCCGGTTCTTCCCTGGGCGTTTCTTCTTTCTTTATACTTTTATATGTAACCAGCTTTGCAATGGATGCTATTTTTATTTTAATTTTCAATTCTCTTATAAATGACTGTATATCATTGCCAGCAGACATATCAGGCTTTCTGACAAAATCAACTGCTCCTGTCTGCAATGCATCAAAAACACTGATATTCAATGAACTTACAAGCACAACCTTTATGGGATTTTCAGCCATAAGCTTTTTTAGGAATGTAATACCGTTCATTTTCGGCATTTCTACATCCAGAGTAATTATATCAGGTTTTAATAATTTTATCTGCTCTGCCGCATCCATGGGATCAACGGCAGTACCAATGACTTCTATATGTGAATCCTTGTTTAATTCGCCTTTTAATACATTTCTGAACAACAGCGAATCATCAATGATTAATACTTTAATTTTATCTATCATATTCCTCCTTCTTGTAAATTGCCGGATTTATATAAAGATATTTTGATTTGTTTCTTTGTATTGTTTCTGCATGTCCGATCATTAAATATCCTCCGGCCTTGTTAGCTTCATAAAATTTATCGACTATGTTCATCTTGGTTTCAGCATTGAAATAAATCATGACATTTCTGCAGAATATAACATCATATTTATTCCTTGCAATTATTGGGTCCATTAAATTGAACACCTTAAATGTTATATGTTTTTTTATATCAGGTACAACCTGGTACTTGTCATTAATATTTTCAAAGTATCTCTTTTTAAACGATTCAGGGAGATTTTTAACAGCATCTCCCGAATAGACTCCTTCCCTGGCCTTTGTCAGTACATTTTCAGATATATCCGTCGCAAGTATTTGAATCTTCCATTGGTTTCCTGCAAATTTAAAATAATCATCAATTACCATTGCCAATGTATATGGTTCTTCTCCGGAGGAGCATCCCGCGCTCCATATGTTTAATATTTTTGTCTTATTATTTTTTTCTTCATATGGAAGAATTACTTCCTTCAAGTATTTAAAATGATTTTCTTCTCTGTAAAAATAAGTGTAGTTTGTGGTCAGCTTGTTTATAAGCACTGTTATTTCATCTTTGTTGTTTTTCTTGATGTTGTCAAGGTACTGACTGAAACTGCTCATTCCTTTTTTTTCAATCATATTTGATAGGCGTCCTTCAATGAGTATTCGTTTCTTTGAAAGGTCAATGCCGTAATTTTTATGCATATATTGTACAAATTCTAAAAATTCATTGTCTGTTAATTTTACCATATCTACATGCTTTCTATTAAATTTCCCACATCCAGGATTAAGTTTATACTTCCGTCTCCCAGAATAGAGCAGCCTGAAATTCCTGATTCCTTGAGATTGTATTTACTCAAAATAGTTGGGAGAGGTTTAACTACAACCTGCTGTTCTCCTATAATTCTATCAACAAACAGGCATAGGCGGTTATCTCCTGATTCCACAAGAATAACTATTCCTTCTTCTATATTTGTTACATCGGTTTTTATATTGAAATATTCATTAAGCCTTACTATGGGATAGCACATTTCTCTTATTAATATCATTTCCCTGCCATCAGTATGATGAATAATTTCTTTTTCCTCTGCAATAAATGACTGTTGGATATTTTTAACCGGTATAATAAATTCCGAATCACCGACTACAACCTGCATTCCTGATACTATTGTCAGAGTGAGAGGAATTTTAAATGTCACTACGGTTCCGATGCCTTCCTTGCTGTCTAACACAACAGTTCCGCCTACCTTTTCCACATTGGATTTCACAACATCCATGCCGACTCCCCTGCCTGAAAACTCAGTAACTGTCTCATTTGTTGAAAAACCGGGAAGCATTAAAAATTGATATATTTCTTTCGGAGTATACTCGCTCTCAGGTTTTGTCAGCAGGTTTTTGGCTTTAGCCTTGTCCAGTATTTTCTTGACATCAAATCCCCTTCCGTCATCCTCAACGGTTATGTGGATCTCTCCGCCTGTATTTGTGGCAGATAATTTAATACTGCCTTTTTTATATTTATCGGTCTTTATCCTGTCTTCCTCGGATTCTATTCCGTGGTCCATTGCATTTCTCACAAGATGCATTATTGGATCAGAAATGCCATCAACTATTGTCTTGTCAATTTCAGTGTCTTCTCCAGACAATATCAGCTCAACATCCTTGTTCAGTTCCTTGCCCATGTCTCTCACAATCCTCTTCATTTTCTGGAAGATTCCAGATACAGGCACCATCCTGAGAGACATTACAATATCCTGCAGCTCATCAGTAAGCTTCCTAAGCTGTCTTGTGGATTTTGTGAAGCTTTCAGAATTTAACTTTTTAATTTCATTATCAGATGCAACCATTGATTCAGCTATAACAAGTTCTCCTACTATATTAACAAGCTTGTCAAGCTTAGAGAGGTTTATTGTTATCAAACTTTGCTTGCCATGCTTTGAATCTGTTTTAGAACTTTTATTAATCTGCACGGTTGTGTCTTGTTTGCTGTTTACTGTTTTCAGCTCAGCATCTTCTTCTTTTTTATTCTCTTCAATTACACTGTCATATTCAATTACAGTATAATTTTTTACGTTCAAAGCTTCTCTGACAACGCCTACCGCCGCATTGAGGGATTCCTTGTCATTTATGTAAACAATGAACCCATCCTTGATTATTTCTTGTGCAGTTTGAGAAATGCTTTCAACATTTTCCGGTTTATATGAAAAATCAATGCCTGTTTCTCTTAGCTGATTAACTATGAGATACGCCCTTATATTTTCCATACCGATGTCATCATCAAAAATAATCTTTATTGCGTATCTTTTATTTGAAGCCAGACTGCCCTCTTCTGTTTCTTCTGCATCATACTCTAAAATCTCTGCTGCAGAAGTCTGTGTCAAAGCAGCTTCTTCCGGTGCGCCATTCACGTTATCGGACTTACCGGAAATTATATTTAAAAAATTAAGTATTTCTGCTTCAAATGGCTCCAAATTTTGCTCAAGTTCCTGACCTGCTTCTATTTTAGCTATTTCGCCTTTTATAAAATCTGTAAACTTAAATACCAGATTTACAAGTTGTTCATTGTATTTCTGGAGTATGCCGTTTTCTCTTATGTAATAAAATAAATCTTCAACTTTATGTGAAATGGTCATAATGCTGTTAAACTGCATCATTGCAGATGAACCCTTAATTGTATGCATTATCCTGAATATTTCATCTATGCATTCCTTATCAAACGCCTGTTCACTTTCCGCCCTTAATAATATATCATCTAATTGTTCCAGTAATGAATTGGCTTCAAAAAGATACATGTCAAGTACAGAATCAAAATTATTATCCATATTAATCTCCTTAGTTCGAGCCTTGTCTTGATTTTTATATCGGCAATTTTTTTAAATTATTAAGCAATTTCAAAGGATAATTTTTATTTTTTTACTTATCAAAATTATAAATATGCCGATATATAAACAGATAGCTTTAATTTTTTTTGATTATATAGTATAATTAAAATAACATTACATACGGGAGATTATATGTTCGATAATAATATAAACATAAAAACCAATAATCCGGTAAGCGACAATAATCTGAATAAACCAAAGGTTAAAACAGAACAGGTTGCTCCTTTTAATGTTGCTGATCCCACCAGGGTTACAAAAGCAGCTAAAAAAGATCAGGAAAGTCAAACGGGACAAAATCTTTTTAATTACAACCCTGATTCTGTTTTTGACAAATTTATAAAATCACTTAAAATCTCTCCTGTTTTATCTGAAAGCGTTAAAAAGCTGCTGCTGAACAGACAGTTTATAAACCAAAACATCAAAAATGACCCTGTTCTCGGCACCTTGTTTGAATCTTTCCTGCAAAGCATAGTGATGGATGATGCTGAAATATTAAAATTTCTTAAATATCAGCAAGGTACCTACACAAAATTTTACGGCGAATTTTTTAATAATTTAAGAGAACTTTTAAGCAGCTATCCAAACAATAAGGATTTTCAAGCATTGCTTCGTAACTTTTTAAGAAGCTACGACTGTTTTGTGTCTGCAGAAGAAACAAATAAATCTATAAATGCTGCTCTCAAAAATATTGAAAGAAATATTCCCGAAATGCTGAAAAAGCCATTTAATGAAATGACGGGGAGACTTATTTCTGACAATTCAAAAGGCATTGATTTAAACTTGAACATATTAAAAAACGAAATACTGCCCTTTATGGGACGATATATATCTAAAATGAATGACTTTGGACCCGTGAGAGACTACGTGTCTGTATTGGTTCATAACATAGTACGGCTGGAGGCTGCTTCCAAGGATAATTTTGCTGACAGCCTGGAAAATTTATTCGAATTTATCAGGTATAATTTTGATGTTGATGAAAAATACATGGAATCTTTGAAAATGTCCTTAATAAACACATATGAGCTGTCATCAACAGTCAAGAGCAATTCCGCAGACTCATTTTTAAAGCTCCTTGAATCAGGCATAAATAACAGCAGCAATCCGGTTAATAAGGGGATTATGGAGGATATGGCAGAATCACTGCTGTTCAGTCAGAATGTTCATATACCTCTTACTCATATATTTTTGCCGTTAAACTACAACGGCATGTTTATGTTTTCGGAACTCTGGATAGGAAAGAACTACGAGGAAAGTAAGGATAAAAAAAGAAAACAGGAATTTGTTCAAACACATAAGGTATTTATAACCTTTGATATACAAAATGTGGGATATTTTGAAACGACATTAGTTCTGAAGGAAAACAGGCTTCTTCTGGATATATATGTACCAAGCAGCCTGTCAGATTATACTGGTAAAATTAAAGATGATTTAAGTAAAATATTAAGCAAAAGCAACTTAAGTGTTTCAGATATAAAAGTACAGGAAAGTGTCAGAAAAAGAAGATTCAACGAGGTATTCTCAAATTTAGCTGAAAGGAAAAGCGGAGTAGATGTCACAATATAAAGAAAAACCCAAAAGGGCTGTTGCTTTAAAATACGATCCTAACAAAAACAATGCCCCTGTGGTAATTGCGTCCGGTTCAGGATATATAGCAGACAAGGTTGTTGAAATTGCTGAAGAGAACGGAGTGCCCGTATACAAAGATGACTCGCTGTCTGTCATGTTGTCACAACTTGATATGGGTACTGAAGTACCCGAAGAGCTTTTCAGCTCAATAGTCGACATTTATATTTACTTTCTTAATTTCAAAATGCCTAAGGATGAGGTTTAAATATGAATGATTTAATCTTTGCATTAGATATAGGAACTCGTTCAGTTGTCGGCGCCGTATGTGAAAATATAAGCAAGGAATTAAAGGTTAAAGAAATAAAAAACTGTTTTCACAAGCAGCGTTCCATGATTGACGGCCAAATTGAAGACATCAAAGAAGTAAGCAGAATTGTCGGCTGTGTCAAAAAAGAGCTGGAAGAAAGCCTCAACATAAAATTGGACAAGGTATGCATTGCAGCCGCAGGTAGAGCACTGAAAACAGAACGGATATTGCTGGAAAAGGATACTGACTCAAGGATTCCTGTAGCCTATAATTTTATAAAGGCAATGGAAATTGAAGCTCTCCAATTGGCGCAGGATGTATTTTCAAAGAGCTCAGACACAAATGATTTATTTTACTGTGTCGGTTACAGCGTCCTGGGTTATAAACTGGACTCAAGGAACATGTCAAAAATAGAAGGCCACAGAGGAAGTAAGGTTTCCGTTGAAATTATCGCAGCATTTTTGCCCCATACGGTTGTTGAAGGACTTTATTCCTGCATGGATAACAATAATCTTGAAGTATGCAATTTAACCTTAGAGCCCATTGCTGCTATGGATTTGATTATACCTCCGGAACTGAGGCTCTTAAATTTAGCGCTCATAGACATAGGTGCCGGAACTTCCGATATTGCAATATCCAAGAACGGAAGTGTCGTAGGCTATGACATGGCAACAGTAGCCGGTGATGAGATAACGGAATGTATAATGAAAAATTACATTGTTGATTTTAATTCCGCTGAAGAAATAAAAGCGGCTTTGTCAACAGAAAGTGAATACATATCAATTACAAATATTCTGGGATTTACCCAGGATGTAAGCAGGACAGAAATACTTGAAATCATAAAACCTGCAGTATACGAATTATGCGCAGATATTTCAGCAAAAATATCAAAAATGAACAAGGAGTCTCCCGCTGCTGTATTTTTGGCAGGCGGAGGAAGCAAGACTCCGTTCCTGAGGGAATTCTTATCAGAGCTTTTGAATATTCCTGAATCCCGAATAGCACTGACTGACAGAAAGAGTCTTCGTAATGTCGATTTATCCGCAATTGACGACTATGGTCCGGAACTTATTACGCCATTAGGCATTGCTTATTCCGTTGTATTAAATAAAAACTATGACTTTTTCAGTGTTTCGGTTAATGATATAAAGGTAAGGCTGTACGGAATCAGGCAGATGAAGGTTATGGATGCCCTATTGATGTCAGGATTTGATACTAAGAAATTAATAGGATTTTCAGGTAAAAGCTTAAGATTTTATGTAAACGGTAAGCAGCATTACTATGCCGGGGAATTTTCTTCTCCGTCACAAATTTATGTGAATTCGTCCGCCGCAAACATTGAAACTACAATCAGGCCGGGAGATAAAATTGAGGTCATACCTGCTAAGGATGGTGCAACTCCCGCAGTCAGAATTTCTGATATAGTTGAAAGAAGCAAAGACATCTGTGTTTATTTCAACGGAATGAAGACTGACATTTTTGCAAGATACTTTGTAAATAATACAGAGGTTACAGGAGATTACATAATAGGCAATTCTGATTCGATTGAAGTTGAGCGGATAAAAACAATCAGAGATTTATACAAGCTGTATAAAATGGATGAAAATTTGCACCAAAGCTTTGTAAACGGCAGCACGGTTGATTTGGATCTTCAGCTCTATGACGGGTTAAGAATAGATGTTTTGAAAAATGATGTCTCAATAAACTTTAATAAAGAATACGCCGCCATAACAATTTCGGATGAAGAAATAAAAAAGCAAGAATTTCTAAAAGTGAAAGTAAACAATAAAATTGTAAGTCTGCCAAAACGAGATGATAATACGCCCTATATATTTGCGGATATGTTAATTTACACAGATATAGATCCTTCAAATCCAAAAGGCAATATTGTCTTGCTTCACAACGGCAAGGAAGCTTCTTATTTAAATTTCATATCCGACAATGACGATATAGTTATAAAATGGGATTCTGAATAACATGGTTGATTTAAGGAGGCATCATGGAAAATACGGAAAAAACGGTCAAAATTTTTGATGTTAATAAAAAACTCTTGGGAATAGGACAGTTATTGAGTCTAAACGGCGGAATGATTAAAGTTAAAGGTTTCGATATGCCTGAATTAAATTCCGGCACAGAAATTCACATAGAAATATATAATGAATTCTCAGGAATAATGCCTTATTTTTGTGTGGTAACCGTTGCATCCTCAAACCAGCTTAATGCTCGTATCATGCGTGCAGAACCTGTTATGGAAAGAAGGAATTCTTTAAAGGTAAAAACAGATTTATCCTTTTACATAGAACATCTGGAAAGAAATGATGAAGATATAACAGATGATTTTCCTGATATTAAAATCAATATGCTTAATTTAAGCATTGGCGGGATGTTGGTTTCTTCTAATTATGACTTACGGATAAATGATATAATTACATTTAAGTTTCAGTACTTAAAGTATCCAATTGTATTAATTAAGGCCAAGGTATTAAGGTTAGACAAAGTATATGACAAAAAAACGAGAGAGCTTGCTGCAATCAATTACGGATGCATTTTCAAAAAACTGCGGGGCTTTGATGAAGCTATCATAACAAAATATTTGTATGACAGGCAGCTTAAGCTTTACAAAAACAGATAGGAGTCTAGATGAAAAAGATAACAATTTTTACTATTGCTGTAATGATGATTTTAAGCACCTTCAATATTGTCTGCGGTGCAGAAAGCAATTATTTAAGAGCAAAATTTACCGAAACAGGTGTATCGGGAACAAGCTTCAAAAAAGTAACGATTGCTCCCTTCAGATATAATGGAGGCGTAATCGAAGATGATGAAGACACAACCTATTACATATATCTTCCTTCAGGATACCTTGTTGAAGGGAAAACTGCAGACTATGTTGTAGACAGAGATGGAGAATATCCTTTCACTGTTTACTACGGCACTCAGAAAAAAACATTTGTTTATAAAGCAAAGGAAATTAATAATGAGGCTGATGATTCAAAGGAAGACAAGAATAATGATACAGTGTATTTTGATTACAAGTTAATGTATGATTATGAGAAAAAGCAAATTTTATTGAATATGCATATAGACAAGTTAAGAAATGTCACAACCCCAAAAGGCACATCTATTACCAATGAAGTAAATTATTATATCGGTGAATTACAAAACAATGTACCGTACAGTTTAAACATTAAAATTGATGATGAATCATTAAACTACAAAATTATAAAATCAGGAGAATTTTATCTTTTAATATATTTATCTCCTGTAAATTACAATGATTACAGCACGGTCGTGGAGTATAACGGGTATAATTTTTCAGACAGCCTGTACTATGAAGCGTATCCTTCAAAGGATATTTACGATGACAACGGAATTTATGAAGTCCTGGTGAAGTCAGAAAATTCAAAGCATGTGTTCAGCTTCAATATTACCGGAATTGACTACAGAAGACCGACTGTCGATATCGACATTGTTAATAACCTGACATTTGATTTGGAAGCAGAAGATGATTACGGCATTGCCTATGTCATTACATTTGACGGGCAATACGTTCCTGTAAATACAGGCAATACATTCTCATACAGCCATAAAACAGAAATAACATATAAAGGCGAGTATCTTTTCACTGTTGTTGACAAAGAGGGCAACAGAACTATAAAAACAATAAAAATCACCTCCGGAAGGACTCCAAGGAGGCATGCTATAAACCTGGATGTTCACGATTTTAAATATACTGAAGATTTATTTAAAAATATAGGTCTGGAATTTGATAAAACTGACGAGGACATAAAATATTTTGAAAATACCCTTCCTGCATATATGAATGGAAAGAGTTCTGAGAACTTTAATCCTGATTCACCCATATCCAGGGCGGAAATGGTTACAATCTTCTGCAGGCTGAATAATCTTCCCTACGATACCAGTGCTCATTTAAAGTCCAAATTTACGGATACGGCCAATCATTGGGCGAGAGATTACATAGCTATGGGGAGCAGCAAAAAATATGTATCAGGATACAAGGATAAAACCTTCAAGCCTGACAACAATGTTACCAGAGCCGAATTTTGCCAGATGCTGACTAAAATAAGCACTTATAAGTCCCTGTTAAACAATCTGCCGGCTTCGAGCAACCAGAATTTCAGCGACATCAGACAGCATTGGGCTGAAAGTGAAATTATAAAAATTGCAAGCAGAAATCTTGTTACAAGTGAAACGGATAAGTTTTATCCTGACAAGGCAATAACAAGAGGTGAGGTGGTTCACGCCATAAACATGCTGTATGGCATCAATCCGTCAAATATTGAGTTATCCCATATTAACAAATTATACAATAAATATTATGATTTTAAGGATATTGGAATGCACGAATATTACCTTGACATAATAATTTCTGTTGTCGGAATGTACAGAGAAAAAATAAATTAAAATATTAGGGGGACATATGTTAGTAAATTACATGGAGGAAATAGTAAAGAATTATCTGAACAACGCTTTAAAAACCGATTCTGCTTATAAAAATATCTGCAAGTGTGACCAATGCATCGAGGATATTTTGGCAAAATCTCTCAACAATATTAAGCCTTGCTACACCACAACGAAAAAGGGAGAGGTTTTCGCTGAATATTCCGCACTTGAAGCCCAGCACCAGGCAGAAGTAATTACAGAGGTTATTAAAGCCATTGAATTTGTTTCAAAACATCCTAATCACTAAGCAAGGCAAAACGGGCAAAAAGGGACGGTTTCTTTTTGTTACCAAATTGGTAGCAAAAAGAACCGTCCCCTTTTTGCATTTATATTACTTTTAGGTTTTTGCCGAAGGATTTGATTGTCAAGTTTCCTGTGCTGCTGTCAAAAATTATTGTTCGTCCGTAATTTTCTCCCACATCCTCAGATAATAGCCTTACCTTCATTTTTTGTAATGTTTCCTTAGTTGCAGCTATATTTCTGTCACCTATGCTGCCTATGGCTGAGCTTCCTTTTATATCGAACATCTTTGCCCCACCTGCAATTTTTGCAATCATTCTTGTGCGGAGGCATCCTAGATTCTCCATTTGCCTTATCATTTCTGCTATTCCTGTATCAGCATACTTGAAAATACTTGCTTTGTCGTTATTGTTGCTGTATGGCAGCATTATATGAGCCATCCCTGCAATTTGAGTTGCTTTGTCTATTATGCAAATACCCACGCATGAACCAAGTGCGTATGAAATCAATCCCTCCGGGGCATTTGCAATTTTCATATCTGAAATTCCTACGTTTATTTCCTGACTCATATATCTAATCCAAACCTCTTCAGCAAAATTTCCAGGGATGTCATACTCGGCAATAAAAGCATGTGGCTGTATACTGTTTCATCCTGACAAAAGTATTTTTCCTTAATAAAAATTACCCTGTCGGCTGCTTCGGAAAATTCTGCTGTCACAGCATCCAGCAGAGCTCCTGACATATCAATATTTAATGATGGCACAGTTATATCTATTTTCATCTCAGTAAGCGATGAAATTGAATTTACATATGATGATACCATAATATTGCTAATCTCAGATAAAGCTGACATTTCCATTTCAGATATTTCTTCAAAATTGTGAAGCTCTGTTCCGAGCAATGAATTTATTATTAAGTGAACAAATTCCTTTTTGAGCAAAAACAGAATTACTCCATCAATATCTCCTTCAAAACTGACTAAAATTCCTACGACAATATTTTCAGCTCCTCCTATGGAGTCTATAACATCATCATAATTTAACAAGCTTACTTCCGGAACATTCATATCTATTCGCTTTGAAAGCATTTGAGAAAGAGATGTTGCTGCATTTCCTGCTCCTATATTACCTATTTCCTTCAATACATCTATGTGAATTTCATTTAATTCCAAATTACTGCCCCCTTATTGTTTATGATCTTCGCTTTGATGAATGACTTGTATAATTTTTTAAAGTTCCAAGTCGGCGGGATTTAACGGCACAATTGAAATATCATTGCCATCATTGTACATTTTGCTGTAGCTGATATCCTGCCTTACCCTGTACTTCATCCATCCGATTGTTAATCTTGTATTTGAATACATTATGCCCTTGCAGATAATCTTGTGGTCAGCAATATTATCAGTGGGAATTATTTCCGTAAGCTGTCTTTTTATTTCATATATTTCGTTGTTGATTTTTATTTTCATAAATAACAGCTGTTTCTGAACAGAATTTTTATTGTCATTGTCCAATGAAGAATTCAAAATTAAATCTATTTTTTCATCTATTTCTCTTATTTCATTGTTTTTTACGATTAATTCTTTTTCTAACTGATAATTCAATCTTTTTTTGGCATCAATTAATTTTTGCTCTGCCTGGTATTTTGCAAGAGTTATTATTAAATTTGTCTCAGGATTTGTCCTGCCTCCCACTGTCTTGGCATAAATAATATTTTCTGCCTGACTGGTTCCGCCTATTATTGCAGAAGATGTACCTCTAAGAATTATAGAATCTCCTGCAACCACATTACTGTTTATCAGTGCTTCGGCAAATACGGATTTTTCAGACTCAATTGACGCATTTTCAATATACTTGCTTGTTATATTACCCTTTGCGTAAATGCTGCCCTTGCCCATGCCGTTCATACCCTTGCTGATCACAACGTCGCTGTCAGATTTTATGTATGCGCCTTCAACCATTCCTCTAATTTTAATATCACCCTTGGCATTAACAGAAAAACCTTCCTTCACATCTCCGTTTATGACTACACTTCCAATAAAGTCTATATTTCCTGTTGTGTTGTCAACATGGTTGACTCTGTAGATATTCTCTACAAACACCTTATCATTTTTAAATTCGGCACATCCATCAATGCCTGCAAACAGGAAAAGTCCGTCGTTGGATATATATGTGTTGTTTCCATAGTTAAAGGAAGCATTATTTCCCCTTTTATATGGTACGGTTTCACCATATACATCAATTCCATTTTCTCCATCCTGAGCAGGAATTATATGGCACAAAACAGTACCCTTGGTTACATTTATCACATTGTCTAAATTTCTGAAATCAATGGTTCCGTCGGCATTTTCCTTGAGTTTTTTTTCTTTGGAAGTATCAAAGCCATAAACAATCCGGGCATCTATTCCATTTATAGGTTCCTTGCCCACGGCTGCTATAAGCTCCTTGGAATACTCCTTTCTGCCGCAGTAACATTTAATTTCTTCTTCTCTTATGCCGTATACAATATTTTGCTCAGCTAAATAAGAGAGTATATCCTCATAATCTACTTCTGCTTTTTGGTCAAGCAGCTCGATTCTTATATATACCTTTAATTTGTTAGCAGAAACAAGATGATTAATTTTGTATTTGGGTTGTTCATCCTGAAAAATATCGGGACTATCTCCTGTAATATTTAAATTTTGATTATTGGTATTTGTATTGTCCATACTCGCCTCTCGTTTAAATGTTATTTTAAAACTAATCAACCGTTGTTCATTACATATATATACCTGTTAGCCTCTTAAAGTATTTATTGTCTGCTCTATTTCATCTGCTGTCTTTATTACGCTTGAATTAAGCTGGAAAGCCCGCTGTATTTGTATAAGCTTCACCATTTCTTCAGAAACTTCCACATTTGACGCTTCCACAAAACCTTTCATTACTCTGGAATCTTCGAGAAGGCTGTACTCTGCATCCTCATTTGAAATTCTGAACAAATTGTTCCCTGCCTGCTGCAAGTCCCCATTGTTGTTAAAAACAAACACTCCTACTTCTATATCGTCAGTATTTTCCACAATTATAGGTTCTTCATCTTTATTTAACACATAACCGCCCTGGTAAGTAAGGTATTTTTCATCATCTATATTAGTAATTTCAAAGCTTCCGCCTCTTGTAAATAAATTTTCTTCTTCAAACTGAACAGCAAAAAAACCATCTCCTTGAATTGCAAAGTCAGTAGGAACTCCTGTACTTACAGGTGTACCCTGAGTAAATATAACATCAACCTTATTAATTTTTGAGCCGCTTCCTGATTTTAATTCTGTGTCGGTACCTTCAGCACCTCTTATGTTCGTATACAATAAATCTGAAAACTCCGGCTTTGATTTCTTATAGCCTTCAGTTTGTACATTTGACATGTTGTTTGAAATAACATCCAGATAATTTTGAGTACTCATTGCCCCGTTCGTTGCTGTGTAATATGCTTTAATCATACGCTCCTCCTATCCGATCTTTCCTATTTCATTTACTGCCTTATCATTAATCATATCGTATATTTTAAAAGCCTGCGCTGCAGTCTGCAATGCTCTTTGAGATGACATTATTCCCGTTAGCTCTTCTGTTATATTTACATTTGATCTTTCCAGTGTTTGGTTCTTTATAACTGGATAATCAACCAGATCAGGTTCCACATCTGATAAAAACATGCCTTCCCCATACTTGTTCAGGCTGTTGTAATCAGGAAAATCATAGACTGCAATATTATCTACTACTTCCTCATCAACTATTATGCTTCCATCTTCTGAAAATCCAAACTTGTCCCCGCCTATGTATATATCTCCAAATTCACCTTGAACCCGTCCTGCACCTTCCAGCATCAAGTATCCTTCCTCGTCTATAGTGAAGCTTCCGTTTTGTGTGTATAAAATCTGTCCATTGTTGTCAATTGCAAAAAATCCGGCCCCCATAATAGCAAAATCTGTCATACTGCCAGTTTCCTCCAAAGTGCCTTGTGAATGAATTGTATTGTTTTCTGTAACAGCCCTTATTAAAGAAACGTTCGAAAGCGGTTCTGCTTCTTCATAAATCCCGTTTTGCTTATATTTATTGATTAACAGGCTGCCGAAATTTCCGGTTACCGCCTGCTCCCTCTTATATCCGGCTGTATTAATATTTGCTATGTTGTTTCCTGAAATATCTATTTTTCTCTGCTGTGTAAGCATACCCGATGCTAAAGTATAAAAACCCCTTGACATATTATCACCTCTTGTTTTTTTCAATACTATCATTTAGATAGCTTTTTATGCTTTTCTCCAACTTCTGCAGTGCAGATGTGTGTATTTGTGAAACTCTTGAATTGCTGATATTTAAAATGTCCGCTATTTCCTTCAGTTTTAATTCTTCCTTGTAGTAAAGAGAAACTACGAGCTTTTCTTTTTCATTGAGATTATTAATGCTTTCAATCAAATTATTATGTAATTCCTTTGATTCGACTTCCTGCTCGGGAAGAGCATATCCGCTGTATATTTCTGTTTCCATTAAATTTGCTTCACCCAACAGTTCTTCAAAGGATAATATGCTTGTACCATATGCATTATTGACTATTTGATTGTACTCTTTCATATCCATTTTTAGATATTCTGCCACTTCTGTATCATTGGGAGCCCTTCCCAGCTTGTTTGAAAGAGAATCTTCAGCTTCCTTAACAACCTTGTAATCACTTTTTACCTTTCGTGGTATCCAGTCCTGCTTCCTTACATAGTCAATAATTGAGCCTCTTATGCGTATGGATGCATATGTTTCAAATTTTGTGTTCTTAGTTATATCAAACTTTTCGATAACGTCCATGAGCGCAATAATTCCCTCATTGACAATATCCTCAACATCTCCGTACTGCTGATATACTCCTCTTAGTTTCAAAGCGATTATTTTAACTAAATAGCTGTATCTTTCAATTATCGTATTTCTGATGTGTATATCTCTGGTTGCATAATATTGTTCCCATAACTCATCTTCCGGAATAAATTGGTTTTTATCAGTTAAAATCATAAGCATCACTCTTTCGTTTAAATTGCTATATTGCCTAAAGCCTGTATTTGAACAGAATTATCAATTTCATTAAAGGATAGTACAACAGCCTTAGGATAAAATTGATCTAACAGTTTTCTGAAATATCCTCTGACAAATGGTGATGTGAGAATAATTGGTATATTAATTTCACTTTTTAATTTATTAATTTGCTCTATTAATTGACTTACCAGTTTTTGCATCAATTCAGGATCAATGGATAAATAAGATCCCCTGTCATTTTTGCTTATTGCATTTATTATTAATTTTTCTACATCGGTACTTAAAGTTATAACCCTGATTTGTCCACCTTCGGACCATTTGTGGGTTATGGTTCTCTTTAAAGACTGTCTCACATATTCTGTGAGCATTTCCGTATCTTTTACTGACGTGCCGTAATCGCTGATAGTTTCTAAAATTGTTTCTAAGTCCTTTACTGGTATTCCTTCTTTCAGAAGGTTTCCTAATATTTTTTGAAGGTTTCCGTGGGATACAATTCCCGGAACCACTTCTTCAACTAATGATTCGTTAGACTTCTTAACATTACTTAGCAGTTGGTTTAAATCCTGCCTTGACAACAGCTCATGAGCATGAATTTTTATTACCTCTGACAAGTGCGTTATTAATACGGACAGAGGATCTATTACCGTATAACCGTAAACTTCTGCCAACTCTTTTTTGTCCTTTGTAATCCACCTGCTTGGAATGCCGTAAGCCGGTTCAATTGTTTCAATTCCATCTACCTCTCCGGATAAGCTGCCCGGATCAAGTGCCAGATAGTATTCAACCAATATTTCTCCTCTGGCAACCTCTTCGCCTTTAATCTTTATTACATATTCGTTAGGATTTAAGTATCCGTTGTCTCTTAGTCTGACAGAGGGAACCACCATTCCCATTTCCTGAGCAAACTGCCGCCTGAACATCACTACCCTGTCTATGAAATTACCTCCGCTTGATTCGTCAACTAAAGGAATCAAACTGTATCCGACCTCCATTTCGATTGGATCTATTTGGATCAATTCGTATATATTATCAATATTTCTGAAATGTTCCTCTTCGGATTCTTGAACGCCTTCCGCATCTTTTTCGGCAGGTTCATCTTCTTTTGTGCTGTAATCGGATTGTGTTTTCAATAATCTAATCCCTAAAAATATTAATGCTGCCGCAAGAACCAATACCTGTACAGGCGGAAAACCAGGTATTGCCGCCATTGATAAAATAACTATACCTGATATTATCAACACCAGAGGCTGTGATTTAATTTGATTAGTCAGGTCAACATTTAAGCTTGATTCTGATGCCGCCCTTGTTACTATCATACTTGTTGCCGTTGATATTAACAATGCCGGTATCTGTGAAACCAATCCGTCACCCACAGTTGCTATGGAATATGTCTGAAGTACTTCGGCAAAGGTTGCACCGCCCTGTACCATGCCAATGATTACGCCGCCCAAAAAATTTATACCCGTTATTATTATGGACATTATGGAATCACCTTTTACAAACTTTGTGGCTCCATCCATTGCTCCGTAAAAATCTGCTTCTCTCTGAATGTTGTTTCTTCTTCTTTTTGCTTCCTGCTCTGTAATGATGCCTGAGCTCAGGTCCGCATCTATTGCCATTTGCTTTCCGGGCATTGCGTCCAGCGTAAATCTTGCGGTTACTTCCGCAACTCTTTCTGCACCCTTTGTAATTACTACAAACTGTACCAGTACTATGATTAAAAATATTATAAATCCGACTACCGCATTGCCCTGTAAAACGAAATTACCAAATGTGGCTATTACTGCGCCCGCATCTCCGCCGTTTGTTAATATTAATCTGGTTGAGGAAACATTCAATGATAATCTGAACAATGTCGTTATCAGAAGAAGTGACGGGAATACAGAAAATTCCAGAGCTTCTTTTATGTACATTGTAGTCAGCAATATAATTATTGATATTGATATGTTGATAATAAACATCAAATCCAGAAAAAATGGAGGCAATGGTATTATTATCATCAGTATTACCGCTATTATGAACAAAGTAATTGAATTGTTTAATATGTTTCTCATTAATGTTTTTCCTTTTCCTTTATCCTATAAACCCAAGCTAATATTTCTGCAACAGGTTCATAGTATTCTAATGGTATTTCCCGGTTTAATTCGGCAGATGCGTACAAAGCCCTTGCCAAAGGCACGTTCTCAATAATGCTGATGCTGCATTCTTCTGCCTTTTCAACTATTTTTAATGCGATATTGTCCATTCCCTTTGCCAGTACTATTGGAGCATTATCTTTTTCAATATCGTATTTAATGGCAACGGCATAGTGTGTAGGATTTCTGACAATAACATCTGCCTTTGGAACCTGCTGCATCATTCTTGACATTGCAACTGCTCTTTGTCTTTCCTTGATTTTGCCTTTTATCTGAGGATCTCCTTCCAGCTGCTTGTACTCTTCCTTGACTTCCTGCTTTGTCATCCTGATGTTTTTCTCATATTCCCACCATGAGTACAGAAAATCAAATGCCGAGATTGCCACAAAGGCAATAATCACACCTTTCACAATTGCCATAATTGATGAGGATATAAAAGTGATTCCCGATAACAAGTCAACTGAAACTAATTTTGGAACCTGAAGCAAACTGTCTATAATTGAAGAATAAATTACATATCCCAATATTGTTATTTTTATTAAATTTTTTATTACTTCCACTATGGCTCTGATGGAGAACATCTTCTTGATGCCGGACAGTGGGTTTAATTTGGAGAATTTAAATTTAATATTTTCTCCTGAAACCAAAAATCTTGTCTGAGCACCTGTTAGCACAACTGAAGCTATTATTACGGCAGCCATTAATAAACCTGTGGCGGCAAAAATCGTAAAAGATATATCTTTAAATAATTGAACAATGAATGTATCGTTAAAGCCATAGGTTGTTTTCATCAGTGAAATATATTTACGGAATATGTTCGCAGCGTATCTGTAAATATGTGGTGCCCAAAAATCCAATATTATAAATGATATTGCTATAACACCTACAGTAACTACATCTTTGCTTTGAAAAACATTACCCTTTTTTCTTTCATCCCGCCTTTTCTTGGCGGAGGCTTTTTCGGTTTTATCTTCGCCTGCCATAATTATCCTTTATCTTACGTCATTAATGCGCTTAAACTTTTCTCCACTGTGTCAAACATCAATGTGATTGTTTTATCTATAAATGTTGCAAAAGTAGGTACCAGGAAGATTATCAAGAGCAGCCCCACTATGATTTTAAGCTGTACATTTACTGAGAAAACCTGTATTTGCGGAATTGCTTTCATTAATATCCCTATACCTGCTTCCAATATTATCTCCACTGCCAAAATCGGCATTGAAAGCTTTAATGCAAGTATTAATATTTGCCGGAACATTTCAACCATATTAAGAAATAAATCCTGAGGTATTGAAAAATTCCCTATTTCTATTAACTTACAGGAAGTTATGAATATTTGTATCAATGTGAGATGACCATTGGCACTGAAAAATACCAGTATTAAGATTGTATTTAAAAAACTCCCGCTAATACCCATTGACAAGTTGCTGCTTGGGTCATATATCTTGGACATGGACATTCCTGTCTGCATGTCCATTATTTCACCGCCGATGACAACAGTGCTAAAAAATAAACTTACTATGTAACCGATTAAAAAACCGATGAATATCTCTTTTAAAATTAACAAAATGTATTCTATGATTGTACCAATAATCAAATTACCTTCAGGAGGCAGCATTCCATATACTGTTACAGTCAAAAACAAGCTCATGGATGTTTTTAAAAGGGCAGGAAAATTTCCTCTGCCAAATATAGGGTTTAAAAAAACACAGCCACCCATTCTTGCCAATATTAATAAAAAATATGTGAAATCTCCTGAAAATGCCATCCTGTATCCTCATTAATAAATTTTCAGCATCAAATCAAACACATAATAGGTAAAATCAGACATTACCTCCATCATCCATGGTCCCAGCATTATTAATATTATTGCTGTAATAAAAAGCTTTGGTACAAATGTCAGCGTCTGTTCATGTATTTGAGTGGCTGCCTGAAAAACTGCTATTACCAACCCTATTAATAGACTTAAAATCAATATGGGTGCTCCGATTTTTATGGCGGCACCTGAAGCAGCCTGCATAACTTCCATTATGAGTGAAATGCTCATTCTTTTCTCCTGAATTAAAAATTAAAAGTTGTAACCAGCGTTTTAAATAACAAGGCCCATCCATCCACAACAACAAACAGCAGTATTTTAAAAGGCATTGAAATCATAACCGGCGGCAGCATCATCATCCCCATTGACATAAGCACACTTGAAACAATCATGTCAATAATTAAAAAAGGAATGAAGAGCAAAAATCCTATTATAAATGCCCTTTTTAATTCGCTTGTAACGAATGATGGAATAATTACAGTAAGCGGAAGATCATCAACACCTTCAGCATTTTTTATTTCTTCATTATTGGCCATATCAACGAACATCTTTAGTTCACTTCTCCCGGTCTGCTTAAGCATCCAGACTTTTAGAGGCTGGGATGCCTTCTCATAAAATTCCTTCTGGGTTATTTCTTCATTTTTATATGGTTCATAGGCTTCGGAATTTATTTCATTTATTACAGGCGACATTATAAATAAGGTTAAAAATAATGCTATGCCTATTAATACCTGATTAGGAGGTGTCTGCTGAAGTCCCAGTGCGTTTTTCAAAAATGAAAGCACTATTATTATTCTGGTGAAAGCTGTCATCATTATCAATATAGACGGAAGCATTGTTATAACAGTTAAGAGAACCAGTATTTCGACTGTCTCTGCAGCGCTTCCGTTTATGTCCATGTTAATGACTCCGCCATATACCGGCTGAAAATTCATAAACATTATTAATAATGCAATAATTATTACTTTATATTTTTGTATATCTTTCTTAGTCATATTGCCTCTTTCATGTCATCCTGAACAATAAAGTATCTCCTGATGCTGATGCCGAGATTCTTCGGACGCCTCAGAATGACAATACTTAGAATGTACCTTGTCAGCAATCCGACCACTATGTAACAGTGGCCCATGCTATTTATTTTTTAAGAATTTATTTATTATTTTATTGAAATCCATGTTGTTTTCAGGATTTTCATCCGGCAATAGTTGAAAATCCTCCAATTCCTTAAGAATGTTTATATTTTTTTCTGTGATGCTCAACAAATAAAATTTATTGTTTACCTCCGCGATAGCAAGGAATTTGTTTTGACCAAGCATTATCTTATCTACTATGTTCATGTATCTTGACTTCATTGTTAGATTTGTCTTTACAGAAAGCCATCTTGTGCCATAGTAGGTCAAAAATAATACTAATATTATTCCTGCAAGAGAAAGCATAAGTGATAAAAATTCTAATATAATAATCAGCCCCTATCCAAGTATGCCTTGAACGGTTTTTAAAACTCTGTCAGCTTTGAACGGTTTTACTATAAAATCCTTTGCGCCGTTTCTTATTGCTTCTACGACCATTGACTCCTGTCCCATAGCAGAGCACATTACAATTCTTGCGTTGGGATCCATTTGTTTTATTTCCTTTAATGCTTCCAAACCGTTCTTATTTGGCATAGTAATATCCATTATTACTAAATCCGGCTTTTCTGCCTTGTATGACTGTACTGCCAGTTCTCCGTCGGCAGCTTCGATTATGTTTTCATATCCGTTCTTTTTTAGAGTATCCTTAATCATCATTCTCATGAATGCAGCATCATCCACTATTAAAATTTTACCTTCCATTTAATCCTCCGTTAATTGTTTATAATGTAATTTTCATTAGTTCATCTTTTTTAATTATTTCAACTACCCTAACCCCGAAGTTGTCATTAACAACCACAACCTCGCCTTTTGCTATCAACTGCCCGTTAACTATAATGTCCACCAATGCACCTGCCTGTTTGTCAAGCTCAATTATCGTCCCCTGCGAAAATTCAAGAATTTCTCTGATCTGCTTCTTGGTCTTTCCTATTTCTACACTGATTTCCAACGGAACCGACATTATTAATTCCAAGTTTGACATCTGTTCTTCAGACAGCACTTCTTCTTCATCAAACTCTTCAAATTGGATTGGCCTTACATTTACAGGAGCCTGTTCTTTTTTCTTTTGTTTTATTTTTTTAGCTGCACTGCTTCTTGCAGGAGCCTTTTCAACATAGACAACTTTCTCCTCGTCTTCGTATTCTTCTTCTTCCTCGTCTTCATATTCAGCAGCCTGTCTGATATCTTTTCTTGTTTCTTTAATTTCAGGTTCCTTTGCCGCTAAATTGCTTTCATTTTTTATGTTTGTATCTGTCTTACCACTTGAGTTCACTTCAGCTCCTTTTGAGTTCACTTCAGCTCCTTTTAAAAAGTTTGAAATTATTTCTCTGGCAAGAGTTACAGGCATAACATTTATAAATTGGCTTTGAACGCTTTCTTCAATAAATAAATCAAAACTTACTGCAACAATAACATCTTCTTCTGTAAAGTATTTATTTTGAAATTCAGTCTTGTCGTCTATTTCATACGCTAATGGTGTAGAAATATTGATTGATTTACCAAGGAAGTCTGAAAGCGCTGTTGCTGCTGAACCCATCATTTGGTTCATTACTTCACATATGGCGCTTGTATTTATTTCATCCATTTCAAATTCTTCGTCTATTATAGTTTGTCCCATCAGTATTTCTATAATGGCCTTGGCATCCAGTCTCTTCCAAATCATTAAATTGACGCCGTTTAATCCCTCAATATAGTTTATTTCAACTCCTATTGCCGGTTCTAAGTTTTCATAGCAGAAATCCCTGGCCATTATTACATTTACCTTGGGCACCGTTATTTCAACCCTTTTACCAAGCAGCGTTGAAAGTGAAGTAGCAGAAGAGCCCAAACTTATATTCATTACTTCTCCTATTACATCCCGTTCCATATCTGAAAAAAAATTTTCATTTAACATAGATAGCTCCTCATTAATGTGTAATTTTGTTAACTTTTAATACACCCTTATTTTTCTTTGTTCCCCATTTTCCTTCAAACCACTTTTCTCCATCTACATGGATGTCAATGTTCGAATTCATATTTTTATCTAATATTATTAAATCTCCCACCTGCATATTGACCACGTCATAAAGTGTTGCCTGGGCTTTGCCAAGCACGCCTGTTATCATGAGTTTAGAGGATTTTAAAGAATTCATGATTACAGTTTTTTGTTCTTCAATGCTCTGATCAGACTTTTTATTGCTATTTCTGGAGATTGAATGTGATCTTTTGAATATTTCGTCCAAAATCCCTGACGGCACACATATGGTTATTTTCCCGCTTGTTTGATTTAATGTTACATTCAAGACAATTATAACAACAGTGTCATTGTAATTAATTGATTGAATAAACCTTGAATTTGTTTCAATCTTTGAAAGTTCGGTTTCAATTTCCAATGTGGTTTCCCATGTGGTTCCCATTAATTTCACAAGCTGTTTAAGCAGATTATTAAGCAACGATAATTCAATATCAGTATAATCCCTTATATGTTCATATTCTTCGCCGCTGCCTCCCAGAAGCCTGTCTATAATAACAAATGACAAAGGCTTTGACATTTCCATTAATATCTGGTTTTCAGACATTGTCTTATCAGAATATTTTACATCAATAAGTCCCATTAAAACATAATCATCCAATGCATTGTTGTATTCGTGAAATATGCTTTCTTCCACTTGCTCAACAGTAACATCACACATGAGCCTCAGAATTGATGTCAGTCGTGATGTGAGCATTCTACAGTAATTTTCATAAATACCTTTTAGCAATTTTATGGTTTCTTTAGTTATTTTTTTAGGACTTCTGAAGTCATATTCTTTGATTTTTTTCTCATTTACTTCAAGCTCTTGTATATTTACGTCACCGCTGCTTAAATTGTTAAGCAGTTCATCTATCTGGCTCTGTGATAATATTTCTGCCATATATTGCCCTCATTCCATAATTTTTGCTATTTTATATACTTATTGCTTTGGTATTCTATATTTTCATTACCTGAGTTTTCATTATTTATTGTATCCTGAATAATTTTTGTATAACTTATGGGATACCCTTTTCTGCTTATGTATATTTCAACTCTTCTATTCTTAGCCCTTCCTTCAGGAGTACTGTTGTCTGCTATGGGACTGTATAGACCGTAACCGATAGCCAGATACTTGGCAGGACTTATAACATCTTTTTCCTCTAAATACCTTAAAACCACATTGGCTCTGTCGGTGGACAATGAACGGTCTATGTCCGTTTTGTCATATGCCACTTCCGCAGTATGCCCTGCAATTATAACTTCTTCAACGTATTCATCTACCAATTTCAAACCTTCAGCAAGTACATCCAGAATTTGTCTGCCGCTTTCTTCTAAAATATCGCTGTATCCCCTGAATGTAACCGAATCAGAAAATCTGATAAAAACATATTCTTCACTTTTATTCACTTCAACCTGGCCGGTTAAATCATTTTCATCAACATACTGTTTTAATAAGGTATATAATTGATCCAATTGGTTTTCGTCTAATTCTATTGGTTCATCATTTAATTCCAATGCTTCAGAGTCCCCCTCTGAGTCTGACGGAGAACCTTGAGAATAGTAGACCTCAGGATTCATTTCCTTTGAAAATGCTGCTACTATTGCAGCATATTTCTGAGCATCCACCGTTGACATTGCATAAAGCAATATGAAAAATGTCAGCAGCAATGTCACCATATCGCTGTATGTTTCCAGCCAGCTGGCACCGCCCCCGCCTGATTCTCTTTTTTTCCTAGCCATAATACTCCCTACTTATTTTATATTTAAGCATTCGCTTCTTTTCTGCCTTTTTTAGATTTTTTACCTTTCTTTTCTCCATCACCTTGTACTTCAGAGCCTCTTTCTTGATATGTTATATATGAATTTAATTTTTCTCTTATGTATTTAGGGTTTTCTCCCGATTGAATTGACAAAACACCTTCCATTATCAATTCCTTGGTAATCATTTCTTCGTCATGCTTTGCTTTTAGCCTGTTTGATATGGGTGCACAAATCATGTTTGAAAGAACTGAGCCATAAAATGTAGTAACAAGCGCAACTGACATACCCTTTCCAAGTGAATCGGCACCTTGTGCAGTATCCATGTTTGCCAGCATATTTATAAGTCCTATTAATGTGCCTAACATACCAAATGCCGGTCCGAAGGAACCGAGAGTGTCAAATACCTTCCATGCGGATGCATGACGTGCTTCAATACAGTCTATTTCATTTTCGATTTGTGCGCGTACTTTAGTCGGTTCAATAGCATCCACTATGAGCATGACACAATACTTTAAAAATTCATCCTTTAATTCCAAGGTATTTATCTTTTCTTCCAAAACCAGTAAACCTTTTAATCGTGCTTCCTTGGCAAGTTCTTCTATAGCATCTATGTACAGATTGAGATTTATCTTTTCTCTCTTCATAAGAACTTTCATATTTTGGGGCACGTCTTTTAAATATTTAACCGGGACTGACATTATTGTAGCTGCAATAGCACCTCCAAATGTTATATACACGCTCGGCAAATCGACAAAACTCGACATAACCTGCGAAGTACTTGAACCGCTCGTTAAAATTCCGTAAACTACCAATCCAAACCCTGCCAGCAGCCCTATTATAAATGATATATTCATGTAACACCTCTTCGTTATTCAGCAGTTATGCCTCTTATAATTTTTTGATTGTATTCTATAATTCTATTTACAATTTCTTCTTTTGTATCTTTAACCAAGTAATACTTTCCGGTTGTCAAAGTAATTTTTGTTTCCGGAATAAATTCTATTTTTTCTATTAATGCCGCATTGATTAAAAATTCTTCTCCATTAATGCCCACAACTTCTATCATATAACCCTCCTATGTTTGCAAATAAAAGTATTAATTATATTCACAAATTCTTGTGAGCATAGTTAATGCTTCTATCAGCCATTGATTTATGATGGATTAAGCAATGGCTTGAGCGATGGATAAGCACTTGAGCAATTGTTTTTCTACTGCTCATCCACAGCTCTGCATTGCATTTCTATTGCTTTTTATCTTTTCAGATTAACCAATTCTTCAAGCATCTGGTCTACTACCGAAATTATTTTTGTATTGGCCTGGAACCCTCTTTGGGTTATTATCATATCGGAAAATTCATTAGCCAAATCTACATTTGACATTTCAAGGCCGCCTGTAACTAAAGCTCCCGTACCTCCGGCACCTGGTATATTTATTATCGGTGTTCCCGCATTGTTTCCTGATGAGTAATAAGAGTTGCCTTCTAATACCAATGCGTCTTGGTTTGGTATTTTAAAAACAGGTATAGCGCCTATTGTAACAATCTTATCATTTTCATCCACCGCTGTTATGGTACCGTCGCTGTTAATTGTTATGTTATTGTATTTATCATAGTCTTTAATTGAAATCACATCAGGATCAGTTTTTAAGGTATTCTCCAAATCTATTACCGTATTTCCATCTTCGGTCTTAGTTTTTATAGCATTGGATCCTTCATTATCCCACCCGACTACACGCGAGCCATTAACATCAACCAAATTCCCGCTTTCATCAAAGTTAAGAGCTCCCAACCTTGTATAAAGAGTTTCACCGCTTGAATTTTTTACCGCAAGATACCCATCGCCATTTATATATATGTCCGTTCCTTTACTGGTAGGAGAATATCCTGAAATTGTGTGAATTGTATCTATTGAACCGATTTGTGCACCATATCCTACCTGTGATGCATTTGTACCGCCTCTGTCATCTCCGGGTGCACCTGGGTTTTTTAATGTCTGATAATACACATCTCTGAATGTCGCTCTTTGTGTTTTAAAACCATATGTATTTACGTTAGCTATATTGTTACCTATTACATCCATTTTTGTCTGGTGGCTTCTCATTCCTGAAACACCAGAATAAAGTGCTTTCATCATAATAATTTATTCTCCTTTTATTTTTTTAGCTGTTCAAGTCCATCAAGAAATCCGGACTTTAGCCTCCTAAAAGGACCGGCTATTTTATTACAGCTCCATCGATATTGGTAAATATGTTTTCTTTTAATTCACTGCTGTTTACGGCAGTTATAACCTTGTTGTTCATTGTGCTGATTATAAAAGCTTGGTTTTCAATCATCACAAGCACATTCTTCAACCCTTTATCCTTTGCCTGCTCTGCTGCCTCATTCAGCTTTTCTGTCACATCCGCACTTATATCAATATTTCTTTCTTTTATCCTCTCATTGGCATGCTTTGAGAAAACTAATTCATTTTCAGCCTTGTAATTCTTTTTAATCGTTTCATTTAGCAGCTCTTTAAAGGTTGAACCAATGTTTTCGTTACTCTTTACAGCCGTGTCGGGATAAATATTGTTGTTTAAACTGCTGATTTTTCTAATAAAATTTATATCTGTCACTTTGCCACCTGCTTACTGTTGTATTTCACCAGTTGAAGGAACATTTGAATTTGCATAATAATCATTCAGGTTGTTTATTCCTTCTAAAATATCCTCCAGTATCTCCAGCATAGGATCTTCTTCCTGCTTTTCACCGGATTTAATTTCCATTACATTAGAATAATAATACTCTTTGTCATTTACATAGAGTTTTATTTCTCCGCTGTGCATGGTAACTTTTTGAACTATACCTTCTTGAATATCCAATTTTCCCTGAGCATTATAGTCTGCAACCACAACATTTTTCCCAATAAGAGAAGTAGCCAGCCCGTGCATAGACATCTCAGTCATGTCAGACATTGCCTGCAAGGATGAAAACTGAGCCATTTGTGATATGAATTCCGTGTTATCCATGGGATTCATGGCATCTTGATTTGTCATCTGTGCAACCAACAGGTTTAAAAAATCCTGCATCTTTAAGCCTTCATTTTCTTTTTGAACCTTCAGATTGTCCACACTGCTCGTGCTGCTTGCCTGATAACTTGAATTGTAAGCATTAATCTCCAAGATCTTTCTCCTTACGCTTGTAATTTTAAATTTCTTAAATTGATTAGCTCCGAAAATATGCTGTCTTCATCACTGTTTTCTTTATTATCTTCTTTATAGTAATAATTCTTCTGTCTGCCATGTCCGTCCTGCTGGTCATAGTTCTCACCATATCTTTGCTCATTGTTCTGATTATAGTTATATGTTTGGTTATCATGGTGAATTTCAGAATTTTTTACTACAACATTTATTGAAGACTCCGTTGTCTTGTTTAATATTTTAGTGAGCTCTCCCGCACCTGAAGATAATATTTTTTGTGTTTCCTCATTCAGTGCTTTTATTTCAACAGTAATTTTATTGTCCTCAAATGTCATTTTAATATCTACTTTGCCCAGATTGTTAGGGTGGAGCTCCATTGTTACTTGCTTGGTACCTGAATCAGAACCTTCTCCTGCCATAAATGCTATCTTATCCCTTACCTGGGATAACACCTGTGGCTTGATTTGTGATGATTCGTCAGAAATGGTAATAATTTTATTTTCTGCATGAACCAATGACTCTCTTGATGCCAACGCTGAACTAAAATTAAAATCAATTCCACTTTTCAGATTGTCTTTCTTTCCTTCAATTTCAGCAACTAATTTTTTAGCTTGAGGACTTACTTCCGGAGCAATTTCTGTTAACTGCTTTGAAGCGTCTGCCTTTTCTGTCATATTTGGAATCTCATATTTAAAATTATCAGGTTTCTTTAAGTCCATAGACAGGTTGTTTGCAGAAATAACTTCAGTCTGCAATTTTTCATTATCGATTTTTTCATTAGCTGGGTTCAAATGATTAAACATCATCATGAAGTTTGCTAATGCTGTTTCAAATTTAATGTCTTTTTTATTATCATCTTCATTTAAACTTTTTACTTCCTCATTAAAGTCAAATACCGCACTGCTTACATCAGTTGAATTTATAAAGCTGCTTCCTGCGATTAAATCCATAATATTTAATTCGGAGACATCAGCAGTTGGCATTTGAGGCGATTGCTGGACTTGATTTTTATCACTTAACATTGTCATCAATTTAAAAAAAGCACCATTGTCCATGTTAATAACCTGATTGTTCTGAATCAACTTGTTTGGAACACCACTTAACATATTGATTAAATTTACACTTGAATTCATTTTCTCACCTCCTTTCAATGATAATGTTTATATTGCATATCCTTTTGTCATGCTTTTGTTTGAAACAAACTCTTCAATAAAAATTTCCTCGCTTCTTGCAAATGCCTTGTTATACTTTTCCAATTCCTTTTCTTTCAGTTTCTCAAGGCTTGAAATTTCCATATTCATGCTTATAATTTCTTGTCTCTTAGCTTCTATTTTCCTTAAAACAATCAGTCTTGCTTCTTCTTTGTTTTCAATTTGTTTTAATATACCGCTCATCAGCATTTTATAGTATGCCAATTCTCCTACTGATATTGAAATGGACGACTTATCAACAAATTCATTGTCTGTTTCTGAAAAATAAAGTTTTAATTTATTTATAGATTCATTAATATTTCTTAAATCATTATTCAAACTGCTTAGCTCAATTTTCAAATTTTCCAGTATTTGTTCTTTAATTTCTAAGACTTTCTGCAGTGTAAACCTAAATTTTTTCAAATTGTACCTCCTTTTTTCAATTAAGTACTTCGAATATTATTGTGTTATATTTCTTCCATCAGTTTCAATACATCCTCATAGGTATATTTATCATTTACGCCTTGCTTCAGGAAGTCATTCACTTTGTCTATTTTGCTTATGGCTTCATCTAATTTTAAGTTTGAGCCTTTTTTGTAAGCTCCTATAGAAATCAAATCATAATTTGCGTAATATACAGATAAAATATCTCTGATTTTTTTAGCATTATCATTGTGTTCTTTTGTTGCAATATCATTCATCAACCTTGATATACTGGCATTTATGTCAATTGCGGGATAATGGTTTGAATTTGCAAGCTTTCTGGTTAATACAATGTGTCCGTCAACAATACCTCTTACAGTATCAGATATGGGTTCATTTGTATCATCCCCTTCAACCAACACCGTGTAAATTCCGGTTATGGAACCTGACCGGAAGTTTCCGCTTCTTTCTAGCAGCCTGGGAAGCTCTGCATAAATTGAAGGCGTATATCCTCTTGATACGGGCGGCTCTCCTGTTGCCAGTCCTATTTCTCTCTGAGCCATTGCAAATCTTGTTAATGAATCCATCATCAGCAGGACATCCTTGCCTTTATCCTTAAAATATTCTGCAATAGTTGTTGCAACAAGAGCACATTTCACTCTCAGCATTGCAGGCTGATCTGATGTCGCTATTACCAGAACAGATCTTTTCAGACCATCTTCGCCTAGATCTTTTTCTATGAATTCTCTTACTTCTCTTCCTCTTTCACCTACAAGTGCAATAACATTTATGTCCGCTTTTACATTCTTTGCCACCATACCCAACAGAGTGCTTTTTCCCACACCGCTGCCTGCAAATATTCCCATACGCTGACCCTTGCCTATGGTTAAGAGACCGTCTATTGCTTTTACTCCAAAACTTAAGGTACTATCTATCCTTGGTCTGGACAAAGGGTTAATATATTCATTGTCTACATAGCAATACTCTTCACTTTCAAATTCACAACCGTCATCAATGGGCTGTCCGGTTGCATTAATTATTCTTCCTTTGAGAAAATCTCCAACCGGAATTTTAAGTTTATTATTGGTTGATTTCACTGTGCTTTCAAGCCCTATGCCCTTTATATCCTCATATGGCATCAAAAGCACTCTTCCATCATTGAAACCCACAACCTCGGCTCGCACGTATTTACCTGGTTCATCTGTTGCGATTTCACACAGCTCTCCGATTTTATACCTGCTTCCCGTTGCCTCTATCATCATTCCGGATATTCTTTTCACCTTGCCTATATATGTAAAAAAATCTTCTTTTGTCAATGCTTCCTGAATATTTATAAGCTTATCATCATACTGCATTTTTACTTAATACCATCTCTTTAAGATTCTTCAACTGGGTGTTTATGCTTGCATCCACAACATTGTCAGGTGTTTCCACTATGACGCTGCCTTCTTCCAAGTCTTCAGAAATTTCAAATTTTACATCATTTGATATTTTATTAAGTTCATTTATCAGCTCTTTGTCAGCCTGGACTGATATGATATCATCCTTGCCTGAAATGTATATCTTAATCCATTCGGAATTTCTGTAATCCTTAATAACATTCTTTATTATGCCGGAAATTACATTGCTATTTGTTTCAATTTTCTGCCTTATAATTTTTTCCGCTATATCAACTGCCAGCTTGCTTAGTCCTTTTTCATATCTGGAGATTATTTCTTCTTTTTCTTCCTCTATTTTTTCCATCATATCTGCAAGTTCTTTCAGTATCACTTCGTTTTTCGTATTAAGTTCTTCTATAATATTTATTTTGGCAGCTTCATAGCCTTCGGCATAACCCTTATTTTTTCCTATTTCCATTCCTGCATTATATCCTTCTTCATAGCCTCTTTTTTTACATTCGGCTATTTCTGTCAGGGCATTCCTTTTTGCCGCGTTTACAATTCTTGAAGCTTCCTCGCTTGCTTCTTTTAAGATAATTTCTCTTTGATTGTATATTTCATACAAGTCTTCCCTTGGAGTACTTATAACCTCTGGTTCCGGCTGCTCTGGTTTCTTTGTCTGATTAACCTGTTTATTGATTCTGTTATCAAAAACCACATATTCAGCCTTGATTATATTAGACAATAATATCATCCTTTCCGCTTTTTGCTATAATAAGTTCTCCTTCTTCCTCTAAACGCCTGATGACAGATACGATTCTCTGCTGTGCTTCTTCNNGTGCTTCTTCTACATCTCTCAAACGTACATTGTGTGTATATTCCAGCTCGGATTTGATTGTATCACCCATCTTAGTTGACATATTACTAAATAACATGTCTGAAACTTCTTTGTTTGACCCTTTGATAGCATATACCAAATCTTTGCTGTCAACTTCACGAAGAAATCTTTGAATACTCATAGAATCCATTGTAACAATATCTTCAAACACAAACATGCGCATTCTTATTTCATCAGCAAGCTTTGCATCCTTCTTATTAAGCTCATCAAATATGTATTTTTCATTTCCTCTGTCCATATTGTTCATAATATCGGCAACATAGTTTACTCCGCCTATTTCTGTAAAGTCTACAGACACAATTGAATTGAATTTCTTTTCCAGTTCTTCTTCAACATATTTTACAATTTCAGGTGAAGTTCTGTCCATTTTTGCAATTCTCTCAACCACATCTATTCTTTTTTCCTTCGGCAGCTCTGCAATTACTGCTGAAGCCTGGTCTGCTCTCGCATATGACAATATCAGCGCAATTGTCTGAGGATGTTCATTCTGTATAATAGTCAGAAGGTTTTTATAATCTGCCTTTCTCATGAAATCAAAGGACTTGGACCTTAAAGTCTTGGTTACCCTTTCTAAAAGACTTGTTGCAACTTGTGAGCCAAATGCTTTTTCAAGAACATTTCTCGCGTATTCCAACCCGCCTTCTGTTATAACCTTTTGAGTAAGACATAAATCATAAAAGTCTTTAAGAGTATCCTCCATTGTCCTGGAACTTAGCTTCTCAAGCCTTGAAATTTCATATGTAAGCTGTTCTATTTCATCTTCCTTGAGATATTTGTATATTTTTGATGCATCATCTGCTCCAAGAGAAATAATAATTGCCGCAGCTCTTTGCCTGCCTGATAATTTAGCTTCTGCCATATTAATCATCTTCCCCCTTCAACCATGTTCTTATAAGCTGAGCCGCTATTTCAGGATTAGTTGTTGTAAAATCCTTAAGCTGCTTTTTAATAACCTGTTCAGGAGTTTCCTGCACTTTTATTTCGTCATGAATATCCGCCCACGAAAAATCATTTGTGACAGCAGCTTCAGACATTGCTTTATCTTTGGCCTGCAATGCTTTCTTCTTTTTCCTCTTCATGATTATCAGGCTTACAATAAATGACAATATTGCTATTACTGCCAGACCAATGCCTCCATAAATCAATATATCTTTCAGCTGTATTGCATTTGGATTATCCGGATCTGTTGTTATAACAGGAAGTGCCGGAGCATCAGGGTCATAAAAAATCATGTTGTGAAGAGCAATATCTTCAGTGCTGATTCCTGCTGAAAAGGCAATCAGCTCTTTTACTTCCTGCAGCTCCTCGTCTCTCATGCTGGCTTTGTTTATTACGGCAGCGACAGTGAGTTCTTCAATTTTTCCCGGATTATGCTCTATTTGCTCCTTAAGCTGACTTACTAAATAATTAATAGAATTGGAATCCTTGAAATATATGTTCTCTCCTTCTATAACAACTCCCGGATAGGTAGGAATCTCGGCATTTGTTTCAGAACCTGCCACTCCGCCGGTTGTTTCACCGGGGCCTGTGATTTCCCTGTTGTTATTTGTTTCGCCGGGAACACCCAGCTTCGTTTCCTCATCAGGTAAGTATTGAAGTATTTCGCTTATTTTTTTATCAAAATTAATAGTGCATTTTGCTGAAACCTTTACATTTTCCGGACCGTATATTTTGGATAAAAATTCTGTAACATCTTTTTCGGTTTCCACTTCAAATTCTTTTTCTATTTCAAGTTTCAGTTTTATGGTATTTGTTTGCTGCATTTCACTGCTTACAACGAGGCTGTTACCTTCAGTATCAATAATCGCAACATTTTCTTCATTTAAACCCTCTATGCTTTTAACAACTAACTGCATAATTCCGTTAGTTTGCGATGCAGATAATTTATATCCTTTAGCTAGATTTAATTTTACTGATGCTGAAGATTCCTCTTTGTCAGTCTCCCACGCAAAGCTTTTGTTTTCAGGCATGTTAATAGTTACGATTGCTTCTTTTACTCCGTCAATGGTTTTAATAGAATCTTGCAGTCTTTCCTGCAATTGAAATATTTCGTATTTTCTCTTCTCATAATCGGTAGTCATAAAGTCAATGTTATTAGTGAACACATCATAATTAGTGCCGGTACGCGGATGACCTGATTGTGCCAGCTGCATTCTTAACATGCTTTCCTGTTCTTGCGGAATGAGAATTGTTCCATCATTTTCATATTTGTAATCAACATTGTTTTCCTGGAGCTGCTGCACTACTTCAACCGTTTCTTCCTTATCTATATTATTGAAAAGAACTACATAATCTTTTCTGTTAAGAATAAGTGTTATAATAAGCGCAATGACAATTAACCCAATCAGTCCGCCTGATATTAATTTCTTTTTATTGCTGCTGAGCTTTCCCCAAAACTCTTTTATATTGTTCCAAATGTTCGTAAATTGTTCTGACATTTATAGCTCCTATGTATATACGGGTTTGTTTATACTCCCATGCGCATTATTTCGTTGTAAGCATCTAAGGCTTTGTTTCTGAGCTGAATCATTAAATCTAATGATAATTCAGCTTTTTGAGCATTTATCATTAAATTGTGCAAATCATCACTTTCTCCCACCGAAAGCTTGTATATATCTTCATTTACCTTATCTTCAGCTTCAATGTAATTGTCCAGGGCATTATTGAAAATAGATTTAAATAATTGTGCATTTTTCTTACTTGATGTCTTGTTTAATTCTTCTGTTGGATTTATTCCCTTTATTGGCTGTATTGGTTGAATAAACATTTCTACCTCCCGATTTCCAGCGCCTTAACTGCCATTTGCTTTGTTGTATTGAGCGCAGTCACATTTGCCTGATATGCCCTGTAGGCTTCCATCATATCGACAGTTTCTTTTAAGGAATCTACGTTAGGCATACTTACATAGCCATTTTCATCGGCATCAGGATGTTCAGGATCATACACCAGCTTAAACTCGCTTTGGTCTTCTGTTATTTCAGTTACTTCTACTCCGCCTGCCTCATAATCGTTTAAATTTTTAATCAACATATTCTTGAAACCGGATGTTGATGAAAGAACTACCATTTTTCTTCTGTAGGGTCCTCCGTTTTCAGTTCTTGTAGTGTCAATATTTGCTATGTTTTCTGATATTACATCCATTCTTAGCCTTTGAGAGGTAAGACCTGACCCACTTATATTAAGAGATTTTAAAAAAGACATAGTGCCCTCCGTTTTATTTTTTGCCTTCTGATATTACAGATTTTAGCTTAGAAAAATACGAATTAATCTCTGATACAGTATACATGTATTGAAGCTGTGTTTTTGCCAGCTGCAAATTCTCTTTTTCTAAGTCAACATTGTTTCCGTCAAGCCTCAAAGATTGATTTTCATTTTCTTGAATTAAAATATTGCTGGAATTTATTTGCTCGTTTATTTTTGATGTGGTATTTTTACCCGAATTACTTAAATTTGCTTTCAAAAGATTTTCAAAATCTACAAATTTACTTTTATATCCGGGTGTAGAATAGTTTGCTATGTTTTCCATAGTGACTTCTTGCCTGAGCCAGAGCCCATCCAGGCTTTTATTAAGCAGGTTTAGATTTGTGCTTTCAACGATTTTCATAGTGATCCCCCTATCCCTAAAAATGAGTACAAAAAATATAATTTATTAGCCCATAGCCGCAATTGCATAATAAATTATATATATACTTTCTGATATATAATTGCATCATTGGCAACTGGCAACCTTAGATTTCTCCTTAGGCCCTATAGCTTTGTGTCACTGTCTTTCGGCAGCTTTACCTTTTTCAATTCTTAAGATTCTGTTAACATTATTTATCTCAAAGTAATTATAAGCGAAAATATTACAAAATGCAAGCTTTTTTGACATAAGTATATTATGCATATTGTTTATTTTCTTTTAGTAATTATAAAATCAATAATTGAATATATATTCCTAAAATGTATTTCTGTTACATACATATTCTTTTAAATTTACAATTTTTTTGTAAAAATAAAAACATGGAAATTTTGTAAATATCCATGTTTTTATATTATCTTTATGTTTTATATATTAAAAAATTATACAAAAAAACAAAATACAGATAAAAAATAATTTTAATTTTTTTTATTTTTTATCCTTTTCTGTATTTTTTAATTGCTCTTTTATATTATTCAAGCTTATTCTGCTTATTTTTTCTGAAGCTGTTATATTAAATTCAAAGGTTTCTGCCAGTTCTTTACGTGTAATTTTTATATCCTTTGGAGCATTGATGGCTATTTTTACTTTATCCTGAGATATTTCTGATATGATAATCTCAATGTCATCGCCTATCATTATGGATTCTGATACTTTTCTTTTTATAACTAGCATTTTTTATCCTCCTCAGCTACGATGATGTTGTATCTGAGTGGATAGGAATTCTGAAGTATTGTCTGTTTAGCTGACCGTGTTTTGGGATTGATTGCAACAGGACTTTTTAAATTCACTACAGAATCTTTAATACTTTCTTTAATAATCGCAATTACTAAAAACTTAAGCTCTCTTTCATTTTTTGCTTCTAATTCTGTCAGATCTTCTTCGTTTAAATCAGGTTCATAGGCCCCGTAAATCGAAAATGGATCAATAAGCACAAATGACAAATCCACATCATCGAGTGATTGAAGAAACATAATGTCATCTTCGGGTTTATCCTTCAATATTACATATCTCTTGTAATTTTCAAAGCCATACATGCCCGTACTAAAGTATATTATGTCGTCTTCATCAACTGCTATTTCACCAAAATCTCTGGTTTTAATATTCACTTTTTTCTTAGGCAAAAGTATCTATCTCCTTATAATTAGGATTCGCACTTGGCGGTACAAAAATTGGGGTCCCCTTATAGTTTATTTCAACCTTTGGATATTCTTTAATAATAAATTCAATGCTTCCCGGTATGAAATTTATTTGTGGTCTTTCTATATCCCAATCAAAATCAAGTTTATCCATTTCAAAATTCATGAATATTCCGCCTATATCCCATGAAATATCAGGACCTGTACTTGGTATGAATCCAAGATTGAAATCTACATCACTGAAGAACTTTTTCATCGCTATCTCAGGAAACGGATTTTCCATAATATTTATATCCAGCATTAGATTTCCTTCCTTTGCATATGTTGCCGTTGCTTCATAGGCAGCCTGAACACCATTTTTCGCAAAATCCTCTACTGAACGCATTGCGCTTTTAATTCCTGCGGAATATCTTGCTTCAACCGTATCAATGTTTAATTTGGCGGGCCTCATCTGCATCTGGAGTCCGCCCCTATCTCTTGTCAATTCAAAGGTGGCATTAGTATTTGCTATTTCATATTGCGCTTTATTTACTTTAAACTCCAATGACATTGGTATAGTTTTTATCTCTAAAAGCGGTTCTATCATAAATAAACACTCCTTGCTATTTCATAAAATCTATAAAACTGTTTTGAAGTATCTTATTGCCCATTGATAATGCTGCATTGTAAGAGTATTCCTGCATCTTAAAATCAACTATCGCTTCTGCCGGATCCACATATTCTACATCAAGAATCTTTTCATTCAGATTATATTGACTGTCCTCATTCCTGAGCTTCAGGAACTCAAGATATTTCGTTTTTGATCCAATGTCTGTGATGTTAACCAGTACCTGCTTTTTCTGTTCTTCAAATTTCTCTATGTACGGTGTAATACTTTCTAAGGAAAAATTCGGGTCTTCCAGTTCTTCTTTTATCTTCCCAATTAATGAATATAAGTTTTCAGGCATACCATCAGTTTCTCCGTACCCCATAAATTTTATGCCGGACATGGATAAATTGAATACTGTATCTTTATTTACATTGCCGTCTGAGTCAAATGTCATTCCAAGCCCAAGGTCAATGTTCATAGTCTCATTTGCTAATTTGTCTAATTCTGCCTTATTAGCAGGATCATTCACATTGAGGCCCTTAAAGTACAATTCTCCGTTTTGTACTGTAAATGGGATTTCATTCTTGCTGGTGCCGCCAAGTACGTATCTGTCCTCAAATTTAGCATTTAAAGATGTAAGTATTGACTGCTGCAGATTCTCAAGTTCCTTTACGATAATTTCTCTGTCTTCGGAACTAATTGTTCCGGTAATTCCTTTTAAGTATGACGTGTAGACTTTTTCCACATTATTGCTTATTTCTGTTAAGTTTGTTTCCGCCATAGTAAGGAATGAGTCAGCATCACTTATATTCGTATCATATATTTCGGTAGATCTGTATTCTCTTCTCAGCTTATATGCTTTAATTGCAGATACCGGATCTTCTGAACCTTTAAAAAACTTTCTGCCGGTGTATACTTGCTCATTTAAATAATCCAGCTTATTAGCTGACTTATTTAAACCTTTTATATATTTATTTGACATCATACTAGTGGTTATTCTCATAATTATACTCCCATTCTGTTGATTAATGTATCCAACATTTCATCCAGAGTTGTCATTAATCTTGCGGCTGCATTGTATGATTTGCTATATTGAAGCAAATTCACGCCTTCTTCATTTAAATCGACAGAAGACATACTGCTTCTGGCATAATCTATCTGATACTGCGATTCCGAATAAGTGTCATATGATAACTTTACATCGTCTACCTGAAGATTTAATTTTGTTGTTGTGTAGGACAAAAATTCCTGGAATGTTCCCTTAAACAAAGCAGTCTGATTATCATTTTCATCTATGGTCCCATCTCCGTTAATATCTATATCAGTGGTAAAATTCTCTTTTCCCTGAAAAGCGTAAATTAACCTTAATATATTGTCTGCAGCGCCTGTACTGTCACCGGGCGATTCTTTTATAGTGTTGGTTATGTATGAACCTGTTTCATTTGCCCAATCACCTGATATTTTTATATTTCCCGCGGTGATATTACCGCCGTATCTGGCTTCAAAAAGAGGTTTGTCTTCCCATTCTGTAACATTTCCGTTTTCATCAAATGTTTTCGGAGTTTTGTTGAGCTCATTCATAACAGTTGCAAATTTATTGGCTAATGTATCTAACATGCTTTTATAATACAGAACGCCTTTTGAGTTTTCAAAACTATCATCTGATGCGGAAAACTCTCCCTTACCGTTTAAAAATTTCAAATACCCTTCTAATTGGCCGCCTTTAATATAAGAATTTATATCGCTGATGTTTTCGTATATTATATTTCCGTCTGCATCTTTTTCTAATTTTCCATCAACTATCTTGGGCACTGACATTTTTATTAAGGTTGTGCCATCGGCTGATTCTGAATCTACATCTAATTTAAAGCTTTCATTTCTGTTAACAAGATGTATCTCAGGATCATTAACGCCTCTCAACCTAATAACCATTTCATCCACTGTTTTATTGCCGCCTATATCAAGCGGCACTAAATCAACTTCTATATCCAGATAATTAGACAACTCATCAATAAGCATATTCCTTTCGTCATTTAGTTCCAACGCAGGATTTCCGCTTATGTTGTCCGCCTTTATTTGTTTGTTTAATCTTGCTATATTTTCAGTCAATTGGTTTATCTTTACTATTGCTCCGTTTTCCAGATAACTTAACTGCTGATTCCTGATAGTGTCTATTTGTCCGGAATAATTATTGAACATTTGTGTAAGCAGCTCCGCAGATGTCCTCACAACACCTTCCAGCACCGGGTCAGATGGGCTTGATGTAAGTGCTTGAAGCTGTGCTAATAAATCAGAAAATTGTGCATCCAGACCATCCTTAGATATTTCGTCAAAAACAGACTCCAAGTCGCTCAAAGCATCTAATTGTATGCTCGAACTGCCTGTTTTTGCCGCTTCCATCCTGTATCTTAAGTCAAGAAAGGAATCTCTGAACTGACTTACTCCTGTAGCTTTAACACCTTGTCCTATAATCACGCCTGTTGTTCCCATCTTAATGTTGCTTGTGCTGAAGGACACGGAATTTATATCAAGGCGCTGCCTAGTGTACCCCTGTGTATTAATGTTTGACATATTTTGGCCGACAATGTCCAGCATGTTCTGGTTTACAGTTAATGCGCTTGTGGCCGTTTTATATCCTAAAAAAGTTGATCTAAGCATAATTTCTCCTTGCTATATAGTTATATCTTCTTGGAAAGTATAAAGCTTTTAGATTTGCCGGGCGACGACTGGTTATTGGAATACGTATTATTCTTTTCACCTAATTGTTCCATGGTTTTATCAATTCTGTGCATTCTCACTTCTATCAATGTCCTGCATAAGCTGCTGATTTTTTTAACATCTGTTATTATTTTTAATAACTCATCATACTCTTTATTGAGCATATCTTTATCATTTTCATCACAGACTTCAGTTATTTCTTTGAGCGTCTTACCTTTATAACCCATGGACTCAAGAAGCTTTTCTCTTTTTTGCTCGATGCCTCTGACTTTTAAGTAATATGCCTGTTCTTTTGAAACAATGTCATCCAAGGCTTCTATATCATTTTTGATTACAGTGTCGTATTTTTTGTATTCTAATTCAAGGAACCCCTTATATAATTCAGCACTTTCTTCCAATAATTCTATTAATCTATTCATGTTATCCTCTTTATTTTAAAAGATTATTCAAGATTTCTTCCACATCAATGCTGTAAGTTTTGTTGTTGATGCTTTCTTTTATTCTGCTTATTTTCTCAGCATTTGTTTCTTTATTAACCTGAGAGGCAACATCCTTCTTGATTGTTTCCAGCTTCATATCTTCTTGTGGCAACTTCCCTTTAATTTCAATAACATCATAGTTTTTGCCCTTGACTTGTTCTTCATTTCTGATTGGTTTTGTGCTTCCCTTATAATTCATATAATTGCTTATATTTTGGATTTTCATATTAATTCCCCTATCTACTATATAATCGACATTACATACAAAAAATTTACGCCATATTTAAAATTTTTTCTTCATCTATTATCAAAAGTACATCTTCGCTTTTATTTCCTTTTGCCACGCCTTTTACAAAGCCTTCCCTGCACATCTTTTTAATTTCTTCTGTTTCCTCAAAAGCTGTGATACTTTCAACAGACAATACCTCATCCACAATAAGCCCCGCATATGAATTGTCTTTTTCCAATACTACAACCATTTTATTTTCCTTTGTTGCCGAGATGACTTCCGTTTCTACATTAAACAGCCTTTTCAAATCAATCAGAGGAACAACATTTCCTCTTAGATGTATAAGTCCGTCTATATAATCTTTAACATTGGGTACAAGTGTAACTTCTTCCGGTTTTATAACAATGGAAGTTATCATTTTACTGTTTACGGTGTACATATTATTACTTAATTTGAATATTAACCACGGAAAATCAATTTCTTCTATAACTTCATCTATATCATAGTTCATTTTATCACTCCTTATATAAAGGCATTTTCTGCCTTTAATTCAAATTGTTCGACTAATTCCTTCAACAGACTTGATTGTCCACTAAGCTCTTCGCTGGCTGCCGCACTTTCTTCTGCAGTAGCCGAGTTTGATTGAACAACGGATGATATTTGTTCAATTCCTTGCGTTATCTGCATTATGGATTGAGATTGTTCGTTAGATGCTTCGGAAATTTCATCAACTAATTTCACTGACTTCCTGATATCATCAACCATTAAACTAATTGACTCCTTTGTTTCATCTGCAATTTTAGTTCCTTTATCCACAGACTTGATTGAATTTTCAATTAAAAATGCCGTACTTTTCGCTGCTTCGGCACTTTTTGAAGCAAGATTTCTCACTTCATCTGCAACAACGGCAAATCCTTTGCCGGCTGAACCTGCCCTGGCTGCCTCAACCGCAGCATTTAGTGCAAGTATATTTGTCTGGAAAGCTATATCATCAATTGCTTTAATTATTTTTGATATTTCATTTGTAGATTTCTTTATGTCATACATGGCTTCGGTCATCAATTGAACCTGTTTGCTGTTTTCTTCAACCCCCTTGGCTGCACTTTGAGTTATCTTGCTTACATTGTTTGAATTTTCGGCATTAATCTTAATCTGCTCTGAAATTTCATTTATGGTTGCAGATAATTCTTCAATTGAGCTTGCCTGCTCCGCAGTACCCTGAGACAATACTAAAGCCCCTCCTGAAACCTGACTTGCTCCGCTATTAACTTGCTCCGCTGCTTCATTAATATTTCTTAGGGTTTTATTAAACGAAGACATTATTTGCTCAACAGAGTTTTTTATGGGAGCAAACCCTCCTATAAATTCCATATCTATTGCCGAAGTTAAATTTCCTTCTGACATTTCATTTAATACTCTGTCTATTTCTCCTACATAAAGCTTCAATGTTTCTATTGCGCTGCTTATTGTTTTGGCAGCAATGCCTAATTCGTCATTTGATGAATAGCTTACCTGGTAGTCCAAATTGCCGCTTCCTATGGCATTTGCAGCTTCGGTTATTTCTCTTATAGGCTTTACCAGACTTTTAACAACAGCTGTCACCAGTACAAATGACACTATAATGTTTAACGCAAAGAGAACCGATAAAACAATCAACAGATTCTTGCTTGCCTCATTTGAATTTTTAACAAAGTTTTGAGCAACAATATCTAAGTTTTTGCTCACTTCATCCATTGTTTTGTTGATGGAATTCAGTATGGGCATCAATTCTTCGTTCAAAATATCCAATGCCTGCAAATTTCTGTTTTCATTCAAAAGACCTACAAGTCTGTCGCTTATCTCAGATGCTGTTTTCAAATCCTTATCTAACTGTTCTACCACTGTGGGAAACTCTGTTAAATCTTTTTTTAACAGTTCAAATGTTTCATCAGCATTTTTAATATTATCAGTAATTTCTTTAGTGTATTCCTTAACCAGCGACCTGCTGGATGTAGTTGTAGATTTATAAATTGCTTTTTCAACCTTATTTAGCGCAAGCTTGGTTTTCCAGGACAGCACTTCCACTTCATAGCATTCATCATAAAAACCGTTAACATCTGATGCCACATTGTTAATATTGGAAAGTGCAATTACCATGGATATGGCAAATATAACCAGCACTGCTATAAAGCATATTATTAATCGGGGTGCTATTTTAATATTTGTAATTTTAAATTTTCTTTTCTTAGCACTTGATTTTATTTTTGTTTTTCTTTTTAAAATATTCATATTTTGCCCCCCCAGACATAGTAAATTAGTCTATACATGTAATAAGTCCCAATTCTTTTTCGTTAAGAATTTTTTTCAAATCTATGAGCAAGACAATATTATTGTTTAATTTAGCAATTCCCGTAATATATGTATTGATGTAGTCATTACCCATTTGAGGGGGATTTGATATGTTATCCTTGTATATGTTTATAACTTCATTTACAGAATCAACAATAAAACCTATATAAGCTCCGTTTATATTGGTAACTATGATACAGGTTCTTTCATTATATGCTATTTCTTCTTTTTTAAGTCGCAATCTCACATCGATAATCGGAATAATTGTTCCACGTAAATTAATTACTCCTTTTGCATAGGAAGGAAATTCAGGAACGGCTGTAATGTCTTGCATTCCTACTATTTGCACAACATCTGCTATTGAAATTCCAAATAACTGTTTATCTGTATAAAAGGTAAGATACTTGTCTTTTAATGTATCTTCATCTAAATCGTTGTATAAAACATTAACTTTATCCTGCACAAAATCACCTCATAATAATATTTCTTATTATGATATCGGCATGTTTGAATAAAATTTTAGTTAAATATTAAATTAAATATTAATGTCTGGGATTTTTTCTTACAATAAGGACCGCTTTAATAACTTCTGTTGTTACTTCACTGCCCATATCCTGCAACTTATGTATTTTTTGCTTTATTTCATCTTTCGTGGCAACCATATACATTGGTCTAAGGCTGTTAAGGGCAATAGCCACTATGTCTTCCTTGCAGCGGTCGCATCTGCAGCAGTTCATCTTTTTTAGTGTTGCATCAAGCTTGTTAAGAACAAGTTTTTCAGTAACATTGTACAAAATCACTTCATTTTTTTCTTCTCTGATTAAATTAAATTCTTTATTTTGAAAAATTGAGCTTTCTTTGGGGCTATTCTTCTCAGCGATGCTTGTATCAGATTCAACTGCTTCGCTTTGTACTTGTTCTGTCTCTTTTTTTAAATTTGTAGGCATTATTTTTTTGTACATTGATTCCCTGTCAAATGTCTTTTTAATTTTTGCCATTTTATAACCCTCTTTCAATAAGCTCTTCAACTAAATCCATATAATCCTGCGCTGCTGCATTTTTAGGCGAGTAATTATAAATATCCTGTTGATTAGTCTGTGCCTCCATTATGGCAACACTTGATCTTATTGTGGAATTAAATATGCTTGTGTTCAGCTTCTCAGCTATTAACTCTGCAGTACCTTTTATTTCCCTGCTTAGAACAGTTCTTTTATTATACTTTGTGAGCACTATGCCTTCAACCTTCAAATTAGGATTGCAATATTTTCTAACCCTGTCAATGGTTTCGGAAAGCTGTGCAATTCCCTGCAGGCTGAATATATCAGTAAGCATTGGTATAACTATATAATCAGAAGCTGTAAATGCATTGACTGTCAATATGCTCAGTGCCGGGGGCGTATCAATAAATATGTAATCATATTTGTCCTTAACTGAGTTCAATGCCTCCTTAAGTAAAAATTCTCTTCCTGTCTGTGTAAACTCTAATTCAATACCGCTTAATAAAATATTGGATGAAACAATATCGAATGAAGGCATTTTTTGAATTGAGAATGCAGTCTTTGCCTCTCCCTTCAATATTTCATAAATTGTAGGACAATCTTCTGTTTCAGCTCCCGAGCTGAAACTTAAATTTGACTGAGGGTCCAAATCCACGCATAAAACCTTGTATCCCTTTAATTTGAAGCCTGCTGCTACCGCGCTTGTGGTGGTAGTCTTGCCCACTCCGCCCTTTTGATTTGATATGGAAATTACTTTAGCCATTATTCAGACTCCTTAAAAACATTTTCGACAGTTTTATTTAGATTGTAACAAAAAAACTTTATTTTAACAATATAAAAAGATTAAAAACCTTTATAGATTTTTAATCTTTTCTATCTCAATCAATATGGCTTCTAAAACAGCACCGCCAATTGCCCGTGCTTTGTCAGAAATTGTGTAACAATTCTTTAATTGTTCAATTCTAGGGTCAATATCCCCTATTTTAAAACCCCTTGTTACATACGTTTCTTCTCTGATTAAGCCTCTCACTATACCGTCGATTTTGGAATTAATGCTCTGACCGTTTACACAGGCAATTACATCACCGATTTTTACTGTATCTCCAATATTATGTTCCAATGTAATTATTCCATCATCAGGAGATTTCAAGACTCTTTCTGTTGTATATCCTGCTATGTTTCCGGGCATGCCGGTGTTTGGTTCTGCAGAGCCTTCAAATATCAATCTTCCCATATTGTGTCCCCGATTGCTTTCAATTACTACACTGCAATCATCACCTGCCGTAAATCCTGGCCCCATGCCTATTGTGATTGGTGCAAGGTCTTTGTGCATTCCTGTATTTCTTTTTGCTATAATTGCATCCACAACTGCAATGGGCTTGAATTTTTCTATGTATTCTCCTTTTGGATCTACTATTACCGGAACATAATCATTAGCCCATGCATGATATATCTCTACAATGTTTTTTACCAGGACCGAAGTTATTCCTTCTATCTCCATTTTCCCGTCGTACACAGCTTCTGAAAAACATACCGTCCTCCTTATGGATGTCGGTTTTTCAATTTCCAGAACCAGTACCCTGAAACCTGTTCTGTGAAGTTTTTGTATTACACCGGATGCAATATCTCCGCCGCTTCTGACTATTACTACTTCTCCCTTCATTCATTCACCTTCTTTACAACTATGTAATAATCCTCCATAGTATCTATGTCTAAACGTTCATCTTCAGACTGTATCTGCACCTTTATAACCTTATTCGTATTGTTTTTTATTACCACTTTACCTCCAGTGTCCCCCTCTAATGTCATCAGCTGTTCCTTAAACATTTCAGAGAAAATAACAGGACTTCCGTTAGTGACCTTATAGCATGGCATTACAATGCTGTTTGGATTTTTTTCAAACACGCTTAACAATTTTCTGATTGTGCATTCTTTTATAAAAGGCTGGTCGGCAACAAAAAACATATATCCATCTGCTTTCTTTGAATTTTGAATCCCCAGCTTTACAGAAACACTCTGACCTAAGTATGATATTTCATTTCTCACGGTGCTAAAGCCAAGACCACGAGCTGTATTTAGAATTTCATCATCCTTTGCAACAACAATAATTTCATTGAAACAATCACTGCATCTTTTAATTGTTTCAAAAATAAACTCAAATATATATTTATTATTGATTTTCATTTGAAGCTTATTTTGATTCATTCTTTTAGATAAACCTGCGGCCATTATTATTGCGCTAATATTCATAATATACCCCTTTTTCTAAAGAACCAAAACAAATTTTAAAATTAAACGGCTTATTAACCGCAAATTCCTTAAGATATTTTGATAATTCTTTAGAAACCAGAACTTCTTCATCTGTGTCTGCTTTATTTAAAAATAAATATAAACTTCCCTTTGCATTTTTAAATATTCCATTATAGCTTGAACATATTTTTCCTATTGCTTCAAAACTAATATATTCGCTATAGTCTGTCAATATGCTAAATTCGTCAAATGCGTAAATAAATGTCTCACTTACTTTTTTATTTATTAAATTTGCAGGTATTACTCCTATGGTTTTATTTGTTTTTTTTAATACAGGAGGCTCATGGCTTTTCCATCCCTTGAGGGGCAGATTACGGGAACCATCGGCTTCTATCAGTATAATATCAAAATCATCTTTTAAAATATCTAAATCGTTATCATCTATGCCGATTAATTTTTTTGTTTCGGTATTAATACTCTTTGAAACAACGGTTATAGAATTTTTTTTGTCTATTTTTTTATTTTTAGTATAACTCTCTATGTTTTTATATAGATAATCATAATCATCTGCTGAAGGCTCAAATATTCTTGTGCTTGTGCTGACAAGGACGTTATATTCTTTTTTTAAATCCTCGGCTAATTTAAAAAGAAATGTGGTTTTACCACCGCTGCCTACAATTGATACAACATCCCCTTTATTTATATTAAATAATTCAGTTATTTTTTTCATACAATCACCAAGACTCCATCATTATTAAGCATAAATGTCATCCTAACAGGATGACATTTATGCCTATTCTTTATGTCGTTTATTTTTTGTAGGCTGTATTTTCTAGTGGCAGTTTATATCTGAATTTTCCGTCTTTTTTGCAATAGGCATTTTGAACTGCCGGTGCTCCTGGAATAACAACAATTTCTCCAAGACCTTTTGCACCGAATGCAACGCCGTTTTGCTCGTTCTTTTCTATTAAATGCACCTCAACAGGAGGCATTTGTGTAGATCTGAAAAGACCTAATGTACCGAATTTAACTTGAGGCACACCATCTTTAAGAGGAAAATCCTCTGTAAGACCATAGCCGAGAGCCATTGCTGCTCCGCCTTCAATTTGGCCTCTCGCAGAAACAGGGTTAATTGCTCTTCCCACATCATGAGCCGCCACAACCTTTACAAGTTTGCCTTCCTTGTCGATTACTACAAGCTGAGTCGCATAACCGTAAGCAATATGGCTTACCGGATTTGGTTTTGGGGAACCGATAGGATCTGTTTTAAAGTCAAATTCGCCCTTATATATCTTCCCTTCCAATTCCTCCAGAGTCTTGCCGCTGTCTAAGTCTGCTTTTAACTCCAGAGAAGCCACCCTTGCCGCTTCACCCGTAAACACAGTCTGTCTTGATGCTGTTGTCGTTCCTGCATTTGGAGAATACTTAGTGTCAGGATGTTCTACAATTACCTTATCCCTTGATAATCCCGTCGTTTCACATACAACCTGGAATATAACCGTCTGCACTCCCTGACCGATTGCTCCGGCAGATGAATGTGCATGAACCTTGCCGGAAGCCACCATTAGATTACAGCGTCCAGGATCCGGCACAGCTACTCCGAGGCCTGCGTTTTTCATTGCTGATGCAATGCCCACATAGTAATCAGAATCATTTTCGTATTTATCAAAAGCTTCCTTAACAGCTTCCAGTGTTTCTGCCATACCTGTTCCTTCATCGGCAATCTGTCCGTTAGGAAGCGACTGGCCCGGCCTTATAGCATTTTTGTATCTTATTTCCCAGCCTGATAATCCTGTTTTTTCAGCAAGCTGGTTTATTAAACATTCAACTGCAAATGCGGATTGTGTAACTCCGAATCCTCTGAATGCTCCTGCCGGAGGATTGTTTGTATAATAAGCATTACCCTCTATATCAACATTTTGATAGTTGTAAGGGCCTCCTGCATGCGTACATGCTCTCTGGAGAACAGGTCCGCCAAGAGAACCATAGGCACCTGTATCGGATGTGAGCCTTGCCTGCATGCCTTGTAATATACCATTTTTATCACATCCTATTTTGCAATAGATTTTCATTGCATGGCGCTTCGGATGATAGTTAATACTTTCCTGTCTGCTGAAATATACTTTGACAGGACGTTTTAAAAGGAATGCACAAAGAGCAGCCTGATGTTGAACGCTCATATCTTCCTTGCCGCCAAATCCGCCTCCCACAACAGCACTTTTAATTCTTACCTTTTCCTTCGGTATTCCAAGGTATAATGCTAATTCCTCATATTCATCATAGATACCCTGACCTCCGGTAATAACCAATATTCCCTCTTCTCCTTCAGGCACTGCAACTGCTGTTTCAGGTTCTAAAAATGCATGTTCAGTAGGTGGGACTTCAAATGTTCCTTCCACAACATACTTTGAATCTTGTAATGCTTTTTCAGCATCTCCTCTTTTAACTTCCTGGTGTGAAAATAAATTGTTCTCAGGAACGATATTTTTACCAAACATCATAAAGCCTTCACCATGAATCTGATGTGCCCCAGGTGCCGCTGCCTGCTCAGTGGTAGTAATCGGTTCTAATTCTTCATATTCAACCTTTACCGCCTTAACGGCCGCTTCAGCCTGTTCTCTGGTTTCTGCAACAACCATTGCAATAGTATCTCCGATGCATTTTGTCTGTTCTCCCACATCTATCATTCCCGGCCAGTCGTGAGCAAGATGCCCTATATATCTTTTTCCGGGAATGTCCTTGGCTGTAAATACAGCCGCTACTCCCGGCATCTTCAATGCTTCACTTGTTTCAACAGCCAGAACCTTTGCACGGGCATATTTGCTGAACACATTTTTACCGTAAAGCATTCCCTCAAATTTATAATCATCTGCATATTTTGCTGTTCCCAGTGCTTTATCCATTGCATCAATTCTTAAAATTTCCTGGCCTATTTTAACTTTTGCCTCTTCTTTTGGAATTACATCTTTTTCTCTGAAGATTTTAGCCGCCAGCAAAATGGCTTCTTCTATTTTTGCATATCCTGTACATCTGCAGATATTTCCTTTAATTGCTTTTTTAACGTCATCCCGTGTAGGATCACTGTTTTGATCAATGAGGGCTTTTGCACTTATTATCATTCCTGGTATGCAAAAACCGCATTGTACCGCACCAGCCTTGGCAAATGCATAGCTGTAGACTTCTTTTTCTCTGTCGGACAATCCTTCTACCGTTACAATATTTTTGCCGATAAACTTAGATACCTTCATAACACATGATTTAACAACCTTGCCATCCGCAAGAATTGAACATGCTCCGCAGGCGCCTTCATTACAGCCGTTTTTTACTGCTGTTAAACCTAAATCATCTCTTAAAAAATCCATAAGACTTTTATCTTGTTCCGTTTCATAAACTTTTCCGTTTATATTTAAAGAATACATACTAGTCTTCCTTTCCTTTTTTGCATTTTCTTTTTATAAATTCGCCGGTACCTTCATCCGCTGTCAATTTACATCCGCTAACAAGTATTCTGCCTCTTTGAACGGTGGTTTCCACAACATAGTCTACCTCAAATCCTTCGTATGCAGTATAATCTGATCTCCCGTGCCTGTTTTTCTGTTCAATTATTTTATTGCCTTTTTTCATAATAATTATATCAGCATCAGCACCTATTTGAATAGTGCCTTTTTTAGGATACAATCCAAAAATTTTAGCAGGATTTGCAGATAATTTTTCTACAAGCCTATTAACTGATATACCTCTTTTTATTCCTTCAGTTAAAATAATCTCCATTCTTTCTTCAACTCCAGGAGCCCCGCCCGGAGCAAGTCTGAAATCAGTTTTGCCGTCAAGCTTTTGTTTAAAGAAAAACGGACAATGATCTGTTGCAATTACATCAACTTCATTTTTTTCAATTCCCTTCCACAAAGCTTCTACATCTTCATGTTTTCTTAATGGAGGTGCCATTATATATTTTAAGCCTTCATAATTTTCTTTTTTATAATTCTCTTCTGTCAGTGTCAAATATTGTGTGCAGGTTTCGCAATATATGTTTTTTACTCCCCTTTTTCTTGCGGCTGTTATTTCATTCAAACCCTTTTTTGTGGATACATGAACAAAATAAAGATGAGGATACCCTGCAATTTCGCTTAAGTATATCATCCTGTTTATAGCTTCTGCTTCTGTAGAATCCGGTCTTGTAACAGCATGATAAATCGGCTCCGTTTTTCCATTATCGCCGTAATATTTTCTCAAATATTGTATTGCCCCGTTATTTTCTGCATGAACTGCAATAACCGCACCTGTTTCTTTTGCTTTTACTAATACTCTTAATATTTCTTCGTCGTTTAACATATTGTTATATGTCATATAAATTTTAAAGCTTTGAATTCCTTCATCAACAAGTTCATTCATTTCATTTAAAATGTTTTCATCAACATGCTGAATAACTCCATGAAAGCTGTAATCAATAACAGCTTTTCCGTCTGCAAGCTTATGATATTCATCTATTTTATGATGTAGGCTGCATCCATTCGGTCCAAAAGCAATATGGTCTACAATTGTTGTGGTTCCGCCGAAGACGGCAGCAACCGTTCCCGTATAAAAGTCATCCACTGCTCTGTATTTTCCCAAGTCTAAATCCATGTGGGTGTGTACATCAACACCTCCGGGAAGAACCAGTCTTTCGGATGCGTCAATTACTTCGTAATTATTTTCATTATTTAATTTTATTCCTATTTCTTTTATTTTTCCGTCTTCAATCAATATATCAGCATTATAGCTCTCATTGTTATCATTTATTAACCCGTTCTTTATTAATAAATTCACAGCACCCTCCCTGATAAAATATTTATTTTATCAAATAAAACAAAAGAAGATATGGTTAATCTCATATTTCTATAAGATTAACCTATATCTGAACTATTTTTTTTCTATTGCTTCACGTTCTGCTTTTTCTTCTGCTATAGTTTTCTTCGGCAGAATTATATTTAACAAAAATACTACAACTGTTGCAAGAACAACTGGTGAGCTGGCAAATACCATAGTGAACCAGTCAGGAAGGTACTGTAATCCTTCTTTAGGTATTTGAGTAATACCCATACCTAATGCAATACCAAGACCTACAATAGTCGTATTTCTGACAGACATTTCATCCTGTACTATTAATCTCATACCTGTCATAGTAATTTGAGCAAATACAGAAATAGTTGCTCCGCCGATTACACATTGAGGAATTGAAGTCATAACAGCACCGAATTTAGGTATGAATCCTGCAATTAACACCAAGATAGCAGTAACTCTGAATACTTTTAAGCTTACTACCTTTGTCATAGCAACTATACCGACATTCTGGCTGTATGTTGCGGTAGGCAAAGCACCAATTAAAGAACCTATAACGCTGACAATACCATTAGCTTTGATACCGCCTGAAAGCTCTTCATCCGTTGCTTCTCTTTCCATTCCTCCGACTGTTGTTCCTGATAAGTCCCCAACTGCCTGCACTGAATTTACAACATACATAACAGCCATACTTACTACTGCCGCAATAGGAAACTCCATTTTATACGGCATTATAGCCGGCAGATTGAACCAAGATGCAGAATATATAGAATCAAAATTGATTATATTTGCTGCTAAGCTTGCAATATAACCAACTATGATACCAATTAATATTGCAGCAAGTTTTATATATCCTTTTCCAAACATGTTGCACATTAAAACCACAGCTAATGTTAAAATCGCAATTCCCCAATAAATAAGTCCGCCATATCTCGGGTCGGTTGCCTGAAATCCGCCTGCCATATAGTTAACAGCAACTCTGTAAAGAGATAATCCTATGGTAAAAACAACTGTTCCGGCTACCATTGGCGGGAAGAACTTTCTGATTTTTTTAATAAATATACCGACGATAAATGCGGTGATACCGCCTACTACCTGTGCACCTAATACAGCTCCTATGCCGTATTCTCCGCCAATAGCTAAAATTGTCGGTATATACGCGAAGCTTACACCTATAATAACCGGAAGCTTTGCTCCGATACCAAATATAGGGTATGACTGAATGAGTGTTCCTATTGCCGCAATAAACATACTTGCCTGAACAAGTTGAATTTGCTGACTTGGAGTAAATCCGATTGCACCTGACAAAACTAATGCAGGCAGGACATTCCCGACGATCATTGCCAGTAAATGCTGCAATGACATAGGCATTACCGTGCCAAGACTCGGATTGCCTTCAAGACTGAACAGCGAATTGTTAACAGTTGCGTTTTTGTTTTTCATAATTGTTTCTCCTTCGTTTTTAAATTAACATGTACGCTTTCAAACAATAAAAAGTGTGCGGCTGCATATCAAGCCTCATACATGCATAAATCATTCTGATTACAGAACAATTGATATGCTTACTACATTAACGGCCAAATTTCTTTTGCTCTTTCTCTGGACTTGCGCATTATTTCCTTTGTATCGACTGTTTGAATTTCCCGGTTTTTCATAATAAACTTACCATTTACAACAGTATCATTTACCAATCTGCCTGTCATTCCAAACAACGCATGACCGAACCAGTTGTTTTCGTTCATTGGTGTTAAAGGATCATAATCAAGTGTTATAATGTCTGCATATGCGCCCTTTGATAAAGCCCCCAATTCTTTCTTAAAGTATTTTCCCAGAATTTTAGGATTATTCTCAAATTGCATTTTTTTAGTTTCCATAAAACCGACCGTTGGGTCGCACAAATGGTGACTTTGCAGAATATTGGCCACTTTCATTGATTCAAACATGTCATTTGTATATGCATCGGTTCCGAGACCAACTCTTAAGCCTTGCTTAATCATTGATACTACCGGTGGGCAACCAACCGAATTATTCATATTTGATTCAGGATTATGGACAACACTTGTGTCTGTTTCTTTTAAAATTTCAATTTCTCTTTGGTTTGTGTGAACACCGTGAACTGCAATAGTATGTTCGCCTAAAATACCAAAATCATGAAGTCTTTCAACAACTCTTCTGCCATACTTTTTCAAAGAATCATACTGGTCTTCTATACCTTCAGCCACATGGATATGATAGCCGTCATACAATCCTTCCATAGCTTCTTTTACCTTGTACATGGTTTCATTTGATAATGTAAAAGATGCATGAAGACCAAATAATGCCTTTATCATATCATTGTCATCATTTTGACAATGCTTAATAAAGCTAACATTTTCCTCAATTGCTTTCAGTGCAATATCTTTTCCATCCCTATCAGATACTTCATAGCATAGTGAGGTTCTTATACCCAGCTCCAAGGCAGCATCTGCTATTGCAAATAAGCTGCCTGTTACGGAATTAGGTCCTGAATGGTGATCTATTAAAGTAGTAACACCATTTTGAATTGATTCTATATAAGTAGTAAATGCATTCAGTTTTACATCCTCTAAAGTAAGCTTTCTGTCAAGACTCCACCACAAGTTTTCAAGCACTGTAAAAAAGTCTGCGGTTGGTTTCGAAACAGACATACCTCTGGCATAAGCGCTGTATATATGGCTGTGCGCGCATATCATACCTGGCATTATTACTCTGCCTTTAACATCTGTCAATTCTTCATCAGGGTATTTGTTTTTTATATCCGTAAAGTTACCTATATCTTCTATAACATTATCCTTAATGTAAATTGCTCCGTTTTCAATAAAAGTGTTAAATGAATCATTAGTAATAATTTTACCGTTGCCTATTATCATTATTTGCTCCTTTTTATGAATGTATCCAAGTACCTGTTTTTCCTGCCAAACCGTCTGCGGCTTTTTCCAAAGAAGTAATCAATGCTTTTCTTCCCGGTTTTGAAGTTGCAAATGACATTGCAGCCTTAACCTTCGGAAGCATTGAACCTTCAGCAAATTCCTTATCAGTAATATATTTTTCTGATTCTTCTATGGATAAATCAGATAACCATTGTTGATCAGGCTTGCCGAATTTTATTGCTACCTTTTCAACAGCTGTAAGTACAACAAAGCTGTCAGCATCAATTTTTTCAGCCAGCAATGAGCTTGCAAAGTCTTTATCTATAACAGCTCCGACTCCTTTTAGGTGATTTCCTTCTCTTACAACAGGAATTCCTCCGCCTCCGCATGCAATAACAATTCCGCCGGCTTTGATTAATGCTTCAATGGTTTCAATTTCAACTATATCCTGTGGTTTCGGAGATGCAACTACTCTTCTGTAACCTCTGCCTGAATCCTCAACAACAACCATGCCTCTTCCACGGGCAGCTTCCGCTTCTTGTTCGGTCATGAAAGGCCCTATTGGTTTTGTAGGTCTTTCAAATGCAGGGTCTTTTTCATCAACAACAACTTGAGTAATAATGGATGTTACCGGCTTTTTTATTCCTCTGGCCAATAATTCTTCACGAAGCGCATTCTGCAAGTCATATCCTATGTACGCCTGGCTCATTGCAACACACATTGACAACGGCATGAACGGAAACTTCGGATCTACTTTTCCATACTCTGTGAACGCGTTGTTGATCATGCCCACCTGCGGTCCATTTCCATGAGCAACAATAACATCATATCCTGCTTCTACCAAGTCAGCTATTGCTTTAGAAGTATATTTGACAGCTTCCATTTGTTCAGACAATGTACTGCCAAGAGCGTTTCCGCCCAATGCTATAACTATTTTTTTGTTCATTTTTCCTCCTGTTGAATTAAATATGGATATTCTCGTATCATTGTTTCAAGTATTTTTTCTATTGATTTTTTGTCTTCACTTGATTTATTTACATCATAAACATATTCATTTTTGTCTTCATCTCTTAATTGGAACTTCTTTTCTCCCAGCTTAAGGATTCCGGTATTTTCAGAATTTTCAAATTCTTCTTTGTCTGCAAACAATGTCACTTTTTTCAAATACGGGAAACCGCCCCTTGTACAGAATGTATGGCAATTGTCACATTCATTGCATCTGTTTTCAATATGGACAATTTGATATGCCGAATCAAATCTGTCATCATAAACTCTCATGTTAGCGCGGTTTGGACACACATCCACACATATTCCGCAGTTAACTTTAAAGCAGTCATATGTGGGCAGTGTGTCTTCCAAATACCTGCCATCGCCTTTGTTCTTATAATTTGTATCTTTTACGGCATTTTCTGAGAGTTCTTTAACTGCTTTTACATCAAGCTTATGAAATTCCATATGTTCTGCAGTAATTTTATCTAATATTGATTTAAGGTTTTTATATCCTCCGGGCTTTAATAAAAGTGTTGACACTGTAAGCGGTGCTATTCCTGTCTTAAGCACATCAACAACATTGTTCTTATCAATTCCGCCTGACAATGATATATGAATATCTCCGTCAAGTGCTTCGGCAAACATTCTTGAAACGCCCATAGCTATGGGGTACAGCGGTTTACCTGATAAGTACATACTTTCACCAGGAAGAATTTTTCTGGAATTATATACAGGAAGTGTATTTGTTAATTTAATTCCGACAAACACTCCGTTTTCTTTTCCAAGTCTTTTCAATTCATTTACAATATCAACAGCCATATCAAATTTCAAATCGTGATCGAAATCTTCTTTTCTGATAACTATATCATTGTAACCTAAATTGTCTAAAATCCCTCTTACATTTTCGTACCCTAACAGTGTAGGGTTGCATTTTATAAATGTATTTATGTTTTTGTTCGTAATCAAATGCCTTGCTATATCTAAAATTTCTTCGGCTTTAGCACCATGCATTGTTGAAAGTGTTACGGTATTGGTAATTTTAGAAGAAATTTTATCTATGTCTTCAAGTTTAAATCTTTTAAATTTATTTATGTTGTCTTTTAATGTCTTAATGCATTCTTTAAATATGTCTGTATCTTTTGCTTCTTTCAAGCTGTCTATAAAATCAGATATTTTCCTGGATTGTATTCCTTCAAGATTATACCCAACACTGATATTGAACACGAAATCTTTTATGTCGGATAACCCTAATTCAACAGCCATTACCTGCAATAATACTGATCCTTTAATATATTCATTTGCAGCTTCTTCCACTGTCAGTTCTGTTGACCATTCAACATTGTATCCTACGTTTTTAACGTCAATACATGGCTTTTCAATCATGGACTGCATTTCTTTTCCATCAATAATTTGAACTGTCTTGAGCTCAAAAAATCTTGCTCCTGTCAGATATGCAGCCAGCAAATTTTGAGCCAATTGTGTGTGTGGTCCTGCTGCAGGCCCTACAGGATATCTCAAATACTCGTTATTAAAACTCATTTTAAGATTATCACTTACATTTACGAAAAAATCTTTTTTATCAACTTCAAGAATTTTTCCTTTTGTATAATAATCCTGCAAGCAATCATCAATAAGATACTCAAATGGTAATGCTTTCATTACATCGCTCATATTAATCGCCTTTCTTTACTAACAAGACCGGGGACGGAAAAACCGCCCCTAGTCAAATTTATTTAATTATTTATTTTCAGTGTATATTGTCGGAAGTGCAGCGTAAACAGCGGCACATTTTACCAAGTCTTCTTTCCAGGTTTTTTCGTTTGGAGCATGAGCCTGAGCCTCTGCACCAGGACCGAATCCGATTACAGGAATTCCGTTACGTCCCATTATGGAAACTCCGTTTGTTGAGAATGTCCATTTGTCTGTAAGCGGACGAGCTCTTCTCATTTCGTCAGTTTCTTTAGAACCGCTTCGTGTTGTTCCGTAAAGTCCCTTATATGCTTCTTCCATTGCTTTTGTTACAGCATGGTCTTCAGGAATAACCCAAGTCGGGAAATAGCATTCAATTGGATATACTAAGCCTGTATAACTTGGTCTGTCATAGTCATACATGCTTACAGTCGCATTGTATTTCTTTACTGCCGGAAGTGCACGAATTTCATCCAAACAGCTTTCCCAAGTTTCACCGGCTGTCATACGGCGGTCTAATGAAATTGAGCATGAATCTGCTACCGCACAGCGGCTCGGTGAAGTAAAGAATATCTGAGATGTTGTTACAGTACCACGGCCCAGGAACTGAGCTTCTTTGTATTGCTGATTGTATTTTTCATCCAGCATTTTAACTAAGCCTTTGATTTCCTTGTTATCAGCAGCATCATTTTCATTAAGGTCACGAATATTCATTAATATTTCAGCCATTTTGTAAATTGCATTATCTCCTCTTTCCGGAGCTGAACCGTGGCATGAAACTCCCTGAACATCAACACGTATTTCCATACGTCCTCTTTGTCCTCTGTAGATACCTCCGTCTGTAGGTTCTGTAGAAACTACAAATTCAGGTCTTATTTTATCTTCTTTTATAATATATTCCCAACATAATCCGTCACAGTCTTCTTCTTGAACTGAACCAACTACTAAAGCTGTATACTTGTCATTTAAAAGACCTAAGTCTTTCATTACTTTTGCTCCGTAAACTGAAGATACGATTCCGCCTAACTGGTCAGATGTACCACGGCCTCCTATTTCAGTTTCAGATTCAAATCCTTCATATGGATCAAAAGCCCAGTTAGCTCTGTTGCCTATACCAACTGTGTCAATGTGAGCATCAAAACCTATTAAGGTTTTTCCTGTTCCCATGTATCCCAGAACATTACCCTGCGGATCTATTTCAACTTTATCAAAACCTACTGCTTTCATTTCTTCAGCAATACGATCTACTACACCTTTTTCTTCACAGGACTCACCAGGTATGCGAACTAAATCTCTTAAGAATTTCGTCATCTCTTTTTCATAGCCTTGTGCTGCTTCCTGAATTTTCTTGAATTCTAAACTTGCCATTTATTCTTCCTCCGAAATTATCTTTCTAATCTTGCTTTGTTTTTGTCAACCAAGTTTTGTAATGTTTCTACCGGGTTTTTAATTTTCTGTAAGAAAATCATTGATGCTATAACATATGGTTTATAGCTTGCTTCTTTGTAAAGAGGAATTCTGTATCTGTCAAATACTGTAGCATCAACTTCGCCGGTCTTGCAGCTAACTCCTGTAATATCAGCAGGAAGGCAATGCAGGTATAAAGCTTTGCCATCTTTTGTAGTCTTCATTAACTCTTCTGTACAAGCCCAGTCTGTATGTTCGGCATTTTGTTTTAATAATTCTTTTTCTAATGCTTTTATTTCGTCAAATTTTCCTTCACCGTAAAGGTTAGTTCTTTTTTCCATAGCTGCAAACGGAGCCCAGCTCTTAGGATATACTATGTCGGCATCTTTGAATGCTTCTGCCATAGAATTTGTTTTTGTAAATGATCCGCCGTATTGTTCAGCATTCTTTCTTGCAACTTCTTCAACTTCAGGCATTACTTCATATCCTTCCGGATGAGCAAGAACTACTTCCATTCCGAATCTTGTCAACAAACCGATTATGCCTTGAGGCACTGACAATGGTTTACCATATGATGGTGAGTAAGCCCAAGTCATTGCAACTTTTTTACCTTTAAGATTTTCGATTCCGCCAAATTCATTGATTAAGTGCAAAGCATCAGCCATTGTCTGAGTTGGGTGGTCAATGTCGCATTGCAAGTTAACAATTGTTGGTCTTTGCTCTAAAACTCCGTCTTTGAATCCTTCTTCAACATATTCGGCAACTGATTTTTGATATGTGTGGCCTTTACCGATATACATGTCATCACGGATACCTATAACGTCAGCCATGAAGGAAATCATGTTAGCTGTTTCTTTTACAGTTTCACCGTGAGCTATTTGTGATTTTTCTTCGTCTAAATCCTGAACTTCCAATCCTAATAAGTTACAAGCTGAAGCAAATGAGAATCTTGTTCTTGTTGAGTTATCTCTGAATACTGAAATTCCTAATCCGGAATCAAATATTTTCGGGCTGATGTTGTTTTCTCTTAAATATCTGAGTGTTTCAGCTACAGTAAATATTGCTTCTAATTCTTCCTGAGTTTTATCCCATGTTAATAAAAAGTCATTGTGATAAAGATTTTTGTAATCTAAATTTTTTAATCTTCCTAATAATTCATTAAAATTCTTGTTCATGTTTTTCTCCTTGTTAATAATTTTTAATTTTGAATAGAATTTGATTTTTTTAATTTATTTTTATATAAGGATTATTCTTATTTATTTGGATATAATCCGTTCCAAACAATGTCCCTGTAGCCTTCAAAATAAGTGTCGCCTTCTGTGCTGAACAGCAATACAACCGAATTTTCGTCAAGTTTCAGCTTTTCTTTAATACCTTTTAATTCTTCTAATTTCATAATTTGTGCTACTGCTCCTGCTGTTGCTGCTCCACTTTCACCGGAGATTACTCTTTCGTCCCCTTTAAGCGGGTTTCCAAGAACTCTCATTCCGTGTGCTGCTGCTTCTTCCGGAATGGATAAGAAGTTTTCAGCATTTGCATTAAGGACAGGATATCCTATTGTAATTGGTTCTCCACATGCAAGACCTGCCATTATAGTATTCATTTCACCTGTTACAGGATGAAGTTTACCATCATCAGCCTTTGCAGTCTGATACAGGCAAGCTGCCTTATCAGGTTCTACTATGGTAATTATCGGCTTGTTGTCAGCATATACATTTGAGAAGAATCCGCAAACTCCCGACGCCATTGAACCTACTCCTGCCTGAAGGAAAATGTGTGTGGGTCTCTTACCTTCCTTTTCTAATTTCAAATAAGCTTCATATGCCATTGTCATATATCCTTGCATAATCCATCTTGGAAGTTCTTCATAGCCGGGCCATGAAGTATCCTGAACCATTACATAACCGTTTTTTTCAGCTAATTCATTGCAATATCTTACAGTGTCATCATAGTTCCATTCAGTTATTTCACATGTGGCACCGTGTGCTCTGATTCTGTCACGTCGTTCAAGAGCGCTTCCCTTCGGCATGTAAACAATTGCTTTTTGTTTTAATTGTTCAGCAGTCCAGGCAATTCCTCTCCCGTGGTTTCCGTCTGTTGCTGTTATAAACGTTAAATCACCAAGTTCTTTTTTAACTTCATCAGAAATTAATAATTTGTATGGAAGTTCTTCTATGTCTTTTCCTAAATTATTGGCTATATATTGGCCTATTGTATAACTTCCGCCTAATACCTTAAAAGCATTCAAGCCAAATCTGTAGGACTCATCTTTAATGAAAATATCATTCAAACCTAAATATTTTGCCAATTCCTTTAATTCAACTAAAGGAGTTTCAGTATACTGTTCAAAACTTGAATGATACTTTAGAACTTTTTTAGCTACATCTTCATTCAAGAAACTTAAATCAGTTTTTTCTCTTTTAGTAATGTCATTTTGTACTAAATCAAATTTAACAGTCATTTTTACTACCTTTCCATAGAAATAATTTTATACAATAACTATAGCAAAATCTATGCCAACTTTTTTAGACATTTTAATTTCATTTTATTAGTTTTGTTAAAAATAAAAATTTTATTCCTTGTAATTTCAATGTGGACAAGTTTTAGAGATTTTACATATATTTTTTGATTTTATTATATAAATGCCGTTTTTATATCATTTTTATCAAAAAGATAAATTTTATCAATTTGATAATTAAGGTTTTTTTATTTAGATATTTATTTAGATTTTTAAGAAATCCCTTTTTTTAAGGCTTTCAATGATTAACAATTCACAAAGTAATATTTATAGTTAAATCATAGCTGATATATCTCATCTTAATTATCATTTTGATAAATTGTAATGAGAGTATGTATGAAGATATTTTTCTGAGCATAAAAAAAACTCCTTATTGGTCATATAACTTTTCCAATATGAGTTTTTCATACTTTATTGCAGCTTTCTGTAAAGTGTTGCAATCCCAATGCCCAGTGCATTGGCAGCTTCTATTTTTCCTTCTGTTGTGTTTCCATAATAATCAATAGCCTTTTGAATTTCTTCCTGTTCAATTTCTTTTAATGTTCTTACTTTATTATTTTTTATACTTTTTTTATAGTCCTTCTTTTTAATATTAATAGGGATGGCATTATCATTAATTACACCGTGTTCCATCATGTTGACCATAAATTCCACAGTGTTTTCCAATTCTCTCACATTTCCGTACCACGGATAGTCCAGCAGCTTTTTCATTGTTTCATCTTCTATTTTATCAAAGTTTTTGCCGAACATCTTCCTGTAATAATGTATGAAGTGATATATCAAATCCTTTATATCTTCTTTTCTTTCCCTTAGCGGAGGTATTTCTATCGGTATTACATTCAGTCTGTAATACAAATCTTCACGGAATTTGTTCTCATTAATCATTTGTCTTAAATCCTTGTTAGTTGCGGCAATTATTCGTACATCAAGAGGAATAACCTGGTTTGAACCGATTCTTATTACCTTTTTGTCCTGAATTACCCTTAACAATTTTGATTGCAGGTAAATAGGCATATCTCCTATTTCATCCAAAAAAATTACCCCATTGTTAGCCAGTTCAAATTTTCCTATTTTACCATTTGGATCGGCCCCTGTAAATGCTCCTTTTACATATCCGAACAATTCGCTTTCTAAAAGCGGTTCAGGTATAGCGGCACAATTTATTGCTACAAACCGGTTATTTCTTCTGTCAGAATTCTGCCAAATGGCTGTAGCAACAACTTCCTTTCCACTCCCGCTTTCCCCGGTAATCAGGACTGTTGAAAAAGAGTTTGCAACTTTCTTAATTTCCTCTTTAAGCTCAATGATTTTTTTGCTGCTTCCAACAATTTTATCTGTGTTGATTGCATTAATCGTAGATGTCATAGCATAAATATTGGACTGAACTTTATTTAAGTCCCTGAAAAGAATTACTTGTTTAAACATTGGATTTTCAGGCACTTCATATATATCTCCTATAACGGTATTAACATTTTCTCCGATTCGAACCCTGTATTCTTTACTGTTGTTGACTGTATCTCCAGTTGCCTCTATATATATTTTTTCATTGTTTATTATTCTTGAAATCCCAAGCTGTTTCTTGGCACTCACATTGATGGTATCCACATTTCCTTCATTGTTAATTATTATGGCACCTTCGTCCATGCTCCTTGTAATAAGTTTAAGCATGCTTATAATTGACATCTTATTTTTGGCTTCTTCATCTTCATATGCCTTGGTTGCTATAAAGTCAGCAATTTGTTCCAAAAATTCCATATAGCTATCCAAGTTGTCCAATATTATTTTTTTAGATTCTTCATTGTCACAAGCCATGCCTATAACTCCGATAATTTCACCCTTCATATTTATAGGCATAGAAATTTCAAAAGTTTCATGACATTCATTTTTAAGGCGACAGTTCTTGCATCTTTCATCTTTTCCCGGCTCACTTACTATTTGTCTTTCTCCAGTTGCAATTGCATTTTTATATACATGGGAATTTTCTGATACATCAGTATTTATACCGTCACTGAATATACCTGTACCTGCCACCCTTACTAATTTTGAATCAACAACCTCTACATCAACCTTAGCTATTTCAGCTGTAATTTTTGCATATTTCTGGACAGTGTCTGCAATATTGGACAAATTGTACATTTATTTCACCTTTATTATTATAGTTTTACTTTATTTATGCAATTATATCATAAATATAATTTAAAGAAAACAACAAATTGGGGGTTAGAGCATACAAAAAGAAGCCTTTCAAAAATTTTATCAATTAATGAAAAGCCTCTTATAAACAAAATATAGATTCACATTTTACTATCTTAAAATCATCTATTTCATGAGGTCATGAATTTTTACATCATGCCGCCCATGATGATTAATTGTTACTTGGATAAATTCAAGTGTAATAAAGTGCGTAAAATAGCGAATTATTAAAAACCTCATGTATTATAAATGATTATAAATAACTTAAGTGCGTTAGCATTTTGTTAGCAATGTTATCAAAAGAATTGCCATTATTACAGTTCTTTTGATAATTTATTTTTTGAATAGGTACCAATTTTTAGTATCGATTTCGTATTTTAGCTCGTACAGACTTACAGGTTCATTCACAATCTTCATACAAACACCTTCTTTAATTTTAAAATTATCATCTTCCGAACTTTTGTTCGCACTTAAGGATATTACATCATAGATTATCACTTTTAAAAGAGTAATTTTATATTTATTATTGTAATATCTGGTAAAATGGTGTAAAATAAAGAAAACGTTATATAACAAAGGATTGAGATGGGTACGAGATGATTTCGAATAAGATAAAGCCTATTTTTATTTACTTATTTATTTTAGTTTACTTTGCTCTTGTAATAATAAATTTCAATTTTAATCATATGCCTTATACTAAGTATGCGATAGATTCCAACGGAATACGAACTAAAATAGATACAGAAAATTCACACTATAGCATGGATTATGTAAATAAAATTAATGGAACCGTATCCATGGTTAAGCCTTCCGGGCAAAGTGAATTTACCATAATGACATATGAAATGGAAGTACGCATTTTTGAAATGATTATAACAATAGCCATTGAAATTTTAGCTCTAATCTTACTGCTTTGGTTTTTTGATAAATTTATAATAGATAAAATTTTCGATTTGCTTTACGGAGGGTGTTTTATTATGAAAGATAATAAAAAGAAAATCTTAATATTGATTTATATTATATTATTTGTTGTTTTAACAATATTTTTTACACCTTACAAGGCCTTTTATGCGTACGACACCAAAATTTTTACAGGCATAAGCGGGTTTCAACCTATTTTTGCTTTTAGTGAGTTAACGCCATACGAAACATATATATCTTCAATAGATAATAAAACATATAATAGGCAGTATTTATATTCAATTGATTTCCAAGTGTTATTTATAGAGTTACTGACTTTAACAGTAGTATTTACAGGATTATACTTGATAATTAGGAATAAAAAAGAGCCCCCTCAATCATAAGGGGGCTTTGCTTTATTTATTTATAGCCCATTCTTTGAATCTTTCAAGACTTATATCATGATACTGCTTATACTCTTTGATAGCTTTATCAGCCAAATTAACAATTTCATCACGCAAAGTTTTTTGAAGCAGCTTAATATTTTCGTCAGATAACTTTTTATCCTTCAAATCAATATTAAACTTATTTTTGGTGGAATCTTCGTATCTACTTCTTTTCATAATCTCTTTAAACGCTTCGGACTGGCTATCGGAAAGAGTTTTGTTTGTCATCATGCCAATTGAATTTATACTATCCCAGTACATGTCAATTGACTTGTAGTAAGCTTTTAATTCTTCTTCTGCGATAAAATCTATCCTATCTGATATAGTGCCTTTCTTTTCGTATGAATTATTTGCTTTTTCTGTAGCGGATTTCAACTCGTAAAATTCATTAATGCGATCATTTGAGTATGAAGGGTCTGCTATAAATTTACGACGTACAGCTTCTATGGGTGTATAACTGTTAGGAGTTGTCAACGGCAGTAGTATATCCATTAAACCTCCACCTGTTTGGTCTAATAAGTAATTAACGTTCTTTGGAGAAGCATAGATTGATTCAGGTAGTACTTTTGAAACTCCTTTAGCAAGTAATATAGCGATACGAGAGGTAGTATCATCGTATTGGTCTTGCTTCAAAACTCCGTCTAAGCTTTGATTAACAATAGCTCCACCACTCCATTTTTCATTTTTTTCAACGTCAATAAATGGTCTGAATACCGTCTCAGTGTTTGGCGTTAAAGAGTCTAGTAAAGTTCCTAAAAAGCCATCAAAGGCATCCGCGCCTTCTTTTTCAAATATTGCATTTAATCCTCTTTCAAAATCTGCTCCAAATAAAGTCGCTAAATCTTTTGGTTTGGGTATTCTTATAAATTCTCCTGCAGCAGTTTTCCAAGGCAAAATCCAATAACTATCCTTAATTCCTCTAGATAATTTTTTATAATCCTCGTCATCTCTATGCAAGGCCCATAATATGATTGTTGGCATAGTCAGCATTGTTATTGATTTAATCCATGTTTGTGTGCGGACTTCTGGGTCAGTTATCAAATTCCTATATAATTTATTTATGCCTTGCAATCCAGCATTGAAATAAGGGATTATTTGCCCTCCTGCGGTGTTCATTATGGTACCACGCTTCATGAAGTTAAGAGTTACATCATCAGACTTTTGGAGCGCATACAATACCGCATCTTCATGCGATTTGCTTTGGTTCATAGCTGCCTTATACGCTTTATCAAATTCAGCTAATCTCGGTGCAACTTCGGCCCAGTCGTTCATATCCGCAATCATACCAACAAAATGATTCAATCCACTTCTGCCAGTAATCTTCTTTCCTTTTCTAAAATCAGTAAGTTTGTTATACAATTCTTTACTCATTTTAGTTTCAGCACCTTGCATACTTGCGCCGTACCCACCGCCATAAGCCAGGAAGTTCTTATATTTATCAGTTTTCTTTACTACCTCGAATACGGCTTGGCCTGTGGATTTCGCATATTCAAACGGATTATTATGGCTACCATATGTAAAAGCTTGCTGAACATCTCTAGGTATATTTGAAGTCAAACTGAACATTGGATTCATACCGGTAGTCAGGGCAGTAATTGTTCTCCTGACCTCTGCAATGGCTTTAACAGTAAAATCAAGTTGCCTTTTATCCATGTTTGTTAAAGCTTTTAGTAAGTTTTCATCAAATACTTGGTAGAATTCTTTCTTACCTTCTTTTGTAATTACACCCACTATGTCATTATCTCTGCTTTTTGACAGTGGTTTAAAACTAATAATAGTATCCTCGATATTATTAATTAAATCGTCAATATCTTCGGCAGTCATTTTATTTTCTAAACTTTTACCTATTCTAGTTTTTAATGCATCTGTACGTACAATTTGTCTTTCCATATCCGGTGGTACGCGATCTATAAAACCACCTAACCCGTCAACAGTCTTGTAGTTTGCTACAATTGCACGCATTACATTATTTTTAGTATAGGCATTAACAGTTCTATTAACTTGCAACACAAGTCCGTCAATAGGGTTTATTGTATCGGCATCGCTCCCGGCATCACTTAATCGGTCAACAGGAGAGCGCTGGTCCGTAAATCCTGATTTTGCTCTTTTGACATTCGGGCCCGCTTCTCTTACCCTGAACATCGGTACGTAGTAAGGGTATTTTTCTCGCATTATATCGTATATTTTCTTGCTATCAGGTCCCAACATGTTAGTATCGATAACCCACGATTTAAAGAATGCATCATACCATTTATAAAGGCGGTCAGACAATTCTTTAAATTGCGGATATTGTTGTTCTAAGGCTTCTAACCTTTCTTTTGACACCTCAATATCTTTAGGAAATATTTGATGACCTTGGTCTTTTAAAGTTAGAGCGTGCTTCGTTTTCAAATATAATTCAAATTTCGGCATATTCTGTCCGACATCTTGCACGATATTTTTAAGATTATCATTATCATATATAATCTTATAATGCGGGTTTGACATATTGCCCTCTAGTATACCTGTCACAATGCCGCTCGCTTTGTATGTTCTCATTCCTAAAATATATGGATTAAGACTTTCCGATAGTGGTCTGCCTGTTACTTCTTTTACTGTATTTGCAAACCTATTTAAGGGAGCGATTTCATCGAAAAGCACCATGTTAATATTTTCCGGCTTTACCCTCTCTCTCCATATTTTCTTTTGTTTTTCTGCAGATACCATTGTTGCTTGAGCTTTCTCCTGCCACTCCCCGTTGACCCACCTTAAAACATCTGCTCTTGTTTCCTGGACATTAGTTAAATCTAATTGCGATAATTCTTTTTGGAATACATCATAAAAACTGCCTGCGAACTCCTTTGCTGTCGCTGTATCGGTCATATAATACCTAATAAATTCAGCAATTGCTTCGCCTGAGTATTCGGATTCAGAATACGATTTTTTAAATTCAGGACTCATTTTTTCAACCATGTTTGTAATATACTTAGGGTGATTTGTGCTGAATTGATATTGTTTATCAAGATGATGACCTAACTCATGCGTAACCGTTCCAAGGTCATTGTCAAACTTTGTTCTAATAACTTCTGGCAGCACCTTATAAAATCCTACCGCTTTACGCTTATTGAATTTCCTACTACTAACAGGAATGTTAAATTTCTTGCTTATATCTTGTTTTATTTCGGTTGGTCTTTTTAACGGTCTTGACATATCAGCTACACCATTAGATATATCAGTTTTACCTTTAAAAGCCTGTTCTCCTGTTGATTGTTGAATAGTTGGTTTAGATTTTTGAGGAGTTTCTGCTTCTTGATGGTCCTGCTCTGATACATCCATAAATACATCAAGTAATCCGCTTTCTATCTCGGCAGCAGATAATTCAGGGTGTGCCTCATGAATTATCTCTGTAAGTCTTAATGATGATTCTGCATCGAGTTTGTTATTTTCTGTAATTCTTTTCGATATTTTTTCTGTTAAAGCTACTACTTCGTTTATTTGTATATCAGGAATGTCAAAACTTTGTTGTAATTTCTCAGTTGTGCTATTTTCTGTTGTATTTTCATTCTTGACATTTTCCGTATTTTGTGATATGTTATCTTCAAATAAAGGAAGTTCGCTTCCTTTTTGGGCGGTATCAGCGCTTGGCAATTGGAGCCTTGGTCTGGTACCGTCTTTTTCTTCTTGCGAATTATAAACCACATTTCCAGCTTCGACATTTCTTTGCAAGTAACTTTCAAAATTATCCTTACCATATGCACTCGTCATTACATTAGCTGAAACACTAATGTTTTCGATTTTTCCAACACCATCAACTAATAAAGCAGCAATTACAGGATTATTATTATTATCGACTAAATTTGTAACAGCAACAAAACTATTATTGTAGGATTTCAAAACAGTCAAAGGATTTTTTAATGCTTCAGGGAGTTGTTTTGCTATATCAATTCCGAGTCCGTGATATTCTCCTCTTTGTTTACCATATTCATTTATAATTCTCTCTAACTTCCTGCTTGTTACGGTAATGGGTAAATTATTTGCCCCTAAATTTTGATATACCTCAGGTGTATTTTTTAATACAGTTAAATGATTTTTCGTATCAAACTTACCAGCAACCCAATCATCAACTTGTTTGCTAAACAATTCATCATCTGCGGATTTATTCTGACCTTCAATGTTATTTTCTTGAGATATTGTACTTGAATCTTGTATATCTGATTGTTCTCCATTATTCGAATATTGTTCTATGGCGCCTTTAAATGTTTTCTGTGCCATATTAATATCTTTGCTATTGGATTGTTCATCTAAGATGTTTTCATTCATCTGTATGGGATTATTAGCTTGTGATTTTAATGCATTGAGTTTGTCTAAATTACTATTTATAAACTCAGTAAATTCTGGACGGCTTTCTTTTTGATTATTTAAAAATTTAACCATGGTATCTACAGAATCAGCGTCAACGTTGGGGGCTTCATAAAGTTTGTTAAGTTCTGTCTGAATGTCGTTTTGCACTGATTGGGTTTCTGGATTATTAGCATTATTTCCTTGTAAGAATACCCCTCCGCCCATTATTCCTGATATTCCAGCTCCCAGTAAAGCAGAGTAAGCAACTTCTTCCAGTGTGGCCCAATCTGCGTTAGGGTCATAAGTCAATTTTCTTGCTAATGGCGTTAATACTTCTGAAATAGCTTCCTCCGCTCCTTCGCCTGCCATATTAGCAATATATGTCAATGCCTTTGCTAATCTTGGTGATTTTGCTATTCCTTGAGCCATTTTTTTAATAGTATTATCTGCAATTCCATCTGCGCCTAATTTTTCAGATAATGGTAACCCACCTACAATCTTTTCAGTAGCGATTTCTATCCCTGCTGATAATGCACCATAAGCAACTTGCTGCCCTATATCAGCATCTGATTGTCTTGCTTCGTTAGCTCCTTGACCAAACGAACGAACCCCAATAATAGGCATTAATCCTGCACCTGTTGTATATCCTAGAGCAATATCAGCTCCAACTTGTCCCGCTCCGGTCAATAAATCATAAGCTAACCGACCACCTTCGCCCAATCCTTGTCTGCCTATTTCTCTATCCCGTGCAGCTGATTGAAGCAATTTGTCTGCATCTTCTCTAACACTTGTTGCATTAGTCAAGCCTAACGATTTGGCTATTCTTTGGTTTTTGTCATATTTTTGCATTGCAACAGCTTGTTTCTGCTCGCTTTCTTGCTTGAGTTTCTGCAATTCTTTTTCGTCTTTTGGACTAAGACCGACTGCTTTCTTACCTGTAGAGTCAGTCTCCAAAACACGCGGACTTGTAAGGCTAAACTTAATCTCTTCCAAACTAGGAACCCATGCTTGCGGATTAGAAAGAAATTCAACATTTGTTGCTAATGCGCTTAATCCACTCCCTACTGTTGCTTTACCTATTGAGCTAAATCCACTTTTTATACGGTCTTCTAATGTCGGCGTATCGTTAACATTTTGCTGATTTGCAGCGATATTTATGTAATTTCCTCCGTTACGAATTGTAAAATTGGATTGATTTAAAGAGTATTCCGGAGATGCATAAATCATTTCCTGCTGCTCGTGGAGTTTTTCTGCATATTCATTTGCTTCTTTAATAGTGTTAAATTTTCCTAAATATTTTCCTGTCCTGTGATATTGTTCTATCGCTTCATCTTCTGACAGCATTTTACCTTCATCACTCACCATAGGAACTAATATTTCTTTACCATCTTCATTGAACGACATTGAAGCTACAGTGCTTATGGAATCGTCATTATTAATAACCTTTGGACGGTTATACAAATCTATATTTCCTAATCCGTAATTCCCTATAACATCCACTTTCTTGATTTCTTGAATATTACCTTTAGGCATACTTAAATTAGACAAAATATCCACCAACTCCGTTTCTGGAGAGGTGGACGGCTTATTGTTTTGCATTTTGAATTTGGATAAATCAACATTGGCTTGATATTTATAAGGTGAAATCGGCTCAAATCGCGAGACGGGCTTTATTTGCTGTTGTTGTATAACTGGTTTACTTTCAATCAAATTATATCTTTGTGCTACTTCTGGTTTAAATTGGTTTACAGACACCTTCTTATTGTCAAGCATATATTTATATACATCGCCTATTTGCTGCTCATTTAGCTGCGATTTATTGACTGTACCGCTTTTTAAACCTTTATATAATTCTTCAACTGTCGCCATAACTAACTACCTCCCCCAAAACTTTGCTCCTGTTTCGCTTCTTATTGCATCAAGAAGTGGATTTGAATATGCCTGCGGAGTTTTATTATTATTTTGTTGTTCCGATTGTAAATCTTGCAATAACATAAGGTCAGAAGGGTCATATCCCAAACTGCTGATTAATTGCAAATACAAAGAATTAACTTCATCATAAGAAGGATAAACCTTCTGATAGCCTGTAACTCTGCCTGTCATATTGTCAGTTACAGGCTCTTCTTTTGTTAACATATTTACCGCCTGCTGCCATATATCCAATCTTTGCGGAATAGTAATATTCTGTGCATTACTACTATTCTTTGAACCGCTCAAAGAAGCTTTATAAGCTGCGTTAGAACGGTCAAGTTGGCTTTGAAAATTAAGCATTTCTCTCTGCATTTTATCCTGAATGTTTAACAAATTAATTTGTTCAGACGGGGTCCCTACAGGTACACCAAGAATATCAGAAATTGCTTGGTCTGCATATCCCAAAGTATTCAGCTTATTTACAGCATTATTGTATTTCTGTGTTGTTTCCTGTGTTGCAAGGTTACTTAAGTTAACGAAATCAGCACGCTGATTATTTAACAAATCAGCTTCAATGCCGTAATTTTGCCCTAATGCAGACAATAAAGCGTTTTGCCGATTCAATGTATCTGCATCCGTCTGTCTTGCCATGTTAAAATCTTGAGTATATAAATTACTTGCCAAGTCGCCAATAGCAGCAGCTTTATTAACTTCACTTTCGGATATTGCATTTTGCTTCAGGGCTTCTGTAGGAAGTTGTCCAAACATTCCCCTTGATACCGCGTCACGATTATATTCATCCAATTGCTTTTCGAGATTCTGATTGTAAATACTGTTTAATTGTGCATATGACCTTGCTTGGCTTTCGTCTCTGCCCATACTTTTGGTAGGTGTGAAATTTTGAAGGGCAGATATTACTTCACCTATCTGCCCTTGCATATTTTTAATATTTTCATTGTTTGCCGTAGGATACGGGATGTCAGCAAGCATATTTTCATAACTACCATAATTGGTTAGAGTCTTAGGCGTGTTTGCCTTTTCGGTTGTAGGATTGCCCGTTTTAATATTGCCAATCCAACCACCAGCAAATTCCGGCGTATTAACTTTTACTCCGCCTGTATTACCCATTTGAAACCAGTTATCTTCTGTTTGAACATATGAACCTTTATCAATTCTTTGTGTTCCTGCTTCGTCTTTATAAGTCTTGCCATCTATGTTATATCCGTCGTATGATTTGCCTGCACTATCGTAATATTTTACTTTATTAGCCATATTCTCACCCTTTCTATTTTAATCCTTCATCAGTTATGACATTGAGTTTTTTTATTTCTTTTAAGCCTGTTTCCGTAATCGTGTACATTTTTTTAGCTCGCTTTAACCCTGTGTTAGTTATGGCGAATATTTTACTTTCACCTTCGGGCTGCGTCCATAATAAGTATGGGTAACCATCGTTAATACTTTGAGATATTCTCCAAATACCACTAAAATCCCAACCATTGTAATTTGATTGTATTTTTGCTTGTGACGAGGTGATATCTATGCCATCTTTCCCATTACTGACTGGATTAAAATCAGGAAAAACTGTAGTAGGCGCACCACCAAAAGGAAAGAATTCCATTGTATTAATAGCATGACAATTATAAGGTTGAGGACCAGTTGTGTATTGCATACCAATAATTCTACCAAAACTATTAGAGTCACCGTCTTCATCTTCCGATACTTCAATAATTTTATCGTTTAAAGCAAAACAATTTTTGAAATAAGTATTCGAACGATTGAAGTATTCTCCTGCTATACCACCTACTTTACTAATCCCAGATACATCACCTAAATTATAACAATTTCCAATAGAATAGTCCACTTCTCCAGTTATACCGCCTACAAACCTTTGCCCGTGTATATTTCCTAAATTATAACAATCTACTATTGTAGAATAAGATAGACTTCCCGTTATACCTCCAGCATGAAATAAAACATTGCCACCTTCAACGCAAAATACATCACCTATATTATAACATTCGGTTATATCTACAGAATTACCGGCCCCAAGTATTCCCCCCAAATTTTGTGAGCCTGTAATAATTGCTTCACTATAGCACTTATTGATACTTCCGTAGCGTAAGCTTCCAATTAAACCACCAACATGCGCTAGCCCTTTAACAGACCCTCTACTATAACAATTTTTAATATATTTATACCCTAATCCCGTTCCGCTTCTTCCAACCAATCCACCAACATACCCTCTTGCCTGCAGATTGCATTGAACGCCTAAATCTTTAATTGTTAAGGAGCCGTCAGCTAAAATAGGAAACAATCCTGCACTAAGTGTACCTACGCCAATCTCAGCTATGCTATAATATTCTAAATGCACCTTAAATTTACCGCCATCATACTCCTTGAAGCAATAAGTTTTATCTTCGTCTGTTCCATCGCACCAAATATTACCGAGTTCGCTAGAAATAATTATATCATTTATTTGTCTATAATATGTATTATTAGCGCCTGGATATTGACCACCTTGTCTAATATTATATAATTGTTCCGCTGTACTAATTAAATAAGGGTCTAATTCTGTTCCTGTTCCTCCTGCAAGTGGCATAATAATCACCATCCTAAACTTGAATTATAATATCATTCACATTGCCCATGCTTGCATTAGGTTCATCCGTGGTAACGATGATATTCCTAATATTAGAATTAGCGTTATAAACAGGCATGCTAGTATGGATTCCGTTATCATCAATACTTATATTTCTCACTTCTCCAGTGTTTGACCGATAATAATTTAATTGCAAACCTGTCTGAGATTTATATATTTCTGCCTTAGCTGATTTCTCCGTAACGCCGTCACCAACACCCAAGGTCAACATAACTTCTTTAATAGTTGTTTCTTCATTTATTTTCAAGTCCTTGAATTCTGCACTGAATTTTTCATATTGATTAACGACAGTTTTCACCTTAACTTTATGTTCAGTTGAAGTTGTGCGTATTAAATGCGGCAAAGCATCTTCCCAATGTTCGTAACCTTCTTGAGAATATGACGGCGTTGTATAATAATGCAGCCCGTCTTCACCTTTAATAATTTTGTATGGACTGTACTTTATATTCTTTGTCCAATCTCCTGCCAACGCTACAGGATTTTGAATTGTAAAGAATTTATAGGCATACGCTCCACGGACAGAGGTGTAATATACTTGAATTTCATCTTCGCCGTTTGTGAGAATAAAATCTGTCGAGTCAAGAGACAAAATCTGCTGATAGAGTCTTATACCTTCTTTTTCACTCTTTACAAACCGTCTTTCAAGTTTTGTATTGCCTATTAAATACCCATTATCAACTCTTACGCCTGTCAAATAATCTTCAAAATTCGTATTAAGAACTTCTACAAATAAATTAGTTATCCACGCATTCATAAGTTGAGCAACATCGGCACTTATTACATCAGTTTGGATTATACTTATATTATTGTTAATTATTTCAGTATTGCTTCCGCTATTGTTGTCCACATATTCTTTTGTAGCCGGATTATATGGTGTTGTAGGAACATATAACGCTTCATTATCCTTTGTCAGCACATCTTTTCGCCATGCTTTATTTTGATAAATATTGTCCAAATCCTTTTCGATGGCATCCGGTCCGGCATTGTTGATACTTCTATCACCCACATCTGCGTTGAAAATCCTTGATTCCTGCATCATACCACCTCCTCACGGTAAAATTACATCTTCCGGTATATCAGGCATATTTGCAAATTCCAGGTTGGCAATCGGTTGATATGCTATTAACGGCTTGTAGCTTATCACAAAGCCATATACAACAATGTTTGTGTTAATTTGAGGGTCAATTATATTTGTAAAGGTTAAGGAAATTCTGTTTCCTGTTTGCCGTATAAACGCACTTTGTAAATTCGTTGAATAGTTTCCCCATGGACTGCCCCATAAGTCACCCCACACAAAGCCTTCATTTAGCTTTGCAAGGTCAATAAGTATTGAAGTAACCTCTATATCGTCAATTGCAATTGCAAGCTTTAAATGCTTGTCAAAATCCTCTGCGCCGATGTTAGCTTGAATAAATATCTTATCTATGAACTTATGAGCGATACGGTCGTTCAAAGCTAAATTTGAAGTTGACATAATAAATTCAATTGGGACCTCTTCGCCTGTTATTGGGTCTATGTCAGCAATTTTTGTGTTTTCGAATTTCATCGCATAATTTTTGCTTGCGAACTCCAATACTCCATTAGCTCTATATAAAAAATCATTGACATGAACATTTTTAAACATTGAATATGCTTTTTTATCTGTATAGTAAAGCAATATCTTGTCATTGCTGCCTTCGATGTTATCGGTATAAGCAAGATAATATATGTTATCGTGATATGTAGAAATGCACTTCGATTTATTTGGTATGGATCTAATTGTATTTTCTACATTATCACTTATGCATTTCACAGTATTCGAATTTTGTGTTGTAACTCCGTATTGATTCAATATATTGGCGCTTACTAAATATAACCCATTATCAGCAAGATAAATAAAGTTATATAAATCAACTATCTGTACGCTGTATTCAGAAGCACATCCATACGGCAAAGCTAATCGGCGCCATGTGCCATCAACACTTGGCTCAATGCCTGTATATTCATACCAACTATGTTTATAACCTATAACAATACTATCCAATAGATTAAGTAAGCACACAGCTGAACCTTCGCTTGAAGTAGGGTATAATATATTGAGTTGCTTAAAATAATTAAATTGATAAGGCTCGCTAAAGTATACAGCTGAAGGTTTCTTGGGATTTCCCGTCGCAACATATCTACCGCTCTTGGTATGCTGAACAAACTTAGTGCAGTTGCGTACTTCATTAAGAATATTATCATCTTCCTTGCCTTGAACTTCTGTATTAACCACCAAGCTTACTCCTGTATCATAACTTTCCGCGTAAGCATCCTCTCTTATTCCTATTGAATTAGCTTTAAAAGTTACAACATTCTGTTTCGAGGTTGCGGCATATCCCGGAAAAGTAGCGTTTGCGATTTTAGTTGCAACTTGTCTTGCTGTATCTCCGGTTGATACATTAACATCATATTCTGAACCGTGAATATTTACAGTTACATAACCACCGTCAATAACATCATTAAACACACTTATTTGAACAACCTCTTTCTCGCCTGCTTCGTAAGGCTTTAATGTTCTTACAATTCTTGAAGTCGCGCCCAATACATCTGTTACATCATCCCATCGTGCAATATTAGTATAATTCTCAGCAGACAAATCAGTTTCTCCCAAATTTGCTTGAGCTTGATAAAAATATCCTATAATACCAGTAGCTGAAAAATCATCCCCGATCTGTACAATATCGCCAAATTTTATATCAACAGTTCCGGAGTTTGAAAAATAGTTTTTTCCTCCTACTTCATAGATATTGACACCATCACAAACATATAGAACATCTTGTTGTCTTAAAAAATATGGTTTATCGCTGCCAATATCCTGTAGCAGAACGTCTCCTGCATCTGTAATCTTGTACAATTTTTCGTTATAAACTTCAAGTGTTCTTGGAGTATCTCGTACAAGATATTCATAACGCCTAGTTATTTCATACCCTTTGCTAGTTTCGTTTATATTGACAGTGCCATTACGTATCTTAATTGCCCCTTTTTCGGTTATTTCAGCATTAACAAGCATAGATAATTCGTTGTCTTTTAGTATATCTTCGCTGGTTAAATCGTTGTAACCGCCACTAAAATCAAAATAGCCTTTGTATTCCAATGCCATAAAATCACCTGCTTTTAGTAAAATGGTGAATAGTTGATTCTTCTTCTTGACCTTTTCATTGTTGATAATTTGTCGTTTGCTTCTTTAGATTTTAATAAATATTCCTGCATTAACAGGTATTTGTTATTCCCTTGTATCATATCTTCATGCATGAATATCCTGTTAGTTTCTTTAAATGCCACACCATAAGCTAATGCCTCATGATAGGCGAGATTTATTCCAGGTATGTCTGTAATATTTATTACACAATTTTGTGCGGCAATATGTTCTATTTTGTAGCTTCCTGATATTGTGAATTGTATTTGACCGTTTTCAATTATAAAATAGTCGCATACATAATTATTTTCGTCATTAATACATCTTTTTACTGCAAGGCAATCTTTTGGTAAATCGTACCATTCGCTTTTTTCAGCATCAATATAAGCTATTTTCTTTCGTCCTGCGGAATCGTACTTCATTGCCAATTCTGATAATAATTCATTTATATATGATAAAACATAACTATTAGGCATATCTCTGAATCCTGATAATAGCAATGCCTTTGTTTTAATTTCTTGGCAGTTCACAGTAATCACCTACCCCATAGTGAAGTGTTGTTTCATTTTCAATCTTTGCTTTACATCTTTTTTTACTTCGTTTTGTATATCATCAGTTATTTTTTCTTTTCTTGTTTCTTCTAATTCGTAACCTTTTTCAATATCTTTCATCTTTTCTTTAAATCCGTATTCTGTTCTGTTATCAGCCATTCTTAACTTGAACAACAACCTACTGTCAAGAATATCAGTTCCAACGCAATATGTCGGTCTTGAAGAAGGGAAAAAGGTACAAGAATGTATCTCGTACCTTTTAAAATATGGATTAAAGAAAAGAATTAAATCTTCGTCATATTCGCTTATTCTTTGAGCTATATCATATACATCATCTTCAATGTGAAGATACCCTTTCTCTCTTAAGCGCTTGACAAGCAATTCTTTTCTGTTCATAAATCCTCCTGTTACGCTACTATTCCGCTTATTCTGCAGTTAGATGCTGGATGGTCATTTTGTATTTCGGCAAATGACAATAGAGTTGCTTCATATGCTGGTTTGTTAGGAACCCTGTTCAAGATTGAACCGTCCCTATTCATCCAATCAAATAATGGCCCAATTGACCTAAGTTTAAATGAATCCATGTTAAGGAAGTCCATAACGTCATTAGCCTGATACTTATCTCTTTCAACAGGTATTCCGTTGTAGGACATGGTTTTGTGCCCAGCATCATATCTTGTTGCTAGTTCTGTGAATCTTTGGAATTCAGACAGGTAATTTTTCAATACCCTATAAGCTTTATAACCGGACAAAATTACATCTGGCTCTTTTCCGGATTCAAAATCAACCTCTTGTAAAGCTTGTTCCATTAAATCGTCATCGAGTAATATCGATTCTGATGCAGCAATTACATTTGGATTGAACCACTTGTTATTTGCACGGTTCACATTATAGATTGTATTATCCTTTGTCATTATCGATTTAAGCCCTGTAATTTCAGCCTTATAAGAGTTTGCAATAGTAACTAAATCTCCTACAGCAACAGTTACTGCTGAGTCAATTGTTATTGTGCCGCTTTTCCTATCTACATTAATGACTTTTGCTTCGCTTTTAAGTTTAGTAACTGTAGGCAACTCTGATGCATCTATGATGTCAATTATTTGATTCGGAAATACGTACCTTGCATCATCAACTGTGAGTGTTGCAGTTGATGAAACTGCTGTTACTGTTGCTCTAATACCAGAACCGTCACCAAACATCTGAACGTTGTAGTTATCCTTCGAATCTCTCTGCAATTCCTTCATTTCCAAATCTAAAGCATCAACAAAAGCCGCTCCCTGAGATGCTCTTATTAATCTTTCTGTAATAGCAAACCTTGCACCAAAATCTTTTGCACTTGCAGTAATTTGTTTTCTGCCTGCCGCATTAGGAGTTGGCAAATCTCCGCTTTCAGAAATCATTCCTATACCACCGCTTCTTCCAAAAGTAGCAAGGAATGTAAACTCTGAACCGCTTGTTTCTATTTCTTTTTGCTCCATAAGTTTGTAAAAATAGGACATTTGCTCATTTAATTGCGCTACAAATCCAGGTAAATAGTCCTTCTGCAAAATTTCATTTAACTGTGCTATTGATATTCCCATAATATTATCTCTCCTTGTAATATTTTTTTATTTTTTAAACAAATAGTTTAACGTCTTATTTGGGACAATAAAAAAACACCATATAGGTGTTCATAACAATGTTATTGCATATTCATATTGCCGTAAGACTGTAATCTCCTTAGCGCTGCTTGCTTCGCTTCTTTCATATTTCTAGGCATTTCCCCACCACTTGCAGGTATGCTTGTTCCACTTTGATTATTACCCATTAAAGGTGGTAATCCTTGCTGTGTTCCGTTGTTTAATCCTGCTTGATATTCCTGAATAATCTGCTCTCTGAGTGTAGGGTCTTGAAGAATTTGTTTCTTGTATTCTTCATTACTTAAAACCCCTTGAACTATATTGCCACCATTACCCATTAAATTGTTAGACATAGCAATTTTATAAGCAACATCTAAAGGATTTGCTGTCTGCATAAGTCCCGGATTTTCTTGCAATATTTGTGTTATCTGCGGCAAAGCATTTTGTGCATCCGGATTACTTGCAATGAAACTTCTTACGTTGTCCTGCCACGACAACTTATTATTAAGCTGCTGCGTCTGTTGTATAAGAGGATCATACTGTGATTTAATTTCATTTAGCGCCTGTGTTTTGGCTTCTTCTTGTATCCTTCTTATGAACGATGCTGGGTCACTATCAAATTCTTGTTTTAACTTATCATTTTGCGCTTGAATCTGCTCTGGCGTAGGCTGATTAATTCTTTGTTCAATCGGTGCTAGTCTTTGATTCAAACTTTGGTCTAATCTGTTCGAGATATTATTTACTATCTCATTTACATCGAACGTTGGCGTTTGTGTTGCCTGTGGTATGTTTGCGTTTACAGGTTGTACGGACTGTTGAACTGTAGTTTGCGAAGTTCCTTGCGGCGGAACTACTGACTGTTGCACTGTTGCAGCTGGTTCGGTTTGCGTTGCAGGCTGTTGTACATCTTGGGTTTGTGGTTGTACTGGTTCTGCAAAGTGCTGCAGATTAAGTTTTAAAAATGGTTTGAATTCACTATTCATATATTGGCTCCCTCCTGAATGTTTACTTGTTTTCTATTATTTGTTTGTTGTGCTTGTCCCTGTGATTGTTGTGTCATTTGCTGTTGCATCATTTGTTGCTGAATATATTGAATATGTTCCATTAAATGTTGTTGGAATAACATTTGTATAGAACCGTCTAATTGTTCATATTCAGCACTAAGCATATACTCCGTATGAGTATCTATTGCTACTGCATGCAATTCAAAGAAATACACAGGTTGTGGTTGTCCCATTGACATTTTAATGTTTTGTTCACTTGATTTTACTTTTTCAAGCCGCTTGTTGTCCATACTTACATTTGCATCTCCAAATTCAAGCATTTCAAGTATTTTACTATCATCAATACGACCTGTATCATCCCTGAACATTCCCATACCGGTTAATTCAAGTATCATATTTCGCTTCTGTGTTAAGGTTTCACTTATTCTAGCTATACCCTCTATTATTATATCTTCTGCTGTTATGGTGTTTTTGCCCCAACTTAATAGTTTAACAGCATCACCCTGCCCCACAATTCTCAACAGCCTTTCATTGTTAGCGAATTGCTTATATAAATACATTGTTTGCTTTGCAACCTCAAGCATACAGTCCTGAATTTGTTTAGCAGTCAATGATATTCTTGTTTCATCTTGTTCATTGAGCACTGTCAATGCCCTTCCGCTTTCAACCCCAGTAGGTGCTGAACTATCTCTTGATATCTCGCTTACACCTGATATTTTAGTAAAGTTGGCCATGTCAGTATTCTCTTGATTGAAAAACTCAGACGGCATGCCTTGGTGTTGCATGTATGTTGGTACCTGAGTATTATCGCTTTTATTGTAAATAATCATATCTCCGGGTGCGATTCCTTCACTATCAAGATTATTTAATTCTGCCGTGGCTTCGTCAACTATCATTACTCCTATAGCTGCCGATTTCATATATTCTGTTATACGATTTTTAATTGCGTTATATCTTCGCTGAACAGGAATCAAGCTATCGATAATACTCTTGCCCCAAAAATACCCTGGCCTTACAATCGACCGTTGCATTTTGAAAGGTAGTTCTCTTTTGCCGTAGGCTCCATTTATATAAGGCAACTCTCCTTCGTATAGTAACTTATCATGTTTATCGCAACAAATCATCACTCTGCCATTAGGGTAATCTTTTGTAGGTACTTCATAAAATTCATAGAGCATAACAACATTATCTTTTTGCTTAGTGTCATTTCCTCTTAAAGAATGAGTTAAATTAGACATGACATTTAATCCCTGAGCAAATACATTAAGCTTTTCACCCATTAAATCAATTCCCCAATTGTCATAAATATAATCAATATCAACCGCTCTTGCATGTATGATATTCTTGCAGAACTCTATATCGGAATTGTAAGAACTATCAGGAAATATTTCAAACGGTCCGCAAACAACATTTTCAGCATCGCCTTCGTGCATATAAATTGCTCCACCGTTGCCGTCGGGTATCATTCCAAGTTTTCTTCCCTTGGTAAAGTCCCATATAGTTTTCCAAAATGCTGTACCTGTCGATTCCATCCACGCATTTGCGTTATTTTGGTGCTTATTCATTTTACCGTCTGTAATCCACTGATTCAGAACCTTTGTGGTTACATATGCATTGTTAACATCATCTGTGTTATTACTTGCAGGGCGTGCTTTAAATGTTAAATTAAGCCTTGCCAACTTGGCTTGTCTTGTGGTCCATATCGGCAATATGTGGTTGTAAGCTTCCCTTTCTTGAGCCTTTAACAGTTTAGGATATTCGACCAAGTCATTAGTTATATTACAGATATATTGATACTGTTCGCCTTCGATAAAAGCCATATTAAGTTGCCATTTAAGCTCAAAATAAAGCCTTTCGATACGTCTTCGCTCATATTCGTCTTTAATATAAGAAATCTTTTCCTGGTCGGTTCTAAGATTTCTTTTGTATCTGCGTTTAGGTTTTTCATTGTAATGCTTACGAGCAAAGCCTTCCGCAAATTGTATAGGAGTAGTTATTTTGCTGTATACATCATTGTACAATTGTTTTCACCACCTTTCCGTGGTATATTTTTAATTCAATATTCCATTAAACCTGTCATCACCTAAAATGTCCGCATCTGTTAGCAGTTTAGATTCTTTAGGTTTAGATTGCTTTGTTAAGGTTACATATTCAGGAGTGCTTTTTGCGATTATCCTATTAATGTAATCCGTTCTTTCTTCTCCAAATTGCTTATCTTTTTTATTCAAACAAATGACTAAAAAAATAACAGTCATTGCAAATAGTGCAAAAATAACCGTTACGAATATCATAAAATTTATTAAGTTCATTACTCCTCCTTATACGTTTTGCATCCTTTCTGCGATAATTAAGCATCTTATCATGTCATCAGTAAAGTCAAGAGTGCCGTCATCGTTACCCTTAATGAATCCTTTTTCAACCCATTTCTTAATATATTCCTGGTAAAACTCCGGCATATCTTTAATGTTTTTATATCTTTTTATTTCTGCCACGATTTCATCAACTCCTTTTTCTTTCCCAAACTCAAATACTGTTTTGGGGTCAATAGATACATTGTTTTCGTTCCTAACTTCAAAGTGTACATGGGAACCAAAAGAATAACCTGTATTGCCCTCAATACCGATTACTTGTCCTTTTTCAATGGTTTGCCCTGCAATAACTAATCTTTTTGACAAATGGCAGAAGTAATGCCTTTTTTTGTTGCTGTCTATGCGGATATAATTGCCCCATTGCCATGTTAAATTAGATTTATCGGTTATGATAGTAGAGAATATTACCTTTCCGTCAACAGGGGAGATAATCTCTTTACTGTCTTGACCGACAAAATCAATACCTTTGTGATTATTAGGTGCTCCATCTAATATCCTCATTCCAAAATCAGAAGAAAGACGGTATTTACCTTTGAAGAGAATACCGTCATTGAATATCATGCCTTCATATTTACTCAATCTTATCACTTCCGTTTATTCTTGCAGCATCAACCATTCCTTCGCCAATAATATAAGCAATTAAAGTGGCGCTTGCTGATATAATTGCTACAACTTGTTCTACCGTTAAATCAGGCACTTTAAAGGCAACTAATAAAGCGGTTATAAAACCTGTTAAAGCCGCCCAAAATTTCCTTGAGGTAAATTTTTGTCTCCAATTAATTTTCTCCACGTTCATTCACTCCTTCATCCTCTAATATTTTATTTTTTCTTTTCTTTACAATAGCAGTAAGCCAACCAACATCTGCCCCTGAATCTTCGAGATTTTCTAAAATAGATTGACATTCTCTTAAAAACAAAACAGAGTAAACAACTGTGCCTAGAAATGTTGATACTCCAGCTATTGGTGTTACTCTATATGATAACCCTATCATAATAAACACTATTAAATATGTGAATATCTTCCTTGATGTTCCTTCCCACATCTTATTACTGCTGATAAAACGCATTTTAATGCTTTTCCATAAACCGCCATGATTGACAGAGATTGAGTAATATTTTGTAATTACATCAAGCAACATTACGCCTAAAACAGCACAGAAGGCTGTTAAATAAGCTTGTTCAGGAAATAAAATGTAAAGTATTGTACTCAAAGCAATTGATAAAACAGGGTTTGTTTCTTGAACAGACTTAATATAATTTATTATATCTTCATACATATTCCACCGCCTAAATTAATTTAAAAAGAGACTTGAAGTCAAGTCTCTTTAACCACAATACTATTCCGGTATCTGTGGTGTTGCGATAATCATTTCATACTCTTCTTGTGTCAATCTCCCTTTTTCAACCTGTAGCAATAAATACGCTTCGTCTACCTTACGCATAATCCACATGTTTAAGAAAAAATTGTAATACACTTCTGACATTGGTTTTACATCCATAATAATATCTCCCTTCATTTTTTAAGATAGTAAAATATCAACAATAACAGCCTCTAAAGCCGATATTCTTTCGTGTAAATTTGGTGAATCGACTGTTTCGATTGGTTCTTCGGGTTCTTTAAACAATTCCTTGACTCCTTCATATATTTCTTGCGAAACTTCGCCGTTTTGCATTCTTGCTTCCAATGCTTTTACGTATGGATTCATATTATGCCTCCGTCAATACAATTGTTGGTGCGCCGTTCGTACTGCTAATCTTCCACTGATAAACCTTGCCATTGCTAGTATCTGTAATTATGTATCTACTATCGTAATATTCGACCGTCAGCTCTGGCTCTGTGCCCTCTTTGTCATAGAAATAAGTAAAGAATATTATATCATTCTTAACCAAATTAGGGTGAGTAAAAGATTTCTTATCACTTGCTATAACAGCTTGGCTCACATTTAATTCCGTTTCCATACCTGTCATAAAGTCAACTTTAACTATTTTTTCCAACTCTTTGATTGGTAACCCTTGATTTAGTATAGTTATACCACCATTATACACACCAGCATCAGCCACAACTGGTTCAATATATACTGTTCCACTTGGGTAACTCATCAGCGTACCACTAACTTCTATTGGTGTTTCTATCGGTGTAGCTAACTGATAAGTTAGTGTAACTGGATATTGATTAAGGTATGCTTTGAATTTATCAAGAATTGTTGCACCAGTTTGAATATCTATTTTTGACTTATTCAAATATACATATAATGTACCAGCTCCGCCAATATAATGATGCTCGTAGTTACCAGCATAAAAGTTATATGCTAAAAGCTCTTGTTTATTAATAAATGCTCTAGAGCCACCTGTGTCTTTTATATTATCTCCAATTTGATTTGCAGGTAAACCTATCCTATAAACTGTACCTAAGTCATAAGGTGCTGACCAATTCTTATTTCCGTTTAAAACTACTTCATTACTAACCCTCTTAATAAGCTTCGTCTCGCCAACCCTAATTTCATCTTTAGTTCCATTAGGTAAACTTCTTAACTCAACTATGTTTCCGTTGCTGTCTTTTGCTGTAAAGTATTGTGTGCTTTCGGTGTAGGGTTCGTATGGAGTTGCTACTGTGCCTTGTTCAATTTGCATATTAACAGGAATTAAAGCTCCTGTTGCAGTGTAATTTGTGTATCTTATATAATAGGCATTGCTTGGTGTTGTGAAAAATGTATTTGCATTTTCTAAGCGAGATATAAATAACTTATTTGCATCATAAAATACTACTCGGTGAGTATTAATAGTGGAAATTGTTGAAATCATATATTGTGTATTTGGTTTAATCTTAATGTAAATTGGACTATATGCTAAAGTAGAACCACTAACTTCAATACCGTCACTACCAAGCCCCTTACCTAATATCCAATTTGCAACTTTTTCATCCCACAAATTCTTCCCAACACTCTTATTCCTAATAGCACTAATTGTAGATTTAGTACCATCACCTTGAATGTATGGATATTTCTGTGCAAGTTGGTCGGCAGTCATTGTGTTTGCATCTGTCTCAATTTCTGAGCCGGGAGGTAGTTCGTAGATTCTCGCAAGATTAACTTTTATTTTATTTCCCAAAGTATCGGGTGCTGTGAAAAATTTAAAGGCTGTTGGTATAGCTTGTGAAGTAATAACGGTTTTTTGATTTCCCACGGTTTGTCCAATAGAGACAGCACTTCCAGTAAATCCACTACCAATACCAAATCTATTCGCTGATAAAGTGCTAGAAACTACATAATATAAGACAACGTATTTAGTAGTTGCTTTTGGTATGAAAACTGATGTAGTTTGTATTATACTTACACCGTCAGAAGTAAGTTCTAATCCTGTACTATCTCCTACAACGCCAGCTGGTTTTGTCCACTCTGCCCAAGTCTCAGGATTGTAATTCAGCTCATTTTTTAAAGTCATTCCTTTTACAACTGCACTAACTTGCCTGTTAGCCGCGGTTTTTGGCAAGCTTACACTTCCGTAACCACTCACTGTCGGCTTCAATTCTTGGTTGATGTTTGCACTCGCTAGGGTCTTTTGGAAGTCGGATAGGGATTTGTCGAGGGTGGCGACTTTAAGCTTATCAGCTTTTTCTTCAGATAAAATTGATACTTGTGTCAACAACTCAGATTTATCCACATCTAATCTTTCACTTAATGTTGATTGTCCACCTCTTGCATTGATAATTTCATTCGCAAATGTAAGAGAGTCTCCAACAGAAAACCATTCATTATTATCTATATCCCAAATATAAAGAACTCCGTTGACTAAGTATGCATCTCCTTGATTTCCTGTAGGATGCGCGCTTTCCAATTCTCCTATCGTTTCATATTCGCCTAATATTTGTATTCCTGTACCTTTTAAATTTCCGATTTTACGCCAACCGTCATTATTTTTGTCATATCTAAATACATTTAAAGTATCTAATTCTAAAAAGTTCCAACCATTTTTTGCATTGTCTGTTGGCTTTGTATCATTTGACAAACCTTGATACCCTGACAGCTTACCGCTTATCGGATTTCTTATCTGTGTTATCATATTTTCACCGCCTTACTATTTTATTTAAGAATTTAAAGAAATTTTGCCAGCCAGGTTCCACCCGTTATTGTTTTTATCATATAAATATCTATCCAATGTATCTAGTTCATAAAAGAAAAATCCGTTTTCTACATCATTCGTTGTAGGCTTATCATCCGTTGATAATCCCTGATATCCAATCGGGCCGCCATTAATTTGATTTCTTATTTGAGTAACCATAATTATTATCACCTTCTTTAAAAACTAACTCTGATTTGCTATCTCAACCGGAGTATATACGACTTCTGTCGGCGGGTCGTTGTTGTCTTTGTATTTAGCAGGATAAGTTACATTAAATACTCCGCGCATAGTTGCTCCTGAGCTTTCATTTGGATTAATGTACATTATAGCAAAAGTTATACTATCTGCCGGTTGTTGAGTTACATTCAAACCAATCATTAATTGAATTAATGTAGTATTTCCTTGTCCGATATCTGGCATGATAAATGAATCTATTAATGGAAATAACGGTTTAAAAAACAAGCTTGTTATTGGTATTTCAAACATTTTGTCCAATTGCATTAAGGTTTCAGGTATACTCAAATTTATTCTGTCAATCAAAAATTGAACAATATCTCCATATCTAATAAATTTATATTTAATTCTAATTGATATTTCTTCTTCAGAATAAATATGTTCGGTAAAATCAGTTATCTCGCTTTCGCTACCTGGATAAGATATGTAACTTATAATACTAGCTTCACTTCCGCCATTATTTACGTTTTCTACTGCATTTATCAAACGCTCCATTTGTTCGCCATTTGGCAAAATTAAATCTGTATTCATTAAACATCATCACCTCCACTTAAACGAATTACATAATGCCCATTTTCAATAAATTCAGTTTTTGTATACGATATTCCATTGTCGTAATCTTCTATAATTATTTCAGATAAACCACCGCTTTGGTCCACCCATTCAGTATTAAAATCATCGTCAGATGCCTTCGCCAATACTTGCCCTGTTAAACCACCTAAAGGAACGCCGATTCCATCTTGCCCCGCCTCACCATCTTGGCCAGAAGGTCCTTGAAGACCTTCTTCTCCTTTTAAACTATCAAGGAAATCCTGTTCCGTTCCGATATTACCGTTGTTAAGCCATATTTGATACGCATTTAATCCCTGTTCGCCCTGTTCGCCTGTATCGCCTTTAATTCCTTGAAGACCTTGTATTCCTTGCTCCCCGGTGTCACCTTTGTCGCCCTTTGGTCCTTGTACGCCCTGAATTCCCTGCAATCCTTGCAATCCTTTGTCGCCCTTTTCTCCTTTGTCACCTTTATCGCCTTTAGGACCTACCGCAACAATATTTGTATTAACACTTAATCTATTATTAAGCGTTGCTTTTACCGCAACATTTTCTTTAATAATTGCGTTAATCTCCAACATCTTTAGTCACCGCCTGTATAATAGTAAAGTCGCTTTCTTTTATAATTGTGACAAATTCAGCAGGATTGCTTGCAAAGGTTATTCTTATGTCGTATTTGTATGTGCGCAACCTAGCATTTATCGTATCTTCTGTTCTTATTGGTATATAAGCGATTCCGTTATTAAATTGAGTTTCTTTTTTCTGAAATAAGTATCCATTCTTTTCTGGATTAAGATTAACAGATAAATACACTACATCGCCTGATACTAGCGGTATTTGTTGTCCTAATTCATCTGTAAGTTCAATTCTTATAGTTTCACTTTCACCTTGTGGAATACTTATATCTGTACCTTTAAGAAATAACATAAGAACACCGCCTTATACTTTTAATTCCGGAAAAATTAAATCAAGATAATCTTTAACCCTTAAATCATCTGGGTTTTCAGGCAATTTAATATCGTGAGACTTACAAAATTCTTGTAGCCCTGCTTTAGTAGCTGAATTACTTGTGCTGTAAAGGTACTTAACGTAATCTTCATACATAGATGCTTCGTTTACTGTAAGCGGTTTAAACACCTCTGACGAAGTTATTCCCAATATATCTCCGATTTCTTTGTACAGTTCTCTTAAAATTTCTTCGTTCACATAAACATTTGCTGGTTTATGCGGGCTTTTAACATCACCTATATAGTGAGTTGCTATGTCTTTATTTCCTATAATGCTGCAGTATTTTTTATTCACTGCTTTTCCTATTCCTAATTGCTTTATAGTTATCATATTTTCCTCCTAATTTAAAACACCATTGTGGCGCATTTTTTTATTTAACTTTTTTATTCTTTCTTTTTTATATTTTTTAATAGGCGTTTCAGGTTGTTGTATCTTTTGAGTGCTGTTTCTTGGACTGCCTATCAATAAATACTTTAAAGCGTCTGCTGTATTATCAATTGCAGAGTTTCCAGCAATTACATTTGGATTGTTTTCATCCACTGTTAATTGAGGTAAATGTTTTATTACAAATTTACATGTACTAAATATTTGAAGTTTGGCTGTCTTCTTGTCGTCAATTCCGTTAGGTTCTGGCTTTAAATATTCATGGATAATGTCTTTTCCAAGCTTGCGGTCTGTATTTGCTCTAACAGTTGGATAATTAAATCCTGCTTCCGTGTAAATATCCATAAGGCTTTTACCTGTTCCTTTGGCTGTGTCTTTGTTAAATGCATCTAATCCAAATGCAACATATTTTAGTGGTTCTTTGCCGTGACGTTTTATCGAATCAGTTTCAAATCCAAGGTGTAAATCTTCAATTTCTTGTTTAGCTTCTTCCGTTAAATCAACAAAACAGTCTGACATAAACTTCTTAGCTTGGTCTGAATAATAAATTATATTGCCTTTTCCTTTTTCTGTCGTATATTCATAGTAAAGATATGTTGTTCCATCTTCACTCAAAGCTGCCTTGAACCAACAAAACGGATCTCTTGGTCCTCCCAATCCATTATCTACAGCGCCCCATTTTATCCAGTGGTCTGGTATAGAAAACGGCTCACAGACATGTATTTCTCTTGAAAACTCTGGGAAGGCAGTCATTTCACCTGCTGATAAAGCATCTTCTATTTTTTCAGGATAATTAAGCCGCCAAGATTCTTTTAATGTTTTCTTGGTATTTTCATACCATTCCTTTGTACGTCTTGGGTCAGCGAATACATTCAAGAATATTAAGTTAAAACCCATATCATTGGTATCTAGGCAGTTTGTTACTATTTCTTCAAAATAGCTTCCTCTCTCATTCGTTGATAAACCTATAAATTTACCACTGTCTGGCCTATTAATTGTTGGGAACGCAGCAGCGAATACGGCTTTTGCATTATCATGTCTGGCCCATTCATCAAATATTACTAAATCGACGGTCAAAGATTGGCCCGCTCTCTCTGTAGATACAAGTCCTTTTATTGTACTTGTAATTCTTACTCCGTTTTCTTTTGGCGGATGATAAATAGTTATCTCTGTTGACGTCTTTTCGTAAAGATACATACTGTTAAATGTTTTGGTTTCTTTGTTATATTCCTGAATAAACCATTTAGGCAGCCTAAGTATAATATATTCAAACCTATTAATTGCATCTTTCATATAATCTTCTGTTTGTGATAATACCGCTACTGTAAATTGTTCAACCGCAAAACATTGATGAAGTCCATACGAAATTACAAGCCAAGTGATACCTAATTGACGTGCTTTTATAATGATGTTAAGCTTATGATTGACTATTTCATCGATAGCTCTTAGCTGCTCAGGGAAAAGTTTAAATAAAATACTTCTGTCTTGTGGTGTTTTGCCGCTTTTGTTTTCGATATATACATAGTTTTCCATGAAATATATTAAATCTGAAAGCATTTTATTTTTTTCAATTAACCTTTTAGAGAGCTTAATAAGTGCTAAATGGTCTTGAATTTCTTTTTTTGTTAACTTTTTAGGCATTTCCTCCATAACGTCACCTCTTTTACAGTAAAAAAGACAGGCGGAGGTGTGACCTGTCTTTAATACTTATCAGAATTTAGGTATTATCTATTGTTTTTGCCTTACTCTCCTGCCAACTCGCCTATAACTGTCGTGCTTCATCAGATTTTCAATGCTATCGCCCAACGAAATAGGCTTTTTAGGCTTAGAATTACATAGTTTTAACAGTTTGTTATACGTTTTAATGTCTGTTGCTTGAATATATTCTCCTATTGTCATAGGGCGTTCCCCCTTTTATATTAAAATCAAAGCCGACGAAAGGAATCGAACCCTCAACGAACTGATTACAAAACAGTTGCTCTACCAATTGAGCTACATCAGCAAACTAAAAGCACCTCATAAGAAGTGCTTTGCCGGGCTCTTACGTCCCCATATGTATTCTATATTGCTTGTTTATGACTGAGTTTTACTTCTGATTTGTCCCTAATACATTCCGTTCAATTCTATCCTCTACGCGTCTATTCATCCACATAAGAGCTTCTTCAATATGGGTTAAAGCACAGGCATTTTCTCTTGTCGCAAAAGGGCCTGCCTGAAATGCCTTTAATCTGTCTCTTACTATTTCAAGCAAATCAGAATCTATAACTCCGTGGGTGGAGTTTTTTTCCTTTCGTGCTCCGTTTTGAAATATGATTCCTTGTGTCGAGATGTAGCCGTTATTGTAAGTATCCCACGTTATATCATATTTGTGGTTAGCTCCACCGTTGCCCGGTTCATCTACTGCATAAACCGTATTTAAATTTTCTCTTTTTTGAATTGTGCTTAATTTTCTCATTTCTCCCTCCTATAGAAATTCAACTATTCCAGTTAAGATTTTGATAATTTCTTTATTTTTGCCCAATGCTGCTTCTAATCGTGAATAATATCCGTCAATATTATTGTTGGATATTACACCAGATTCGTCTATGCATGAGCCATATAATCTTGCATTAATTTCATTAGAAATTGCTTTAATTTGTTGTTGCTGTTCCTCGATATTGGCAATAATCTCCGACAGCTTGGGTTCTGGCTGTGCGGTTGTTGTTTTTAATTCGTTCATTTTTCTTCCTCCTAAGAAATTTTATTTTTTAACAACACCCTTGTTGATGTTGATAAATTTCTGTTTGCTTTTATCTTTATCTATCTTCCTCTGAACCTTTACTTTATAATTATCATCCAAAGACACTCTAAAAGCTGTTCCACGCAGGTAATCGCTCTTTGGTATAATCTTGCGTTCAATTAAATCTATCATCATTATAGCAGTGGAGAGCTTTTTTAAATGTCCATGATTACGGTAAATTCCTTTGGCATTTATAAGAACAACACCTCTGCTGTGTTCTTCTTCGATAACAATAAATTCATTATGCCTATGTAGTAGTTTCCCCATTTGCTAACCTCTGCTTTTTAGCTTTATAAGATGCACACCTTATCTCTCTGCTGCGTTTCTTATAAGTCTCACAATTTTTTGCCATTTCTTTTACGGTTTTATATTCCTTACAGAAATAACATACTTTGTGACAATCTTTCATTTCATCACCTACTTTAAAAAGCTTTATTCGATATGTCTTTTCGATATGCTGATTTCCATTGCCTCGCGTTTTTTTGCTTCTTTTTCTCGTTCTTCTGCCGCTTGCTTAGCCCATTTTGTATCTTTGAACATATTGTATAAATCCTTGCTTATCCAGCGGCCTTTATATTGAATATATGGGTTCATGAAATAAGATTTCTTTTTCTCTGTCACTACAATAGCTATTATTCCTTTGTCTATCAACTTTTTTAATACGCGGTCTGCCGTTCTTTTATCTATACCTAGTTTTTTAGATATCCATTCGGGTGTCATTGAATGATTATTCCCCATTGAGATATATCCTGTTTTGTACCCAACACCTGACATCATCAACAGCAATACTCTGTAATCCGTACCCGTTAATCCTTCATTAGCGAGTTGCTCAATGGAAAAGGTGCTGAACATATTAAATTTGCCACTCTGTCCAAAGTCGTATACTTTATTTGAATTTATTTCAAATTTATGTTTATCATAATATTCAACTTGCGCTTTACTTCTGATAGTCTGTGTTTCGCTGTCAAATATTCCTTTTATTTCTCCAGTATCAGGGTTAAATAATAGAAATTCATTTTCACCTAACATATAACATCACCAACTTTGTTAAAGAAAACTTATCGGGATTTTTTGATTCCCGCAAAAAAACCGTGGAACACCTGTAATTTGAGCAATTATCTACCGTGAAACATTGAGTTAGTCCTTTTATTAATCTTATTGTACGAATTGCCTTAGCAAATTCGTACGGTTTTAAGTAGGTATTGCAATAAATTCTTGCTATTTAAAAAATAAAAAATATATTTTTGAACGCTTATTACAAACCCCACCCCCCTGCTTAAGAGGAATACCCCTTTAGAAATCATGTATGGTGGAATAGGTTGGTACCATTATAGGTATTTGAAACCCACCCCGGTGTCTTCGGGAGGTAGGGGTACCCTTTTCATTTAATTGCAATATGCATTGATATTTCAACATTATTAATATCTGCTCTATAAATCACAGGCTTTTTTAATTTCTCCAAAGGGGAATTTATGTCGCAAAAGATTTGTTTTGTGACAGTTTTTTTAATCCAAAACTTCATAGTCAACTTCTACAAAACCTGCATTTTTCAATAAACTCTCGCTGTTCTGTATAATTTTAAGCAAATCATCATTTGTTAATGCATCCAATTTATTCACATTAATATTGATATTTTGCTCATGTTCAATTTTATCCTTATACTTATCAGGCATCAGATTCTTTATCATGAAAATTCCAGGTATTGCTTGCGGTGGAACATGTTCTTCCGTCTCTCCATAAATAATTTCTTCTGTTTCACTTATTTTTTTATTTGTTTCAGGGTCGTAAATGATTTTTTTAGCTTTAAAAGGTATTTTTTTTATATAATTGTATCCGACTGCAGATTTGAACAGTGCATTTTCTATTTCGTCGGCCATAACTTCCTTACCTTTTTCTATAGCTTGTCTAAACTCCGGATACTTGTTCAAATACTCACAAAAAGAAGAAACAGAAATACCTAAGTTTTTAGCAATCTGTTTGTTGGTTGCACCATTAAGTTTCCATTCTTTCACTTGTTCCAATTTTGTTGATATTTTAAGGCTTTCGTATGATGATGGGCGTCCGCCAAGGTTTTTTTTAACTATATTATCTAACTTATTTTTTTCTGGCAGCTCCTGCCCTTCATTTTTTTTATTATCTGCCACAGCAGCCACCTCCTTAAATCAATTTTGATAAATAAAAAACTGCCACAAATATTTTTATCTGCAGTAGCTGTTACTTACATTATACCTACTGCAGAAATTAAAACAATGCCTATTTTTACACATTTTCGCACTGTTTGAAAACAAATGAAAAATATATTAAAAAAATAATTGACATACTGATATCTGTATGATATTATGTTTGCAAGATAAGAAATGCCAAATTGAATAACGAATAAAATTAGTCGGAGGTAATAGAATGAAAAACATGAGCAAATATGCAGAACTAAACAGAGACGGAGCTATAGCAGGAATTTTAAAAGACTTTGGATTATGGGACGAAATGAAAGATGACAGATTGCTTAAAGCTATGGATTTGGCTTTTAAGGAAGGCTGGTATCGATGTGAGGAATACATAAGTGATTGTAATGAGGCTGAAAAAACAACAACTATAAAAGAGACAATGAAATGTACGGTATGCGGTCAAGATTGTTATGACGATGAATTTCCAGAAGTAGTGTTTTTAGATGATGAAAATTGTATATGCGAAGAGTGCAGTATTGATTATGAGGAAGTTAACGGAAAGGTAAGGTTTAGAAAAGATCTTAAAGAGGAATTAGACATAATTGACTTGGTTATAGATACTAAACTTTAAATAAGCGAAACCGCTCCGGCGGTCTGCAACAAATAAATAAGGAGGTTTTAAAATGATTGAAATAAAAGAACTAAACAAAGACTTAATACATACTGCGAATAGCAACAGCTTTAACGGAAAGCGTGGCTATTTATCTTTATCAAATTATCAAGGATACGCCAAAGAAATTTTGAATTGGAACGTTTCGGACGAGAAGAAAGAAAAGTTATTAAATCAACTTTACAATAAGTGGTCTGAACTGCTTAAGCTTGAAGCAAGCCACGTTTCTGTTATGGTTGCTGGACCTTCAAAATACAATGCTAAAAAATTAGATAAAGGCGATAGAATTTTAGAGACATCATCAGAAGTTTATAGTTGGTTCAAGGAGTTAAAAGAGCAATTACAAGAGTCGAAAAAAGATGACAAAGTTCAAAGATTGCTTGATAGAATTGAGTTTTACGACAATACCAAAGAGCTTGACCCGACCGCCAGATTAGCAGAACTAGCCATGCTTGATAACCAAAAATTTATTGAATTATTCGAAAAGTTGCAAGATAAATATAAATGGAGAAAGAATAGTACCGTTTACAAGCTATATCTTAAATCTAAAGTCGGGGAAATTCAAGAAATAAAAAAAGATATCATTTTCGAAAATGCCGATTATACAGCATACACAGAGGGCGACAGGGCGTATATTAAATTTACTCTGAAGCCACAAAGACAGTTAATAGTTGCTTTAAAAAGTCGCAAATGGTGGTGGAATGCTCGGCAAAACGCTTGGAGCACATATTTAGATAAATTGAATAAAGAATGGGTTTCAAATTTGAGCAATCAATATGCCAAATATATATAGCAGATGCCAGCCTGCAAGCATAAAACATCTGCTAACCACACAAGGCGGTACGAGAATTATATCAAATGCCGTCTCCTAAATCAAGGAGGAAAAATGAATTTATTTATTAGCTTTACAGTTGCGGGATTGGTAATGTTTCCGATAGCCGCAATTTTGGAAAGATTACTTAAAAATATAGAATTATAGGGGTTGTAACAATTTAGAAAGTCGATTATAATTAAAGTATTAAATTTTCACCATGTCAATAATAAAAACAGGAGATGATATAGGTATGAAAATGATAGACGATATCACATTAAGTGACGAATCAAAAGAATTTATGAATAAATATTTAGACAAAAACTATTTAAGTTTTACTTATTACCAGAAATGGTTTTTAGATAATGGAATTGATATATGTGCTATTACATTAGGCGGGTACCTCTTAAGTAGATATATAGGAATACTTGAATTTGGTGATGTTTTAAAGAAAATAGAACATTTCTATTCTGATGAATTGGATAAAAAAAAATAACAAAGAAATTATGGTTGACATTTTATGATGCTGTGAAAATATCAAATAACGCAAATGACATGAGACTATTCAAAGACATTATGACAAAAGAAACTTTTCCTTATTATGCTTTTGATAAAAATTATAGTGAATTTGCACAAAATGAAATAAATAAACAGTAAACATATGCCGAAAGGGCGTTGTACATATTGTGAACAAAGTAAATATTAAACAGATTCATAAATGGAGGGTATAAGATTATGGATGATAAAGAAAAAATTGAAAAAGCTATTGAATTGGCAGTAAGATATGGCGGGATTGATGAAGCACATCATAAGGCTTGGGTGATAGATCAAATGATACGGATACTTGCCGGACACCAATATGACACTATTGTTAAAGAAGCATGTACTGGCGAAGACGGGCCTAATACTTATGATTGGGATATAGGAATTGCTCCGTAACTTAATTATAATTAAATATTCAAAATAGCCTACCTATAAGCACTATGTATAAAAGGGGTGATTCAATGGATTTTCATGACACAGTCAACCTACAGCACGCGATATGGTACATAAGAGAAAAACTTGATGCTGAAGGCTATTCCAAAGACACCGTGGATTTTTTCATAAAAACATTGCTTGACGGACTCAGGTTTAAGGAGGAATTAGATGGACAAGAAAAAAGCACGTACAAAACGTTGGAACTCTAGCGAAAAAGGCAAAGCGTCCCGTGAAAAATACGACCAACAGGCATATGATAAATTTCTTGTTAGAATTAAAAAAGGCTTAAAATCAGTATATATGGATGAACTATCAAGAGAAGGTTTATCATTAAATGGGCATATCAATCAACAAATGTTTGAATATCTCAAGTCTAAAGGTTACACCGATTCCGACCTTGAGCAAATCCATGAACAATCAAAAAAAGAAGGACCTTAAACGGTCTTCTTTTTATTTAAAAACTCTACAATACATTTAACAGCTTCATTCCCTTGCTTCTCGCAATATCGTCTGGTGTGCAGCTCTCCAACTTCTTCCCATGTTTTTTTGTTAAAATATCTTTCTTCAACAATCTGCCGATGCATTTCTGTTAGGCTGTCCAAAGCTTCTTCAATCACCCTTTTCTCGCCGTAGTATTTTTTTACTTTCTCGGCAATATATTTTGCTCTTTCTTCATATACTTGCTGCAGAGCATCAATTTTTAGCATCTTGCTTACAGTCGGGTCAGACAAATCGCTGCCTCTTACACCTGTCAACGATAAAGAGCTTGTTCCAACTTCTCTGTGAGCTTGTATTTTGGCTTGTATGCCTTTTAATTCTTCTTCGTAGTCATTTATATACTTATCTAGTTTCGGATAGCTGTACAAGCGCTTTTTGACTTCTTTTATTGTATCTCTCAAATTAAATCCTCCAATTTCTTTTTAAATTTCTCAAACTCATGTTTCTTGAAGCTCGTCCTGCAAACATCCCCTTGACTATTCTTATACTCAAACACCAGCAGATGCGGTGTTTCTTGTATTAATATCCCCGTTCCAACCTTGTGCCTTTCAATGCTGCTGTCAACGGTATGGTACGGTACAGGGATTTTATATGTTTGTCCTATTTGCATTTAATCACCATCCTTTTTAATCAACCGCCTTAAAATTATATATAGGCTTGATGATATCTATTATTTCAACCGTACCTTTAATATTTTCTATGATTTCGTCAATAGGTTTATATGCCTGCGGTGCTTCATCTAAAGTTGACTGATTAACCGATGTCGTATAAATTCCGTTCATTTGGCCCTTGAACTCATCCAGCGAAATATTCTCTTTAGCTTTAGAGCGTGACATCAATCTACCTGCACCATGTGGAGCTGAATAATTCCAGTCTTCGTTTTCTTTTCCTACTGCTATAATTGAACCATCACGCATATTTATAGGAATTATTACTTTTTCATTTTTGTGTGCTGATATTGAGCCTTTACGAAGCATCATAAATCCTATATCTATATAGTTGTGTGTTGTGGTAAAAGCTTCTGAAAAAGTCAACTTCATATTTATTAAAATATCAGTTGCAATAACCCATCTGTTTTGATAAGCATATTCTTGCACAATTTTCATGTCGTGAATATAATTATTGAAATCTTCTCCTTGTAAATACGCTAATGCTTTTTTAATTTTTAAAGGCTTAAAATTTTTTAATTCTGCTTCGATTTCTTTTTCTCTGCCTTGAGCCTTCAAATTTTTAATAATTTTTTCTTTTTCGTTTTTGTTTAATAGCTTTTCAATAGCTAGTTTCTGATAATATTCTGCAACTTGTTTGCCTAAATATCTGCTGCCTGAATGAATTACAAGATATAAATTATCATTTTTATCTCTATTAATTTCAATAAAATGGTTGCCGCCGCCTAATGTACCTAATGAAAGATAAGCTCTATCTAAGTTAATAAATTGCTTGCATTTCAAAGAATCTAACTGTAAATATTTTGTAAATTCATGTTGTTCTTTTCTGATGTTAAATCCGCTTGGTATTTGATTATGTATAATATTGTCAAGTTTTTCTAAATCAATTGATTTCTCGACCAATTCTATACACAGCATGCCACAGCCAATGTCTACGCCTACTAAATTGGGGACAATTTTGTTTTTTATAGTCATTGTTGTACCGATAACACACCCGGTTCCCGAATGTACATCCGGCATTATCCTTATTTTAGAATCCTTGAATGCTTCTTGATTGCATAATTCTATAATTTGAGCTATTGCCGATTCCTCTATATTGTCCGTGAATACTTTTGCTGTATTATATTTTCCTTTTATTTCAATCATTTTTGTCCTCCTCCTTTACTTCAATCACCACATCAAAGCATTTTCCATATTTTAAATTTACGCACTTGTCGCACATCTGACTTGCACAGCGTATTATGCCGTCCTCAATCCATGCTTTAGCTTTGTATTTCATCCTTATATCCTCCACAATAATCCTCTACCGGACATTCTTCGCCTATCCAAAAGGGGCAATCTCTATTACTACACATCAAATTACCTCCAATGCCTCTTGATTATCTGATAATTTATTACTGCGACTTTACTTAATTCCTCTCTTTCTCGTATAAATTCACCAGCATCTATTACATCCTTTATACTTTTTATCTTTTTAATTTTGCCTATAAGCATAGTTCCTGTACCAGTACTACCATCTTTAGATGTGAATGAGTAAGCTATCAAATAATCATATTTCATAACTACACTCCCGTGGAACCGAATCCACCCTGTCCCCTGTCACTTTCAGAAAGTTCTTCAACTTCTATAAATTCAGCTTGTATTACCGGGATGAGCAGTCCTTGGGCGATTCTATCGCCATGTTTAACAATAAAATCTTTGTTAGAATGATTTATCAAGCAAACTCTTATTTCTCCACGATAATCAGAATCTATGGTCCCTACACCGTGAACAATGCCTATGCCATGTTTAAATGCAAGTCCTGAACGTCCCCTAACATCTATCTCATACCCTTCAGGAACCTCAATATATAATCCTGTGTCAAAGTTGTATTGCTCTCCTGGTCTTAAAATTAGTGATAATTCTTCCGTTGGATTAATTATTGTTCCACCCGTTGATTCTTTTTCGCTTATTACAGCCCGAATATCAAACCCTGCAGCTCCGTTTGTTTCATACTTAGGTAACGGGAATCCGCTTTTATTTATGATTTTTACTTTCACCGATGATAAGAGTTGTTCTCTTAACAAATCAATCCTTTTGTTAGCAATTATAATTCTTTCGTCTTGAATTTCTGTAATTTTATTTTGCAATTCGCAATATTTTATGAAATAGATTATACAAATTCCTAATCCAAATAACGCCAATCCTATCATCAATTCATTATTCATTTATTTCCTCCTGTATATCTCAACAAATTCTCCCAATCTCGCAAACACAAAATGTATCGCTATAAATCCTAATCTTAACCCTTTAATAGTCTTAAACCAGTCAATTCCTACTGTGAATCGTCTGTCTATTTCAATGATTATTGTCATTGGTAAATAATCTCCTTCCCGCTCAGCTCTGCAATCTGATGTTCAATTTTGGCTCCTGTGCTATCTTTCCAATTTCTAAGCATATAAATCGTATCGCAAGCCTTTAACATCGCAGTGCAAGTATTCATATAATCATCATAAACTAACCCTTCGGGAACTATGGAAGGATTTACAACAATGTGACCTTGTTTCTTTAATACTTCCTCCGCTTCATCAAAGCGTTTTTTATAGTCCCTCAGACCCGTTATTTTGCCCGCTATATAGATTTTTCTCTGCTTTGGTGTATTTGCCTGTCCGGACCATTCACTTTCGCATTTCGGGCAAATCTGCAATCCTTCGGGGATAATATCATTACAGAATAAACATCTATTTTCCATTCCTGTACTCCCAATTATACTTAATATCGCAAGGCTCTTTTAAAATAACGCTCACAAACTGTATTAAAACCGATTCTGCTTGCAATACATCTGCAAATTCTTCTTTATATCCTTCTTCTCCTGCATTTTCATCAAAATCATTTTTAATTATTTCTAATGCCTGTTTTATATCCATATCAATTATCCTCCATCGGCAAAACCATAATCGCCGATTTGTTCCCTTTACCCGGTATATAAATGCCATCTACTTGATAATATTCTCCACTGTTCAAAAGAACTTGCTCTGTGCCTTTTTCTTTAATAGCCTTAACTAATTCAAGGAACATCTCATCTGGTAACAGGCAAGTCTTTAATCCCTTATCAGTTGCTAGTACCAATCCTATATTCATAATCAAGCCTCCATTTCCCAAAGAATTCCTTGTCCGCAATCCCTGCAGAACTTATCACCATAAATTATTAATCTGCCGCATACGGGGCATTTATAGCTTGTAGTGCCTTTCTTGAATGCGATGTTGCCTATACGAACATCATTTTTATTTATTAGTTTTATAGGTTTAATTTTTATTTTTGTTTCCAATGTTTCAATCGCTAAATCAAGACTTTTTATATCTTGGGCAATGCTCGTTCTTCCTTCCGCTCTTAGTGGCAAAGAATTCTTTATACTTTTTAGATGTTCCCTTTGCTGTGTTATAACCTTTATCGCTTGTTTTATCTTATCTGCATCAAACATCTTATCCCTCCAATCTCTGACCGCAATTACTGCAAAATTTATCATCTGCTGCAGGATAATTCTTGCATGTAGGGCAACGTTCAAGTCCTAATTCGTCATATAGGTAATCCTTAGGAATTTGTCTATTCAACGCCTCTATCACTGTATAATCCAATATATTTACTTCATTTGGTTTATTTTTCTTTCTATACTCAAGCTTCATCGTTTCAGAGCGTAAAGCTTGTTCTACTTTCAGTGGTTCTAAAGGATTGTTTATATCATCTACATCGAACATATTTAGTCCTCCTCGCCCTTATACCTATTTATTATTAACTGAGTTTTTCTATATTCAAGTGCTTCAATCGCTAAATCTAAAGTTTGCCGTGTTGCATTATATTGTTGATATAGATTTTTAAAGTCATAATCATTTTTAAGAGTATATATTGCTTTTTCAATCTCATTTATATCGTCAAACATATTTTCCCATTTCCTTTCTCTGATTTCTCGTCTATACTTTTGGTAGCAGCAGGAGAAGCCTGTCCGAATGCCAATTCTTTATGACTTCCCCCTTGCTTGCTGACTTAATTGTTGTAGTCTATTTCAAACTCTTTCTTTTTGATATTTTCATCAGAAATGAAATCTTTCAAAATGACTTCCGGGAAGCTTGCGCTCTCGCCATTAATTGTTATCTCAATAAATTGCTGACCGTAATAATCCCTTGCTGTTCTTTCAATCTTTACCTTTTTAAACGAATCACTTTGAAAGTGTTCACATTCCTGAATCTTGGTTAATCCATTCTTTTTTAGTTTCATACACCAACCGTTATTATTATGTTTACAGCTTTTACACAAGTAACTTTTCATATTCCCTCCTATTGTTCAAATTTCAACGTTTATCAGAAAGGTATATCCTCCCCAGGGTCCACCGGATTAAATACATCCTCGTCATTCGACGGCACGAAACTATTTCCGCTTGGCGTATTGCCTGTCTCTTGTTTAGATAGAAATTCTATCTTGTCTATAATAAAATCTGTTGTATACACCTTCCCGCTGCCGTCTTTCTTATCATATGAACCTGTCTGCACCCTTGATTCAATAGCTACTTTTGAACCTTTGCTTGTATAATTTGCAATAGCTTCAGCCGTCTTTGCGAATGCTACACAATTTATATAGCTTACTGTTTTCTTATCTCCGTAACCGTCATTTAGTGCTAAGCCAAACTTACAAACTGCCATACCTGACGCTGGAACAAATCTTAATTCCGGGTCTTTAGTCATGTTTCCTATGAAAATGCATCTGTTCAAATTAATCATCCTCCCTATTCAATTCATCAACCAACTTGCTCAACTCTGCCGACACATCAGCAACCTTTTCTCTCGCCCTTTTCACAGTGTCATATGTGAACGGTATTTGCATGAGTATTCCAACCGCTTTGTCAAGTTCATCATTCAACTTGTCTATCTTTACTGCAATATCAAATCTTTCCATTGTTCCTCCTAATTGCTCTTATATTTTTTACTATAGCCGCACTTCTTGCAGCGGTAGGTCTTTTCGAAATATTCATCTATCATACGACCACGCATAATATTCCCTCTGTCTAATTTAACATCAAATATCAACTCCCACTCATGCCGACAGAAACAAGAATGAATGTAATTTATTATTGTTCGCATTTATCCTCCTTCTCAGCTTCAATCAACTTCTGTAGATACCAATTAGATTTCTCTAAATCCTGTACCCCGCCCTTTTTGTCATACCTCATTACATACTTGAGTACATTACCTAGCAGGAAGCCTTTAAACTCCGTTACAGACATGCTATCTTCGATTACGTCTATAACTTCATACTTTCGGTCTGCGTAGTGCTGAGGACGGTTTACAGGGTCAAATAATCCTTTATTATTAGCTGCATCAGATATCATTGTATGGATTGAATCTGTAATCTGCGGATTCAATAATATCGACTTCGTTGGTTGAATATCATTTTCTATAAGCTCAAGCATTTCCTCACTAAAATATCCCTGGTCGCTTTCATAAATTGCAAGACCACCGTTAAAAAGCTCATTAACTTTTCTAGCATCAATTATTTTCCCTTTTTTTAATTCCATTTTCCGTGTACAAGCCAAATCTCCATATAAATTACCCCTTGCCAAATCTTCACGCACTTTAAATTTCATCCTCGCCCTCTCTTTCAAAATAAAATTTTCCGTCCCATGGCTCGATTTTTATGATGCCGTAGTCCTCTGCAACCTTGCAGATGTAGATTTTTCGTACTCTCTCATGTAAGGTTTTCAGTGTTTGCCTAAACATTTCTAAAGAGTCTCCGCGCTTATAATGATTGCATCTTCTACAGGAAGGATTTAAATTGCCTATATCTGTCAATTTGCTTTCCCATTTTCCTAAACACATGTGTTGCGGAAATATATGGTCCACCTGCATATCTTTAAACCCAATAGTCTTGCCACAATAGGCACAATGGCCGTTGTATTTGCTGTAGACTTCTAATCTCTCTGCTTTTGTAAGTTTTTTATGTGTACCGATTTTTTACACCTCCTGCCAAGCTTTATCTGCTTCATCCCAAGTTGTGAATAATTTGCTCTCATGAATTTCATCGAATTCCATACCGGTAAATGGTATAACCTCATCATCGTTTTTAAGCTGGTAATAAAACTCCTCATCTTCGCCTGTAAAAACATCTGTAACTTGACACTTTACTGGCATAAAGAATGGTCCTTCGCCTCCCCAATCTGTACAATCTTCTAGCCAATAAACCGTATCACCGATTTTATATTTAGGATTCATTTTTCGCTCCTTTCAATGTTTTTCCCGCTTTTTCTTGTGTGATAAACCATTTTTTGTTAAATTCATTATCGCTGAATATTCGCCCATTTATAATTCTTATTTTATATCCCTGCCCATCAAGCATTATTTCTGTAATCGTGCTTTCGATAGTACCAGAAATAAAATGTGATGTGCAATAAACCGTATCTCCAACCTTACAAGGCAATCTTTTTAACAATCCTTGCTCTTCCAAGTCCTCACATTCCTTTAATACTTCCCTAACTTCAGCAAATCCCCACATTGTGTTGTAGTACATTGCTATCATACCTTCTAAAGTCTCATAACCGTCTTGCAGCAAGTCAAACATATACTCATCGAACTCCTCATTATCTGCAGGGCACTCAATTTCATAATGTTTACACATTTCTCTTATAATATCTCTTGCGGATATTTCTCTTTCAAAATCTCTGTACCAGGCTTCATGATTTTTCACAAATACATGATTATGTGCTAAATCAGTCATTCCCATTTGCTTTACATCATCTTTCGTTATTCGCTCCATTTCAATCCTCCTTCGCTTTCCAAACGTCTTTTATAAATTCCTCCACCGCATATCTGTAGTTAACCTTCTTTTTGTAAGCGTTTATAGGCATACAGTACGTCCTAAATTCTGATAATGGTATACTCTTACGTACGCCGTTGTAAAACCACTTAAAAGCTAATTTAATGTCCATAAAATAGGTTTCTTCAATATCACTAAAGTTAACTATCAATCCGGCAATGATGTTTTTGTGCTTATCTGCATCCGTAAGGCTTTTAATTTGATTTTCTCTAATAGCTGACAAGGGAAGGGATTTTCCTTTATGGCTTTTTAGTTCTAAAAGATACAGATATTTACCGTCATGAAGCATACAGTCACATATATTCTTTTGCTGGAATCTTGTCATTTCCCCTTTATCCCATGAACTTGTACCATCTCTGAATCTGTAAAAGAACACATCATCAGGCATACTATCACGGAAATTATTTTCAAATTTTTTACCGGCATTCATTTCATCAACCCCATCTTTTTAGCCACGCTTTTGGCTCTTTTATCTTTGCGTTTTGGTTTCTTTTCGGATGTTTCTATTTCCAAAGGCTTTTTAAGTGGCTTGTACACTTCAAATTTTGATTTATTCACTTCTCCCACTCCCTGCATAAATCACTTTCTTTCACCATTTCCTGATAATACTCTGATTTTTCATTCGTACATTTCTTTACATCTTCCCATATTGTTTCTTCTGCGTGTTTGCAGTTTAGGCAGGATTTCATTGTTGGACCTCCAATAGTTCAGGATTTCTATATGCATCACCGATAATTTTTGTGTCAAAATACTTGCTATTTGCTATAATAAAATACAAATGAGTATCTCCATATGGACTATGACCTATTAATTTAGCTTTAAAACATGCATCTTCAAAGCAAATCAAGTATCGTTTTATAATTCTTTCATTGTTCAAAGGGCTAGAATAACTCTGTTCTAAAATATCACCTTCAAATATCATTTCCCCTGTACATGGAACAACTTCTTCTGTGTATTGAAGAATTTCGTAATCGTCCGCATGCTCTGCACATACGATAAAATTATTGTTTTCGTTAACACCTAATCTTAAAAAAGTACGAGAATTTATGCTTTCAATAAACTTAAAATTTTGCATATTTGAAATCATTTCTTGATTTTTCTTATTCCAAATTCTAAATCTTATTTCTCTGTTCATCAGTTTCTCCTTTCCACGGTTCGGGTAATGGCATCCATGCTACAACATACTTGTTATAATCTTCAGGGCCATACATCCAACCAAATATATCAGAAAAATAAAGCTCTCTTGTCTGCGGTTCATAATCTCCTATTTTTATCGTACATAAAAATTTTCTTGAATTTGGGTGGCCTATTTCAAATTTTTCGCACTCTTTTTCATTCGGCAATCTCTCGCTTACAGGAATCCAACTACCGTTTTTAAATTCATTGCAATCTATCTTGTCATTTTCGCTTCCTGCGCAATTTCCGTCAAAACACTTACGGCATAATTTAAAATTGCACTGTGGTAAATCAATTCTCATCTTCCGCCTCCACAATATCTATAAACTTATATCCCTGGTCCTGACACCATTTTTATAATCATCCAAATCCGTCACACCCATGTTTAAGCATTCCATATGAATTTGAAATTGCTTTACAAACTTCTCAAGTCGCTTCTCTCGATATCCGTAAGCCTCATAAAGCGCATTACAGGCTATCGGAAGTATTAATGCCAAAGCTTCTCTCGTTGCATCTGTTTTTGCTTGCTCAACGGCTTTCTGATACTTGTCCATGAGTTTTTTAACTTCTTCATCAATCAGAGGTTTAAATTTTGCATTAACCGCTTGGTTAAACTCATGCTTATTCTTAAAGATTATTTGTTCTTGTTTCTTTTTAGGTTTCGGTTTTGCCACTTTACACCTCCATTAAATCATCTATTCTTATCTGTTTCTTGTAACTCCATAGCCGTTCATTGGCTAAATCATAAATATATTTATCTTTTTCAAAGCCCAAGAAATCGAACCCTAACATATCACAAGCTATCAAACTTGAAGCACTGCCGACGTGAGTATCAAGGATTTTCCAACCTTTCTGTGCATATTTCTGTAATTGCCATAAATACAGTGCTATAGGCTTCTGTGTCGGGTGTATTCTTTTTTCATTAAGTTTTTTATTCCCTTGCTGTATGTGACCTTCGGTAATGCTTTTACCTTGGAACATTCCACGCCACATGTACCTAAATAAATCTACTCTCTCAGTAAGCGAATTATAAGCAATCTCACAATCTGATTGGTCGCTGCCCTGATTGCATTTATCCCAAACTATACGCCCTTTGCCAAATTTCACAGGCATATAATTCTCGCCCCATATTATTTGATGCTTTGAAACCCTAAACAATTCTCGGAAATATTCCTCTCCTGCGGGCTTATTGTCCCAATTTCTATTCGGGTAGTTACCACCCGGTACAAATATCTTAGAACCGTTCTTTTGCTCTACGAGCGTACTTCTGTCTTTTCCTCCGTGTTCTTTTCTACCGTATTCAGGGTCAATAATAGCTAAATCAAAATATTTGTCGGGAATTTCTTTCATTCCTTGTATACAATCCATACATAGGAAACTGTTAAGTTCGAACATTGTGCCTCCTAACTAATGTTATAAATTGTATCTGAACGTTCTTTGCCAACTTCTCATTAAAATCATTAACAAACTTTCTTGTAATTTCAAATCCGTATGACTTTCGCCCTGATTGCTCTGCTGCTAACAATGTTGTTCCGCTTCCTGCCACAGGATCAATTACTACATCACCAACATCTGTGAATATCTCTATAAGATTTCTAAGGAGTGGTACAGGTTTTTGGTTAGGATGTATTTTAGGTGTTATGTTATCTCTTTCCCACCACATCCAATTGAATATCATTTTTCCGTCATTCCTAAACTTAGGTAATTTATCCCTATATAAGATTACTGCGTGCTCTGTGCCATCTATAATGAGCGTTTCATCTTTAATTTCATTTCGAGACAGAATTACCGCATGTTCTGTCGCTCCGACTATTTTCATATTTGCTTTTAAAACTTGTGGACTATAGTTTTTTATAAAAAACATCGGGAATCCATGTTTAAAACCGTATCTTTTCCCTGTTTCAATCAGCATTTGCATTTGGTCGAAAGCACAAAATATAATCATTGCAGGTGCTTTATTGCGTTCTTTAGGTTCTTTTATTAGCAATTTACTGCAAAAGTGCATGTACTCTACTAAGTTAAAGTTTGAATCACTATTGAAGAACTGTTTCCCTGCTTTTTTTGATTCGCCTTTTTTATTGTCGCCGTCGATATACCAGAGAGGTGAACTTCCGTAAGCATTTTTGCCGATATTATAAGGTATATCAGCAATAATTAGCTGCGCCTTAGGTATGTTATAGCGTTTAAAATTCTGAAAATTGTCACGATATAGCTCCATATTTATTCTTTCCCCTCTCCACACTTCTCCATATACTCAACCCTTAAATCGTAAACAGTCTGGCACAGCTTGTCTGCAACATGGTTGGCAAACTTTGTATCTTCCAAATTTGTTAATCTCCCAACTCCGCATATCCGGCAAGTAATTCTTCTTACTTCATCCCACACTTTCCACGGAACAAATCTACCGAATACTTTTTCCATAGTTGATTCAAGAGTTGATGTAGAAAGACTATTTAATTTTTCGCCTTTAAACCATTTCTCTCTTACCTCTTGCAATGTTTGCTTGGAGTGGTCTTTGTCTTCCAGTTTGTTCATTTCTGCAAGCACTTCTTTCATTATTTCATCTTTCAATTGCTGTTTTTCTTGGTCTGTCATAATAACCTCCTATACAACATTTTCATAAATCCGTTCCCTATAATTTGCTCTCACAAGTGCCTCTGCCACAGGCGGCGATACGCTGTTTCCGCACTTCTCATTTTGTTCAGCCCGGCTTATCGGATTCCCGTGTTCATCATGAGTAAATATGTAACTTTCAGGAAAGCCTTGAGCTTTATATTGTTCATGTTGCTGAAGCATCCTCATTCCGATGTCGGTAATCTGATATTTTTCTCCCATTACAGTTACAAGTCCAAATCTCTCACGTGTTGTTATAGTATGCAAAAGCTCTGTTAATGACTGGCCCACGCCATCACCATAGTATTTAATCAAGAAAGCCTGTACCAATCCGAAATGTCCTGGGCTTGTTGTAATTGTATGAAGCGGTTCCTTTAAACTCTGACCTATCCCCGACTTATAAAACTTTGTTATAAAAGCACTCACAAGAGCGTATCTGGGGCTGGTATCAATTGTCATAAGTGGCTTGCTCAATTCTTGTCCCCTGACATCGTATTTTGATGTTTCAGAATGATACTGAATTAAGAAAGATGCTCTATCGTCTAATATGTACGGCTCTGGATTATCAATAACAAATTTCTTAACACCCAATGCAATACGTTTCATGGTTTTTTCTGCTAATGGCCTCTTTGCAGTAATACCATATTCGTCTTTAATTTCCTTAGACGTTGCAAATATACTAGGGCATGGAATACTCCAATCAATGCATTCTCCCGAAGTTCGCCAAGGTTTTAGTAGTCCAAGATGTACCTCTATTTGTTCTGGATCCCCGTGTGTTGGCTCTGGCCATACTATTTTTTCACCGTCGCAACGTGCTATCATATAAAATCTATTTCTGAGTGTCGGCGCCCCATAATCGCAAGCCCGAAGTTCTCTAAATTGAACCTCGTATCCTAATTTCTTCAAGGAATTTACAAATTTATAAAATGTCTCACCTTTTTTATTGGGGTCAGGAATCAATTCATCTTTTTCATTCTTAATCAACGGACACCAGCCCTGAAACTCTTCCACGTTTTCAAGCATGATTATTCTTGGTCGTACAAGCTTTGCCCATCTTACGCCTACCCATGCTAAACATCTTACTTTTCTGCCTTTTCTATCTATTGGTTTATTTGCTCTCGCTTTACTAAAATATGTACAATCCGGCGACATCCATAACAGACCTACAGGTTGACCTTGTGTGGCTTCCATAGGGTCAACTTCCCATACATCTTCAATATAATGCTTTGTGTTGGGATTATTTACTTTGTTCATGGATATAGCAATGGGGTCATGATTTACAGCTATATCAACATGTCTTCCTGCGGCCGCTTTAATTCCTTCGTCTGACCCTCCTGCTCCTGCAAATAAAACCACTATCAATTCTTTCAAAATGTCCTCCTAATAATTGTTATTTCAACACATAAACCTTCGCCATATGCCTACCGAGTGCTCTTGCATTATTCTTTCTTGCTTTATGTTTTCCTATAACAACAGCTTCCTTAGCACTAAATCCATATTCATTGATTCTTCTCCAAAGAGTATCAACGTTGATTCCAATTATTTTCGCCCAGTCTGTCATGCAATAGGTTTTTCCTTTATAGGTAATTAATACATTATCTCTTTTGTTTCTGCTTTGCTCACTTGCTGTAACCCACCTACAATTGCTTGGTTCGTAGTTGCCGTCATTATCTATTCTATCTATTGACAATCCTTCCTCGTACCCATTTTCAAAGGACCATTTCATGAATTTTTCATAACTATGTTCCCATTGTTCACATATCTTGATTCCTCTTCCGCCATAATTCTCATAAGCATGATTATTAGGATTATTACAACGTTTTAATATACCTCTCCAAACATTATATAATCGGCTTTTAGAATCTCCGTGTTTTAAGTTTGATTTTCCCATACTCCGAGTTCTATCAACACTTAAGCATCCGCAACTTTTTGTATGCCCATTCCTTATACTTTTTCCAACTACAATGACTTTATTGCCACAATCACACTTACAAAGCCATAATGCTTTTCCGTCTGAATTTGAACCTTCTCTTTTTATTGCAGTTAATCTCCCGAATTTTTGACCAGTTATATCAATTACTTTACTCAATCACGTACACATCCTTTACTTGTTTCCCAAAATCCACAGCGTCCGAATGATTTTCAAAGTAAAAATCAATGATTTTATCTTCGTATTTATCCTCAATCCATTCAGCCGTCTTGTCTTGTACTGTATATTTATTTCCTTCAATGATCAGATTTGTTCCAAACGGTAATGATGATGCTACCGAAACGCCTTCTTGAAGTTCCACTCCTGACGCCCCATAAACTATCCCCTTTGTCCTGTTAAGAGCATAATCACCACAGCAAATCTCACAACCGCAATAAGCAGTAACCGTATACTTTCCTAAATACTTGATTTGTACCTGCTTGTCCTTGTCAGAAAGAATCCTCTTTGTGTAAGCCAATTCAAGTTTTGTTTCCTCATGCCGCTCTTTTTCTCTCAAATATCTGTTTTCAACTTTAATCAGCCTGTTTTCATAACTCTGTATCTCTAATTCATGCATCCTGTCATTTTGCTGCAATGTCAAAACCAACATTCCGAACATAAATAGTAAAAGTATCAATAATAGTTTGCTTTTCATCTTTACCTCCTCTTCGCATTAAACATTGCATTGTAATTTTCTATGTACTCATCTCTTTTCTTGTGAGCCTGTTCAATCCGTTCTTTCTCTTTTCTGTATCTTTCGCATTCGCCGTGACAACCAAGATGACGTTCTGTGCATTGAAAACATATTTTCATAAATACACTTCCTTTCTTTGAATAATTATGCAGTTTTAATTCCCTTTCAAAACTTCTTCAATCTTTCTGTCAATCTCCTTTATAGCTGCAAACAATTCATTCATTGCCGTTGCTTCGGAAGAATTGATTTTTACTCTCTTATAGTCCTTTAAAGCTCCTTCTAATGTTCCGTGATAGCTTACTGGGTCTTCTTGTACTTCACCTTGATTCTTTCCCTCTTTTACAATTCTGTTCTTTACAAGAATCACATTCCTGTCGTCACTTTTTATCGAATAATCTTTATCAATTTTTATGTTCATGCATTTCTCTCCTTAACTGTTTTATTTAAAATCTCTTTATACGCCTTTAAACATCCTTTCCCGTCACGATAACTATTTCAACGACCGTTTGCTTGTCCAAGGGTTAAAATTCATTTAAACGCGTTTTAGGGCTTTCGCTTAACATCTTGTAATTTTTATCAGCTAACTCTTTAAGAAACTCTCTATTTTCAGGAACGCTTATATCAATCTTTGGCAATTGGCTGTGATAACTCCCTCTGTGGCAGCTGCATTGAAACATGTAATCATAGACCTTTCCGTTTTTAGCAACCATTGGAACTATGATTATCCCTGTATCTATGCATTAGTAACACTCTTTAGTCATTTTTATTGTCTTCAATCATCAGAGTTGCGTTATCTACTAGTTTCTTAACGTCGTTTGGCAAAGCTTGATATTCTCTGTTACTTGATAACTTTACTTTATAGCTTCTCATGAAGTTTGAAGCAACAACAGATTGAACCGTATCAGCATCCATTTGCGACCATTCTTTGAGTTGAGAAGGAGTAAGTATTTGCTTAACGACCTCTGGCAATTTTTCGTATTCCTCCGTTGCATGGTAAGCTGAATTTTTGGTTGCTTTACTTACTAGATTCCAGGCTTCTTGCTCTGTCATTTCAGTATCTTGATTTTTAAAGCCTATTATCTTATCAATAACTTGTCCTATTGAAGGAGCAAATCCATTCCTGCCCTGTGTGATACATGCTTTAATTGCTATACTTACTTCTTGATAGCTGTAATCCGCTAACATTTCATGCCAAACGCTGATTGTAGCCTGTATATCATCTGAACTCTTGTTGTTTAAAAAGTTTGGGTATGAAGCCATTAGAACCGCTATTATTTTAGAAGTCTCTTTCTTGTTCATCAAATGCACCTCCCTCAATCATTTCTAACAATTCACTTAAACTACTTTGCTTATTAGTGCTTTGATTGCTTTTAGAATTATTATTCTGTGGCTTTATTGCATAAACTGATTTCCAATTATTGATTATGCTTTGCTCTAAAATTTGTATTTTCAGTTCATCAGTAGAAGCTAGTTTATTTAATTCTTTAAGCAACATATCAAAAGCTTTATCTGTCATAGGTGATTTTATTTTTATTCTCATATCTATAAAATCTTTAAGTGTTTGTTTTAAATAATTATTATTAGAGTAATCATTAATAGCTTTATATATATAATTATTTATATCTATATTATTGTTTGTGTCTTTTTGTGGTCTTTTTGCAGTCTTTTTGTGGTCTTTTTGTAGTTCTTCTGTGGTTTGTATATTCTGATATTCGTTGTATTTTCCAATGGTTATTACGGTCTTTTTGTGGTCGGTTTTTTTGACTATCATTGAATCATTTTGTAATAAGGTTAAAAATCCTCTTACTTTTGCCTTACTCCAACCCCACCTCTCCATAAGCTTTAACTCCGATGTAATAAAACTGCCTTTTTCTATTTCAACCAACTCATTTCCTAAAAGAAATTTATTATCATCGTGATTCGCCATTAACAACATATCAATCCACGCAGACCGTTTGTCAAACGGCTTATCTATCCACAGCCAATGTTCTGTAATCTTCCTATGAAGACTTATCCATCCGTCCGACAACTTATCACCGCCTTTGAGGGGATTGCTCCCCTCTTATCTTTATTAATTATTTTGAATACTTATTCTTCTGTATTCCCTTTTAAACAATCTGGCAAATCATCGTCGGATTCTATTTCATAATCAGTATTAATCATATTGTCATCAAGAGTGTCCTCGTCATCAAACTTGCCTGTTGCAAGTGCCTCAGCCGCTGCGATGGTTGACTTATCCGCTTTTTGATAGTCGATTGACATAATACCCCACTTACCAATCAATCTACGGTAAACAGTTTTTAATGCCATTGCATCAAAATCATCACGCCAACCCTTGCCCATCCATTGACCCTTACGGTGCTTTTGTTCGTGTTTTTCTACTTGTTTTCTTGTCATGTATACAGTCTTTTTTGTCCCATTTATCAATCTGTAATAGCCTACATAACCAACTATTTTGGCCTTTTCTCGTTCTTCTTCATCCTCGATGAAATCTAATTCAATTTCTTCTGTTAAACGGTTATAACTCTTTAGTTCGCCTTCTCTGACATCCGTTACATTGATTGTCTCATACACTCCGGTCCTAAGCGCAAGCTGATGCATGCCCTTCCAACCCATGATGAAGTTTGCTTCCATACGCTTAGAAGATGAACCGTCTGAATGTTTAACGGTATTATTAAATGGTACAATGTACGCATATCCTAAGTTCTGGTCTATAGGCAAATTGAATGTTGCAGCTTTCAATGAAGCTTGTAAAATAGTTACAGGTGCTTCGTAAAATGCCTTTTGAAGATTCGGCTCCGCATTAACCAAAGATACTACGCTTGATACAAACTGCGGCGTTCTATTGCCTAACAATTCCTCGAATCTTTTTTTATAACCCTCACTGTCAAGCAGACTATTCATCAATACTGTTATAGGTTGCTTCTTTTTATTCTCCAAAGCTTGTGCTGCTGCGTTTTGATTTGTTTGTGTTTGTGTTACTGCGTTTTGAATTTTTCCCATAGTTATTTATCCTCCATAAGTTTATTTAATAAATCTCTGATATTAAGTTCTTTTTCTTCCTGCCAAATATCGGCTGTGTTTATCGTGAAACTGTTCGGCACTTCTGACGGCATGTCGAGGTTAATTTTAAATGTTATATCTGCGCAATCACCGACAACCAAGCAATCTCCTGGCTTGAATAAATTGACGCTATCTATAATACTTTTACTGCCGTCCGGCAATAACGATTTAATAAGTTGCTTGTCGTTATCGTTTGACAGCTTCAGCACAATATAATTAGCACATTGAGAAAGTATGGTTTTATTAATTTCTGACGGCCTTTGACTTACCAAGAGCAAACTAACTCCGAATTTTCGCCCTTCTTTTGCAACTGTTTCAAATATTTCCAACAATCTCTTTTGACTTGCTCCAAGCATCAAATCACTTGACGGTATATATACGTGAGCTTCATCGCAGATCAGTTCAAGCGGCAATAAATCTCTTCTGTCCTGCTGAAGCTGTACGTTGTAAACAAGCTTTGCTATAACAGCAATCAAAACAGGTATCATATCATGCGGAACATCTGAAAAATCAACTACCTTTATATTTTTCTCTTTTATGTCCAATATCTCTTTTACAAAATCATATAAATAGCTTTGAGATTGATAATCGAACATAAAAGCATATCTTTTATCGATAAGCTTGTCTTTCAAAAGAGTAATCAAGCTTGTCAGTTTTCCGTTGTTGTCACCTTTTACGGTTTTAGCTTGTCCTGCTCTATCTCCAGTCTTATAAAATTCTCCTGTGCTTACTTCGAGATTATTTTCTTGCTCCAAGTATTCGATAATATCGTTGATATAATATTCTACCGGAATATCTTCGCCTAATTCGCTTTGTCTTGCTGAATAAAACGCCTTTCTCAATATAGCGATTTGATTCTGTGCGGTTTCCTCTTTAATTTTTAATAAGTTTGCATAAAAATCTTTAAACGGTAAAAACCAAATTGGAAAGCTTAAATCATTGTTGCCTATCTTGATTTTTTTAACAAAACTTAAATCCGAGTATTCACCGTGTACATCAAATAGGATTACGTTTGAGCTTTTATATTCCTTGATTTTTTCAAGGAAATTTGTTACGGTAACACTCTTTCCACTTCCTGTGTTGCCAAGGATAGCAGCGTGTCTTTGGAAAAGCTTATTAGCATCTAAATAGGCTGTATTTCCGTAATTGGCATATTTACCTATGCCAAGAAGAGAAGCTCCAACATTACCGTGAAGCATACCTTCAAATTCATCTTTGTTAAGTTCCTTGATTTGAACATTTGTTGTCGGGTAGACATCAACCGACTTTGAAAACTTGCCATTTACCAAGCTGCCGATAATACTACAATCTATCGTACTTGTAGCATCAGTTTCTAGCAGTTCCCCGTCGTTATCAAATTGCTCTGTTTCCTCATTCTTTGATATCGCTGATATTATAGATATAAGGTTTACGCCCTTATCCTTATCTTCTACCGACATTAAACTGTTAAGGCTCATATTCCCAAGCTGTTCATTGTTGCTTTTTATTTGCACTTTATCAGGCGTGATTTTAATTAGTTGCATTCCCTTTTTCCTCCATATTTATTATCCTGAATTTCCTAAAAGATATTGATTTGCTTATCCTAGACAAGTCAATCTTTGGGTAAACTTTTCTGATGAGTTCTTTTGATACCGTTGTCCGGCCTATCTTCTTCCAAGTGATTTGGTACTTGTCACAATATCCTGTTTGACATTCGCCTAGCTCAATTTTAATTTCCTGTTGTAGTCTCCTTATTTCTTTTTCCAAAGCAATCTTTGTTTTTTGTAAATCAAGAAGATTTTCAATGTTCGATAATCCTATAAGCTGACATTCATCATCTGATGCATTACGGAATACTTTGTCAATAGCTTCTGTTGTAGGCTTATATCCGTCCACAGGCGGTGCAATATCAGGTATAATATGTTTATTCCAAAATTCAATCTCTGCGTTTATTAAGGCATTTATTTCCTCTTCGTCACGCTTTATTTCAAAATGGTAAAATCCTTGATTTAAAACAAGTACAGCCAAGTACCACTTTTCATAACCTGTCACTGCCATATAATGGACACATTGGACATAATAATTATCAGGGAATTCGCCGTTTTTAAATTTCTTAAGGTTCATTATGCTTGTTGTTTTACATTCAAGCCCTGCTTTTTCTCCGATTACTTGTCTGTCTATATTTCCGTGTATAAAATCGTATTTATCGTGCATGAGCATGTTATACTGTCTTCTAACCTTCTTACCTGTAGCTTCCTCGAAACGCTTTGCTACATATTCTTCTAAGTCTCGCCCTTGCCGCATTGCTTCGTTATCCTCTTGTTCAGGAAGTCTGCCTGTCTTTTCAGCCCATAATTTATAAGGCGTTATGTAAGGAGTTAATCCAATTATGGCGGCGGCTTCCGAACCGCCTATTCCTTTTTTTCTGAGTTCAAGCCATTGTTCATGGTTCAACTTCCTTGTATCAGCAAATATTTTCAATCATATTTCCTCCTTCAAAAACTCCACCCACACATCCATAAACTCAAGGCAATATTCCTCAATCCTTGCTAATTTATGATTCCAGTCATTATCCATGTCGATATCTTCCTTGTATGCCTTTTCTAACACGTCTATCAAATCATCTTTTAAATCCTTATCAAACTTTTCGACCCCATAGGCATTGAGATAGAAGTCTCTGTATTTGTCTATGTATTTCAGCCCTAGCCTATCCTTATATTCCTTCTCTGCGCACTCATAACATATGTCCTTGTGTATTTCATCATGAGGTTTGTATTCGTCGCAGTAAGAGCATTTAAAGACTTCTTCGTATGCTCCACGGCAATTGGCATCAGGGCAGCCTTCATAAACCTGTTCAGGCTCGACGTATTCTTTTGGGGTTTCAAATACTGTGTTACATTCGTTGCATTTGTACACTTAAGTACCCTCCTTATTCCATTTTTGCCGCTTCTCTTAAAATCTTTGCAGCTTCTACATAATGAATTGTTTTACTGTCATCGCTTAAAACATTCCAAATATATTCTGTACCGTGTGAATATCGCTTGTTTGATTCAATTGCCCTTGCTCCTGCGTTCATAGAGAGTTTTAATTGTTCGGTCAAAATAATTAAGTTGTTTTCTCTCTCCGCATTACAGATTTCTTCAAGGCGATCATATGGAATGCTATCAGCAATTCTTGCAAGTAATTCATAATACAATCGCTTTAGTTTTTCCATATCACCTCGCGGAGAGGACCTTCCTCTTGAATGTTCATATTCTATAACTTGTTTTGATTTCTCAATATCCGCCTTAATTTCTTCTATTGTTCGCATTTACTCCTCCACTACAATCAAAGAATTCATAAACGCATTTTCCATTCGCCTTTGTAATCTGGCGTAATCTTCAGGGCTTAATGTTATGCTCTGATTTCCTTTTATTATTGTTATCTCAACCATTACCGGAGATATTTTCGGTGTTGATTGTTCTATGTTTCTGTATTTGCTTGCGTTCATATTTCCTCCTAATTTTTTTTATTCTCTATCCCTAACTTAATAACTGCTAGAAACTCCGAATTTGACGGCGGTTTTTCCCAATCGGTTGCATACAATATAATGCCGTATTTTCCGCTGATTCTTTTCATTAATTCCTCTTTGCCAACACGGCCATGCATTTCGTGTATCATATGCCGGATAGCTCTTTCCACCCTGGATTGAGTATCATTATTTTCTTTTGCGATTATTCCGTATATACCGTTATCGCTTGTAACCCTGCATCCGGTGTGATATAATTCAATTGCTCGTGCAGTATAATTTAATCCTTTGAGGCTTGCTCTTGCTCCCAACTCAAGCAAGTCTTTTTTTATTGAATCGTGATTCATATGTTCCTCCTTTTAAATTTGGTGAAAAAAACACCACAAACAGTTATTTATAACCATTTGCAGTGTTTAAAAAGTTTCTTCGCAGCAACACGCCAACACGCTATTTACTTTTAAATAATTGTTGTAAAACCACTTTGCAGCCTTCTTGCTTGGTAATTTGAATCTGTTCCAATTACTTATAAAATAATCTTCTGTTTTTTGTTCAGGGGGTAGGTTATTGAATCGTATTTTTACCTCTTGAATTTTGTCTGATGGCATTTATATCACCGCCTTAATTTTATTATATATTTTCTTCTTGATTCTGCCGATTTGCGGTTGCGATATTCCTATTATTTCAGCTGATTTCACTTGACCAACATCTGCCATAGCCAAATCTAATACTTGATTTTCCCTTAAGCTTAAGTTAGATTTTAAGCTCTCAAAATCAACCTTAAAAATAATATCATTGTCAAAATAACTGTCAGAACTTTCAAATTGCAGTCGTTCTAATATCTCTGTTTCATTGCCGTTATCATCGTTTAAAACAGCGTTGTAATAAATATACTGTGGTAGTTCTTTGGCATCTAATTGCCGTCTTGTCGGCCTAATAGGTCCTTGTGCAAAATCTCTATAATATCGTAATATGTATCCGTTTATGTACGAAGATGCAAATGTTGCAAACGCCAATCCACGACTTTCATCGAATCTCTGTGTTGCCAAGCATAGACCATATGCTCCCTGTTGAAAGTAATCATTATATTCTTGACTTCCTAACTTCACAAAATTGTACTGTTTTAAAATGTGATGAATTAAGTTAATGTTTTTTTCAACCGTTTCTTTTTGTTGTTCTGTTAACCGCTTCATTCTGTCCTCCTTCTACAGAATTTGATTTTAATTTCCTAACTCTCCGCCACATATATATTGCCATGGGTGTTGTGCCTTGAAAGTCACCTATCATTTTGTCGGTCCAACCAAGTTCATACAATTTCATACGCTGTACTGATATTTCTTCCCGGTCGTTTAGTTTTTCAGGCTTGGTTATTTCGGCTATTAGAGGTTTAATGCCTTCTTCCGTTTTATATTTGTCGTCTATTTCGTCATCTAAAGAAATCCAACTCCTTAAATCTTCTTCATCGACTTCACCGTCCTTGGCTATGATGCTGCGGAACTCACTTATAATGACTTGTAGTCTGGTATCCATGTCATAGGGTTTCCTCCTTCATAATTTTTCTAATCTTGTCCAAGTTTTCTACCAATATGGGCCGCCTCTCATTAATTCACATCCTCCGGTTTTCTCCTGTACGCAAGCCATGTTTTGCCGTATCCGTTTTTCTGATATGCTCCAAATCTTGTGTTTTGAAAGTAAACAATTGGATATTCATACCCGCAATCTGTTCTTACAATATCCCAATACGGCTCACCGCATTTTGGAATTAGCCATACAGGTTCGTTTTCCATGTTCTGCAGTTCTTCGTATGTCAACGGAGGGTTTTCGTCTGCTGCCCGGGTGTTTATCGCCCTTACAAAATCTCTATAATCATAATGTCCTTTTGTGAACTCAAAGCCACAATCGCATACCGCACGATAAGGTTCTCCACCACTATCGGGGTCATAAAATGTAGGTTCCCAATCTTCGGGACCATAAACTATTAATTCTTTACCACATATTGGGCAACTCTTAAGCTTTTCGGTCATCCCGTACCTCCTTATACTTCTTACAATGCCGGCTTCTAACACCAAGACAATTGCCACCGTTAAGCTTATATCTTTTGCAATTCGTGCAATATTGGTGCTTTTCGGTCATTGTTCATCACCCCAATCAATTTTTTGCCCACAGTTAGGGCAATATTTTGTGTGTTTTCGTAAGGTTGTAATGCAAGCTCCGCACTCTCCGCCAAATCTATCTTTTTCATGATTTTTATTGCTGCCGAAAGATATTTTCTTCGGTAACTGCTTTCCGCAAGCCTGTTTCATCACCACATAGTCAGTATGCTCCTCTGAATTTTCTGCCGATTGTTCTATTAATTCGTTTAATCTTTCTATTGCTTTTTCTACAAAAGTCATTCTATCACCTCGTTATCCTGTGGCATTTCAAACACCACGTTATTTTCTACAATACTAGGACCGTTTGTACATCCGTTAAAGTGATTTTCAGTGTACTTGCTACAACAGTACGCGTCTGCGATTTTATCCAACACTTTGATTGCTTTTTCTTTGGTTGAGTACGTTCCCAAACTTTGTGGCTGAGTTCCCGCAAAATATGTAATTATACTTTTCTCACCGCCTGTTGTTATAAAGTCAATATTATTTAAGTTTACTAAACTCTTTTTATTTTGCGTTCTGATTAACATGCTTGTCCTCCAATTCTTTTAAATATTTTCTTAGGTCTTTGACTTTGCCGGAGTAGCGGATTGGGGTCATTGGATATTGTTTTTCCATGATTGACCTCCTATATTATTTGCTCTCTCTATTTCTATTAATAAGTTATTGTCAGGTTGCCATTTTTGCAAGTAGGTTTTAGCTTCTTCGAACCGCGCAGACGGAGTATTATTATATGCATTTATATTGAAATATTCTTTAAAGTCTCTGCTTATCGCCTGGAATGCTTTCTTACTGATTGATTTGTATGCATTGCTTCCAATACCGTCCAAAACATTTATAGCCCTGCTTTTCCTGATACTTTCAAGTTCTTTTTGCTGTCCGTAATCAATTGTCATTGTGTTTTCGAGCTTGTCCACTCTGCTGATAACAGTTTCTATTTTCTTGTCGTGCATTAAAATTGCCTTCATTTCTGTTGATAATCCATTAAGATATGATGTTAGTTTTACTGCTCCGTCTTCAACTTTAATAAAATAATCTCTTGCCTGCTCGCCTTTTTCATTCTTTGCTGTCATAGAAAGTTTTTTAGCGAATGCAGCCGTAAGGTAATAATCTTTTACACTGTTACCCTCGACATCAATGTCGAACCCCTCATAATCTATTCCCTCTTCTGCAAATTGATTATCTGTTATATTTGCTTTTGCCCATCTAGAAAATTGTCCTTTTGCAAGTTCTAAAAATTCATAAAGTTTTCTTGCTGTTGTTCTTCCTTTTTCATCAACGCCTAATAACATTTCAATAGGTGTTTTGTTTGCAGATTTTTTTACTTCGTTCATTTGCCCTCCTTAGTTTTATTAATCCAATTAATAAGATCCGTTTTTAAAGTTCTTTTACATCTTCCAATTCTTAGGCAAGGTAGCCCGCCAGCTTCTTTGTTTAAATCCATTAGTTCATATATCCTTCTTTTACTAAGCCCTAAAAACTGAGAAAGCATTTCCGCTGTCATAATGTCTGGTAAATCTTCTAGTTGCTTATACATACACATCCTCCCGGTTCACTTGCGTTTACGTAAGTTTTTAAGTAAAAAAAATTTCATTGAAAGTTTTAACATCAAGATTTAGAATATTAAGCAGTTCCTGCATCTCCGCTCTTGTAAACTCACCGTTATTCATTTTTCGGTAAATTGTAGCTTCGTTTTTTTTTAACCTTATTGCTATATCTTTGACAGTAAGGCCTGCCTCTAGTATCTTTGCTCTAAGCTTATTTCTATTAAACATAACTTGTCCCTCCCTTCTTACGTTTAAGTAAGTTTATTATAGTATAATATAATCCATATGTCAATACGTTAACGCAAGTTTTTTTGAAAATAATATAATTTTTTCTTGCATAAAGTTAAAACATAATATATAATACATTGTGGAAAGGGGCGATAGTAAAAAATGGAAGAAATAAAAAATATATTGAAAAGTAGAAGAACTGAACTGGGTCTTACTATGTTAGATATTGCAAAAGCTGTTGGTGTATCAGAAGCAACTGTTTCTAGATGGGAATCGGGCGATATTGCTGATATGAAAAGAAGTCGAATTGCTGCATTGGCTAAAATATTAAAAATATCTCCCAATGTTATAATGGGTTGGAAAGAAGAAGACAGCTTTAAATCTTATGGAAGCTTGTTAGATACAGATGATGAAGATATAATCGAATTAGTACAAAGTATAATTAAATCTTCAGAGGAAGATATAAAATTAGTAAAGAAAATTATAGATTTATCAAGTGAGCAAAAAAGTAAATTAAAAATAATTATAGAAAGCAATATCATTTAATTTGATATTGCTTTGTCTTTTAAATAATCCCTTACAATTGCTATTAATCTTAGTATGGCTGTGTTGCTACCAACTTCTTTAAGTTGGATAATCATTTTTTCTAATTCTTTTACGTTTTCTTTAAATTCATCCATTTCTGTTTTTTCCATTTTGTCCCCCTAAAATTATCAGAACGTACGTTCGAATTAATTATAATCCAATTGCAAAAGATTGTCAAACTATTTATTATTAAATTATTCGGAAACCTCTTCAAAAAAATTAAGGCCAATCTACTATTTTTAGACTAATTTTATATTAATAACATTTTAAATTCTGAATTGTATAAAGTCAAGTATATATTTACACTTTTCGACATTTTCGTTTGTAATAAAGCCGATTTGATATTATAATTTACTTATTATGAGAACGTTTGGTGATAAACTTAAAAAACTACGGGAAGACAAAAATTTAACATTAAAGGAAGCAGTTGATAAAATAGGAATATCTGTATCAACGTTAAATTCATATGAGCATGATTATAAAATGCCCGGATTGAAAACTTTAATAAAAATTGCAAAGCTTTATAATACTTCCTTGGATTATTTAATAGGAATTGATGAGCTGCCTAATATTAATAAAAATAAAATATTTAATGAACTTGAAAATATAAAAAACCGCATTATTAGCCTAGAAGAATATCTTAAAAATACAAAATAGCCTTTTACAGCTATTTTTTTTACGTTATTGCAAGAAATGACTTGCATATTTGCAAGCCTAATATATAATATATACGTAAACAAATGTAAAAGGAAGTGATGTTATGAAAGGTCATATTTACAGAAGAGGAAATACTTACACATATGTTATCGATTTAGGCAAAGATTTGATTACAAACAAACGTCAACAAAAAAGTAAAGGCGGCTTTAAAACCAAAAGAGAATGTCAAGCAGCTCTTGCTAAGATTCAAACCGAATATATTGATGGGACATACATTAATGAATCTGAAATCACATTAAAACAATTTATAGAGAAATGGTTAGAACTGTATGAGAAAACTGGTACGGTAAAAATAAGTACAGTGAGGGTTAGGAAGCACGAAACTAGTAATATGCTTATCTATTTTAAAGAAGTAAAATTAAAAGATATAACTGATTCAATGTATCAGGATTTTCTTTTATATCTCAATGATAAATTTTCAGAAAACACCTTAAAAGGAATACACGGAACTGCTAAATGTGTTTTTGAAAAAGCCATAGAATTAAGGTATATCAAAATAAATCCAACAAAATATGCTGTGTTACCCAAGCACCAAAAAACTGTAGAAGAATTAGAGAATGAGCATGAAATACCAAAATATTTTGAGAAAGTTGAGCTTGATGAATTTCTGAACGCGGCAGAGCAAGATACAGACGAACAAACATATACTATATTTATGACGTTGTCTTATACGGGCATAAGAGTTGGAGAATTATGTGCCTTGAAATGGAAAGACATTGATTTTAAGAATAAAGAAATTAACATATATAAAACATATTACAATCCTACCAACAACACGGTTAAATACACCTTATTAACTCCGAAGACAAAAGGATCTAAGCGTAAAATTACAATTGATGATGATTTGATTAAAGAGTTAAAAAGCCATAGGGCACGTCAAAGTGAGTTAAGATTAAAAATACCGTCGTGGCATCCGGAAGATTTTGTTTTTACAAAAGTAATAAAATACTCAGGTTATCCCGAAACTCCGAAGCAAATTGAGAACAAAATGTCACAGTTGATTAAGCATAACAATATTAAAAAAGAAATAACACCTCATGGACTTAGGCACACTCATACATCCTTGTTAGCTCAAGCTGGTGTAAGCTTAGAAGAAATTATGGAGAGACTTGGACATAAGGACGATAGTATAACAAGAGAAATCTATTTGCACATTACTAAGGACATGAAAAAAGAAGCTTCTCAAAAATTCAGCGAATTAATGAAAAGCTCCAATTGTTAGCAGAATGTTAGCAAATACGCTTCATAAATATATTTAACTTGATTTTTCAAATAGCATGATGAATTTTTACATCATGCCGCCCATACCGCCCATTCCTGGGTTCATTGCAGGTTCATCTTTCTTTGGTTCATCAGCAACTGCTGCTTCTGTTGTTAACAACATTGAAGCTACGCTTGATGCATTTTGAAGTGCTGATCTAACTACTTTAGTCGGATCAACTATACCTGCTTCAATCATATTTACATATCTTTCATTTAATGCATCAAATCCTATTCCTTTATCGCTGTTTTTAACCTTTTCAACGATAACTGAACCTTCTAACCCTGCATTTGTTGCTATTTGTCTAACAGGTTCTTCCAATGCTTTTTCAATTATTCTTGCACCTGTCTTGGCATCTCCTGTTAATGATTCAGCTACTTTAGCGACAGCTTTTGTAGTTGACAACAATGCAACGCCGCCTCCGGATACTAATCCTTCTTCAACTGCAGCTCTTGTTGCATTTAAAGCATCTTCGATTCTTAATTTTTTGTCTTTCATTTCAGTTTCTGTAGCTGCACCAACGTTGATCACTGCAACTCCGCCTGTTAATTTAGCCAGTCTTTCCTGTAATTTTTCTTTGTCAAATTCTGAAGTTGTATCTTCATATTGAGACTTGATTTGTTTTATTCTGTTGGAAATTTCTTCTTGAGATCCTGATCCATGAACAATTATAGTATTTTCTTTGTCTATTTTAACTGTTCCTGCATTACCAAGCATATCTATTGTAGCCTCTTTTAAGTCATAGCCTAATTCTTCTGTTATTACCTGTCCGCCTGTTAAAATTGCTATGTCTTTCAGCATTTCTTTTCTTCTGTCGCCAAATCCAGGAGCCTTTACAGCAACACAGTTGAATGTTCCCCTTAATTTATTAAGTATTAATGTTGTTAATGCTTCACCTTCTATGTCTTCTGCTATAATAACCAGTGATCTTCCTGTTTGAACAACTTGCTCTAATATAGGAAGTATTTCCTGTATGTTAGTAATTTTCTTATCTGTAATTAATATATATGGATTTTCTAATACAGCTTCCATTTTTTCTGTGTTAGTAACCATATATGCTGATAAGTACCCTCTGTCAAACTGCATACCTTCAACTACAGTAAGTTCTGTTCCCATAGTCTTGGATTCTTCTACAGTTATAACTCCATCTTTGCCCACTTTATCCATAGCATCAGCTATTAATTTGCCTATTTCTTCGTCTCCTGCTGAAACTGAAGCGATTTGAGCAATTTCTTCCGAAGTTTCAACTTTTTTAGAAACACTTTTAAGTTCAGCTACTGCTGCTTCAACTGCTGCCTGAATTCCTCTCTTGAGAATCATCGGGTTAGCTCCTGCAGCAACGTTCTTTAGGCCTTCTCTGATTATTGCCTGTGCCAGCAACGTTGCTGTAGTAGTACCATCTCCTGCTACATCATTTGTCTTTGTAGCAACTTCTTTAACTAATTGAGCTCCCATATTTTCATAGGGATCTGATAATTCTATTTCTCTTGCTATTGTAACACCATCATTTGTGATAACCGGTGAACCAAATGATTTTTGTAATACGACATTTCTTCCTTTAGGTCCTAATGTAACTTTCACTGTATCCGCAAGTGCATTAACGCCTTTCTCCATTGCGCGGCGAGCATCTTCATCAAATTTAATTATTTTTGCCATCTTATCTACCTCTCTTCTATTTTTTATTCAATAACTGCTAAAACATCAGATAATTTGATTATAATTAATTCTTCCCCATCAACCTTGACTTCTGTTCCTGCAAATTTAGAGAAAATTACTTTATCCCCGACTTTTATTTCATCTTTTTTCTTTTCATCAGAAGTAATTCCTGCTCCAACTGCAAGAACTTCCGCTACTTGAGGTTTCTCTTTAGCAGTGCCTGGCAATACAATGCCGCTTTTAGTTTTTTCTTCTGCTTCCACCATTTTAATTACTACTCTTTCACCTAGTGGTTTTACTGTCATTTTTCATTCCTCCTACTTTATTTAATGTAATTATTTATCCAGATTGTTGTTAGCACTCAGCGTCTTAGAGTGCTAACACTTACAATCTATATAATACCTATTAGGAGAATTGTTTTCAAGTGCCATTTTATCTAATTTTGCCCTGTTTTTTTTAATTATTGCGTTTTTTTTATTTAAATCTTGAGTTTACTTTCATTTGCTTATTATTTCTTCCAAGACTTTAGGAACGGATATCCCTGAAAAACTAAAAAAATTTATTAAAAATAGTTGATGTTTTTTATATTTGACTATAGTATAATTAAACTATCAATAGTATAACACATTTCTGTTTATTATAATATTAGGAGGAATTGAAATGTCTCTTGTTACATCTAAAGAAATGTTTAAAAAGGCATACGAAGGTCACTATGCTGTCGGTGCTTTCAACGTTAACAACATGGAAATAATCCAGGGTATCGTTGATGCCGCAAAGCAGGAAAATGCACCATTAATCCTTCAGGTTTCTGCAGGAGCAAGAAAATATGCCAATCCAATTTACTTAAGAAAGCTTGTAGAAGCTGCAATAGAAGATTCGGGCTTAGATATTTGTCTTCATTTAGACCACGGTGAGGATTTTGAAATCTGCAAGCAGTGTGTCGACGATGGATTTACATCAGTTATGATTGATGGTTCAAAATATCCTTTTGAAGAAAACATAGCTCTTACAAAAAAAGTTGTTGAATATGCCCACAGCAAAGGAGTTGTGGTTGAGGCTGAGCTTGGAAAATTAGCAGGCGTTGAAGATGCGGTAAAGGTCAGTGCAAAGGATGCTACATACACAGATCCTGAACAGGCAGCTGAATTTGTTGCAAGAACAGGAGTTGACTCATTGGCAATTGCCATTGGAACAAGCCACGGGGCTTATAAATTCAAAGGTGACCCAAGTCTGGACTTTGAGAGGCTTGAAGTAATCTCAAAATTACTTCCTGACTTCCCGCTGGTTCTTCACGGATCATCATCAGTTCCAAAAGAATTTGTTGATTTGTGCAATAAATATGGCGGAGAAATTCCGGGGGCGGCAGGTGTTCCTGAAGAAATGTTAAGAAGAGCCTCTCAAATGGGCGTTTGCAAAATCAACATAGATACTGACTTAAGACTTGCAATGACAGCTTGCATCAGACAATTATTTGTTGAAAATCCGTCTGAATTTGACCCGAGGAAATATTTAGGTCCTGGGAGAACAGCAATAAAAGATATGGTTGCTCACAAAATGAGAAATGTTTTAGGCTGCAGCAACAAACTATAGAATGTAGTAAAGGACGCAAAATGCGTCCTTTTTCTATTGTTCAGCTATCATTCAGCCACTGTTTACTACAGTCTTACTCTTTTAATTGCATCTTCCAATAGTTTATCCTTTTTTACTATTGCTTTTTCAAGAATTCCGTTACAGAATTCACCTTTATCATCATATCCTGTAAATGACATGCCAACCCTGTTGTTTTCGACATTTTCAACGGTCATTTTAAATGTTACCTTCTCGCCTACCATTGTAGGCTCTAAATGAGAAGACCGGAAGTTCGTAACTACAGTTATATAATCCGAAGGTATATATGGTTTAAGCATGTTCCAGGATATTTCTATTACAGTTGCCAACAAAGAAGGAGTTGACATCAGGTTCTCGATTTGCACGGATTTTGTTATATAAGAATCTGCAGGGGTTACAATTTTTTCATATGTTGTTGATAATCCAACATAAACTTTACTTGTAATCATAAAACCTCCTAATAATTATTAGTTTAATTAAATTTTATCAGATTCATAGTAAAAGTACAACAAATATATCTTGAACTTCAAAATATTTGTAAGGTGAACCTTTTGAGAATTCCTGAAGTTATATATTTATCCAAATATCGATAACAATAAACCTGCCGCCACAGCAGAACCTATTACTCCTGCCACGTTTGGCCCCATTGCATGCATTAACAGGAAGTTTCCTGGATTTTCCTGCTGCCCTACAACTTGAGAAACCCTTGCAGCCATGGGCACGGCAGACACTCCCGCCGATCCTATAAGCGGATTTACCTTTCCACCTGTTACCTTATACATAATCTTGCCAAATACTACACCTGCAGCAGTACCGAAACTGAATGCAAGGAGACCTAATCCTATTATCATAAGAGTTTGAGGTCTTAAAAATGTCTCAGCATTTGCAGTTGCTCCGACAGTTGTTCCCAGGAATATGGTTATAATATTCATAAGCTCATTTTGTGCAGTCTTAGACAGTCTTTCTGTTACACCTGACTCACGCAGTAAGTTTCCGAGCATCAGCATACCTACCAAAGGTGCTGCAGATGGCAATATTAATGAAACCAGTGCTGTAACAAATATTGGAAATATTACTCTTTCTTTTTTGGAAACAGGTCTTAACTGCTCCATAACTACACATCTTTCTTCTTTGGTTGTGAGTGCTCTCATTATAGGAGGCTGAATTATCGGAACAAGCGCCATGTATGAATATGCCGCCACGGCTATAGGACCTAGCAAATGAGGAGCAAGCTTGGAAGTAAGATATATAGCTGTTGGACCGTCTGCTCCGCCTATAATACCTATAGACGCCGATTCTGGTCCCGTAAAGCCAAGCAGTGCTGCTCCTATAAATACTGCAAAAATTCCAAACTGTGCGGCCGCACCTAACAATATGCTTTTGGGGTTTGCTATTAAAGGGCCAAAGTCGGTCATAGCACCAACGCCCATAAAGATTAAAGGAGGATAAATGCCAAGTTTAACTCCCATGTACAAATAATATAAAAGTCCTCCGGCCTGAAACCCAGCTTGCCCAAAAGTTCCCACAGGTTCTGCCATTAATCCGGCAAGTGGAAGGTTTGCCAAAAACATCCCAAATCCTATGGGCAGCAACAGCAGAGGTTCAAATTTCTTTGATATTGCCAAATATAGGAGAACAAAAGATACTAAAAGCATAATTACCTGACCGCCTGTGATTGCTGCAAATCCCATGCTCTCAAGAAATTTTTGCACTCCTATCAATAATGTATCTAACATTTATTAATCCCCGCTTTCTGTCGTTTTTTATTTAAAAGCCACCAGTATGTCTCCTGTGCTTACAGTTGAACCTTCAGTAACTGTTACTGTTGAAACTACTGCATCCTCCGGCGCCAATATTTCATTTTCCATTTTCATTGCTTCCAATATAACCAGGATATCTCCCTTTTTAACCGAATCTCCGGCTTTTACCTTAACCTTCAATATAGTTCCCGGCATTGGAGAACTGATGCTGTTCTTAGAGTCTGCATTAGATGGTTCCGGTTTCTTAACCGCAGCTTGTTTTGGTTCTGCAATCTTTGATTCTGGTATAACTTGACTTGATGCAGGGCTTTCTGCTTTATATGTAACCGCACTGCCTTTTATTTCTTCAACTTCAACTTCATACGAAACACCTTTTACAGTAATTAAATACTTTTTCATAATTCCTATCTCCTTATTCTGTTGATATTATTTAAAGACATTATCTGCTGTCTTCCTGCTGCCGCCCAAGTATTTTTGTTTTGAGGCAGCTCTCTGATACTTCTTACAATTATATTTTCGCTTGATTTACTCTCAAAAGCTGCAATTGCTGCTGTAATTAAAATAACAAGGTCAATATCCTCTTCATTGCTTCCTGTTTTTGGCTGTTCTGATATTTCTTTTTTAATTTCAAATTTTTCTTCAGAAACTTGCTTTTCAGGTTTTTCTTTAAAAATAATCCTTAATAATTCCAATGAATATGCAATTATTACTAATACTACAAATACAACGACCATACCTAATAAAGTAATGGCTAACGTACTTAATAGCTTCTCTCCAATAGACATAGATTCTGTCAGTATCATCTTATCACCTCTCTTATTATGTTTATACCGGCAAGTTCCCGTGCTTTTTAGCGGGTCTTGATTCTCTCTTTCCTGAAAGCATTTCAAATGCACTCGCCAGTCTTGTCCTGGTTGTCGCAGGCTCTATAACATCATCTATATAACCTCTTGCGGCAGCAATATATGGATTTGAAAACTTTTCCCTGTATTCATTTATTTTATCTTTTCTTACCTCTGTGGGGTTCTCAGCATCGTTTATTTCGTTTTTGAATATAATATTTGCAGCTCCTTCAGGACCCATTACGGCAATTTCAGCAGCAGGCCATGCATATACCATATCTGCGCCTAATTCTTTGCTGCACATTCCTAAATAAGCTCCTCCGTAAGCTTTTCTCACGATCAGGGTAACTTTTGGAACTGTAGCTTCTGAATACGCAAAAAGCATTTTAGCTCCATGCCTGATTATTCCTCCGAATTCCTGAGCAGTTCCCGGTAAGAAACCCGGTACATCTACTAAGTTTAATATTGGAACGTTAAATGAATCGCATGTTCTTATAAATCTGCATGCCTTATCTGAAGCATTGATATCCAAACAACCGGCAAGGACACTTGGCTGATTTGCTATAACTCCTATGGATTGGCCATTTATTCTTATAAAGCCTGTTATTATATTTTGGGCATAGTATTTCTGAACCTCTAAAAATTCTCCGTTATCAGCCAAAGCAGAAATAATATTTTTCATATCATATGATTTGTTAGCATTTTCAGGAACTATTGTATTTAAGCTGTCTTCTGTTCTATTGGGGCTGTCTCCTGAATCATATATGGGAGGTGATTCCAAATTATTTGACGGCAGATAGCTTAACAATCTTTTTACATCATTTATGCACTCCTGATCATCAGAACTGATAAAATGCGCTACACCGCTTACTGAGTTGTGAGTAGATGCTCCTCCCAATTCTTCCGAGCTGATACTTTCTCCCGTTACTGTCTTGATAACCTGAGGACCTGTTATAAACATCTGGCTTGTTTTGTCAACCATAAATATAAAATCGGTTATTGCAGGTGAATAAACCGCACCTCCCGCACATGGCCCCATAATTACAGATATCTGCGGAATTACTCCCGATGAAATGGTATTTTTGAAAAATATTTTTCCATATCCGCTCAGAGCATCAACTCCTTCTTGTATCCTTGCTCCTCCCGAATCATTTAATCCTAAAATAGGCGCGCCCATTTTTAAAGCCATGTCCATTACATCCACGATTTTTTTAGCATGCATTTCACCCAAGGAACCTCCTAAGACTGTAAAGTCTTGGGCATATGCAAAGACTAGCCGGCCGTCTACTGTTCCATATCCGGTAACAACGCCTTCAGCCGGAGCTTCTGATTTTTCCATTCCGAAATCCGTGCATCTGTGCTTTACAAACATGCCGGTTTCAATAAAGCTTCCTGCGTCAAACAATAATAGTAGACGCTCTCTTGCAGTGAGCTTTCCTTGCTCATGCTGCTTTTCTGTTTTTTTCTCTCCGCCGCCGGCATAAATCTTCTCTTTCTTTAAAAACATTTCTTCAATTTTGTCAGGCATATTATCCTCCATTTTGCTTTATATTTGATAACGTTCGCAAAGATTGTAAAATTTTTACTACTTATAAGTATACCACACATGAAAAAAAAATCAAAGAAAATATTATTACTTTATTTCAAAAAATCGCTATTTTCCAACCTTTTGCAAGCTCATTACAAGAAGTTGCAATAAGCTGCAATTTTGATGTTGATGCAATGTAAATATTCGGCTTTTTGCAAAAAAACCGAGCAAGTTATTAAAAATGACTTGCAGCGACGACTTATAACATTTTAGGATCATTCATATATGTGGACACATAATTTTTATCAACAGTTACAACAACATAGTACTTTTCATCTATTGACTTGATTGCTCTCTCAATTTTTTTGACCAGTTCACTTGATTTTATTTCATATCCCACAGGGATTACCACATCAAATATTAAATTGGTATGAGTTTCACCTTTTACAACCCTGAAATCATGCATTGTAAGCCTTCCATCTATTTCTCTGATCATTATGTCAGTCATACTTCTTAGCTGGTTTATTTCATTGTCATTTGTGATAATAGGATCTAAATGTATAACTAAATTTATATCTAATTCCCTGGCAAAATCCCTTTCAATATTGTCTATCATATCATGAGATTTAAGTATATCTTCTTTTGCGTCAACTTCAGCATGGACAGTTGCGAAGTATTTGTTTGGACCGTAGTTATGTACCACAAGGTCATGAATATTAATTATTCCTTCATATGATAAAATTTTCTTTTCTATCTTTTCAATAAAACCTGGATCAGGCATTTCTCCAAGCAGCGGATTTAATATATCTTTCAGTATGGAAAAACCAGAATACAAAATAAATAAAGCCACTATAACACCCATGTATCCATCTATTTTTAATTCAGAAAATTTTGCAATAAAAAGAGAAGCAAGTACTGCCACTGTTGAAATAACGTCATTTCTGGAATCCATTGCAGTAGCTTTCATGGCTGAAGATGAAATTTTGTCTGCAAGCTTTGAATTAAAAAAGCTCAGCCATAATTTGATTGCAATAGAAAGACCAAGAACGCATACCACGGTCCATGAAAAAACAGTAACTTCAGGATTTCTTATCTTATCCACAGAAGATTTAATAAGCTCTGATCCCAAAATCAATATTATTGCTCCTACTGCAAGCCCCGTTAAATATTCAATTCTTGCATGACCAAAGGGATGTTCCTTATCTGCAGGTTTGCCTGATATTTTAAAACCGATAAATGTAACCACTGAAGAGCCTGCATCGGATAAATTGTTAACTCCATCAGCCGTTATAGAAATACTGTTAAATATTGTGCCGATGACAATTTTGCTGATACTCAAAACAATATTGGCTAAAATCCCAACCACGCTCCCCAGTTTACCGTAAGATTCTCTGACAGACTGGTCCCTTACATTTTCATAATCTTTAATAAAACTTTTAATAATAAAGTTAATCATTATTTGCCCCTTATGTTAAATAATCCAATTCATTATACATTTTTTCAATTTCGCTTTTCAATTGAATATATTCGTTATATTTATTATTATACTCATTTAAATCACCTTCATATGAATTAGTATTCAGTATTTTTTCAAGTTCTATTATTTTATTTTCGGTCTCCAAAATATTATTTTCAAGCTTTGCCAAATCTCTTTTTGCTTTTTCCTTAGCTCTTTGTTCTTCTTTTTTCTTTATATATATTTCTTTGTTTTGTGAAACAGTCTTTTCTTTTTTCTCTTCTTTGTCTGTTGCCTGATTTTCCGTAATTCTTTGCTTCTCCTGTTTATATCCTTCATAATCAAATTCATAGAGCTTAAACTTTTTATTTTCTACTTCACCTATACAGGTTGCAATTTTATCAACAAAGTATCTGTCATGTGATACAAACAGCAATGTACCTTCATAATTTATAAGGCTTTCCTCCAAAACTTCTCTGGATTCAATATCCAGGTGATTTGTAGGTTCATCAAGTATGAGTGTGTTTACCTTTTCATAAATTAACATTCCGAGCTTCAGCCTTGATTTTTCTCCCCCGGACAAAGTGCTTATATGTTTATAGACATCATCTCCTGTAAATAAAATTTTTGCAAGCTCCTTTCTGGCTTCTCCAAGAGAAATTCCATAAAAATAAGAAAAATAATCTACTATTGAAATATCTTCTTTATCAAAGCTCACCTCTTGAGGAAGATAGCCTATTTTAACGTTTGATCCTACTTTTATTTCTCCGGCATCAGGATTGATTTCATTCAATATAATTTTTAAAATTGTTGATTTTCCCGTACCGTTTTCGCCTAAAATACAGAGACTGTCCTTATAAAACAAAGTGAAACTAACATTATCAAACAATTTATTTGAATTAAATGATTTTTTTATATTGTCAACCTTTATTACTTCCTTGCCGGTTCTTTCAACTCCACTTATTTTAAAATCAGCAGCTTTCTTATCTACAACCGGCTTATTTATCTTGTCTATTTTTTCAAGTCTTTTTTCCAGTTCCTTGGCTCTCTTGTACATCTTATCGCTGTCCCGCATCTCTCCCCATATGCGGTATCTTTGAATCTGTTCCTCCATCTTTTTTATCTTTTTCTGCTGATTTTCATATTCCTTCATTGCCTGAAGGAATCTCAGCTCTTTTTCGGCCACATATTTAGAATAGTTTCCATAATAAATTTGTGCACAGTCAGTCTCTAATTCTATAATTTTATTAACAACTCTGTCCAAGAAATATCTGTCGTGGGAAACCATTACTATAGTTCCGTTATAAGTATTCAAATATTCTTCAAGCCACTCCACTGATTTAATATCCAAATGGTTTGAAGGCTCGTCAAGAAGCAGCAGTTCCGGCTCCTCCAGCAATATTTTACCTAAAATCACCCTTGTTTTTTCTCCGCCGCTAAGCATGTTAAATTGTCTTTTTTGCATGTCTTCGGATATCTCAAGACCCTTAAGTATCCTGTTCAGCTTTTCATTTGTATTGTAGCCGCCGGCCGTTTCATATTTATCATGCAATGCGCTGTACTTATTTATGGCGGATTTAAGGTCATCGCCTGTCAGACTGTCAAAGGATTTCTCAAACTGTTCCATTTGAAGCTTGATTTCATTCAGATGACTGAAGGCTTCATTTAAAACATCCGAGACTGTATTGTTGTCATCATAGCTTGGTATTTGCTCTAAATAACCTATTGTCAATCCTTTTCTTTTATTCACCTGGCCGTTTTGATAATTTTCATATCCAGCCAGAATTTTCATCAGTGTAGTTTTTCCGGTTCCATTTCGCCCGATTAAACCTATTTTATCCTTTGTTTTAACATCAAAAGTCACATTTTCAAAAATCTTATCAACACCAAATAATTTGGTTAAATTATTTACGCCTATCTCAATCATATCTTTTCCTCTTCTTTTGGCACTTACGCAGGTTTAAGGTACATGCGCGTTAATACATACAAAAATACCTGTGGGGCATACTACCGTCCCACAGGTAATACCTGCACTTATATATTACTATACGCAAAAACGTTTGTCAACAATATAGAAAAACCCCCAGCGATGAGGAGTAAACTT
>DFOA01000051.1 GCA_002381185.1 Firmicutes bacterium UBA3553 | reverse complement strand
CTTTGCTGGGCGCACAATTGGTATTTGCATTTAAATCACCTCTATGCAAATACCTCCAATTATATCAGCTTTTATACTATTGTAATTTGATAACTTTTATTACATTAAAGTCGCATTATATTTCTTATCACATTATTTTATTTGATAATTTTTGCTACATTTGTATGATTTAATTTTGAGAACTAACATTTAATGTCGCTTGGTTAAAGCCATCTGCAATTTGAAGAGCACAACCATTACAGGCTAAAACTATTGAAGGTGTAAATGTCTGCTCTTTTTAATTCACTACAAAATTATCTTTCTTAATTTCTAAGAAATTTGCATCTGATTCTTTTGCTGTATTATTGAGCTTATTATCTTCAATCTTAACCCATCGTTGGATGTTAATTGCTGCAATTTCATTATCTCTACCAAATTATGAAGCTGTCTTGCCGGACTCCTTATACCTTCTGATAATTTCTTGCTTTTCTTGCGTGCTATATTTTTTTCTCATGTAACATCACCTCCGTTTTCTCATTTTAACATTTTTCTGGTGATGCTTCACTACGGTCTTTTATTCAGTACCTACTTTTCGTTGCTTATTTCTATTTATAACTTTTATTAAATATTTTAGACCCATACATTCCAATTGTCAGGTCAATAAAAGAGACCCTTGAAACGTCCCCAGTGCCTTCTCTAGTGTCTTCTCCCCAAGAGATGGAGCTCAAGAAATTGTCCCTGTGGCTTTGAGAAAATAAAAAAACACCCGAAGGTGTTTTTTTATTTTTGATATTATTCATAGATTACTACGTATACAACGTATCCGTTATACATGTAAACATCTACATTAGTTTTGTCATTTCTTATAGTGTTTAATTTTCTAACAGCATTTACATCTCCGTTAGAATCTATACCGATAACAGTTGCGTCATCTGACAATGTTTCCCATGAACCATTTATCTTTATAGTATCTGATCCTTTATCTTGAACTGTTCCGCTGTAAATAGTTAAAGTCTTTCTTCCAAGTGTTATTCCACTAGGAGTTGCAGCAGTTGCTTCTGTTATAACCGTACCGTCCATATCAAGAGCATATACCTTCTTAGTACCACCAGAAGTTGGGAATACATCATCTGAATCTGTAAAGATTTCAGTTGAATATTTACCGTCTACATATGCTTTCACTGCTTGAACATTGTCTCCATTGTTTTTAGCATTATTAACTGAGGTAACATAAGCAAATGTGTATACAGAATCATCTACGTCAGAAGTTCTTACTAACAGGACTTCTATTTCACCTTTTTTATTGTATACAGCATATCCAGTTGCAATTTTTGAGCTAAGCTTACTTTGATCAACTGATTCAAGTTTCTGATAGTCATAAACTAATGCATCTGATAATAATTTGAAAGATGATTTAGTAGTATCAACGCTAGTAAGTTCCTTTGCGTCTACCAATTCAATTTTCGTAACTTTTTTATCACTGTTCAGTTTATACTTAATAATCTGTGGATGAGTATTAACTAAATCATCAAGACCTTCAAACTTAGCAGAAGTTATTTCATTGCCTTTAACTAAAGTACCACTGAATAAACTTTCTGTTCCAAGTTTAGCTGAATTGCTTATTTTGTTGTTAGAGTCCACTTTTACATACATATCATATACAATTTCATCACCTGACTGATTAGTAATCTTAATCTGTGGATAATCGTCTATTGATACTTTTCCAAATGAATCTTTAACTGTTCCAGCTTCTACGCCCATTACAACAGCGTAATCAGTTGCGCCGTCTGATACTTCAGTGTCGTAGTCAGCAATTTTTCCATTGTGATCCAAGTAGAAAATTCCGCTGTCGCCAATTTCAGGAGCTGATGCTGCACCTGCAGTTTCGCTTAATTTATACTTCGTACCATCTACGTATACGTCTGTTCCACCTTGTCTTGTAACTTCGCCTTCTACAGTTTCTCTAGAAACTACTAATGTAGTGAATTCATCATCTTCTGCAAGATATTCAACAACTATATCATCAGCTTTAATATCTTCAAGAGAGTCTGCTGCACCTTTTACAATAACTTTTGTAAAATCTACTTCATCCTTGCTGTTTGTAGGAAGTGTTAATCCCTCTAATGTAACATCGCCTTTTTCATATACATCTTCAACTCTTACAACACTTGTTTGAGTTTCAAGAACAAAGCCATCAACTTCAGATTCTTCAATCTTACCGTTTGATTTTTCGCCTTCATTTGCAACTAATTTTATAGTTTCAGTTTCGTCTTCTAAATATTTGTAAGTTGTGCTTGCATTTTTTGCTGCTCTATTTTCAAATATACTAGCGCTTATTTTTTCATCAACGCCTTTTGCATCTTTTGAAGAGAAGTCAACTTTCTTAATTGAACCATCAGCTGTTTCAATTGCAACAGTTACAGTTTTTCCATCTTTTGATGCAGTTACTTCATCTATAGATCCTTCTATAACCAATGAGTTAGTATCTTTAATGTATACTACTTCATCATCATCATTCAGGTATACTTCAAGATTTTGGTACATGTATGAAGCCAAATCTACATAAGAACCTGCATAATTCTTGTTGTTAGGATCAATTTTGTCAGCAGTTACATTATAGCTTTCATCTAATTCAGCTATTCTGCTAAGCAATTCTTTAGTCTTATTTTTGCTGTCAACTACATCTTTAACATTTTTGTCATTGTCAACAGTAACTATTTTTGCTTCTAATGCGTTGAACATTGCCTGAGCAACTCCGCCTCTGTCAGCTCCTGTAGAATTTACTTTTACATTTTTAGTGATTCCTAATTCAGCAGCTTTTACTTTGAAGTTTGAAGGCCAAGTTCCTTTGATTTCGTTACAATCATCTGTATAACCAAGTCCTCTAACTAACATAGTTAGAACTTCATCATAAGATACTGTTCTGTCTGGAGTAAATTTACCGTCTCCAGTTCCTAATACTAAGCCTTTGCCAGCTGCAAGAGCTATATATGGATCTGCCCAATGTCCTTGAGTATCAGTAAAGTTGCTTTTTGAACCTGCAACTAAATCTCCGTATCCAAGTAATTGAACCATTAATTTAGCCATTTCAGCTCTTGTTATAGTTTTTTCTGGTTTGAAAGTTCCATCATCGTAGCCGTCAATTACTTTTAAAGCAGCTAATGTGTTAATTGCTTTTTCGTAATCATTATCAGCTACGTCTTCGAATTTTGCTGCGAAAGCAAAGCTCATGCTTGATAATACCATTGCGATTACCAAGACAAGTGATAATACTTTTTTCATTCTATATTTCCTCCTATGAAATTGTGTGTGGGTGTTTTGGCCCCCTGTGCCTTCATTGTGTTAGCACAATGACTATAGTATTATAACATCGCAAAATTTTATAGTCAATATCATCTGTTTGAATGTAATGTTATTGTAATATTCACGATGTCAGTGCCAACATCTCATGTATATAATATAACACATGTTTTTGTTCGTAATATTACAGAAGTGTTACAGGTGATGGGGGTTACATTTCATTTGTGTCTTCAAATCCGCCGCATTCTCCCGTTTCTAAATCTATATAAGGTTTTTTATTAATAAAAGCATCATATAAAGAAATGCATCCTGTTACAGTCATAATTATTCCTATTATAATAATAACCGTGTTCAATGCGGCTTTTGAATTAATGATACAGTAGGATGCAAACAATATTCCTGTCCCATTTATGATAAGCATTACTATATCCGAATAGTCTCTTGCTTTTATTGTATTGACATAAGGTGGTACTGTAAAGAAAAGTAAAAGCACTCCGATTATGAGCATTGTTAGTTCAGGCTTAATTAATCCCAGGATTGAGGCTGAAACAGCAATGATGTAATTTATCTTCTCTTTAACAGTCAGATACTTGTACGTCATTTTAATATTTGCAATACAAAATATTAAAATCAATATCATTGCAAGGCGTATGGCAATGGAACCTATGTAACTTGATCCCAATATAAATAATATTCCTATGAATGTAAGCACCAGGCTGATTATTTTTAATGTCTTTGTTTTTAAATTAAACTTGGCAAACAACATGTGCCCAACCCCTTTAGTATTTTTGATTTATTATAGCATTTATAAATTTTGATAGCAACAAAAAAGAGCCCTTGCTTCGCTCAAAAGGTGTTTTGGTACTTTGGGTCATTTTGAAGATAGGCATTTTTGGTGCGAAAAAACGCAACTAAAAAACTGTCCTCCAAAATAATTCGAACAGTTTTTAATTATATTGTATAAACTAAATTTTTTATATTATAATAAATTTATTACTTACAAATGATGAGGTAGTTATGAATAGTTTTATAGTTGATACTTCGGATACTTATTATTTAGACAGAATTTACAGTGATATAGATGAACTGTGCAGCATATACAAAAATATCTTAAGTAAAGTGATTATTGGGAAGTCTGTTGAAGGAAGAGATATTGTTGCCTTGAAATTGAGCAGCAGAAAAGATAAGATTCTTCACTGCGTTCAGAATGACAACAAGAATGAGAGCCTTTACTACGCTCAGGATGACACCACCGAAGCAGCGTTTAACAAAACGCCGAGTGTTTTGATTGTTGGCGGAATTCATGCCAGAGAGGATTTTTCTGTGATGCTTTGCATGAAGATGATTGATTATTATTGTAATTATTATATAGAAGCAAAAAATTTTGACGGATTTGATGTAAAGAATATTATAGATAAAGTAACTATGTATTTTGTTCCTGTTGCAAATCCTGATGGTCTTAATATAGTACATAACGGATTAGAATCGTCCGCGAATTATAATAAATTGAAAGATATAAAAATATGGGGTGAAGATCATACATATTGGAAGGCAAATGCCAATGGGGTTGATTTGAACAAAAACTTTGACGATGGCAACTGGGATATACGAACATGTGTACCCGGTACTGATGTTCCTTGTTCTGACAGGTTTAAAGGATATGCTCCGAACAGTGAGCCAGAAACCTTAGCCTTAGTTAATTTTTGCAATGAACATAACCTTACGCTGATGTGTTCATACCATTGCTCCGGCAACTGCACCTTTTGGGCTGACAGCGGAACTCATGATATGTTTAATGGAATAGATGAAAAAATCATGGATGAATTAAGCAGCAAATATATTTATAGAAAAACTAAAATAAGTCAGGACCCGAAAATTTACGGATGCGGTTTTGAAAACTGGTTCAGAGCAAGAATGAAAAGACCCGGCTTTTGTATTGAGTTGTCACCTTTTGTTGAAGGCGGAAAACAGCACCCTGACAATATGTTTGATGAGCTGGTCTGGCAGCATGCCAAGACAACAGGATTATTTTTTGCAGAGAAAACAATTGAAGTGCATGAAGAGATTTATGGAAATGTTGAGAAGTATGCTGCGCTGACGAAATAGGAGATTTTCTTATTGCTCATAATTATAAAATTGCCTTTTTGGGGACGGTTCTTTCTGTTATACAATTCATTAACAGAAAAAACTGTCCCCAAAAGACTTGAACTTGTGACAGTTTAGATTTATAGTTATTTTATATTAACTTTCATCGGAGGAAAAAAATGAATGCTGAAATACTTTGCGTAGGTACTGAGCTTTTGCATGGAGACATAGTCAATACAAATGCCCAATATATATCTAGAAAATTAGCTGAAATAGCTATTGATGTACATTATCAGTCTGTTGTGGGTGACAATCCGGGAAGGATTAAACAATGCTTTGAAACTGCATTTTCAAGAGCTGATATAGTTATATGCACAGGAGGTCTCGGACCTACACAGGATGATATAACTAAGAATGTGTTAGCTGAATATTTTAATGTTGAAATGGTCTATGACGAAAAAAGCTTTCAACATGTGAAGGAGATGTATTCCCACTTTAGAAAAGACTTTCCCCAAAATAACATGCGCCAGGCATATTTCCCTGAAGGTTCCACTGTGCTTGACAATCCTAACGGAACTGCTAATGCATGCATAATGAAGGGAGAAATAGAAGGCAAATCAAAAATAGGCATATTGCTTCCCGGTCCTCCGAAAGAAATGGAACCATTAATGGACAAGGAGGTTATACCTTATTTAAAACAATTTTCTAATCAGGTTGTTTACGGGGAAAAATTAGTAGTAGTCAATATAGGTGAATCTGCAGCTGAAGAAATGATAATGGATTTAATTGAAAACCAGACAAATCCTACTATAGCACCTTACGCCGGAGCAGGAAAGGTTATTTTCAGGATTACCGCTAAGGCCGAAAGTAAGGAAGAGTGCATAGAAATGATTGAACCTGTCAAGGAGGAACTAATTAAACGATTTGGAAGAGAAAACGCATATGTTACCGAAACAGGCAAGGTTGAGGACAAAACTGCCGAACTTCTGCTGGAAAAAAATATTACTGTTGCAGTTGCCGAATCTTTAACCGGAGGATTGGTTGCTTCCAGATTAATCAGTTATCCGGGTATTTCTAAAGTATTTAAGGAAGGGTTTGTCACATACAGCAATGAAGCTAAAATGAATACATTGCATGTAAACAGAAATACCTTATCTAAGTATGGAGCAGTAAGTGAAGAAACCGCAAAGGAAATGGCATATGGTGCAGCTCAGGCTGCCGGAACTGACATGGGAGTTTCCACCACAGGTATTGCAGGCCCGGATGGGGGTACAGAAGAAAAGCCTGTGGGACTTGCTTATGTATGTGTTTATTATAAGGATAAATTCAGTGTCAATAAAATCCTTGCAACAGGGTCCAGAGAAATAATAAGGGACAGAGCTGCTACTTCTGCCTTGGACTTAATCAGGAGCTGTATAGAAAAATAGATTTATAACTGATATTTTTATACTTGCCACAGGAACATATCCTGTGGTTTTTATTTTGTCTATATTAAATATAGTATAAAAGTATATAAGGAACTTTAAAGAAAATTATAGATTCAAGCATGACTTTCTTTAAGATTTTCTGTTTGTTTGTTTCAATGCAATAAAAAATTCACCTGCAAATATATCTATTAATTGATCCATATGCAGGTGAATTTTTTTGCTATTCTTCGGCCGTTTCCAATATTTTATTATATTCCTTCAGCTTTTGGTCCGCTAAATAGAATATGCTGTCCTTTGGATATTCGCCGAATGAATTCGGCTCTCCCGCAGGAACTCCCGTTAATATCTCAATTCCTTCTTCAATCTTTTTAACGGCATATATGTGAAACATATTGTTGTTGACTGCTTCTATTACCTCATCCTTCAGCATCAGGTTGTCAACATTGCTTTCAGGAATTATAACTCCTTGGTTGCCTGTCAATCCTTTCAATGAGCAAATATCAAAGAATCCTTCGATTTTTTCATTCACTCCTCCTATGGGCTGTATTTCTCCCATTTGATTGACAGAACCTGTTACCGCCAGGCTTTGTTTTATAGGTATGCCTGAAAGACTGGATAAAATTGCATACAGCTCAGTGCTTGAAGCGCTGTCTCCTTCAACTCCGCCGTACAGCTGTTCAAACGTAACCTGGGCAGTCAGTCCAAGCTGTTTTTCCTGTGCGAATTTACCTCCCAGATACCCGTTAAGTGTGAGAACACCCTTCGAATGAATGTTGCCGCTCATTTCTGTTTCTCTTTCAATATTAATTATGCCTTCCCGCCCTGAATAGGTTCTTGCTGTTATTCTGGATGGAAGTCCAAAGGAATATCCTGATGAATTCATTACCGACAGTCCATTTACCTGACCTACAACTTCTCCCTCAGTATCTATGAGTACCTTTTTATCAAGAATCTGTTTCTGCATCTTCTCTTCAATCATGTTTGAACGGTACTTCCTGTTTTTTATAGCCATTTCCACATGAGTTGCATCCACAAATTCGGAGTTATATGTTTCAGATTCTGCCAATGCAGACGCTTCATATATAATTTCGCCCACCACATTGAACCGTGTTGATAATTTATTTTGATTGTCTGCAAGTCTTGACCCGAACTCTATGACCCTTGCCATTGCCGAGCAGTTAAGATGCTTTAAATTTTCTCTTTCACACATTGATCCGATAAAAGAGACGTAATGCTGTATATTTTCAGATGTTCTGTCCATTTCAACATCAAAATCCACATTTACCTTAAAAAGCTTCTTAAAATCCTCATCTCCTGATAACAGGCTATAATACAAATAGCTTCCTACCAGAATAACCTTCACATTGAGAGGAATGGGCTGGGGTTTTAATGTAACTGTAGGTATAAAACGGCTTTGTTCTCCTATATTTTCTACGACCGCCTGCTTGTATTTCAATGCTTTTTTCAGAGCATCCCAGGCATAGGGATCCATGAGAAGATCCTTTGCCTGCAATATTAAATATCCGCCGTTTGCCCTCTGAACAGCTCCTGCTTTTATCATTGTAAAGTCGGTCATAGTTGTCATCATTTGATTTTTGTATTCAATTTTACCGAAAAGATTATAATAATAAGGATTACTTTCTGCTATAACCGGTGCTCCTTCATTATTTTCATTATTAACAAATAAATTAACCTTATATCTGGTGAAAGGATTTTTACTGTCCTTTGTTTCTAATATTTTAGCGTCAAATAAATTGTCTTCATCATCATCTGCATGGTCTGAACTATCCTGATCTTCTGTTACAAACTCATCCTGTACAACAGAAACGGCACTTCTGAATATGCTATGATTTTCTGCGGCATCTTTCAGTGCCTTTTCCAGATAATCCACAATTTCATCAATGTCTTTATATTTTTCTTTTAATTGTCTTACAAGAGGCTCTGCTGCTTTATAGGCTGTTTGTTTTTCCAGCTCCATAGCCTGCTCTTCTGCTTTTCTTTGGGAAACTTGACCATCACGTATTTTTTCATCTATTTCTGAAGCTATTTTAGTTCTTTTACTATCTATTTCCTCTCGTTTTTCAATATCCAGCTCTTTGTATTCATCAGGGGTTATGAGCTTGTTGTCCTTAAGAGGTATGAGAAGTATTCTTTGTCCTGACTGCTGTATGCCAAATCCAGCATCAGTGGAAATTTTCTCGATTTCCCTAAGAATTGAAGACATCCTCTCATTCACTTTTTGTACCAATAAATCTTTTTGCTGCTGAAAATTACTGCTTTCAAAGGCTTTAGGAATATATACGGTTAAATTTGCAATTAATTTATCCATATCTTTTTGAAATTCTTTTCCTTTTCCTGGTGGAAGAGAGATTGCAAGAGGTTTATCCCATTCACTGAAGTTATTAATGTAGCACCAGTCATTGGGGACATTAGACTTAGCAGCTATTTTTGAAACTACTGATTGTGTATAAGTGCTTTTACCTGTTCCCTGAGATCCAAGCACAAATATATTATAACCGGGAGCATTCATGGAAAGGCCGAATTCCATGGACTTAACCGCTCTGTCCTGTCCTATGACTCCCTCCAAAATAGTTACATCCTTTGAAGTTTTGCAAAACTTCAACTCTTTCTCTATATTGCTGACTTTTTTTAATTTTTCTACAGGTAATCTGAATTTATTAACACTATCCATTTTGTCCTCCTGGCTTTGGATTTCATTATAGTTAACATATACCCGACAGAAACCAGATTAAACGAAAAATATTTTAGGATCTCATTACTTTAATGTTTTTACTCCTATTATAAAATATATCAATCCCATTCCCATTAAAACAATTGTAGGAAATATTGCCGCTTCAAAGCCCATGCCCTGGCTGGCTATACCTTCTATTCCCTGCATAGCCCATTTTTGAGGGGTGAGCTCTGCTAAGAATAACAGCGCTTTGTTGTTTACAATTTCCAGCGGCCACATGCAGCCTCCAAGCATAGAGGTGGAGGTCAATACAATCGGAGCCAATGTTCCCAGCTGCCCCTGGGTCTTAATAAAACTTGACATCATTAGGCCGAGGGATGTTACAGAAAATACGAATGCCGCTGATACTAACAATACTCCCGGCACGCTGTTTCCCCAGTCGATCTTTAGAAGATATTTGCCGCAAAGGATCAGCACTCCCATTTGAACTGCTCCTGTCAGGTATGACACTGTCATAGTCCCTCCAAGAATTGATGCCCTTGATACCGGGGAAACAAGCATCCTTTCCCATGTCTTGTATTGCTTGTCGCTTAGTATGGTTCCTATTGAAAACACCATGGTATACATTGAGAAAAATATTGTAAATCCAATCATTGAATGCATTAGACCATCATACCTTGAATCCGCTCCCGTTTTAGCAACTGTTGCCGTTACTGTCATAGGATTTTTATACTTCCATGACTCCATCACATTGTTGTAGGCAGATGTTTTTATTTTCTGTATATCAGCCTCCGGCTTTACTGACTTTATGAAGTCGGCAGTTACATCTGATATTCTTGTGCTTCCAGCCATTTTTAACGTAATGCTTGATGCTAATTCTTGTATTGTAAGCATAACTATATCATCCTTAACCTTCATTAGACCTAAGGATACATCCTTACCATTTTCTATATTCTCGTGGAATCCTCGCTTAATTAGCAACGCCACGACCGCACTGCCTTCTTCTATTTCTTTTGAGGCGGTTTTTAAATCAGAATTTTCAAAACTAAATTCTTTGTTTTGCTTCAGTTCATTTATTAAATATTCAGAATAATAGCTGTTGTCCTCATCAACTATCAATACCGTCGGTTTATAGGAATTGAAGGAAGCTCCGAAAATAGCTGTAAATCCCAGTGCCATGGCTGTCATGAGTGCAAAAACCATAACATCATCTCTAAGCCTGAGCAGTCTTAGTTTTATTACGCTTAACATCAGCTTTGCCCTCCCTTCCATTTAAAACCACAACTGCCAATATGGAAAATACTAATCCTGCTGCTGCAAGAATAATGATATAATATAAAATATCATTTGTATGGTATCCTGTTAAAACTTTGAGATATGCCTTCAACGCCACGCCATTAAGTGATAAAAAACCAAGTTTTTGCATGAACTCCGGCATTACATCTATGGGGAAAAAGCTTCCTCCTAACAGGGCCATACCCTGAATAATTATATTTTCAAAAATATTGGCCATTTTATAATTTCCCGCACTGTAGGTCATTGCTCCGATAAATGAACCCAGCCCTGCAACTGCAAATGCGGCTGCTAAACTGATAAATGAAATTGCTCTATAATCTCCCCACTCGACCTTTAGCGCAAAGCGAGAAAAAGTAATCATAACGGTTATTTGAAAAAGTGCTATTATAAATACTGTAATAAACTTGCCCGACAATACTTCAAGCTTTGAAACACCGCTTACAGCCATTCTCTGATATGTCAGATTGTCCTTTTCCTCCAACAGCATTCTTCCCCCTTGGCCTGCTGCAAATAGAATAAACATGGTCATCATGGCAGCTGCATAATAGTCAGAGCTTTTAATCGGCTTTCTTCCTTCTAACACAACATCATCCATATTAATCTTAATGGATTCCATTACATCAGTCATGCCCTCCATAATATCCTCCATGTTGTTAAATCCCTCATTGCCCAGATTATTTGCCATGGCAGTTTCAATTATTACATTTTTACCGATTATAACTGATGACATGGAATTAGTAAACGCATCCATAACAGACTTGACTATTTTACCGCTGATATTCTTGTCCGGATGTGTCAGAACTTTTATTTCTACCTTGTTCCTGAAAGGAGTCAGCAGATTTATTTTCATGTCATATTCAAATTTTTCCGGCAAAATAACTATTGCTGATATTTCTTCATTATTTAGCATCTCCAAAGCTTTTGCTTCATCTTCGATTCTGTAGCGTATAAATTCAGACACATCCTCGCTATCCATGAAATCTTCAAAGAATATTTTTTCCGGATCAATATTATTGCCTGCTTCCATTAAGTCTTTTAATGCTGCTTCATCCATTTCCTTTAAAAAAAAATTATTGCTTAAGGATGATTCAAACATTTCAGAATCCCCTCCTGAATTATATAGTCTCACTACTGCTATATTGACAGGTTCAAAGTCTGAATCGCTTCCACTTGAAAAGGAACCCTTCAAAGCAAAGCTCAGTATAGTTGTTAAAATCATGGGCATAAGAATCATTATAGCCAGCGCCTTTTTATCGCTGAACATGACCTTTAAATCTTTAATTATAATACTGATTATTTTCATAGCCTGCTCCTAATCTCTCAGGGCCTTGCCTGTTAAATGAAGGAATACTGTTTCCAGATTTGGTTTCTTAACATCTATCGTTTCAATAAGCCAACCGTTTTCTGATATCTTGGATATAATATCAGCCAATAAAACATCTGAGTTGCTGCCAAATAGGACAATTTTGTCTTCATCTGTTTTAGCATCAAACACTCCGTTAATTCCTTTAAGGGTGTGTAACACAGCTTCATCCATTTTATTTAATTTAATATTAATTTGGGTTTTTTCTCTTACCAGTTCTACCAGCTCCTGGTGGGTTCCTGATGCTATAATTTTTCCTTCATCCATTATACAAAGTTCATTGCAAAGATATTCAACCTCCTCCATGTAGTGGGAAGTATAAATTATGGTGATCCCCTCCCTGTTAAGCTCTAAAACGGTATCTAAAATATGATTTCTGGATTGTGGATCTATACCTACTGTTGGTTCATCCATTATCAGAAGCTCCGGCATATGAAGCAATGCTGCCCCTATATTTAATCTTCTTTTCATTCCCCCAGAATATTTCTCTACCTTATCCTTGATTCGGCCATTTAATCCGATAATTTCCGAAACATCATTTATTCTCTTTTTTAATTCCAAACCCCTTAATCCGTAAATGCTGCCCCAAAAGGACAGGTTCTCATATCCGGTAAGTGTGGGATATAAAGCTATATCCTGCGGCACCACGCCTAATTTTTTTCTTATAAGAGACGGATTACTCAATATACTGGTTCCTTCAAACAGCACATCTCCATTAGTGGGTTTAATTAATGTTGATATTACGGATATGGTTGTTGATTTGCCTGCACCATTTGGGCCCAACAACCCGAACACCTGACCCTTTTTTACCTCAAAGCTTATTCCTTCAACAGCCTTTACACTTCCAAAATTCTTATATAAATTTTCTACCTTCAGCATGGTACACCCCTATTTTCTATTTTCAAACATATCCTTCATTAAATCAGGCATTTCTTCCATATTATCTGCGTCTATTGTATTTTCACCTGTCAGTTCAGGAAAATCAAAACTTTGGTCCTTATTTATATCCCAGGTTTTTATATCCAAGTTGTAATCCATACCTCTTAAAATTAAATCAGCCTTTGTAGATTTAATTCTATAAACAATATTTTCATTTACTATATAACCGTCAATATCTACCAATGCAGTATATTTAAAGTTTTCTACTTTGTAGTTTTCAATATTATCCTTTAAGGCTTGAAGCATTTCTTCAAAAGTTATTTCTTCTTCATTAAATTTGATTTTTATATATTTATCATAGAATTGCTTTAATGTTTCATCCTTTGCTGCTATTTCCGCACTTTCCCCAACCAGGGTTCTAATCTGTTCATCACTTAATGTTATGGTATATTCAGTGGTTTTCACCTCTCCGTCGGGGGTTGTGAGGATTATATCTTTTCCCTTGAACACGTCATCATTCTTCATTAAGCCAACCCATTTATCAGCAATTGTCTTAATGGTTTCATCCGATATAATTGACTGGTTGTATGACTCTTCATCTATATTAACAGTATTCTGAATTTCATTCATTTTGATGAATTTTCCAACTACGGGCAGCTTCATAAACATTTCTTCACCGTTAACATACATATCAAAATCAAATCCAAGACCGCCAAAGTTCATGTAATTTCTTAATATTGCCTTTTCCGCCTCATTATCGTACACAGCGTTAAAGGTTCCCTTCATATCCTTGAAATAGTTGAGATCCTTTATTTCTTCTGATGTCAGACCGTCAATATTATAATCCATTATCATAGATAATTCTGCTGAAGATTGTCCCTTAGTAATTTGTTCTGTTTTTTCTATCGCCTTTTTATATTCTGCTAAATTATCTGTATTGCATGCCGCAAGTGATAATACAAGCATTGCTGCCAATAATATAACTGATAATTTCTTCATGTTTCCTCCTTGTTCGGGAGTTAATCCCATCGACTTTTTCTATGATACCATTTTATTTGATTTGATTTTTGTTTTCTAGTATCTGGAATCATATATTTTAAATATGTGATGTGACTTTTGGCACAATATTAAAAAAAGATTCTTTTGCCTTCATAATGACTTATAATATCATTTGAGCGCCAGCAAAGAATCTCATATATCATTTTTTATTGTATAAACTGCCAGCTGGGTTCTGTCCCTCAGATCTAATTTAATCAGTATTCTTGTAATATGGTTTTTTACTGTACCCTTGCTTAAAAATAATTGGTCGGCTATTTCCTTGTTGTTTTTTCCTTCTGCTATGAGACGGCATACTTCAATTTCTCTTTCTGTCAACAGATACACTCTTGGATCAATATTTTTATCCACAGTTTCTTTGGCAAGTTGTGAAAACTTATCTATAACCTTTACCGCTACTTCTGATTGTATTAAAGCGCCGCCATTGTAAACAGTCCTGACTGCCTTTGCTATTTCCGAAGGAGGTGTATCTTTCAGCAAATACCCCGATGCCCCATTTTTCAGCGCATCATATATGTACTGGTCATCGTTGAAGGTTGTAAGGACTATTATTTTAACTTCCGGAAAATCCCTCTTTATTAATTCAGTTGCCTCAACACCGTTTACTTCCGGCATTTGTATGTCCATTAATACAACATCAGGGCGATTCCACTTACATGATTCATACGCCTTTTTGCCATTGCCGGCTGTTCCGCAGATCTCAATATCTTCTTCCATACCTAATATTAGCTTGAGACCTTCCACCAATATGTCCTGATCATCTACTAGTAATACCTTTATCATCATATATCCTCCCGGACTGACTAATTTAATTTTCAGGCAATAAAATAAATCCCTCTATAACAAATCCGTTCTCTGATTTGAATTCTACACTGCCATTAAAGTCATTGACTCTTTCCCTGATACCCTTCATCCCATAGCCCTCAGTCAAGTTTTCGGCACCTGTCCCGTTATCTTTTATATTGAAGGTTACTGAATCGTTTTTGTAATCAAGCTCCAGCCATATTTTTGTTGCATCTCCATGTCTTACAGCATTTGTTAAGCACTCCTGAAGTATGTGGTAGATAGCTTCTGAAGCTTGTTGATTATTTATTATTTTTCCGTTTATATTTAATTCTGTTTCAATTCCTGTTTTCACTGAAAATTCTTCTGCCAGAGCTTTTATTGCTTTGTCAGTTGCAGGAATTGCCCTTGTTTCTCTTAATGTTTCAACTACTTCTCTTATACCGGATAGACTGTCTTTAGCAGTTTTAATTGAATTTATAAGAAGCTCCTGTGACTTTGGGGAATCTGTTTTAATGTAGTGTTCCGCCATTTGAAGCTGCATTATGAGAGCAGTCATATTGTGTCCCAGGTTATCATGTATGTCTCTTGCAATTCTGTTTCGTTCTTCAACAATAGAAAGCCGCTTTACTTCAACCGTATATTCCTTTAATTTTTTATGGGCGTCCAGAAGCTCCTTATACAAAATATCCTTTTTTTCTCTTTCCTGTTTGTTGTGCTGGGCAAACAAGGCAACAGTTAATACAAGAATATTTATTATCAGAAAAAAAATCATTTGAGATATACTTGAAATGTTGAATTTAAAATATATGAGATATGCAAATTTAATCATTGAGACAATAATGGCAGTACTGCCTATTATTATTCCATTTTTTATTTCTAAGGTAACGGATGCTTCAAGCAATACGATTATATAAAATGAATGCAGAAAATAGTTTATTAAAAGTCTTGAATTGAGCTCTAAAAAATATATGAGTAATAAATCTATAATAAACAATATACAATAAAATTTACTTTCTTTATTAATAAAATATTTGATAATGTTGTTTGCCGTAAAAAGCAAAAATACAACAATAAGAACAAACAGTCTCTGCTGCTGGGCACTTTCAAAATATAGCGCAGCAATAAACAGTATCGTTAAAATTACAAACTTTAAAATATATGGGTATGTTTTTTTCTTATTAAGCATGTGGCACCTATTTGTGTAAATTATTATAAAATTTATTCAGTTCTGAGGAATAAATA
>DFOA01000054.1 GCA_002381185.1 Firmicutes bacterium UBA3553 | reverse complement strand
GTTTTCATTGTAAATCAATAAATAAGTATACCAATTGTATCTTCTTTTATCTGATTATTATTTATATCTTTCAGCATACCCTGATACGTAATCGCTTCTAACATATATTCCACCTCAACAACAATTCTTTTTAATATAATCTATCACTTTTTTATTCTCATCCATTATATACCATTAGTTCAAACTCACAAATTATTTTCAGAATAAAAGTTTTAGAACAAGAAAAACGCGAAAGCTATCTCATTCTTTCACGTCAAAATATATTTTTAATCAAGGTGCTTCAACCTCGCTATTTATCAGCCCTCCACCCGTTGCAACAAGATTACGGTCTCCACATGCCCTGTTGTTGCGATTCTGATGACTGTCGAACCTAATACCCCCTTGGTGAAATCTACTTCTAAATATTTTGTAATATTTATTCACAACCTCATATAAGTCATCCAATATTGGGATATTATCAACTGACATTTAAGTTTACCCTCAGTTAAACTAATGCTATTTTTGTATTTAAAAAAATATAAAATTTCAATTTTCTTCTCTCAAAGCAGCCTTTTGAAATTTCGTACAACCATTACTCTACTAATATTATCACTATAACAAAAACTGTAAAATACACTATGTGCCATCAATTATACCTATGATTTTATTCACACCAGCATTTACTAGTCTTTTTCAAAAGTTCTACTAACCCATCGTTCCCACATTGCTTTATATGAATTATTTGTACACGACTCAATAAGATTTTTTGTCAAATCATTATATTTATTTTTCTGTGATATGTATGCTCCAATAATTAACATAATATTATCGTAAGCAATATAGCCTGAATCGATTTTTGCCAAAGAATGAATTTCTTTTTCCGTAATATTTTTTAAGCACAATCCTTTCATTCTATGAAATATTTCTTCAAATAATCTTTCAGATTCATTCCTTCTCAAAGACAAGCTATCATTATTCTTAATTTCTAATTCTTGTCCAATTCCAATTTTATCAACATCACGAGCATATAAATGTAAACTATCACTATAATGATTATATGACCCCAAATCTGTCTCTAGCCATCCTGCTAAAATTTCTTGTAATCCAGTAAATTGAACAAAATTATAAGGCATTCCTAATAGAACGTCATTACTGCGCATTATTTGAGACCATTCCAGTTTTCCATTTCTGATTTTTAATAATGAGCATATATTACATGGAATATCTTCGTCCTGCGGTATTCCTTTTTTTATTGGAAAATCAACCTTAGTATCGTAAATTTGTATCACTACCTGCCGACTTTCTGGAACGCTTTGTAATGCTTCGTATGCCTTTTCTATCTGATCAAAACCAAAGTGTGACCTTATCCGCTTTCCATAGGCGCCATGATAAACATCACCTTTACCTGCATATTTTTCCAAACTAGGATTCCACATATTTATAATATCTGATTTTTCTTCTCCATTAATAATCCATACTAATTCTGCCAAAGCATATCCGATACTAATTGGAGGAATACGGTTATAAATCCATTTTTGTTGCGGTTCTCCAATTGAAATAAATGTGTGCAATAATTCAAAAACATCTCCTGTTCGTCCACTCAGAGAATGCTCTTGTTTCTGCAATAACTTTATAGCTTTTTCCCATACTTCATTTGCAGTTTTTCCAGAAATAAAATCAGCCATTTACAATTCTCCATTTCTATAAATACTAATGCGATTATTTATTCCCCACTTAGGTGGGTAAAAATATTCAATACCTTCCATATTGTGACTAACATATTGTTGTTTTATTCTTTTTCTTCCGTTTATTGTACCAATATCGGGATGAGCAATTCTAGCATATTTATCTGTTTCACAAAATAAATTCTGACAGTCTATTAATTGTAATCTTCTACCACACAACGTATTGAACTTTAATCCTCTTTTTTCAAATTCGATTTCTTGATGTTCCGCAACATACTTAATGATATCTTCATATTTGTGCCCATTTAACTCTCTAAAACATTTATTAATTCCATTTTTTGCACCAGGTCCAGCTACAACAAAAGACATCTCACTAAAATCGCATAATTCGCTATAGTTAATATCAATGGCATATTGGAATGCTAAAAATGTTCCCAATGTTGGATAATTAAGCAATCCTAGATATAATTCTTGTAGACTTTTGCTTTTCGCTATCATGCTAGACAATCCAGATTCCATCATATGCTCTAACAATTTCAGATTGTTTTGATGTTTTTTATCAAATCCAAAACAACTTTTCCCTGATGGCATTATATAAGCAGCAGAATAAATTCTTTCATCATTATTAATCTTTTGTGTTAATAATTCATTATATCTTTCGTAAGAATATGAACGATATGAAATCTCGCCCAAAGTATTTTCCATGTATTCCCATGTTTCAATTTTATTAAATAACTTAAAAAATAGGATTCTAAAACATTGATCTTCAGGCGAATATAGATTTTTACAGTATATCACATTTTTAATTAAATATTGGCTTACCCGGTCGCAAGCTCTATAGGCATTGGTAAATTTATACTTCTGAATAATTTTGTCATCCGTCCAAGGAAAAGGTTTATTTTGTATTCTATTTAAAAAAACTTCTTGGCGTTTTTCTGCAAACTTCCAGTATGTGTCATATACTAGTGTCGGCTTAAAATCTTCTAACTTCATAAAGACCATTCTCCCACAATCTTGTTAAATATCATGTTTATTGTTTCTTCCAAACTTCCGTCATTATTTATTATTTGACACTTTGGTTCTTTTCTTGCAAGATCTCTATAATTTTGCATAATCAGACTGTCCTTTTCAGTTTCATAATCCTTTTCACGATCCTTACGTTCTAATAAAAATATTTTATTGATGTTAATTTTTTCCCAATATATTAACTCTGGAGCTAAAACAGCACTAATAACGTCACTTTCTAATGCTCCCGATAATCCATATGCGTATGTAGACCACCAAAAACGATCCATCATAATTATTTTTGATGAACTATATTCTTTCATTAACTTTCGTTGGATTAGATCTATGTGTGCAGCAACATGCAATAGTTGTAAGCTAGTATCATTAATCGAGCAATCAAAATATTTTTTCTCATGATGATGTATATCATAAACAAGCGCACCTAATGTTCTCTCTTCATTTCCTGGAAATGCAACTGTTGCACATTTACGGCCCTTTTCTTTGCATAGCCTTCCTTTCAATGCCTTAATAATTGTTGTTTTTCCAACATTATCAATACCTTCAAAAACGTATATACCTGAACACAAAGCATTAACGTTATTTTCCTTCAACCTCGTTTCCTCCTTCAGTTAAATCTAACAAACGTTTTACCATTACTCTATGATTGACATTATAAAACAAATTTTTATTTAGTAATGTATCCCAGGAATTTAATTCATCCCAATTACGTTCTGTAATCTTTTCAAATGCATATTCACTTGAACGTCCCCCAACGGTTCCAACCAATGCAACTGGTGTACCTACTGATTTCGCTAATTCTATTTCAATGTCAACACCCTGTTGTGTTTTATCTTCTTTAATTTTTCCTCCAAGACAAATTAGCATTTCACTTTTTTCTTTACAAATCATAGTTTCTCGCATTTCTTGTAATCCATCAGATAACACTAACGTGCATTTCTCTTGAAGTTCTTCAAGATCATACGCTCCTAAATAAGCTTTGTCCATATGCATTTCAATAGAATATTTAATATCTGATGCATACACTTTTCCAATATCAAAAATAAGCTTTTGAAATGTTGGATGCGCTCCAAAAACCAAGATATATCCACGCTTAATTATTTCTCTCGAATAGACTACAACTGCTTCTAATAATGAATTTTTGTATATTTCGTCACAATCTGGAAATGCACCTGATAAGATAATTCTCTTCTCTAGCCTACGCCTCTTAACTCCTCTAACATTTTCAATATTCATTAAATAATCATCAAAATTTTCTTCTGATAATTTTGCGTCACCTACTTGCCTATCACGTCTTCCATGATTAGATAAAAGAAATAATCTATCGTGATTTTCATATATTTTTTCTTTTTTAACCCTTTCCGTAAACTGTTGAATATCCTGAGGCTTGGGATTTCTTCCAAAACACTGAACATAATGATTCCTTATTCTCAAATCGTACAAATCTCTCGTTTTTTCCTTATACTGAATCTGATATGCAAGAATAGATGACTTATCGCTTACTAATTTAATTTTGTTTGAGCTACTCATGTCATTAAAGCATTCGATATAAGAGAATACTTGATTTGATGTATTCATCATTAACTGAAAGCACTTCACTTCAATTTCATCAACTATTTCTGATATCCTCTCACTATCAAAAAATTCTTCATTTGAGTAACTTAGTACTGGTGCTTCACCTGGACGAATTCCTATTTCGGAATATGGCGCATTATCAATTTGAATCCACAAAATCGGAATATCATTAATAATTGCATAGCATAGTTCTTTCATTATGTATAAAGAATATTGTGATTCTTTTGTCTGCAAAAAAATTACAACATCACTTAACTCCAAATTTTTATCAATATCTTTTTGCGCATCATTTCCAACTTCTACATTAACAACGTCGCGATAGACATTTCTTTCTCTTGTTAGCCTTTTTAATTCATCTGCTAGTCTTGCTGCAATATTCTCTCCGTCAATTCTTCGATGACTAATAAAATATAGAACTTCATCTCTATACAGGGGTGAAAGTGTCTGTGCAATGATTTTTCTTGCAAAAACTTGAGCAATTGCCTTCATATTATTCTTCATTGGATTTCTATTTTCATTTCGACAATAGACATCAAAACTTTGTTTGTCAGACACTGGACTTGGTGGACGTCTACATTCTGCATTATTTTCCATTGCAATTGGCCATATTCTACTTTGGGCATCATAATATTTGTTAACTAGTTTAATAATTCTTTCATCATAAGTACCATTATCTGCATTGAAGAATATCAAAATATCGTTTTTGTCTGGTTGTTCTATCAATAATTGGTTAATCTGAAAAACAGATGAAATATATAACTTGTTTGCCACATAAGTATCTAATATTTCCTTACATTCTGAATAAAAAATGCTTGCTGAATCTAAATTATTCATGGTCAGCTCTGGCTTACAAAAAATCATCCTCATACTTATTTACCCCCTATAATGTGCAAACTGCCCACTTTTCCTACTATAGGGAACACCATGTATTCCAGTTTCAAAGTTCTCATTTATAAATTTGATAAATTTATTACTTATTTTTTCATCATAACGATTTTTATGATTACGACCACTTCCAATTAACACTTCAAATTCTTTTGGAATTTCAATAGCATTATTTCCAAAATAATAAAACTGTGTTGTAACTAATACTCTATCTGTTTGAGTATCGCGATTTAAATTTACATAGTTAATACTGCCATCTACCATACTATGATGTGAAAGCTCTTGTGTCCATTTTTCGTTAATATGATGATATATGTTATCTCCGTACATACAGGACATAGATCGATTAAATACTGGTCTCTTTTTTACAAATCTCTTATCATTCCAGTATTGATCAAACGATAAAACCTCATCTACCCTCATTAGTACAACTAATTTTTTGTGCACTTCTGTCCCAGCTCCTCCATATGCAGCAATCCAATCTCCTATTTGAGCGCTCTTCCTAATTCGTGGTTTACAAGTTGCCAATGTGCAGTATCCAAAATAAGGATTTGGAGCAAAACCATAATCTCTAGGAATAACATAAGAATAATATTTCATATATGCCACCTCAGCACTGGTATCTCGGTAAATCCATTACATTGTTACTTCTGGGACTGCCATCAGGATTTTCCCATTCTAAATCTTCTCCATTTATCGCATCTACAATTTTTTCACCATTCCATCCGACCAAGTTATTTCCATTTTCAATCAATTCTGCAGGAATATCTTCCTCTTTTGCCCCTTGTAAATATACTCCTACAATTCTTTTTCCCATTTCTGCAGCGGTCTTTATTTCCCAATTTACATAATCACTTTTAGCTGTATCTTTACCTATCAGAACAACCAATGTTCCTGCCCATTTCATTTGCGGTTTTATCAATTCTTGTTTAATATACTGCTCATTAGTTGCATTGTTTTTTAGTTTGTTTTCATAAATAGAACTGTCTCTCATATCTATCCCATGATTGCCTATTAATTTCTTAAATGACTCGATTTTGTCTGCATCATTATGCTGATGTGACACAAAAATATTTTTTATTTTATCTGCCATTTTTGTCTCTCCTTTAAATAATTTATGTGTTTTTCTAGATTAATTCTAGTTTTTACTGCACTCATGACTGATTCCATAATTTACTATTACAACTACTGTTGCACTATTTTAATAACATTTTCAAATCAATATATCTGGCGTAAGTATACAAAAACCAACGCTAAAGAACAGACTCATAGTGTTGGCTTTCTACTGCTTTTTCCTGCTTATCAGGTGTATATCTGTATTTCTTAAGCAGCCGTTTCACTACCATTTTCATCTTTGCCTACACACTGTCACGAATTGTGGAATATATTGTTATTCATCACAAGTAAAGGGCTCTGAATGTCTCCACTTGTGTTACCTCGTTAGGTTCAACCATCGAAGATAACAAAATATATGCGCTAAGAAAACAAAAGTAGTTATGCGCGTATATTTTCAAAGAAGTCAAACTGCTCTTGAATAATGAAATTTCATCACCATGTTCCCTATCATTCCTCATAGTAAATAATATTCCATTAATCCATAGATTTAGTTTGTTCGAAAAATTTACTTTACCTAATTCACTACCGATATTAATTTCGTTTTTTATAAAAATATTACTCTCTTTTCTTATTGTATCATTATAATTATGTGACTCAAATTTATAATTTTTACAAGCATATTCTAAAATTTTTGCCAAATTTGCATATCCATTAATATCATTTCCTCTTTAATTAACCTTGTTATTATTTGTTTTACACTTACCATTTTGATTATAAATCGACTGACTATCATCATACTTTTCTAAAAGCCTTGTATACAAATACTGGCATGTAGAATTTGGCATTGTCTTAAATAGTTTTTCAATCATCTATGTATCAGTGAGATCGGCAGAATCGCTTGTTTCACCCTTGTAATAGGTTGCATCATCACCAAGAGCTTCTATAATGTCTTCTCTCAATTTTTGAGTTTCACTGTACTTGTATAAAATAAATGTTTTATGTGCCATGCAGAATATTCCATATTTTTGTTGCAGTATAAGATAATATGTTTATCTTACATTTATATCTTCATTATTTTCCTTTAGCTTTTGCGGCTTTTTCTACCCAACTTCTCAAATTCGAATAGCCATCGTCTAAGATGTAATCATATATTCCATCACATACATTATCAAAATATGCTGGTAAGTTGTTTTGATAATGTCCAATTATTGTGTGCGAATTACAACGTGAAGATTTTAATCCACTCTGCATATCTGTTATTCCATTAATAAATACACCTATAATCGCATTACCACGCTCTATACTTTTACATATCTCGTATTGAACAAACGGACGTGTTAATGTTTCAGATCCAATAAGAACGACAGTGACCGATGTTCCTTGAAGTTGGTCATCAATCCATTTATGCACCGATTTGTCGCCTTGACGTTTAATCTTTTCAAAATCTGCATGATCAATAACTCCCGATATAGTTTGTCCTCCTTGAGTAACCCATCTATTGCGAACTACCATCACACGATTTATATCATTTGCATAATGAAAACTATAAAATACATTTCTTGCCATAATTTCTCCTCTCCTTTTTAATATATTTAGAATATTTGAACATTTTTAATTATTTTCTTAATTAGATTGATTAGTGTTTCCGTCTCAACACAAGTACTTAATTCTTCAATATATTCTGACAAATATGGGTAATTATCAATATTTTCTTTGATATCATCTAATATTGCTGAAGCTGCCCACCCAGTACTTCCTATAGGTATTATTATCGTATTGCTTTCCTTTGCAATCTTAAATTCTTTTAAAACTCCATCTGCAATTATAGTTTCGTTATCCGAAATCTTATTCCCAAACATAAAGATAGCTATCCCGGCTTGCTGTATCATATTCTCACGATACTGGTGCCACAATTTTTCTCTAGGTATTTGTCCGGTTATTACTTGAGGAAATGGTCGCAAGCATAAGTGCTCATCAACATGTTTGTATTTGCTTTGCATAATTTCTTCCAAGGCTCCATTAATTATTGATGATCCAATGCCTAACCCAAATCCAGAAATAATGCGGTAGTTTTCTTGTACTAATTTCTTAGCTAAGGAAAATGAAAATAACTCTACCTCACCCTTAGTCCACGGAAAACAGGAATTATATTCAGTGATACTTCCAGATATAAAAATATTCTTTAAACGATTTCCATATTCAATTCGTTTAAGAATATCTGTTATGTCAGAATAACTATCTAAAATAATAGCTTGTATCCCATATCGCCTCAAATCTCTTATACGTAGTTCCTGCTTAACTTTTTTGTAAGTAAAATCTTGCTCGGCTTCACCTTTCTGTTGCTTTACCTTTTCAAAAAAACAATAATGATCTCGAGATGATTCTCCTAACAAAATACGAATTTGGCTAAGAACATAGTCTAAGTTTGGATCTTCAAAACTAAACCCAATAAACAAAAATGTTTTGGATATTAAGTCCCCTTGAAGAGCTGTTCTAAAAAGTGGACGTTGATTTCCATAAATTTCGTAATCATCCTTAGTCAAAACTGCTGTTGATGGGCACCTTACATCACCATGCATTTTATATATAACAGCATCCCTATCATATATATTATCTGCTAGTGATTCTTGTGTAGTTTTTATATCAGCTTTTCTGTTGTTTTGTTTTAATCCTTCTTCTAAAAGCTCATCATAATTTGTTGTCCAATATGTAGATATAGGTAATCTTGTTAATATCTCGATATTTTCATTAGGACTTGAACCACGAGTAAATTCGTTTAATATTTTCTGGTTAATTGAAGAACGAGTACCACGTTCATTACGGTAATATTGGGCAACCGCCACTAAATCATGCTCTTTATCAACATCCAGTCCAATTTCCGTGGCTAATGGGCGTACAAGATCTTTCCAGTTAGTATATCCAGAACCCCTGGACAATCCCGCACCAGCAAAAACTGCTGCATATCCTTCTGAGACAGCACGTACATATTCCCGTATAAACTCTTGTATACTAGCCATTTATTAATCCTCCTACATTTATAAATGTTTTTAAATAATTACAAATTTATTACCTAATAGAAGAACTGTCAACTTTTATATAATAATTCTATTAATGCTTTCTTAAATCATCATGATAGGTTTATTCTTTTCTTGCTATTCTAGCAAATAAAATCAATTATTAAACCATGAGCTTAAAGTTTCAATTCTGCGAGGTCCATTCTCATCCTCTGTACACACGTAGTAGCCTCTGGTAACTAAAGTTCCATCAGTATATCTTTCAGTACCGTTATAATATGCTATGTATGGATAAATAGAAAGATATTCATTACCACTATACTCATAATCGTACTTACCTTTAGGTTTCATTGGGAAAAGCGCAATATTTGCAGAAAATTTATGCGCATCCCCATAACCAAGTTCCCAATTACACCATTTTGAGTTAATTGCTTCATTAGTTGCTAATAATATAAATTTCTTACATTGTTTAATTCTTAATTTAAGAGTTTCAGCTGTCTTACCGGATGTTTTACTAGGCATAGTTGAATCGCCACTATCAATATAAACTTTTACACCATATTCTTTTTGCAAAAATCCAATTGTATTTTTCAACTCAGCTAACTCATCGTGTTTATGCGAGAGGAATACCGTTGTAACTTTTTGTTGGTAACCGTAATTGTCATACCGGTAATCAATGATGGAACCACGGGATTCATTCAAATTATCTATACGATAGTAATCAAATTCACCTTGTTCAAATATTCTTTTCAAGATAAATTCCTCCAACTTTATTGTTTAGTGTAAAATATTAAATCCTATTTTATAAAAGTTTCTCAATTATCGCTATAACATGCTCATTTTTCTTTTATCTTGTCTCGCAATTTCAGTTCTATATTTTGTGCTCCAAAATTAGCATAGATAAATTTTAACACCATTTTCAAAAATATCCGTAAATTCTTATCGATAGAATTTCTATATCTCTAAAATCGTTTTGCTATCTTACTTTATAGAACCATTAACAGAATGATAGTAAAAAATAACTTATATTTATGTTAAACCTCTTTAATCTTATATAATAATTCAAGAATCTCAAGAGTAATTTTTATTTAATTTCTTATATCATACATCTTTTTACATTATTTTACAATAGACATAATAAAAAAAGAAAAATACTAAGTGCATTAATATTTTTCTTTTCGTAACTTTCAATTCTTTTAATCTCCAAGTAAAACTGCAATCTTTTCAAAACATCACTATGTCATCTATATTTTCTCCAAAAAACCAAGGCAAAAAAACGGTGTTTTTTGTCCATTTTTTTGCCTATTTTTTGGTCTGAAACCACAATATATTGTGGTCAAAGACTACTTTTTGCCCTCAAAACCACAAGACGTCATCATTATCACAGTTTCAACGTGCCTTGAGTAGACAAAAATGATGCCGAGGATAGCTGGTAGTTCCTTGGCGGATAGTCATTTTTATTACACAATGAGCTATATATCTCAATCTTATCGTTCAAATATAGCTTCAATTTCAGAAATATATATTTCAGCCGAACTACTATGCCCATGTTCTTCATAATCATAGTCCCCTGGTTCAAGATAAGAATCAATAACACTTACAAGACCATCTGTATCGATACACTTAGTAATCGACATATTTACATAGGCATAAATATTTTCGTCTAAATCAGATAGTTTTTCTACTATTTCATTTTCAATATCTTCTGCTACCCATTTCTTTAATGCTTCAGTTGCAGCATCCTTATCTAGTTCTTCTTCAACATTGTCTTTATAATAGTAAGTCCTTAAATTCTGGTTAATCAGGTCACTTATATCATAGTTATCGCAGTAATCCGAAATATCTATATTTTCTACATATGAAGAGATAGCATTATTTATCGCTCTTTTACACAAAGGCTTAAACCATGAAATATATTTATTGTTTTCATTATAGCACCTAGCTAATAAATTTATTGTTTTGATTAGATCTTCTAAATCTAAATCTAGCAGCAAATCACTAATGCAATCTTCTTTCAAGAGAAACCTATCAATTGAATAATATGAATATAATTTTTTATTGAGTAAACTCGATAAAATTTCAACATGAGATAACCAATCATTATGAGCGAAATAATATCCATATGCGTTTCTTAAATAATTATGAATCACCTTTTTGTAGCAAACTTTTTTTATGCTATTTTGGCAAATATGCGCAGTTATAAAATAATTCTTCTCTTCTTCGTTTTCAAAAGTAATATCATCTACTTTACTACTAACTATAAGTTCAACGTAAACTTTGGGTAATTCCTCTTTTGAATAGCATCGCACAATCTGCTTATAATTACCAATTGAACGACGCACTTCATTTAATTCCAATCTATTATGATCATATACCGATTTCATATAGTCATTTACAGAAGGATTTATTACACCAATATGCATTCTCCCTTTATTGTCAATTATATTTATAACAGACTGATTTAAACGAGATAATATTGATTCATAGTTATCTACCGTGTAATCAACATTATTCATTTGTGATAAGCGGTTATCAAAACATTTTTTCAAAACTCCATATTCCACGTTTGTATCAGTCAAAGAATAAATTGTAGATATAAAAGCTCTATCTACATCTTGAAGTCGTCTCTCAAATTCATTCTTCCATATATCATTAGGATTAGATAGATTTTTAAAAATATAGTTAAAATACTCCGCAGGGGCCACTTTTAAATAATTAGTGCTATAAGTCACATGCTCTATTATTCGGGGGGTATAATTACCATGCTGTATTATTTTTATATAATTTTTGCTACTTTTTATGGTATCATAGTATTCTTTAGGAACGTGTTTGCAGATCAAATGATTATAAAAAATCTTCGCTTTTTCTAAAGAAGTTATTTCATTCATATTTATTGTAAAGTTTCTGATTTTCTTTTCTTGAAAGAAAATATTGAATTCAAGAGAACGTTCTTTTGCCTCGTTAAAAATAGTGATTCTGGAATTCAAGATGAGTTTTTTATTTTTTGATAATTTAACATATTTTATTAATGAAAGTAATTCGTTTTCTTGAGTATATTTCATGTTAAAATAATGTTGCCCTAAGCAGTCATCTAATAATACTATTTCCTTGCATTCTTTATCACTTGATAATGACTTTTTAATATCAGATATATCTCCATTGGTTGTATACCTTACCCTGTAACCTTGCGAAGCAAAATATAAAACTAACATTTTAGACGTAATAGTTTTCCCTACTCCAGGTCCCCCGGTTAGCATTAATAACCCATGCTTGTCCAAGTGTTCAATACACTGATTATAAATATCTGTTTGAACGAAATATATGCTTTCTTCGTCTATATCACTAAGAAGTGCTTCACAATCAATAAATATGTCTTGATTAAAAATCTCATTCAATATATTTGACGCATATAACCATAACTTATAATGTTTTCTGACAATATCAGAGTTTTCAGACATTTGTAAAAACTCATCTATTTCTCTTAGTGTTATTATATTTTGATCACTATCCATATAATCAGAAAACATGTCGTATATCTCTTTTGTGTTTGCGTCGGTTAGTTGCATCCCACAACATACATAATATTGATTAGGATTCCATTTATGAACATTTTCAATTTCGCTTTTTAATGTGATACGGAGATTTGAAAACTTACTCCCAATATAATGTTTAGCTTGGACTATAATATTATGAGTTCGCACATTATCAGTTAAGTCAATACCACCATCTCTGCCTTTTGCAAATAATCGCAAAGTAGTTGATAGTTTTTTCTCCATTACATCTTTACAAAGGGCTTCAAATTCAACATCATTTAAATTAGCATAATTAAACATGATTTCGTCACTCCGAACTTATTAAAATTAACCCTCTTTAATCTAATTTAGAGGTGCTTACAAAAAATAACATAATCATTCCTCAGAGGACGACGCTTTTTCTTGAGAGGCCCTTCAAACGAGCCTCTAAGTTTAGTTCTCCACCTATTAGCTATTTGTTGAATATTATCATCTTCATCTAGACTACTCGACCAACCTTTTACAAATTTTAATGACTTGCAACCGCTACATCCATGCAAATATCACATGGATATAACTGTCTTTGATTCTCGAACCAATTATTACAGCATAATTTAAGAAGTTAATTGTCCAAATATTGAATTGCAACTGAAATCAATGACAGGCAACGCTTATAGAAATAATCATAATGCCTATCGTCCTCGATATCTATTTTAGTAGTTTCATGATGACGAATTCTAAAATCATTTCCTATTGCTGTAAGTTCAAAAAATTCTTTTTCAAACATCTCAAAAAACGGCTCTTCATTATTACCCATATCACTGATAATTTTGTTTATAGATTTCTTTTTATCTAAGGTCGGAGAATAATATGTCTTTAGCCTTTCAAAAGCATCCCAAAGCTTTTCAACAGCAATTTTGATATTACCACCATCATAATATTTTATGGCTTCTTGAAGTAACTCTTTCAGACCTGTTTCTTGTATTGGTGCTATTATGATGCTTTCTAATTGGCTATTAAATGTGCTTTCGATTTTGCCATTACTAAGCTTCAAATCAATTTTATTTAGCTTTAATATTGCATTAACTTGTGCTTCGAAATCAGTATCAGAATTATATTTCTCGAAAAACTCTATCGCATCTATTACACAATACGGAGCGCTGTGGAGCACAAAGTCTTCTAGGCTAGAAGTTTCTACATACTGACTTTGCTGATTATAACACTTTGGTATATAAAACTGTCGAATATCAATAAAAACTTTTTCAGTGGTTGTAATATTATAGCTCCAACCAGTTTCATCTGTTTCTCTATAAACGCTACTGTATTTTTCTAATAGCTGATAGATTTGATTCCTTGCATTTCTTTTTATAGATAACTCATTTTTTTTATCTTTTAATGCTTTTTGATTGCGCTGTGAATAGGGAATGAATAGTTTTCTTTCTTCAAAATTAAACACTCTCCATCCATAGACATCACGGTTAGATATCTTTTTTGCAACATAAATTTCATACCCATCATTTTGCAATAATTTGTTAATTTCAGCAAGAAATTCTTTCCAGTAACCCTTTTCATACCTAACAGCAGGATGAAATATTTCGCAGATGAATTTTAAGTATTTTTCATCACTACCGTTTTTTAAGTCAAAGCGTTCATCTTCAAATACCCAGCAAAATGGATAGTCATCATTGTTTACTGTGTGTTGCCAGATATCGCTCTCAGCATCTAAAAACCTTGAATCCAAACTAAGCATATTTTTTAGATCATATAATCTTTTAAGAAATTCTATTTCTTCCAGCCTACCAAAATAACGATAGGTAACTTTTTCTGTTTCAAATAAACTATCCATTATATCAAGTCCGTGTTGAAACAAATCAAGGATATCACGTTTAGTTATTTCACTAATTCGCTCCACTGCTTAAATACATCTCCTCTCATGAGTATCCCAAAGGAAACTAACAAGAGTAATGCTACTACCTACAGCAAGTTTCGCATGGCGCTCTTCAAGTCCTTTGTAAGTTGCACTTTTACCATGTCCACTGCCATATGGATTACGTAGTGCTGCAAGGTTTGTAGATATCGCACGTAAATTTCCCAAAATAGCTTTCATCTCATTAGATGCAGGTGCCGTATCAGGTATATCTTTAGGCATAAGTTTAAGGAGTTTAATTGTTTCACCAGACAATTGTCCTACATCCCAGGTATTATCCCACTCTTTTCCATTTTCATCAAGGATTGTTTTACAACAGCTTTCAACTAATTCCTTAGCTTTTCCAATTGCTTCTGTTGGATTTTCAGACTGCATTTTTAACATTAAGTCAATTTGTAAAGAAAGATATTCACTTGAGAATTTTTCTTTCAAATCCACGGCAACAGAGGCAAGCGGACTTTTATTATATAAAATACGTTCCATTATATCTTTACTTCGTTTATATACTTTTGAATAGTCATCATCATTTTCAATTTCATATTCATAATGTGCTTCATAATAATCTAATAAATCTTTTAATAATTTAACAATATCATCTTCTGTTGCTTCACTAATGTAAGACATTAAAGATTTACCCTTAGACTGTTTGTAAGTTTCGCACAACGCAATCCCAATACTTTCTAATGTAAACACATCAAAATCATTTGTAGAAAAATTTAATACATAACCGCCTCTATTAAACAGCTTCATAAAAATTCCTTTTTCAATTTGAGTGAGTTTAGGCATATTTCAATTTCCTCCTAAGGATAATTATTCTTATAACGCTACTGCCCAGACGAAGGCTTTTCAATAGAGACAACACCTAAATCAACAGTTTTGATATAATTGAAAAATAAGGTGCCAAGGATGAGTCGGTCACTTCGTGATATTCTATTCCACTCGTATCCTTAGAATAAATCATGAGCTTAGATTACTTCAAATGATTTAAGGTTAGTCAATTCTCTTTTTGCCAACTCTAATAATTCATTTACTGTTGACAAAATGATGGCTCCTAATCAAGATAATAATATAAACAACATTGTTATTATAATTTTATATCTTTTCCTAAAATTTTACAACAGCAAAACATCATATTAGACACAATTTTACAGAATGTTTAGATTTAAAATAGCAAAATCGCCAAGTATAGAGTTCTCAACAAATTAAGGACTTTATTCTTAGCCGTTTAGATTCAATATGAGCAGGGAAGACACCCTACTCATATTTTAATACCTATTTATAGTAGTCTACTAATTGCCAACTATCAATTCTTCTGTTCACCCCATATAGTCAGTTACAGTCTTTCAACTAAATAAATTCTTCATCCAATTCCAAATTCTTTTAAATACACTCTTATTTTTATATGCATCATCATAATATGCTTTGCGCCTTAATTCCTCATCAATACGCCCTGCCTCAATTTGCTCAAGCGTCCATTTAGGAGCCCACACAACTTGACCATTCCTTATAAAATAATGCGATTGACATGGTTGCTGCCAATTTCCTATCGAAGGGGAAAGTGTTGGACCACTTGGAGTCTCCGTAAATGACCATTCTGTGGGACCTAATGGAGTTCGAATCTTTGCTCCGCAACCACAGGCACAAAGATGAGCAGCAGCTCCAAATTCTTCAGAGATATAAAGCACACCTGGTTCTAAATCCCTTGGTATATAATGAACCCTTTTCAATTTAATCTTCGTCATTTTGGTTGTCAGTCAAATCACTCCCAACTATCTTCATGTCAGAAATATCGAACAACAAATCATAATTGACCGCTGATTCCATGTAGAATCCTCGTAGCTGCTTAAATCTTATAACTGCCAGACAAGCATTTAGTGCATTAAGTTCCCCAATTTGAATATTCGTCTTATACATACCATCAGGATTATCAGTAAGAGGTACCAATTCTTTTTCTTTTATAATCTGATCCTCATCAGTAGAGAAGTAAGAGGTACGAATCAGACCCTTTAGTTTTCCGTTTTTTCGACTTAGCCCCATTCCGACATCAACAAAAGGAATTTGCATTGAAATTAAAAGTTCAATAATACTTGCACGTGATGTTCCCTTATCTACACATACAAACGCAAATGTTACATTGTTTAGGTCTTCTCTACAAGTCTCATCAATAAATTTGGATTCGGCTTTTATTCCATTACGAAAATTTTCATACCGTGTTTTAAAGACATCTACTTTGAGCTTATTTAGCTCATCTGGTTGTAGCCTTCCTGGAGAGCGAAATGCATTATGAACATAATATGGGTCTAAATCGAAAATACGTATTTCTCTAACTGGTGTCTTAGCAATAAAATCAAGTACATACGAACCAGTGCCTCCTAACCCTATAATAGCCACTACATCATCCTTGAATTTTGCAGATAAGTCGGATATCTCAGCCCTCGATGTAAGAGTATCTTGAAATTTAAAGACTGAATCTTCCTGAGTCTGCTCAACAATTCTATATGTATATGGATTAACATTACATTTCTCCATGGCAGGTCCAGATATAATAGTGACATAACTTTCAATTTTCTCGAAGAAATCAAGAAACCTACCTGTAATCCGCGGTTTATTTGAAAAGGAACGCTCCACAATTACATCCTTACTATTCTCACTTAAAGGAAGGTTAATAGGTCCTCCACCAAGATTTGGAATGGGCCTACCGTCAAGGTTATACGGTACAGAACCTGCAAAATAAACTTGATGATCATCTTGTATAACCTTATTTTGATCTATGAACACAAGCTTGGCTACAAACGCACCTATTTTTAGTTGTAGTTGCTGATCCAAATATGGTATATCTCGGATAACAAGATAATTGCTATCAAATCCGATAGCATATCCCTTTTCTACTAAACGCTTTATATCATCATTATGATTGACCAGTCTCTGATACACTAAAAATCATTCCTTCCTTCACCTTAACTGAACTGCCGGAGGAAAGTGTACCTTCCGGTTTGCTGCCATGACCCCTCACATATTTAACAGAATAGGTTATCTCAGGATGTTGAGCGTAATCTGGGACTTCGAGAGTAACTACTTCGCTGTATGTAATTTCCCCCTTTGGCCATTCATGAAGAGCACCTTCCACTATAATAGGGACTACTTTCTTTTTTTCTTCCATTGTAAATACCTCCTTCATTTTATATTTGAGTATTTTCTTTAATGCTTAATACTATTTTTACTTTTGTAAACCATAAAATCTCTACTAATTCGCCTAAATTTAATACTATCCCTCTGTAATAAATGCATCCAATAAGCCTTTCACAAAAAACTCATTTCAATTTTAAATCAGAAAAATTTAAAATTTTATTAATACCTAAGGTATTACGTGGAAGATTTAATAGATATTCAACTTCTTCCGGTTCTAAACTTAAATTATATGAGAAGGAAAGTTCATCCATAAATTCTTTAGCCGTAAATACATTTTCATTTAGCAACATCATAACAGCAGTCTTAAGCAATGATGGAGAAGCTGTTATCAATTCATCATCTAATGGCTCTTCCTTACGCAATCCGCGACGTTGCAATGTACGAATCATCATTTGATATTCCTCCATAGAGATAATTCCTAATGAATAAGAACGTCGAATCATTGCTTGAATTGAAACCTTCCATTTTCTTTTTAACTGCGTATAATCTGGAATACGTAGTGGTGTTCTTATAGCATCTATTTTATAAGTCTCTTTTGGAAGTAAGAATGCAGAAGCAAATCTGTGAGCTTCTTCTTCTCTCTTTTTAAAGTCTGGTTTTTCAAGAGCTTCTACATCTTCACTCCATTCATGTAAACAAATATGTCCTAATTCATGAGCAATATCAAAGTGAATTCTTGCAGCAGATGTTTTATTGTTAGAATATCCAATCATGTAAAATGGCTTTCCAGTTATAGTCACCATTTGACTAAATGCATCTATATCATCAGTAGATGTAGAAAATGTTGTTACTAAAATTCCACGTTGCTCAACTTCATAGATGATGTTTTCAATAGGCTTTAATCCAAGTCCCCAAACCTCTCTTAGTAATAATGCAGCTTCTTCCGGTGTCTTATTCGTACAATTAGGTAAAATAAGTTTTGGAAATTCAATATATTCTTGAAGGAAAGAATAAATCTCCGCAAGGAATTCCATTTTTTGAACTTGTTCTGCTCTGTATTTTTTATTTGTTGTCAGCAATGCTCTAAAATAGGTTGAACCCGTTATAATTTGCGTTCCATTTTCTAGGAAAAATTTTACGGGAAAAGCCAATTCTTTAGCAATACGCTTTACTACATCATCATCAATAGGATTAGATTTATTGTTTTCGTACATAGAAACAGTTTGACGTTGGCAGTTAATTCTTTCAGCTAATTCGGCTACTGTTATGCCTCTATAAGTACGAGCTTTTTTTAATCGTTCTCCATTAAAATTTATTTTCATTATAATTTCCTCCGTATTTATACTAAGAAAAATTACATAGGCTCATTCTCTTTTCTAATTTTTCGAATTTGCGCACTTCTTTTTCTTTTGTCAGCCTTGGCAGTCAATTTTAGTCCTCGTGTAGGATTATTATATGGTATATTAGCATCTTCAACTTGATCTACTATGATACTTTCTTCTATAGATATGTATTTACTCCAGTCCTCTTCAGCAACAATGTCTAAATTTGAATTAACCATTACAGCACGAACAGAAGAAAGTTGAAAATTTGCTCCTTCAAACAATACCAATACATGACGTTTTAAGACAACATCATCCTCAAAAAGATTTTCAAGTAATTTTTGGACAGCTTCGACGACTTTATCTTGGTCTTCAAAAGTCACTGAAATAGTTGGAATAAAAGATAATTGTCTTGTAGTATATATCAAATCAGAATTAAGATGCCTAGCTAAGATGTCAACATAATGCATACGTCTCCGATGCCTAATTTTATCGTGAACTTCTTTATAGCGTTTTTCCCTCATTATACTATAAAGAAATCCACTGCATTTTTCATAGACCATAACCATTTCCCAAGGACCTCTTTTAGATTTATAAGCCATACAATCAGGACTATTAAATTTGGTGCAGAGATCAGTGTTTAACAAATCCCAAATACGTGAGGGAGTACTATTTTGAGTTACAAGACGATGTCTCTTTACGTCTTCTTTAATTTTGTCGCCAACAGCATCATTAATACATTGAACAATACTTAAACTTATTTCAGGAGAAATCTCCAGCTTCTTTTTTGTAGACACTAATTCTACACCTCCAATATATTTATTAAATATATTATAGGCTTTTTATATAAAACTGTCAATAGTGTTTGACATAAATATTATTTTCGTCTAAGTAATTTGACTTTTTGCATTTAAAATATGATTTTATGTTTTTTCAAAATCACTTTGGGAAGCCTCTTGATTCATTCTCTAATTGCTGAATGGGATCAAGTGTCTTAATTCATATAAAATTTAACTTTTTGACTTGCTATTAATCTTCATAATAATCAACTTCCTTCATCATTACTATTCTTGAGTGAAATTGTATTTCTATCTTCATTCCTTTATGCACTCGGATGCTTTGTATCAGCCTTTTAACAAGTTCTTGATCAAATTCTCGTACCTTTGGGTTTACTGAGTTCATAGCTTTGTCTAATGCCTCTACTCGCTGCTTGTAGTTCTCCGCTTGTTTTTGTGCCTGTACAAGCTTTATTTTCACCTTTTTAAGCTCGTTAATCTGTTCTGATATGTATCTGTAGGCTTCATCAAAATCTTCGCTTACAGCTCCTTGTTTTGCGTTGTCTTCGATGAGTTTTAGCATTTGTTTTTGCAGCACGTCAATTTGGTCATCATACTCGGTTGCAATTCCTTCAGTGCTATAATTTCCTATGACTCGAATGACATTTTCTCTAAATGTTTCTATAAAATCACCACTATTTTCTACCACATCATTAATAGCATTCATTATGGCATCATGAAGTTGTTCTTCTTTTAAAGTGGGAGAATTTTTGCATTTTGAACTTGTACCATTTTTTAGCCTGTCTTCGCATCGCCATACTGCAGATTTCTTTCCGTATTTTGACCAGGTCTGTCTGCGATAAGCATGACCACATTCTGCACATACCATAAGGTCAGTAAGTACATACTTGGAACTGTATTTACTCTTTTCCTTTTTAGCTTTATTTGTCTTCCTTGTAACAGCAGCTTTATTAAGACTCGCACGTCTTGCTTTTTCTACTTGTACCTGATGAAATAATTCTTTGGGGATAATAGCTTCATGATTATCTTCTATATAGTATTGAGGTGCATACCCTTCATTCTTTACTTTTTTCTTAGTAAGGAAATCTATAGTATAAGTCTTTTGCATACATACATCTCCACAGAA
>DFOA01000008.1 GCA_002381185.1 Firmicutes bacterium UBA3553 | reverse complement strand
TTTATTCCTCAGAACTGATGGTTATAAAAAATATCATATTGGATAAACTAAGTATCACTTATTGGCATATCATAGTCTTAGTATATTTATTAATAAAATAAATAAAAAAACTTTTTTAAAAAAATTTATTGACAAGATTAGACAAGCGGGTTATTATATAAAAGTTATTAAAAAGTTTGATCCATTAGCTCAGCAGGCAGAGCACTTGACTTTTAATCAAGGTGTCCGGCGTTCGAATCGCCGATGGATCACCACTATAAACAACATTTGACGATCTTAGCGACGTTGGATGTTGCTTTTTTTTTCCTTTGTAAACTATAACCATAAAATGTATTCTATCAAAAAACAAAAATATTTTATTATTTTTTCCCAATACTACATTTTTCTACAAAATTTTACTTTTAAGAATTGTATATTAACTTGAGATATTATTTAGAGAAGGTAAAGGGGAACAAATGATTAAAAGCGAAGAGATGCAAGTAATTGCAAAAGAGGATTTGGACATTCGAAACACTGAAGAATTGCAGGAAATGCAGGAGATGCAGGAAATTGCAAGAAGACAGAGTGAAAAAATGGCGGCCTTAGGTCAGCTGGCAGGAGGGATTGCACATGATTTTAACAATCAATTAATGAGTATCATAGGCAACGCTACCATGATACAGAGAACTGATGACTTGGATAAAGTAAAGGAGTATGCTGAAAGAATTATTCATATTTCTCAAAGCACTGCAAATTTAACCAAGAAAATATTGATGTTCTCAAAGAAAGAAAGCAGCACTAACAAACCGATTAACCTAAAAGGTGTAATGGATAACACTTATACAATGGTGGAATCCATACTGGACAAAAAAATTGAACTGAGCTACAAATATGGTGCTTCTAATAAAACCATATTGGGAGACGAAGCACAAATTGAGAATTTAATAGTTAATTTGATATTAAATTCCAGAGACGCCTTAGAAAATTCATTTGGAAAAATTGAAGTAGGAACAGTTGATACAGTTGTTTTTTCTGAAATGGTTCTAAGCCACGGCGAAACCCTGAAGCAGGGGCAATACATTACAATTTATGTTGAAGACAACGGAGTTGGAATAGGTGAAGATGTTATAATGAAAATATTCGAACCATATTTTTCAACAAAAACAAAGTCAAAAGGAACCGGACTTGGGCTTTCCGTAGTTTTCGGAACAGTTAAATCTCACTCGGGATTTATCAATGTTAAAAGTAAGGTAGGATACGGTACGCGTTTTGAAATTTTTCTACCCGTTTATAACAAAAAACAGTCAGGCAAGACTAACCTTAAATTTGAAATTAAAAGCAATTTGATTATGCTTGTTGATGATGACGAAAATGTGCTTGATGTAGAATCAGAACTTCTTGAAGATTTAGGGTATGATGTAATTAAATTCAGTAAGCCGTTGGAGGCATTGGAGTATTACAATAAACACAGAAATAACATTGCTTTTTCAATAATAGATTTATCAATGCCGATAATGACAGGTAAACAGCTCTATGATGAAATGCTTAAGATAGACAAAAATACCAGAGCGCTTTTTATTACCGGCTATGCTAGACAGGCAGATTGCGAAGATCTTATTAAAAATGGCGAGGTTATAATACATAAACCTTTTACATATGAAGATTTATCTGCACAAATAGCTAAGATTTACATGTAAAACCAAAATCTATAATAAAACCGTCAGGGTTTATTATAGATTTTATTTTTGTTAAGATATCTTAACAAAATTTATGGCACTTTGTTTTGACAATTAATAAATATTTGATAGAATGTAAAAGAAAAACGAAAGAAAGTTGATGCTTGAACAGGAGGAAAAAATGAATATAAATGATTATACGTACAATGAGCCTCAGCCATTTGGTGAATTGTCAATAATAGCTATGAAGGGCTGTGAAGAAATTGCAGCTAAAATTGACTATTATTTAAAAGAATGGAGACAGGACGAGAATGGTGTAATATTAGAAGGTTCAGTTCCTGTAAGAACTTATTTGCTTGATGCCGTTTGTCCAAGGTTCGGATCAGGTGAGGCAAAGGGAGTTCTTAATGAAACTGTGAGAGGACATGACGTATTTATAATATCTGATGTATTTAATTATGGAGCAACATTCAAAATGTACGGCATGGAAGTGCCCATGAGCCCGGATGACCATTATCAGGATTTAAAAAGAATAATTGCTGCCATGAACGGCAAGGAAAAAAGAATTACAGTCATAATGCCGATGCTTTATGAAGGAAGACAGCATAAAAGAGCAACAAGGGAATCTCTTGACTGTGCATTGGCATTGCAGGAACTTACATCAATGGGCGTTGAAAATATCATATCTTTTGACATTCATGACCCAAGAGTTCAAAATGCTATACCGCTGCATGGATTTGAGGATTTCCACCCCCATTATCAAATGATCAAATCTTTTGTGAGAACTGTTCCTGATGCAATAATAGACAGAAACCACATGATGGTTATTTCACCTGATGAAGGAGGAATGTCCAGATGCATCTATTACTCATCTGTTATGGAATTAGATTTAGGGATGTTTTATAAGAGAAGGGATTATTCTGTAATAGTAAACGGAAAAAATCCTGTTGTAAGCCATGAGTTCCTGGGTGACAACGTGGAAGGCAAGGACGTTATAGTAGTTGATGATATGATAGCATCAGGGGATTCTATGATTGACGTTGCCAATAAATTAAAAGAAAGAAAAGCAAGAAATGTCTATGTATTTGCTTCATTCGGCTTATTCACTGAGGGCTTCTCCAAATTTGACAAGGCATATGAAGACGGCATAATATCAAGGATTTTTACTACAAATATGATTTACAGAAAACCTGAACTTTTGGAAAAACCGTGGTATACTGAAGTAGATATGTCTAAATACATTGCTAATATTATTGATACATTAAATTATGACAGATCATTAAGCGAATTGTTGGATCCTGTTCAAAAGATTAAAAAACTTCTTAAGAAATAGAATGTGTCATTCTGAGGATGCAAATCTCAGAATGACTTTTTAATTATATCATAGTGTTGATTCACGCCGATACAATAAATACATATCCGGCAAAGATGTATGACTTTGTTTCATCAGTGTTATATATTTTAAGATTTGCTGTTTTATAAACAAATAAATTGAAATTGTGTTAATTATATGTTATAATTTCTATCATTATAACTTAATTGAGAAATTTTGCATAATTTGAAGGCTAAATAGCAAAATAAAACAGGAATACATTCAGGAGGATAAAAATGGGTTTCAGAATGGATATTGGAATAGACCTTGGTACTGCTAGTGTCTTAGTATACATTAAGGGTAAGGGAATAGTAATAAATGAGCCTTCTGTTGTTGCAATTGATATAAATACTAATAAGATACTTGAGGTTGGAGAAGAAGCCAGAAAGATGCTCGGGCGTACACCGGGCAATATTGTTGCCATAAGACCTTTAAGAGACGGTGTTATATCAGATTTTGACATAACAGAAAAGATGCTGAAATATTTTATAAAAAAAGCAGTTGGAAACTCAATTATTAAGCCGAGAGTTATCATATGCGTTCCAAGCGGAGTGACCGAAGTAGAAAAAAGAGCTGTGCTTGAAGCAAGCATGAATGCAGGAGCTAAAAAGACATATCTTATTGAAGAGCCTGTGGCAGCAGCCATAGGAGCGGGACTTGACATAACAAAACCATCAGGACATATGATTATAGACATGGGTGGCGGCACAACTGATATAGCTGTTATATCTCTGGGAGGAATCGTAGTAAGCAGATCAATAAAAATTGCCGGAGACAAGTGTGACGATGCCATCGTAAGATATGTAAGAAAGAAATACAATGTAATGATTGGGTTAAGAAGCGCTGAAGAGCTTAAAATAAGCATAGGTGCGGCATTCCCTACAGAAGAAGAACAATACATGGAAGTAAGAGGAAGAAATCTTGTAACAGGACTTCCTGTTAATCTGACAATATCTTCATCTGACATGCTTGAGGCATTGGAAGAAACAATTACTTCTATCGCAGACGCCGTTCATTCGGTTCTTGAAAAAACACCGCCGGAACTGGCAGCAGACATAAGTGAAAAAGGAATAGTAATGACAGGCGGAGGATGTCTGATTCATGGATTAGACAAGTTAATAGCTAAAAGAACAGGCTTGGATGTAGCTATTGCCGAAGATGCAGTTTCATGTGTTGCAAAGGGCACAGGTCAATCACTGGAGCATATGGATGTATTAAAGGATTCTTTAATTACAGACAACATTAAAACTAATTACAGCGCATCATAATTAAATGTTAAATAAATATGATTCTGGCAATTTATATTGCCAGAGTCTTTAATATGAAATTATTGAATCGTTAATATAGAGGTAATTTATGAAAATTAAAAAGGCAGTTATACCGGCAGCAGGGCTGGGAACAAGATTCTTGCCTGCAACAAAAGCAATTCCGAAGGAAATGCTGCCCATAGTCGACAAACCGACAATCCAGTACATAGTCGAGGAAGTAATTGCTTCCGGAATAGAAGACGTTTTAATTATAACAGGAAGAAACAAGGGATCTATAGAAGAACACTTTGACAGAGCGGTAGAACTTGAAGATAACCTTGAAAGAACAAGAAAAGAAGAATTTTTAGAAGAAGTGCGTAAAATTTCCAGGATGATTAATATTCATACTGTAAGACAAAAAGATCCTCTCGGTCTGGGTCATGCTGTTTATTGTGCCAAGTCATTCGTAGGTAATGAACCTTTTGCTGTACTATTAGGTGATGATGTGGTTGATTCAAAAAAACCATGTTTGAAACAAATGATTGAAGTATTTGAGCAATATAATTCCACAATTCTCGGAGTTCAGCCGATAGAGTGGGAAAATGTTAACAAATACGGAATTGTGTCAGGAGATAAAATAAGTGATACAATTTATTCTGTTAGGGATTTAGTTGAAAAGCCATCTCAAGATAAGGCTCCAACAAATATAGCAATACTTGGCAGATATATTATTACCCCAAAAATATTTGAGATACTTGCGAATACTAATAGAGGTGTCGGAGGTGAAATACAGCTTACTGATGGGTTGAAAGATTTATGTAATATTGAGGATGTCTATGCATATACATTTGAAGGCAGACGCTATGATGTAGGTAGCAAAATAGGATTTCTTGAAGCTACAGTTGATTTTGCGCTTAAAAGAAATGATTTAAAGGATGAATTTAAGGCTTACTTAAATAAACTGAATTTATAAGGGGTGGGGATTATGTGCAGAGAAAAATATGATATGTGGCTTGAAAGCCCGTATGTGGATGATGTATTAAAAGAAGAACTGAAGAAAATTGAAAAAGACGATTCAGAAATTGAAGACAGATTTTTCAGAGAATTAGAATTTGGTACCGGAGGAATGAGGGGGAAAATAGGTGCGGGTTCTAATCGTATGAACATAGTGACAGTTGCAAAGGCAACCCAGGGAATAGCGGATTATTTAAACGAAAAATTTAACGATGAAATAAGCGTTGCAATTGCTTATGATTCAAGAAATATGTCCATGGAGTTTGCATCAAAGGCAGCTTGTGTCTTTGCCGCAAATAATATATCCGTTTATTTATTTGAGAGTTTAAGACCTACACCGGAGCTTTCATTCACGGTAAGACACTTTAAATGTAAGGCTGGAGTTGTGATTACAGCCAGCCACAATCCGCCTGAATATAACGGTTACAAAGTGTATGATCAATTTGGCGGACAAGTAGTTGAAGCGGCGGACACAATTATTGACAAAATAAGCAGAGTAATGTTAAAGGACATAAAATGCTCTAAAATAGAGGGAAATGAAAAAATTAAAATAATCGGAAATGATATTGATACAATCTACATAAACGAAATTAAAAAATTAAGTCTTAATGATGATGTCGATAAGAATATAAATATAGTCTATACGCCACTTCATGGAACAGGCAACAAGCTCGTGAGAAAGGTGCTTGATGAAGCAGGTTACAAGAACGTATTTACCGTTAAAGAGCAGGAACTTCCGGATCCTCAGTTTTCAACAGTAAAATCTCCTAATCCAGAAGAAATCAGTTCTTTTGAAATTGCTATTAAAAATGCTGAAGAACTGGACGGTGAAATTATAATAGGAACTGACCCTGACTGTGATAGGGTAGGTCTGATTGTTAAAGATCAAGAGGGTCAATTTGTACCGTTAAATGGCAATCAGACCGGAGCGCTGCTTTTGAATTATGTTCTCTCTTCTTTGGATAAGCAGGGAAAAATTCCTGAAAACGGAGCAGTTGTAAAGACAATTGTAACAAGCGAGATAGGGAGAGATATTGCATCTAAATACAATGTAACAACATTTGATACCTTAACAGGTTTCAAATATATTGCGGAATTAATGCAGAAATTTGAAGATGCCGGAGACTACAGCTTTTTATTCGGATATGAAGAAAGCTACGGTTACCTGTCCGGCACATTTGTGAGGGACAAAGATGCGGTAATCGCATCAATGCTCATTTGCGAAATGGCTGCATATTATAAAAGAAAAGGGAAAACACTATTAGATGTCCTGAATGACATATACAGTGAGCACGGATATTATATTGATGATACAGTTTCATTGAGCTTTGCAGGGGTTACGGGGCTTAACAAAATGAAATCCATTATGGAAAGCTTCAGAGAAAATAAGATCAACACTTTGGCAGGACAAAGCATACCATTTGTTTTTGATTATAAAATGGGAATTGCCTTAAATCTTATTGATGGCAGTACTGAAAGGCTAAATTATCCTAAATCAGATGTGTTGAAATTTTCATTTGAAAATGGTTCATGGTTTGTGCTCAGGCCATCAGGAACGGAACCGAAATTAAAAGTTTATTTTTCTATAAAGGGGGAAAACAAGGCCGAATCCATTAAGATACTGGAATCGGCAAAGAAAGAGGTACTAAACTTAATTGACCGTGTACAAGTCAACAGTTAACGGTTAAAATCTGGAATGGGAGGCTGTAAATATGAAAATATTTAAGACCACAACCCGTAAAATTATTGCGTTGATTTTAATTTTTGTATTTACATTTAACACACTTGCATATGCAAACTACAACCCTTCTCGTGAAGAGCTGGAGGCAATGATTGATGAAGTGGCTCTGAAACGGGCGATTCCTTCTGTAATACTGAAAGCAATAGCAAGAGTGGAATCAGTTTATGAGCATTTTAATTCTAAAGGCAGCCCTAAAATAAGCGGCAGCAGTATTGGTTTAATGCAGGTAAGCAACAGAAATGGAGGATATAATTCCGAAAAACTTAAATACGACATTTTGTACAATATTGAAGCAGGAGCAGATGTATTGCTTAACAAATGGAGTATGAGTTCATATCAAAGCGTATCATGTGTAGGAAATATGGATCCCAATATATTGGAAAACTGGTATTTTGCTCTTTGGGCATACAACGGCTGGGCGCAGAGCAACAATCCGCATATGCTGTCATCTTATGCAAAGAGAAGTACTTATCAGCAGTTAATATACGATATTGCTCGAAAGGAATATGGGCAGACAATCAACAATATAGATCTTTCCTATCTTCCGAAGTCAGGTATACCAAGCAGATCGTTGGTGGTTCCTACGCCGGCTTATACTAACGGCGGAAATATCGTTCTTTATGAAGTCGGAGACTATGTGAGGACTGACGGAGTAAGAGACGAGTATCAGTTAAGAGATGCCCCGGCAGGTAAATATATTCACGAGCTTGGAGTAAACCAGCTTGGTACAATCACCGCCGGACCGGTTCTTCAAAACGGATACTACTGGTATAAGGTATATGTGGATGAGAAACGAGAAGGCTGGATTGAAAGAAACTGGTTATTTAGAACTGGTGATACAGAACACGGAAGATATGTCTTTGAGGATATATCATTCCATTGGGCACGAAAGGTCATAATGGAACTTTTCAATAAAGGGGTAATCAGTGAGGCAGAATCCTTTAACCCTGATAATATAGCAACAAAAGAAGAATTTTTGGTTTTTATAAGCAAAGTAATGGACAACAACGAAGAGCACTTACCGTATAGCGAAGAAACAAAAAATACATTGCCGTTTGAAGATGCTGATGAGATTCACACATGGGCTGTTGAACATATCCAGCATGTAAATGAATTAGGATTATTGGAAGATTATGAAAGTGAGCTTAATCCTTTAGACAAATTATCCAGAAGAGAAGCAGCCAATATAATAGAAGGTATATTTGGCGAAAATAATGAGTTCAAAAATCTGGATATAAACACGATTTTTTCGGATTTAACACAATTGACAGAAGAAGAAATAAGAGCTGTTAAGTCGGCATATACCAATGGCATTATGTCAGGAAAGGTAACAGGAAAATTTTGTCCTGATGACTATTTGACCAGGGCCGAAGCAGCAGCTATTATGGTAAAAATTATTGACAGACTGGGAAATACTTAAATGTAAATAGAAATTAAAGGCTTGCAAATGCAAGCCTTTAATATTGTGCGCCCAGCATGGGC
>DFOA01000044.1 GCA_002381185.1 Firmicutes bacterium UBA3553 | reverse complement strand
CCACCTGATTTAGAAATATAAAAAATACTATTACTTAAATCAAATGGTCAAATTTATTTGTAAAAAGTGGTCAATTTTACTTGACAATCGACAATATGTTTTCCACAACACAAAAGCCATTGAATGTCATCTACATATTCAATGGCTTAAACTATTAATATTAATAAGTTTTATTGTTTTTAACTTAACTACTGTCTCCACATGCTTTAGGGTACAATAAAGATGTCATAAGTAGCTAGTATCCCCTTAGTAGTAGGATATATTTCTTAAATTTAGACTATTTAAAGATTCATTTTTAAATTTCTTATTACCCACTTACAAAATTGTAAGCAATAAAACCCTCAAATATTTGAAGGCTTTATTCATTACAATTTATTATTAAATGACCTATTGTGATTGGAACTTATGTAGAACTGAATTAGCTATATTTATCTTTCTATCCACCTCATCATCATCAGGGTATTGTTCCAACAATGAGCTATATTCTTCTATTGCAGCATCAAATAATAATGCATTCAACAAACAGTTTGCCAAGCATAACCTTGTTTCAAAACAATCAAACTCCATCTTTGCCTTATTAGCAATCCATACAGCTCTCATGAAACTTTTTTCTTTATATGATAATTCAATAAGTTTCTTATAATCCTTCTCTACTAGAGGTGCAATACTATGTAACGCTGACTTCGCAAACCCAGTAACATGCAAATCACAATCGTAAGAATTTATATAATCAATTACATCGCTCACTAAAAAGTCTGTAATTTCAGAAGCATAAATAAAACCTTTATCAAATTTTTTAGGGAATAAATTACTAGGTATATTACAACCGTTCTCCATGAAAAATGATGTTTTTTCAATTTCGCATGTCGCCTGAAACGAAAACTTGTCCGGGCATATTGGTTCCATCGAAACAGTTTTATTTTCTTTTAAAAAGCTTACATCCTTACTTATTCCAATGACAAAGAAAAAATCCTGCTCTCTTACAAGCCAAATTACATCATGTGCTTTATTAAGCATTTTATTAGGTAGTATAACCTTACTCCCGAGGTTTATATAATAATTAAAATTACATGCATATGTTGATAGCAAATATTCATCTATTTTTGCATCACTTAATAAGCAAAAAACTATATCATCATTATAATCAAGGGTTCTTTTTACTTCTCGTATCGGCAAATCATTAATTTTCATAAAAAAATCATTTAATATTTTTTGATGTTCCTTTACATTAGGAATCATGTTTTCTTTTTTCCTGAAGCCATTATTATGTTCAAAGTACATTTGATGAAGATACTCGTGATAAATTACAGATTTTAACGTTTCTATACTTATTCGTTTGTCATTTAGAAAGGGGCTTATTTCAATTGCATTTTCCCAATATTTATATTCTCCAAATGAAGATAAACGGTTAAATTTTGACCAAGAAATCGTAGGTTTATAATATCCTTTATTTTCACCATATTCAGATATGACATCATCCAATAATAGTTGTAAATTATTTATCATTTCTATGCAACGCTCCATTCTTCTCAGGTATATTGCTTAAATCGATGTTGTTAATCTTAGCAAAATAAACCAGAAATTCATTTGCTAATTCTTGATCCTTAGTACCGTGTTTTATTTTTTTAATATCTTGTAATATTTGAATAGCTTGTTCATCTCCAAAATATCTATGCAATCCCGAACTCCAAACAGCTACTTCTGGTTGGTTATTATTTGCATGGTAATTCCAAAATAACATTTTGTGGGCTTCCTTTGGGGATAGTTTGATACGAAACTTGGATTTTGTAGTTACATAACCTTCATCTCTATTATCACCCTCATATGTTTCATCAACAAGAAATACTCCAAATATATATCTTTCTCTTTCATTAGAATTGGGATCACGTGTTGTTAGAACACATAAACTATTATTTTGTACTTGATTTAATTTCATAGGTTGATTCTTTTTTTCACCAGTTTGCACAATACCTGCAAGAGCTCTCCAATCCCTAAGCATTTGACTTTCATAACAAACAAAGCCACCATTATTACAAATATCTTCTAACTCAGAACGAGTTTTTCCCCCTTCTAAATATTGACGGCAAGCTGATCCATCAGAACTACACCATGTACGTTTCTCTATTTCAATATTATTATAGATTACATCATCACTGCAAACACCATGGAATCCAATCTGTTCATCCGAATTCCCACCATCACAAAAATTACATTTAAATGCAATGTTAGCTCTTGGAAAAACTTTTGTCTTTACTTTTGAATGTTTATCAATAGTAATACTCTGCGTTTGTTGTAATAATTTAGCCTGTCGTTCCTTTTCTTCTTTTTCAGCAAGTTTGATATTTTCTAATTCCTGTTTAATTTTTTCAGCAATAATATTATTTTCAGTTGTTAAGTATCCATCAAAAACATTTGGAAAAATAAATTTCTTCTCACCTTGTTGAAATTTTACAGTTATATAAGAGTTTTCATGAGAAATAATAATTCCTTCCCCAAACACTTTATGTTTTACCATTAAATTTATTAAATCCATGAATTTACCTCCAATATTTCTATATTATATTTTGCCAACTTACTCCGTTACATGCTGGCTCATTTTTATAGTAATTCTATCATACGTTCCACAATGGCGGTGACTTGGCCATTGCGATATCTTCTTTCAAATGTTCCATTGCTAAAATGGTCTTCTCTTAAAAGCATGGTTAGAAATGCTGCGCACAAATCATAATCTGCACTTGATAAACGCTTTAACTCTGTTTCCACATCTATTGGACCTGTTGTCATATAGTCATTATAATTTGTTTTAAGATCATCCATTTCTTCCAAACAAGTATAATAAAATTCTTCTCTTCCTGTATTGTTTGCCAATAGGCCTTGAAGTTTTTCCTTTTTTTCTATATTTGTCATTGTGTTTCCTCCACTGGTTTAATTACTGTTATATCCATACTTTCTGGTCTGCAAAGTTTCTTTCCACCACGACTCTCTTTCTAAGATGATATGGTCATCAACCTTTGCATTATAGTTCTCAAGGATAGAATATTGAAAATTAGCTTTTATGTACTCATAACCTTTTTCGTTAACTAACTCAACTAATTCTTTATTCCCACCGTGGCCATTGGCAACATAACTTCTCCATCTTTGAAGTAGCATTCCATAGTCACTTGTTGCAGAACCTACATACATCTTTCCATTCTCTTTATCGGTAATTAAATATACTGCTTTTTGATTTTCAAGGGCTGCAATCCAATCTCTCTTACCACAATTTAAAACAGCCTCTAACTGTCTGTACGAAAGTCTAACCTTATCATATCCTGGAAAATCATCTCCATCAAATACAGTCGGGAGTATTTGTTGCACTTCTAAGTCATCACATATTTCACCATAATATCTACCTTGTTGCTGAAAAGTCTTATGGTACTTAATAACAACTCGTCCAAAGTAGGATTTATATTGTTCCAGTTCCTCACCTTCGTAATTGATACCATCATAAATATTCAGTTCTTTAGTAACCTTTTTAATTGTGGTAAGCAACCATGTATCATATGATAATTTTAAAAAGCATATCGCTATTTGTCCTACATAAAAATAACGTTGCTTACTTCTCCAAAACAGCCATTGGTTATTAACAATATCTGGATTATTTTGATATAATTCCATAGGATCTTCATATCCATTTGATTGGTTAAACTTTATTTTAATATTCCCATAATCTGCTTGATTAAAATGGAGCAAGTTATTCAAATATATCTTTTCCATAAGCCACCTCTTTTACATTATCGCTTGTTCCAATATTAATTGCACCCTACTTCTAACAACTAATCAATACTTTTTAGGGAATTTTTCTTTTCCTAGTTGCCATAAATATTTATCAATATCTTTAAGGTTATAAGTTGTAAGAGAATAGAAACTACCAAATTCTAATAATATATTTTTGAATTTTACATAATTCTTTAGGTCATCATTACTGAACTTTAAAAAACCATCTACATCCCTGAAATATCGAAGTAGTCTGTCCACATAACTGTCATAGATGGGGAAGTCAAGTGGTTTATGATGACTACAATATTTTGTTGCAAAAGAATAAAAATTTTTCACCTTCCCATTGTCCATAGTTACTTTAGCTATATCATTTATTAATGTAACATCTCCAGCTTGGAGTCTATCATCTATGTCTAAATTGATGATATGCTTTGCCACCTGAAAAGGAGAAAAAATATTCGTACTATAGAAGTCATTTAAAGATGATACCTTTATGAGAACATCGTCAATATCATTGTTAAGAGGATAAGTCCTATAAAACAGCTTATCTAATGCACTTTCTTGTAATGCATAGTTCTCCAATTGATCCCACGATAATAGATATTTAGAAACCTCATCACAACATGGCCTTGGAACATCTGATCTTGCTTCTTTCTTTTTTCTCTTAATTGCAGGTTCTCTTTTAATGGCAATATATTCAGGTTCTTTTTGCTTATTCGTTAAAGCATGCTCTACGTATTCTGCCACACCTCCATAGGTGTTATCAAGAAAACTCTTAAATATCTTAAAGGTACGCATATAGCCATAGGAATTTCTTTTAGGGTCTTTATGAGACTTTTCGTTTATAAACCTAATTTCTAATAACTGTCGAGCCTTTCTTAATGATTCTTCATCAATAAACACATCCCAAAATTCAATTCCTATATCATGTCGATAAGGATAAAAGGCATCACTAAAAATAACACCTTTATCTTTTAAATGACTGTAATTATCATTGAGAAATTGTTTGAATTGCTCCTTAAGAGTTTTTATATGTAAATCACTGATTTTACCAATCACTTAAACCACCCTCTGAAAGCCACAATGAGTAGCTACTGCCCTTCTTCTCCTTTGTAATCTTTCCTAATTTGACAAGTTCATCAATAGCCTTTCGTATCCTTGCCTGTGGAACTTCTGGTATGAGTGCGTATATCTTTCGTTGCAAAATCCCATTTTCGTTATTAATAATTTTTAGTAGAATCATATCAATCTGACTTTCTTTCTCGAATCGAACTTTATAAGATTCATAGTTTTCAGTCAGTTCATTGAGATAATCTTTAGTACCTTGAATGTAACTGAAACATGGATTCTTAGAGTTATGGCAGTATTCCCACATATCTTCAAAGTAGATTTTCCCACCTTTGCTTTTTTTATAGCAGTAATCCCTAAATGATTCAAAGGCATCAATTGCTATATGGCACTGCTCAATATTCTCATCGACGGTATCTAGTGTTCCTACTTTAGCTGCTTCATTATAAATTGCATCTTCATATTTTGAGATAGCAGTTTCCCATTTTTGCGAGAAATTAAATGATAAATCTTCTTCCTTCTCCGTTCTATGGAACTTTGGATTTATACTACTTTTTTGTTCTGCTATAACCTTTTGAAGATCGTGTTCTACCTGTGCCGCAAATGTTCTACCAGTAGGTAGGATTTCCTCTGGTATTTTTTCTTCATTGATTACTTTCACTTTATCATTCACTTTTACATCGTGTTCAGGGAGCTTTTTACTACAGCGAGTACAAACACCATCCCTCCACTTATGACCTAAAATACTGCATACTAATGACAAAAGCACCCCTCCTCACGGTTTGCAAACTAATGACTTTCCTTCCTATATCTCTGCTGTCCTGATGATGTCTTTTCAATCGGAACGATTCCTATATCAGTTGATTTAATATGATTGATGAATAAGGTGCCAAGCAACAATCGGTTACTCCTAGATATTCTATTCCACTCATAACCTTTGAATAAATCACGTACTAAAAATATTTCTTCAGAATTTAAGTTTTTTAGTTCTTCCTTTGCAATTTCCAACAATTCATTTGCATTTAACACTTTTATTCCTCCCAATGAGAACAATCATATAAACAACATTGTTATAATAATTGTATCTCTAAGAGAGCTTTTTTACAAGATAATTGTGCATAATATTGTAAATTTTGACACCAGCCAATTAACGTAATATAAATCTCAACTTCCATCACTATCTGCCAACAATAAAACCCTCAGCTTTTATGAGGATTTTAGTCTTAACAGATTCTTGTTATTATCAGAGCAGTAACCCCTTTATGTATCCTAGCTACTGCTCCTGTTATTTTTAATCATAGTAATCTACCATCTGCTCCATCACTATGCCTGATTCAAACTGTATCTCCAGTCTCTCTCCCTTACTCACTTTGATGGTGTTTATTAATCTTCTGACTAAGTCTTCATCAAACTCTCTTACCTGTGGTCTTACAGTCTTTAGGGTAGTGTTCATTTCCGTTAGTTTCTGTTTATAGTTTTCTGCCTGTTTCTTCTCCCTTACATGCTTTAATTTCGCCTGTTTAAGCTCATTTATCTCTTCAGATACCCTTTTGTACTCATTATCAAAATCTTCTGCTACAGCTCCTTTTCTTGCGTTTTCTTCGATTAGGGCGAGTATCTCCTTTTGCAGGGACTCGATCTGCTCATCATATTCCGTAGGGATGTCTTTTGTGGAGTATCCTCCGATGACTCTGATGACATTTTCTCTGAAAGCTCCTATAAAATCTCCATTGTTTTCTACTACATTATTAATGGCTGTCATAATAGCATTATGTAGTGGTTCTTCTTTTAAGGTAGGTGAGTGCTTACAAGATGCCTTTGCACCATTCTTTAGCCTGTTTTCACATCGCCACACTGCACTTTTTTGTCCATATTTTGACCACGTCTGTCTGCGGTATGGATGTCCACATTCGGCACATACTAAGATTTCTGTTAGTGCGTATTTAGAGCTAAATTTGCTCTTTTCCTTTTTTAGCTTATTTGCCTTTCTTGTAACTGCCGCTTTATTCAGACTGGCTCTCCTAGCCTTTTCTTCCTGTACTTTATAAAACAATTCCTTTGGTATAATGGCCTCATGATTATCTTCGATATAGTATTGGGGCACAATTCCGTTATTTTTCACTCGTTTCTTTGTCAGGAAGTCTACGGTATAGGTCTTCTGCATTAGAGCATCTCCCATATATTTTTCATTGACTAACATTTTTTCTATTACACCAGGATGCCACGTTTCCTTTCCTGTGACTGTTTTGATTTTATCTGCCTCTAGAGCTTTTATAATCTCTCCTATACTACTTCCTTCTAAGTACATTCTAAAAATTCGTCTCACTTTTTCTGCTTGCTCAGGTACTATGACCAGTTCACCAGTTTTTTTATCTTTGGTGTATCCCATAAATTTCTTATGATTGACCGAGATAATTCCATTTTCATATTTTCTTACGATTCCCCACTTTGTATTTTCACTTAGGTTTCTGCTTTCTTCCTGTGCTTGACTGCTTAAGATAGTAATCAGTAGTTCCCCTGTACTCTCTAAGGTGTTAACACCCTCTTTTTCAAAAAATATGGCGATATTCTTTTCTTTAAGTTTTCTTATGGTTTGGAGCGAGTCTACTGTATTTCTTGCAAATCTGCTGACTGATTTTGTTATGACCATGTCTATTTTTCCAGCCATACAGTCATCAATCATAGCATTAAAATCATCTCTCTTTTTTGTATTCGTGGCTGATTTTCCATCATCTGCATAAATCCCTGCACTCTTCCAATTAGGATTGCTTTTAATTTTCTCTGTGTAGTAGGATATTTGAGCCTCATAACTGCCTTCCTGTTGTTCTAAGGTGGTACTAACTCTACAGTAAGC
>DFOA01000028.1 GCA_002381185.1 Firmicutes bacterium UBA3553 | reverse complement strand
AAGTTTACTCCTCATCGCTGTGACTGCGGTAAATCATTTGACACTTGTTGCTGTGTCTGATAAAATTAATGTTGAAAGGTCGGACCTTGTGTTCAGCCGAAGCAATAAACGGGTATTTTTCCGGCCCAATACAATAATACCAGGAGAGTATACATGAATATAAAAAAAATACTTGCAATAATTACTGTTTTGATTTTCACTCTTTCTGTTAACGCAGCATTTGCCGATGAAGTTCATAACACGGAGTTGACCAGATATTCGGAAACTTATAGCAAATATACAAACAATTTCTACGGTTATGAAATAGTTCTTTTAAATAGTTTAAAGCTGAACGAGGATATTGTAAGCGTTAAAAGCAGATTTGAATCAGAAGATTTGGTTGTTGATGTTTTATACGATAATTTCTATAATGATTTAAACAACAGAACTACATATTTAAGCTACGGAAACAGGGGGATATTAAATAATCCCGCATTCAGTATAACACGTGAATACGACTATAACTTCAACGGATTAAACGGACATATAGTACTTTATGAAAGGGATAAAATTGAAGGGGCTGCGCCTGACCGCAACTATTATGCCATGATTACATTTACCAGGACTTATAAGGAATTAATAACTGTGTTTATGAAATCATCAGAGCCCATATATATAGAAAAAATAATGCCAAGCTTCAAATTAATTAATAAAACAGAAACACCGAAAGCCGATGCGGTGTTTGAACCAGTAAGCAAAGCATTTGATGAACAAACTAAGTTATTTTATGATAAATATTTTGGAAACAATGAAAAATTGGACTTCGGGATTTTTGAACCGACATATCCCCATTATGATTCCAAGCTTAAGCAGCTTGAAGACACGTTTAATTATGAATTTCCGGTTGTGCTGTTATACAATTCATTTCAGCTGCCGTACAAAACAGAACTGATGAACAAAGCAAAGGCAGATGGAAAGGTTGTCGAATATGGATTGTACACTACGGACATAATTGACGGAACAGAAAAGGATATTACGCTGGAAATTCTTGAAGGAAAATATGATGATTATTTAGATAAACTGGCGGAAAGCTTCAATGAATATGATTATCCTGTTCTTTTCAGATTAAACAATGAAATGAACGGTGAATGGGTCTGGTATTCGGCTCATAAGGTTGGGAAGGATACAGATTTATTCATTGAATGCTGGAGGTATATATACGACAAATTTAAGGAGCATGGAGTAGATAATCTGATTTTTGTATGGAATCCAAACGAAAAGTCATTCCCTAACTTTGCGTATAACCACTATTTGAATTATTACCCGGGGAATGAATACGTAGATGTTGTAGGCCTTACTTCTTACAATACCGGCAATTACTACCAAGGTGAAACATGGAGAAGCTTTTCTGAGGCATATGATCATTTCTATTATGATTATGTTAGACACTTCAAACACCCTATGATGATAACGGAATTCAGCGGAGCATCCCAAGGAGGCAACAAAAGTCAATGGTTTGATGACATGTTTAATAGAATATCCTTCTATGACAGGATTAAGCTTGCCGTTTTATGGAATGGCCAGGACTATGACATGTCAAAGCCGGAAAAAACAGTTTCAAGAAATTACAGATTGGATTTGGAGCCGGACGTAATAGAATCGGTGAAAAGAGGTCTTCAAAACTTTAAATAAATAAACTTATGGGCGGGTCTTGTACCCGCCCATATAAATATGGGAACTTTTTTCCCTCATAGCACGTCTAAGCAGAAAAGGAGGTAATCGTATGAGCAAAAAATCAGTTATCTGGATAATTATTATACTTCTTATTGCCTTAACTGCAATAATGATAACCAGACTTGCAATCGGAAATAACACAGAAGAAGAACCTCGTTCATTTACAGCAACAGTGTTGGAAAACAATGCAACATCTTTGTTAGTTAAGCCGGATGAAGGTGAGGATGAATTAAGGTCAAGTGATAAAATTGTGGTTAGAGTTCCCAAGGACAGTGCAGTCTTGGAAGATTTATCTGTATTTTCTGTAGGCAGCAAGGTGAAAATCACATATGATGGTGCAATTATGGAGAGCTATCCTGCTCAGATAAATGCATTAAGGGTAGAATTGGCAGAGTAAGAAAATATTAATATGCGGGTTTTCAGCCCGCTATATTTTTTATTGTTGTTTTTATATAATTTTGTTATAATGAATTATTATTAAGGAGGTCATTATGAACATATTAGTATGCGATGATGATAGAGAAATTGTCGAAGCAGTCGAAGTATATTTAAAAAATGAAGGATATAATATATTAAAATGCTATTCGGGTATGCAGGCTATTGAAACAGTAGAAAGCAACGAGGTTCATTTAATAATTATGGATATAATGATGCCTGAAATGGATGGCATTAAAGCAACCACAAAAATCAGGGAAATAAAAAATATTCCTGTTATTATGTTATCTGCTAAATCCGAAGAAACAGATATAATCCTCGGGCTAAACATGGGAGCGGATGATTATATTACTAAGCCGTTTAATCCATTAGAGCTTATTGCGAGAGTAAAATCTCAGCTAAGAAGATACACATCATTAGGCGGAGCTGCAGGCAGCGAGAAAAATAATTTTTATAAAACAGGGAACCTTGTAATAGATGATGAGAGAAAAGAAATTGCGGTTGACGGAGAAATCGTAAAGTTGACTCCTGTAGAATATAAAATTTTACTGTTTTTAACTAAAAACAAAGGAAGAGTATTTTCAATAGACGATATTTATGAGGCAGTGTGGAATGAGCCGTCATTTAACCCTGAAAACACGGTGGCGGTACACATTAGAAGAATAAGAGAAAAAATAGAGATAGATCCTAAGAATCCGAGATACCTGAAGGTGGTGTGGGGTGTTGGTTACAAAGTGGAAGACATATAGCAGAAAAATTGTAACTAAGGTTTCAGCTTTCATATTGCTGATAATATTCTTTTTGATAGGTGCATCATCAGCACTTAATATCTATTTGAATGTGGCTAATTATGAGAGCATTACGGTTAAAAGCTATATGAAAAGCAACACAATAAGCAATGAGCTTCGCTATGCTGCAAGCCGACTTGAATATGTACTCAAGGTTTACAAAAGCGAGAGCTACATATTAAACGGAGGCACAGTAAAGAATTTAGACATAGAAGACAGCTGGCAGCTTACAAATCTGTATAATAATTATATTGCTGAAAAGGGTTTGACGGACAATGATGAAGCAAGAGACCTTTTTTGGACTGAAAAAAACAAAGAAATCGAAGAAATTAAAAATATAATAATGAAGACGGACTTAGGCAACTTTGAACAGGTCATTAATGACTTAAACGAGCCCGGCGGTTTGATTTATTATGCTACTGACGGAAAGAACGAGGTAACAAACACAAATAATTCAAACAGCCATTATTATAAAATTCAAAATGTCTACATATTGATCGATAAAAAAGGTCTGGTATTGTATCCTGAAAACGGGTACAACAGCTACTCCGCATCGTTGCTTGACACATTTGAGGATATAGAAGACGGAAGGCAGAAGATGGCAATTTATGCTGCAATTACGGAGGAGGGCCTTTTATCAAGGGCTGAAAAGTGGAACTCCGACAGGGATACTTTGATTAAAAACTCAAGTGTTATCATACTTTGTGTGGCACTGATAATTACGCTTTTTATTTACCTTGCAGCCGTAACAGGAAGAATAACAGGAGATGATGATGTGCACATGTCGGCTTTTGACCGCCTCTACTCTGATTTCAGCCTGATCTTGATTATAGGAATTGTCGCCCTATGCATAACTCAGTTTTTCAATATATTAAACATCCGGTATACCAGTGAAAATTTAATGAGGTTTGTAATGCTTTCATCTGCTGCTGTATTGGTGGCAGCTTTCCAATCATTGTTTTACTCAATAGTGAGGCATATAAAAAACGGAACATTAATAAAGCATTCAATGACATGTTTCGTTTTGTCAAATACGGCCAAAGCATTGGTTAAAATTGCAGCCGGAGGACCGCTGATGGTTAAAGCCGTATCGGCAGTAATCATTTTAATCGGGATTTCATTTTACTGTTCCAAAGTACCACTGATGATAATTCCTTTAACAGCTTCAGCCGCTTATTATGTCTACATAAAAGTAAGAAAGTTCCAAACAATACAAGAAGGGCTTAAGGTAGCCAAGACAGGTGATTATGACTGTAAAATTAATTTAGAGGGAGCCGGTGAATTCAGACAGCTGGCAGAAGATATAAATGCGATGACGAGCGGTTTGAAAATAGCCGTACAAAGTGAGGTTAAAAGCGAAAGATTAAAAACCGAATTAATAACCAATGTATCTCATGATATTAAGACCCCGCTTACTTCAATTATTTCATACGTGGATTTGCTTAAAAGGGAAGGACTCAACTCTCCAAATGCTCCGAAGTATCTTGATGTGCTTGACAGAAAATCCAACAGGCTGAAGACACTTACGGAGGATTTGTTTGAAGCTGCAAAAGCAACAAGCGGCAGCATTGATCCTAATTTTGAAAAAGTAAATGTCAATGCTTTGATTTCTCAGATTTTAGGTGAGTTGGATGAAAAAATTCATGAATCAAAATTAGTTTTTAAAGTAATATCAGAAAGGGACAGAATATTTGCAAAAGCAGATGGAAGGCTTTTAAGCCGTGTAATGGAAAATCTGCTGTCGAATATTTTTAAATATGCTTTAAAAGAATCCAGAGTATATATAGACATATCTGAAAATGAAAAAGAAGTGTTTGTAAGTTTTAAAAATATTTCTGCTTACGAGCTTAACATTCCAGTTGAGGAGCTTATGGAAAGATTCAAGAGGGGTGACGAATCAAGGAGCTCCGAAGGAAACGGACTTGGACTGGCAATTGCCAGAAGCCTGATGGAAATCCAGGAAGGATTATTGAGCATCAATATTGACGGCGATTTGTTCAAGGCTGAAATAAGACTTACTAAGTATGGAAAATAATTTCATGAACGATGATTAAATTTTTTAGAATTTTATGAATAATAAAATAAATCCTGCTAATAATATAAAAAAGAAAAGAGCGTGTAACTTTTAAATATAACGTCCCCCTTTATTTTAATCATACGCTTTTTTCTTTTTTTATTTCTATTTTTAATTCTTCATATAATCTTTCCTTTTTCTTAATAAAAAGTTGAAAAATTTATAATTGAAATATTATATAAATAATGTTATTATGTACGAAGCAATTTGATTACTTTATTAATTATTGAAAAATAATTAATTTACAATACATTATTCGGTTTGCAAGGAGAAAAATGGAAAAAATATTAGTTGGAAAAAGCACAGGCCTTAATGGAAATATAAGAGTTGATGGGTCTAAAAATTCAATTCTTCCGATTTTGGCTGCCACTCTTTTATCAGAAGAAGAATGCATAATTCATGATATACCGAATTTGCAGGATGTATGTATAATGTGCAAGCTTCTTGAGGAACTTGGAGCGAAAGTAGAAAAACCGGAAGCAAACACACTGAAAATTTCAGCGGTAAATATAAAAACATGTGAAGCGCCATATGAATTAATAAGTAAAATGAGAGCATCTTTTCTTGTGATGGGTCCTCTTCTGGCAAGATGTCAGAATGCAAAGGTATATATGCCCGGAGGATGTGCCATCGGAACAAGACCTATAGACCTGCATTTAAAGGGATTTAAATATCTCGGGTCTGAAATTAAATCAGAAAACGGATACGTTCATGCAACGACTGAAAAGCTGGTGGGAAATGACGTGTACTTAGATTTTCCAAGTGTCGGAGCAACTGAAAATATAATAATGGCAGCAGCTCTGGCTGAGGGCGAAACAATTTTGGAAAATGCGGCAGAAGAACCTGAAATAGTTGATTTGGCTAATTTTATAAATAGTATGGGAGGAAATATAATCGGTGCCGGAACAAAGACCATACGAATTAAAGGAGTTAAAAGGCTCCATAAAACAGAACATACAGTAATACCTGACAGAATAGAGGCAGGAACATACATGGTTGCCGCAGCGGCAACAGGCGGAGACGTAACAGTGGAAAATGTGGTATCAAGTCATCTTCAGCCTGTTATTGCAAAGCTTAGAGAAGCAGGAGCCAGAGTTGAAGAATTTGATGATAAAATAAGAGTAGTGTCTGATGGACAGTTAAAGCCTGTTGACATTAAAACTCTGCCATATCCCGGATTCCCAACTGACATGCAGGCTCAATTCATGGCTATGCTGTCGGTAGCTGATGGTACAAGCATTATACATGAAACGATTTTTGAAAACAGATTCATGCACGCAAATGAACTTTCAAGAATGGGAGTTAACATAAGAATAGAAGGCAGCAGCGCGATTTTAAAAGGCAGCAATAAATTAAGCGGGGCAAAGGTGCGGGCGACCGACCTGAGAGCAGGCGCAGCATTGATATTGGCTGGGATGCTGGCTGACGGAGAAACTGAAATAACTGAAGTCTATCATATAAAAAGAGGATACGCGAACATAATAGAAAAGCTTCAAAATATCGGGGCTAATATAAGATTCGAAAAATAAGGAGTAACTATGTATTCAATGCCGTTATACAGACCTCCAAGCGAGGCAAGAAGCCTTATAGTGCAAGTGACAGAAGGCTGTTCACACAATAAATGCAGATTTTGCTACATGTATAAGTGCAAGCAGTTCAGATTAAAATCAAGAGAAGAATTAAAAGAACACATAGTGTGGCTTAAGACATATTATCAGGACCCCGAAAGAATATTCCTTGCAGACGGAAATGTCTTGTGCCTAAAAACAGAAAAGCTTGTTGAGCTGTTAGATTATATTAAAAACGAGTTTCCAACGGCTAAAAGAATAAGTTCGTATTCAGGACCCTTGGATATAATCAGAAAAACAGACGAAGAATTAAAATTAATTCGAGAATCCGGCCTTGAACTATTGTACATGGGAGTGGAAAGCGGTTCTGACAAAGTATTGGCTATGATGCAAAAGGGAGTCAATCAGCAGCAGATGATTGAAGCCGGACAAAAGGCTGTCAAAGCAGGGTTTAAATTTTCCTGCATGATTATTTCAGGCCTTGGAGGAATCGATTACATGGAAGAACATGCGCTTGAATCTGCCAAGGTGATATCCTCCATAAATCCTAACTATTTTTCACTGCTTAGATTAGTGGTTGAAGAAGAATCAGAGCTTGCCGATGATATACGGCAGGGTAAGTTTCATATGCTGACACCTATGCAGGTTCTGGATGAAAATATAATGATGCTTGAAAATATGGAGCTTAAAGACTGCGTATTCAGAGCTAATCATGTTTCCAACTATGTAAATCAGGCAGGAGTACTTAACAGAGACAAAGATATGCTGGTTGAAAGACTGAAGAAGTTCAGAGACGGCAATAATTTTATTCCTATGGGAAGCGACCGATTATAAAGACTCAGAGGGGACGGCTAAAGAACTGTCCCCTCTGAGTCTTAGTTGTTTATATTGCCTGAAAAAAGCTGATTCCAAGCTTGATTCCGTAATAAATTATGACAATTCCACATATTATATTTATTACTTTCAAAGCTTTTTCATTGAAAGCTTTTTTAAATACGCTCACTATTGTTCCAAGGGATAAAAACCATACTGCCGATGCCAATGAGGATCCGATTATGAAATATTTAGCCATGTCTGCCGGCAGAGAAGCCCTGAAGCCCCCGAAAAGCATTGTCCCGTCAATCAATGCCTGAGGATTTGCCCATGTTACCAAAAAACATGACAGTGCAACCTGCAGCAGTGTTTTTTTGGTATCTATGGAGTTGTTAAGTTTTGGGGTGGAGCGTATGAGCCCTATTCCAATCCAAATAATTGCAAGGGAACCAAGGCCTAAAAACAGAATTTTTACAACAGGAACTGCTTCTATTAATGCGCCCATTCCAAAAAAGCAGGCAAGAGCCAGGGAAATATCAAAGAAGACTGTTATAAGCGCAACCAGATACAACTTTGATTTTGTTTGAGTCATTGCCGTGTTAATTACATACATATTCTGCATCCCGATGGGAGCAACATATGCAATGCCTACAGTAAAGCCTTTAATAATTGTTTCAATCATAAGTAACCTCTCTTAATTAAATTTTTCGCCTTATAAAATCATATAATGAAGGCTTGTCTTTGTCAATAAACAACATTGACACATCCTTCCATAATGTTATAATACAATAAAAGAAAACTAACAGAGGTAAATATGAAACTTCGAATTGATAAAATGCTGTCTAATATTGGACTTGGTTCAAGAAAAGAAATAAAGCAGGATGCAAAGCAAGGCCACATAAAAATAAATGATATTATCGAAAAAGACAGCTCAAGAATTATTGACACAGATAAGGATGAGATAAGATACAAAGGGGAAACGGTCAAATACGTCAAGTACATATATTTGATGATGAACAAACCCAAAGGAGTGGTTTCTGCCACAGAGGACAATTATGACAGAACCGTCATTGATTTGTTAAAGGATGAAGATAAATTTTATAATCCGTTTCCGGTGGGCAGACTTGACAAGGATACGGAGGGGCTGCTCCTGCTCACTAATGATGGACAGCTGGCTCATGATTTGCTTTCCCCAAAAAAACACGTGGATAAGACCTACTATGCAGAAGTAGAGGAAGAAGTTACGGAGGAAGATGTAAAAGCATTTGCTGAAGGTGTTTTATTAACAAATGAAAATTATAAAACTCTGCCTGCCGGTTTGGAAATAATTGAATCCGGCTATCCTTCTTCATGCTATGTTACAATTAAAGAAGGAAAATTCCATCAGGTCAAAAGAATGTTCAATGCTGTAAACAACGAAGTGATATATCTTAAAAGACTTTCCATGGGGCTGATTAAGCTTGACGAAAAGCTGAAACTTGGTGAATACAGGCATTTGACTGAGGAAGAGCTGAAGCTGTTAATACCGTAAATGATGTTCAGCTTATTATTTCAAAATATTATCAAGGGGTGAATTATGAAAATAGGGATGCCTGCATTGGTGGAATACAACACATTAAATGAATTGGTGGAGCTATGTTTAAAGTTAAAATTGGACTTCATAGAACTCAATATGAATCTGCCGTATAATTTTATAGAAAACATAGAGCCGGAAGAACTTATTAAAATTAAAAATGACACAAATATTGAATTTACAATGCATATGCCTGATGATGCCGATTTGGGAACATTTTATGACAGCGTGAGAAAGGGATATGTCGAATTATTTTCAAATACGATTGACTGGGCAGAGGAATCAGGAGTTAAGCTGTTAAATATGCATATAATCGAGGGTACTAAGATGACATTGCCGGATAAAAAGGTATATATCTATGAACAGTATTCAGAGGAATTTCAAAATAATTTTGTGAATTCAATTTCAGAGCTTTCAAAAAAAGCATTAAAAAGCGGGGTAAAATTGGCAATTGAAAACAGCAGCAACTTCGGCAAGCCTTACATTCAAAAAGCTCTTGATAAGTCTATTTTATATCCAAATGTAAAACTTACGTGGGACACGGGGCATGACGCTGTGAGCGGTTTTACAGATAAACAATATTTAATGATGCATGAAAATGAAATTGCCCACATGCATCTTCATGATGCCATAGGAAAGAAGGATCACCAGGTGCTGTTTGAAGGTGAATTAAATATAGCAGAATTGCTTTCATTTGCAGAACAGAAAAAGATTAGGGCACTAGTTGAGGTGAAAACTGCCGAAGCATTGGAGCGGTCAATAAAGGCATTAAGAGAAAAAAGCCTGTAAAGAATTTAATCTCCAATTTTCGCCTTTACAGTGCATAAGTGTTGTGATAATCTAATGAAAACATTGTAAATAGGATAATGAAAGGAATAGTAAAATGAAAATAGTTTGTTTAGGTGATAGCTTAACGTATGGATTCGGAGTGAGAAGATCTAAAGTCTGGACTAAACTTGCACAGGATAAATTAGGAATTGAAATAATAAATGAAGGAATAAGCGGAGATACATCAGGCGGAATGCTGAGCAGATTACACACAGCGTGTGATAAAAGCCCTGAAGCGGTTTTCATTATGGGGGGAGTTAATGACTTGATTGTTGGAGCTGATTTAGGAACAGTAAAATCAAATATTATGGCAATGACCCATCAGGCAATAGCCAAGTATATAGACCCTATTATAGGAATTCCCGTAAAGATAAATCCGGAAAATGTCAAGCAGGATTGGGCAGAATTTTCAGATTTCAATAGGGTTGCGGAAGAGGTTGAAAAATATCACCATTGGGTTATTGAGTTTTGCAAAACTTTCAATATTAAATATATTGACTTCTATTCAGAATTTGAAAAAGAAACAGGAACAGAAGCAGAGGACTTATATGTCGATGGTCTTCATTTCAACGAGCGAGGAAATGAAATAATGGCAGAAATATTCTGCCGTTCAATCAGTTCATTTAAGAAGTAGGGGAGGAGCAGCCCTCCCAAAAAGTTATTTGAGGCTTTCAACCATTATTATGCTGGCGGTCTTAGTAACAAACTCAAATTTATTTATTTCTTCCAGGGCTGCATCTATGTTTTTACGTCCAACTTCATGAGTTATGAAAACTAACGGCGCTGTATTATTGCCGTTTTTTTGCCTTTGCATCACGGAAGCAAGGCTAATGTTGTTTGCTCCGAAAATATTTGCGATTTTCCCCAATACGCCTGGTTTATCAATTACCTCAAACCTGATGTAGTATGGTTTGCAGGCATTATTAACGATTTTATATTTTGCATCTTTTTTAACTTCGTTGTTATCTGCGTAGCTGCTGTTGACAATTGACATTATGTCTCCAAGGACGGCGCTCCCTGTTGGAAGTGAGCCTGCGCCTTTTCCGTAAAACATTAATTCGCCAACTGCATTTCCTTTTAAAAATATTGCATTGAATTCATTCTTAACATTTGACAAAGGGTGTTCCTTAGGAACGAAAGCAGGATGAACCCTAAGTTCAATTTCATCATTATTTTTTACGGCAGAAGCAAGGAGTTTGATGCTGTATCCCAGCTCTTTGGCATAATTTATATCTTCTTTAGATATTTTTGTAATACCTTCCTTTGGAATATCCTCTATATTAATTCTTTGTCCAAATGCGATTGTAGATAATATTGATATTTTATATGCTGCATCATCACCTTCAACATCAGAAGAAGGATCAGCTTCAGCAAAGCCAAGCTGCTGTGCCTGCTTTACAGCTTGTTCATATTCTAATCCGTTTTCTGCCATTTGAGTTAAAATGTAATTGGTGGTTCCGTTTATAATTCCGATAATTTTCTCAAATTCATTTGCAGCAAGATTTTCAGATATAGCTTTGATGATTGGTATTCCACCGGCTACGCTCGCTTCATACATTAACTTTACTCCGTTTTCAGCTGCAATTTCTTCCAGTTCCTCGCCGTGAGTTGCAATAAGAGCTTTGTTTGCAGTGACAACATGTTTTTTGTTATTAAGTGCTGCCTTTATGTATTCATAGGCAGGATTTATTCCTCCAATTAATTCAACAAGAATCTGTACATCCTTATTATTAATTACCTCATACGCATCTGCAGTGTATACATCCTGAGGCAGATTTATATTCCTTGCTTTATTGATGTCTTTTACCAGGACTTTGCTGACAGCTATATTTTTATTTAGGATCTCCGTTATTTTGTGATTATTAAGTCCAATAATATTTATAAGGCCTGAAGCTACCGTACCCATTCCTAATATGCCTAACTTGACTGATTCCATACTAAATCTCCTTGAGTTGTTTTCGTTTTAGAAACACATGTATATTAAATAAATACTTCATTAATATAACACAACTTTTTGACAAGTTCAATAAGAGAATTTTATATTTGTAAAAAAGTTGTTAAGAATATTGTAGAGCCAATTATCTTACGATTTATATATTAATAAAATTTAACTTGTAACAATGCGCGACAAATTGATATAATAACTAAAAATAAAGAAAAGAGGTTATATGATGAGCTTAACTAAAGAAGATTTACAAGCCATATCTGACCTGATTGATTTAAAGCTGGGCGAGCAAGATAAAAAATTTGATGAAAAACTTGATAATTTTAAAAGAGATTTTAAAGAAATGTTGACTTGGGATAATTTTCGAGGCACAGATTATCTTAAGGTTATAAGGGAATTAGAAAAAAGAATTTCAAAAGAAATTCAGGAAATCAAGAGAGTGACTGCAGACAATTGCTATAATATAGCTGTTCTTAAAAGTAAAGTTTCATAATAAAAATTACATAAAATAAACAGCACCCGATTTTCTTTTCAATTCGAAAATCGGGTGCTATTTATTTGGGTTTTCTAGTTCAAATCCTGTTGGAATCACCTCTTTCTTACTTTATGAATCAACTGTTCAACTGTGGCCTGCAAGTCTATATTCTTCATTTGACCATTCTGTAACTGCAGTTTGAGCTTTCATTGAGAAATGCTCCTGTTTTCAATATTGTTGCAGTGAATTTATACAAATTACTTATAGATTTTATGGTTCTGCAAGCTTTAGCTAACTTAAGTTGTATACATAATATACCCAACAGCATTTGTTTTAAACATAGAAATTTAAACTTTTTTATCTTCTTCCTTCTGGCTGGATTCCCTGTCCTCTGCCTCCGGGCGTACCTCTTTGGGCCTCACCGGGTGTGCCTCCCATGCCGCTGCTTCCGAGAGCAGACATGTCTACTGAGGAAGCATCTGTCAGTTTGTCAGGTTCTGAGCTCTGACCTTCGGCGGTGGAAGGTACCGTTCCGTCAAGCTGTCCCTGAACACTTGCGGCTCGAAGTGCGCCAAGCTTCTTAAGCTCGACTATGGCGGCCTGATATTCAGAATAGGTGTAAAAAGCAGACGTATCATTTTTAATGTGCTCTGAAATCAGAGCATTAAGCTCATCTACCTTCTGTTCAAACTTACCGTCCGCAAAATATCCGTCTATTATTTCCTGTATATACTGATGGTATTTTTCCAGATACTCCGGCACCTCAAGCAGCTTGGAGATAAGTGGACGATCTTCCATGCTTACACCGGAAACAGGAGTATCAATAGGGAAGTTTACAACACCTGATGCGTTTTTCGACTGGAAGCCGCCGAATGACATATTATAATCCCATGGCAGAACACTTATTTGCCCGTTATTCTCATACAGGTAATAATTGTGCCCCATATTACCTGAATAGCTGTCAAGGTTGACCACAACAGTATGGGCTGCAAGATATCGAAGGACAGAATCAACATCAACATATGTCTCAAGGTTTGTTCCCTCATTGAGGTTTTTGATTGCTTCTATTACACGCTGGTGATCTTCTTCATTCGTCTTGGTTTCGGCATTGTCAAATATTGATGAATAACTGGATTCGTTATCGTCAGAATAAATAAGCGCCACTCCGCTGTCTGAACCCATCATACCGCCTCTGCCTCCGCCGGGCATATTTTTTCCGTTGCCGCCGGGAGCAAAGCTTCCATCATCACTCTTTGCTGGAAATTGAGGGGGCTGCATAGCTAGTTCGCCGGATAAGCCATTTTCATTTTCTTGCTCAGGTGCAATAGGCTGTGCAATGTTCTGTGGGTTTTGCATGTCTTGCATATTTTGTCCGTTTTGTGCATCGGGTCTGTTTTGCATATTACCTCCCATTTCCATGCTCTCCGGCTTGTACAGCTCTCCTTCGTCATTTTTAGCACGCTGCAGGTAGCCGCTGTCAATATCTTCAACAGCAAGATAGAATCCCCAGCTCTCACCGTTAACTGTAATGTCCGAATATGCAAACAGAGGCGCATCAACTCCGATATAGCTCATAATATCATAGCTCAGGTATTCCTTCATTGACGTTGAATCAGAATAGTTGCTGTTCAGAACAAGCTTGTCAAGACCAAGCCATGTCTGTCCGTCCACATATTCGTCGAATTTGATTTTAAAGCTGTATCTGTCCGTTGTAGAATCACGCGCTATTGAACTGAGGCTTGAATTTCCTTTCGGCCGGATACCCACATTATTAATTGTTGTTCCGTTAATCGTAACATTTGCTGAAATGTATTCCTCAGCCATAGCATTATCAAGCATGTTCTGCCATTTCTCCTGGTCTGCAGAAATTTCAATCGTCATGATAGATGTTTTGTCTATTTCGGACGCATATGCAGGTTCACTATTTGTATCCAAATCATTGGCTGAATCGGACTGGTTGCCCGTTTCGTCTGACGAGCCTTGTACGGCAGCCGTACTGCATGCCGACAGCAGCAAGGCAAATATTAAAATTATTGAAACTAATGTAGCGGTCTTTCGCATTTTCATAGATATCATCTCCAATTAGCATAAGTTTTTATTTATATCATATTTGTGTTTTGTGTTCTTATTGTGAAAGATACATGAATTTTTTCAAAACATTTCTGAACCGCGGGATTCTACAGCAGAATAATACAAAAACAAAACGCTGAGGTGTAGTTATACCCAGCGTTTTGTTTTCGCTTATGTTAATTTCATTTATGCTTCAAATTTATATCCCATACTTCTTACGGTAGATATTAAGTATCTGTATTTTCCAAGGTTGTTTCTGAGCATTTTTATATGTGTGTCAACGGTCCTGTCTGCGCCGAAATAATCATAACCCCATACATCCGATAATAGTTTATTCTGGTGTTATTTTGCTTTTTATCATGGGTTAACCTCACTATATTGTTAATTAAGTATAGTACAAATAACATGTAAGGAAAACATTATTCTTTCCAATTTTAAGCAGATGTGATATAATATGACTTAAGAGAAAATCGAATTATATCATTGGACAGAGCGGAAGTCGTAAGGTTATCAAGGAAGAGAAAGTTGATGCACTGATGGAGCATCACCAGATTTATCAGAATAGAAATTTAGGGAAGGATATCCATTTTTTGTTTCATTTTATTATGTTTTGTTATATAATTAAGTTGATATAAAAATAATAAAATTTGAACGGTGAGAGTATGCAAAATAGTAAAAGTATATTGTTAGTGGAAGACAGTCACTTTATTGCTATGGTTGTAGGAGGTTTTCTTAAAAAATACGGATACGATATTGATACTGTTGTTTCCGGTGAGGAGGCGGTGCAAAAGGCATTAGGCATGCTGCCGCCGGATTTGATTCTCATGGATATTGAGCTGGCAGGTAAAATGAATGGAATAGATGCTGCTCGTACTATTATTAAGCATAAGGAAATACCAATCATTTTTCTTACAGCTAATGCATCAGATAAAGTTATTGACCAGATAAGAAATGTTAATGCCTATGGATTTATAGAAAAGGGAATGGATAATGCGGCTTTGCTTGCAACAATTGAAATGGCCTTAAAGCTCCATTCTGTCAAAGAAGAAATAAAGGAAAAAGAATCAATATTAAATGCTGTTATAAACTCTGTTCAAGATGCCATAATTATGATTGACAACAGAGGAATAGTAACCCTATGGAATCCGGCAGCTAATCAGCTTTTTGGATATACCAGAGATGAAATGCTTGGAAAAGAACTCCACAGACTAATTGTAACCAATGATTCGGATTATCAGGAATATAAAAGGAATTTTAATAAACATATAGTAATAAATAAATATGAAACAACAAAGGAAGTAAAAGCAAGACATAAGGCTGGACATGAATTTGAGGTTGAAGTTTCTATATCAACATTAAAAATAAATGATGATAATTATTTTGTGGGAATTGTGCGTGACATAAGCGAACGGATTAAGGCAAGAGAAGCGCTTGAAAAACTGTGCGTGACTGATTTTCTCACAAATACATATAACAGAAGATATTTTATTGAAAAGCTTCAAGATGAAATTGAACGTGCAAAAAGGACAGGACGTGTTTTTTCTCTTGCAATGCTGGATATTGACAGGTTTAAGACTATAAATGACCGTTTTGGACATAATGTAGGAGATTTGGTTTTAAAACGCATTGCTGAAATGATTAAAAGCAGGATTCGCAGCATAGACTGCCTTGCCCGCTGGGGCGGGGAGGAATTTATGATATTGCTGGTGGATACACCTATAGACAAAGCTCATGTCTTGTTGGAAGAATTGAGGGTTGGTATAAGCAGAATCAATATACCGGGTGTAGACAGCTTCACCGGCAGCTTTGGAGCCGTGGGCTACAGTGATGGCGATACCGCGGATATACTGGTGCAAAAAGCGGATAGCATGATGTATGAAGCAAAAGCTTCCGGCCGCAACTGTGTGCGCTGACATTAAATATAAATATTAAATAAGGGACTCGGAATAATCTGGGTCTCTTATTTATTATAAGACTGTCCAATCAAATTATAATTGACATTTTATTTCAAATATTATAACATATTATTGAAATAAAATGTCATATTTTTTAGGAGCAATAAAATGTTAGATATTTTAAACAGTGTTCTTAATAAGAAAAAGAAACTGGCAATAGGCCTGATGTCAGGTACTTCGCTGGATGGCATAGATGCATGCCTGCTTGAAATTGAAGGAAATTATACAGATACAAGGATTAATGTCATTGATTTTATGACGCTAGATTACACAAAAGAAGAAAAAGAAAGAATTTTTAAGCTTTGTCATATAAAAACTTCAACTGTTGATGAAATATGTTACATGAATACATACTTAGGCAATAAAATGGGACAGGCTGCTTTAGCTGTCTGCCAAAAGGCAGGTGTAAATATCCGGGATGTTGATTTTATCAGCTCCCACGGACAGACAATTCATCACATGCCTGATCAGCACAGCACACTGCAGATAGGAGAGCTTTCAAATATTGCAGCCGTGACAGGATGTGTAACCGCAGGTGACTTCAGACCTTCCGACATGGCGTACGGGGGACAGGGGGCGCCGCTTGTGCCTTACGTAGATTACATATTGTTTTCAAGCAAAGAAAAAGGACGGGTGTTATTAAATTTAGGAGGAATTGCCAACATAACTGTTTTAAAGGCAGGAGGCAGCGAAGAGGACGTTCTTGCTTTTGATACGGGACCGGCCAATGTTTTAATAGATGAAATTGTAAGAATAATCACTGACGGAGAAAAAGCCTATGATGAGGGCGGAAAATTGGCATCACAGGGAACAATAGACGAGCAGTGGCTTGATGAAATTATTTTAAATGATAAATATCTGTTTAAAAACCCGCCTAAAAGCACGGGAAGAGAATATTACACAAAAGAATTTGCCAACGGATTGTATGAACGAGGCCGTATAAGAGGATTAAGCAGCCATGATATCCTTGCAACAGTTACGGCTTATACCGCAAAATCTATACAACTTCAGCTGAAGTCATTTGTTTTAAACGACTGCAAGATAGACGAGCTTTATGTGAGCGGAGGCGGAGCCCATAATCAGCTGATAATGAAACTGCTGGATCAGTATATAGATGCAGAGGTCAAGAATGTCAGCAAGCTGGACTTCTCCGGAGATGCTAAGGAAGCCATAGCTTTTGCAATACTTGGAAACGAGTTCCTTTCCGGCAGAACAAACAATATCCCAAACTCCACAGGCTCGGACAGGAGAGTAATCATGGGAAAACTGGCACTGCCCACAAATAATTATATCATTCCGACAGCCATAACACTGCCGCAAAAATAAGAGGATAAATATTATGGAAAAGCAATTAGACTTAATTATTAATAAATATATTGATGAAGGATATTTTCCATCTGCTGTGTGCCGTATCTTTGATGACAGCAAGACGTATTATAACAAAGCATTTGGAAATGTAAATACAGGCACAATATTTGATGTGGCTTCCTTAAGCAAGATAGTGACGACAACAGAAATATTGATGCTTATCAACGAGGGCAAGATAGAATTACACGGTAAAATAAACACATACCTTCCCATAATCAATGAATACAAAACATTGAAAGAAAGATTAAGGGATGTGACAATAGAGCAGCTTTTAACACACAATTCCGGGATTATCGACTGGTATCCCTTCTACTCGGAAGAGGGCACAGTGTTTGATGTTATGAATAAAGCCATAGGCAAATACGAAAAGTTTAAAGGAACTTTATACAGCGATTTAAACTTTATGCTTTTAGGAGAAGTTATTAAAGCCTCAACAGGTCTAACACTGGAAGAAAGCCTGGATAAATACATAAAAGAACCCTTAAATATAAAAGACATGTGCTACTGCCCCGCAAGCAGAGCAAATATTGCTCCTACTTCTTACGGAAATATAATAGAAGAAGAAATGTGCAGAGAAAGAAATATCGAATTTCATAATTGGAGAAGCCACAATGAAGCATGTGTGGGAGAAGTAAATGACGGCAATGCATATTATTTCTTCAAAGGGGTTGCCGGACATGCGGGAATTTTTGCAGATGTGCAGGCATACGTTGATTTATGCCGTTATTATATGATATCCGATAATGAATTGATTAAGCGTTCAATGAAAGAACAAAGAGAAGGAAGAGGCCTCGGATGGCAAATTGCAGAATATTATCCTTACGGATGCGGACACTCAGGTTTTACGGGCACTTCACTCTGGATATGCAGGGAAAAAAATATTGCGGCAGTCATATTTACAAACAGGCTTTACACCAGAGGAGAAACTAAAAACATAAATGACTTCAGAAAAGAAATACATAATTGTATTTTTAATAATATTTAATAAAAAGAGAGGAATAAAAATGAAAGCAAAAAAAATATTGTCACTAATTTCGTTGATGATTGTGATGGCATTTGCCTTAACAGCATGCGGCGGAAATCAGGAAAAGCCGTCATCAGGCGAACAGCCGGGACAGTCATCAGAAACACCGGCAGCGGCTCCCGCTCAAGTTTTAAAATACGGAACTGATGCAGAACCTGTGGGCTTAGATCCACACACAGTATCTTCAACATCATCAATCAGAATATTCAGACAAATCTACGATACTCTGATAGATGTGGATACAGAAATGAATTTCATACCTTCACTTGCCGAATCATGGGAACAGCCTGATGATTTAACTTACATATTTAAATTAAGAGAAGGTGTTAAATTCCACAACGGAAGAGAAATGACCGCAGAAGATGTCAAATACAGCTTCGAAAGAGTCTTAAACCCAGATACTGCTGCTATAGGCAAATCATATTATGATAGCATAGATTCTATAGAAGTTGTAGATACTTACACAGTTAAATTCACACTGAAAGAACCATTTGCACCTTTCATGACAAACTTAACAAGCCTTTACGGAGCAATAGTTCCAAAAGAAGTTGTTGAAGAAAACGGCAATCTTATGCAGAAAGCATGCGGAACAGGTCCTTTCATGCTGAAAGAATGGATACCTGACAACAAGGTAATATTAGAAAAGAATCCTGACTATTTTGTTGAGGGTGAACCAAGACTGGATGCCATAGAATACTATGTAATGACTGACGAATCAGCAAGAGTTGCAGCACTGCGTACCGGAAGCGTTGATGTTATAAAACTTCCTGCATCAAGCATTCCGCTGGTTGAAGGAAATGCGGATATCAACATATTGGAATATCAATCAAATGATTACAGCTACGTTGGATTCAACCTGGATCTGGATAAATTCAAAGATGTAAGAGTGAGACAAGCCATAAGTCTTGCAATCAACAGACAGGAAATAATTGACCTTGTATATGACGGAAACGCAAAGGTAACAGGCTTTGTTCCGGAAGCAATGGGAAGATGGGCAATAGATTTCCAGGCAGAAGAATTATATCAGCAAAATATTGAAAAAGCTAAACAGTTAATGGCAGAAGCAGGTTATGCAGATGGCTTTGAAACAACAATCGCCGTTGGCTTGCTGGATGATATCAATGCAACAGGTGAAGTTTTACAAAAACAATTAGAGCAGATAGGAATAAAAGCAACTATACAAAACCTTGAGTCAGGTCAGTATGTAGATGCATGGAAAAACAGAACTCATGAAATGATGGTAGGCAGAAACGGTGCAGGAACTGACCCTAACAGAGCAGTAGCTTTCTTCTTCTCATCAACAGGCTCAGCAAATGTTTGGGGATACTCAAATCCTGAAGTAGATGAATTGTGCAATCAAGGAAAGGTTACAGTTGATGAAGCTGAAAGAGAAGCAATATACAAGGAAGCTCAGAAGCTTATAGTTAACGATGTTCCTAACCTGTTCATAGCATCACCGATGGAATACTATTTCGCAAGAAAAAATGTTCTTGGATTTGTTCCCACAACATTTGATATTGAAAACTTCAACAACGTAGTAATAAAATAATTTGATTTAAGAGGAAGGTTATCAATAGCTGACAGCAGTCAGCTGTTGATATTCCTCTTTATTATTCAAGGAAGTGATGAAATGAGGTCATATATAATTAGAAGATTGCTGGCACTGATTCCTGTTTTAATAGGAATAAGCCTGTGTATTTTCCTGGTTTTACAGTTAATACCCGGTGACGTTATATCAGGACTTTTGGGAATAGAAGAAAATCCTGAGCTGAGAGCACAGCTTGAAAAGAAATTCGGGCTGGATCAGCCGCTGTACAAGCAGTATTGGGACTGGATTTCAAAAGTACTGAAAGGAGACTTCGGGAGGTCCTTCAGGACGGACCATGAGATATTCCCCGAAATAATGGACCGCTTTAAAATAACTGCACAACTCACAGCCATGGCAGCTGTAATATCCTGCCTTATAGGAATACCTCTGGGAATATTGTCGGCATTAAAAAGAAATACATGGATTGACGGTATTGTGAGAGTTATGGCTTTGCTGGGCGTATCAGTTCCCAGTTTTGCATCAGCCACTCTGCTGGTATTACTTTTATCACTGGTATTTAAATATTATCCGCCGGTGGGTTATGTGGGATTTTTTGATAATGCATCAGTAAATATGGAGATAATGATTCTTCCTGCCATTATCCTTGGTACAAGCATGTCAGGTTCAGTAATGAGAATGACCCGTTCATCAGTGCTTGAGGTGCTGAGACAGGATTTTATCAAGACTGTGAGAGCCAAGGGAGCTTCAGAAAAGGTGGTAATTTTCCAACATGCATTAAGAAACGGACTGATACCCATCATAACATTGATAGGTATGCAAATCGGTTCGCTGTTAGGCGGAGCTGTTGTGGCAGAACAGATATTTTCCATACCGGGCTTAGGGCTGATGACACTTACTGCTATTAATCAAAGGGATTACCCGGTTGTGCAGGGATGTGTATTGTTCATTGCATTTGTTTATGTAATGGTTAACTTAATAGTTGATATACTCTACACATATGTAGATCCTCGTATATCATACAAGTAGGCGGTGGCAAATGAAATCAATAATAGGAATATTAAAAGAACTGTTCAGGGACCCCATGGGAAGAATCGGCCTGCTGGGTGTGCTGCTGATTATTATATTAAGCTTGCTTGCGCCTTATATAGCAACTCATGATATAACTGAGATGTTCACTCAGGACAAGCTGGACGGACCAAGCAGCCAATATCTGTTCGGAACCGACAACTTCGGCAGAGATGTGTTCAGCCGAATAATATACGGAGCCAGGGTTTCACTCAAAGTAGGAATCATATCTGTGGGTATTGCCGCAACATTCGGCCTTATATTCGGAGTTGCCTCAGGATACTTTGAAGGAAGGGTTGACAATTTCATAATGCGATTTATGGACATATTGTTTGCTTTCCCGTCAATACTTCTTGCACTGTTCATTGTATCTGCACTGGGACCAAACATTACCAACACAATGATTGCCATAGGAATTGTAAATACGCCTGTATTCACAAGGACAGTAAGAGCATCTGTTATTTCGGTCAAATCAATGGAGTATATAACAAGCGCGAGAAGCATAGGATTAAAGACTTTCACAATTATACTAAAACATATAATTCCTAACATATTGGCACCATTTACGGTTCAAATCACATTGGCCCTGTCAGGTGCAATATTGACTGAAGCTTCCATGAGCTTTTTAGGATTAGGAATTCAGCCGCCGGATCCGTCCTGGGGCTCAATGTTAAATGAAAGCAGAAAATATATGGAAATAGCTCCATGGCTTGCAGTGTTCCCTGCGATATTTATAATTTGCACCATATTGTCCTTCAACATATTGGGAGACAGTTTAAGAGACGTGCTTGACCCTAAATTAAAGTTGTAGGAGATGACCATGGAAAACATATTGGAAGTAAGAAACTTAAGTATAGATTTAATGACTAAAAACAGTACAAAAAAGCTGGTGGACAATGTAAGCTTTGATGTTGGCAAGAAACAAAGCTACGGAATTGTGGGAGAATCAGGCTGCGGCAAAAGCATCACGGCAATGTCCATAATGCAGCTTTTATCATATCCTCTGAAAAACAGCGGAGGAGAAATATTTTTTGATTCAGAATCGGGCAAGGTGGATTTATTATCGCTTAAAAAAGAAATGAGAAAATTAAGAGGGAAAGAAATATCAATGATATTTCAAGAGCCAATGACAGCATTGGATCCAATCTTTACTATAGAACAGCAAATAATTGAAACATTAAAATTTCATACAAGACTAAACAGAAAAGAAATGCGTGATATGGCTCTGGAAATGCTTAAAAAGGCAGGTATACCGAGAGCAGAGCAAATATTGACGGAATATCCTCACCAGCTATCAGGAGGTATGCTACAGCGAATTATGATTGCCATAGCACTTATATGCAAGCCTAAGCTTCTCATAGCAGATGAACCTACGACAGCTCTGGATGTTACGATTCAGGCCCAGATACTGGACTTGATGAATGAATTGAAGGAATCCTTTGATACATCAATAATCATGATTACCCACGACTTGGGAGTCATAGCAGAAACATGTGAAAAGGTTGCGGTGTTTTATGCCGGGCAGATAGTTGAAGAAACAGATGTTGTAAGATTATTTCATGATACGGCACATCCGTACACTACAGGCCTTTTAAAAGCTGTTACTTCCCTTGGGGATAAAGGAAAGACGCTATATACAATACCCGGCATGGTGCCGGCAGGAGGTCATATTCCAACAGGCTGCAGATTTGAAGAAAGATGCGGTATGGCTAAGGAAATATGCAGGCAAAAAGCTCCTGAGCTTCTGGAAATAGAAAAGGGACACAAGTGCAGATGCTGGCTTTACAGTGAAAGTGGTGATAAAAAATGAGCAAGGTACTATTAGAAGTAGAAAATTTAAAAACATATTTCCCTGTAAAAGAAGGAGTTTTCAAAAAGACAGCAGGATATGTCCATGCAGTTGACGATATAAGCTTCAGAGTCAATGAACAGGAGACCTTCGCCCTTGTGGGAGAATCAGGCTGCGGCAAGTCAACCACCGGCAGAAGCATATTAAGAATCATAGAGCCCACAGCAGGCAGGGTGACATTTGGCGGCCAGGATGTTCTCAAGCTTTCCGGAGAAGAAATGAGAAAAAAGAGGAAAGACATGCAGCTTATATTCCAAAACCCATACAGCTCGTTAAACCCTCGTATGACAGTTAAAAAGCTGCTGGAGGAGCCTTTGAAAACACATTTCAAAATGGCACAGGGAGAATTGGATGACCAGGTGTTCTGGATAGCAGACAAGGTAGGCATTTCAAAGGACCAGCTCGAAAGATATCCTCACCAGTTCAGCGGCGGCCAAAGACAGAGAATAAGCATTGCAAGAGCCATAATAAGCAAGCCTAAATTTGTTGTGGCGGATGAACCTGTTTCAGCTCTGGATGTTTCCATACAGTCACAGATTTTAAACCTGCTCATAGAGCTGCAAAAGGATTTAAAACTGACATATATATTCATATCACACGATTTAAACGTTGTGAGACATATAAGCAATTCCGTTGCGGTTATGTACCTGGGCAGAATAGTTGAAACAGGATTAACCGAAGAGATATTCGAAAACCCAATGCATCCGTACACACAGGCGTTGTTGTCTGCTGTGCCTTCAAAGGACCCGCTTAATAAGAAAAACAGAATAATACTTAAGGGTGACGTACCGAGCCCTGTCAATCCTCCCGAAGGATGTGCCCTGTATGCAAGATGCAGCAATGCAATGGATGTATGCAAAGAAAAAAGACCAGTTCTTAAAAACATGGGAGACATGCATCAGGCTGCATGTCATCTATATTAGATTGCTATATCGGAACAATTCCCCCTTTGTTCCTTTATATTATATTTATTGTGTCACTTGCAGAACAGCTTATGCTGTTCTGAGGTAGTGACAAATAACATCTGTAATAAGCGAAGAGAAGAATATCATCAAAATGAATGCAGCAGAGTTTCGTACCTTTCTGCATTAACCAACTCATTAAGGATAGACCCTATTAAATAAGAGGTGAAAAAAATTAATACACGACAATTATTAACAGAACACAGAAACCCGTCAACAATGGACATAGACAGCGTTTCAACCATAGAAATGCTTCAAATGATAAATGATGAAGATAAAAAAGTTGCACTGGCGGTAGAAAAAGAAATAGTTAATATTGCCAGCGCAGTTGATATAATCGTAGAAAAGCTGCAAAAAGGCGGAAGGCTGATATACATTGGTGCCGGAACCAGCGGAAGAATAGGAATATTAGATGCATCTGAATGCCCTCCAACCTACGGCACAGACCCGGAACTGGTACAGGCATTCATAGCAGGCGGAGAAAAAGCAATAGTGAAATCAATAGAAGGTGCGGAAGACGACCCGGAGCTGGGAGTAAATGACCTGAAAAATATTAATTTTAATCGAAAGGATGTACTGGTGGGAATAGCAGCAAGCGGCAGGACACCCTACGTGCTGGGTGCAGTGCGATATGCACAAAGTATTGGTTCCATAGCGGCAGGAATCAGCAATAACCCGGACTCTGAGCTTAATCATATTGCAGACATTTCCATCTGCCCCGTGACAGGACCGGAAGCGGTAACAGGCTCTACACGCATGAAGGCCGGAACTTCTCAAAAATTGGTGCTTAACATGATATCAACCGGGGTAATGATTAAGTACGGAAAAGTCTACGAAAATTTAATGGTTGATGTAAAGGCTTCAAATGATAAGCTTGTAGATCGATGCAAAAACATAGTTATGGAAGCGACAGGAATTTCCGCAGAAGAAGCAAAAGCTGTATTGAAGGAAACAAACTATAACTGCAAGCTTGCGATTTTTATGAAAATTTCCGATTTGAATATGGAAGATGCAAAAAGAATATTGGACGAAAACAAAGGATATATAAGAAAAGCACTTGAAGCTGCAAAATAACCGTACCGGAGGACACCATGTCAATAAAATCAGGTGGTCTGGCAATGATTAAAAATGTTATGAATGATTTGCCGGAATCAGAAAAGAAAACAGCAATTTTCATTTTAAACAACCCTAGTCAGATTGTTACAATGACAGCGTCAGAACTGGGAGAAGCAAGCGACACCAGCAGCTCGGCAGTCATACGGCTGTGCAAGTCTCTGGAAATAAGCGGCTATCAGGAATTGAAAATGAGGATTTTGGGAGATCTGAATTCATCACATGACGCATCCTATTCAGATATCAAAAAAGATGATACCATAAAATCAATTACCCAAAGCCTAAGGAACAATGCAATAAAATCAATAGACGAAACGCTGCAGTTTTTAAATGAAGAGACAATCAAAAGCTGTGTTGATTTAATTGACAAAGCAGACACTATTTTAGTTTACGGCATGGGAGCATCCTTCATAGCAGCAAAAGATGCCCAGCAAAAATTCATACGTGTGAATAAACCCTGTTATGCAATCGAGGACACTCATCTGAATGCAACTATGATAGCAAACATGAAGCCTAATGATGTGGTAATAGGTATATCCTCATCAGGTGAAACAAGTGAGACTATCAAGCTTGTTGAACTGGCAAATTCAAAGGGCGTAAATACAATAGGCATAACAAAGTACGGCAAGACATCATTAGGAAAAATATCAAAATATAATCTTTATACACCTTCAAGCATTGAGACGCCATTTAGAAGTGCCGCAACAGCATCACGTATGTCCCAGCTCTATATAATAGACGTTTTGTTTATGTGCTATGCAACATCTAAATATGACAGTACCATAAACTGTCTTGAAAATACAGTAGATGCAATAAATGAATTTAAACAAATGTAACTATAACGGCGGGCTTTGTGCCTGCCCTATTATCAAAAAGGAATTGAAATTGAAAATGGAAGTAATAATAAAAAACAACTACCGGGAAGTAAGCGAACTAGCAGCACAATATTTATTAAATACCGTTAAATCTAAAACGGATGCAGTTATTGGACTGCCAACCGGCGGAACACCTCTCGGTATGTACAGCATAATAGTGAACGAATTTAATAACAACAATATATCATTCCAAGATATCACAACATTTAATCTTGATGAATACATAGGATTAGAAAAAGCAAATAAAAACAGTTATTACTATTTTATGAATGAACATCTGTTTTCACATATAGATATTAAGCAGGAAAGTATAAATATTCCAAATGGCATGACAAATAACATAAAGCAGGAATGCAGCAGCTATGAAAATAAAATAAAAGCTGCAGGCTCCATGGATATACTGTTTATTGGAATAGGAAAAAACGGCCATATAGGCTTTAATGAGCCGGCAGATTACTTTGAACCGTATACACATGAAGTGAAACTGCAGGATAATACCATAGCAGCAAACTCAAGATTCTTCGACCGTATGGAGGATGTTCCCAAAACAGCCATAACCATGGGAATTAAAACAATACTGGCGGCTAAAAAAATAGTCCTCATTGCATCAGGAGCATCAAAAGAAGAAGTAATAGCTAATGCAATAAAGGGTAAAATAACTCCGCAGCTCCCTGCGTCTATATTGCAGCTGCATAACAACATAACTATAATAATAGACAAAGAAGCGGCAAAAAACCTGTGCGTTTGTAATATTTAATATATGAAAATTTTAATATGCAAGAAGGCCAATAATGAGCACTCTATTTAAAAATATAAGACTTATAACTCCATACGAAGTATTGTACGGCTATGGAGTAATAATAAGTGAAGGAAAAATCACAAACATAGATTTAGAACAAAACCTAAAGACAGAATCTGCCGATCAAATAATAGACGGCAAGGGCATATTCCTGTCACCGGGTTTTATAGACATCCACAACCACGGCAATTCCGGCTATGACTTCATGGATGCAACAGAAGAAGCCATAGACAAAATTGGAAAATATCATTTACAAAACGGTGTAACATCATATCTGGGAACTGTACTGACCCAGTCATACGAAAGTATGATAAATGCCGTAAAAAACATAGCAGAGTACAAAAATAAAGATAACTCATCGCAATTGCTCGGCGTCCATTTGGAAGGACCGTTTTTTTCTGCAAGCAAAAAAGGAGCCCAACCGGAAGAATTTATTAAAGATCCCGATATGTTATTTATAAAAAAATTAATAGATATATCCGGCGATAAATTAAAAATGGTATCAATAGCACCTGAAAAAGAGGGAGCGTTAGAACTTATCTCCTATTTAAAGAAAAATAACATAACCACAGCCATGGCCCACAGCAACGCAACATATGATGAGGCAATAAGCGGTATCAAACATGGAGCAACGGTAGCAACTCACCTCTATAACGGTATGAGAGACTTCACTCATAGAGAACCCGGCATAGTGGGAGCTTCATTAACAGATGAAAGAGTATTCTGCGAAATAATATATGACAGAATTCATCTCCACGATGCCGCAGTTCAAATTGCCTTAAAAATGAAAGGACCGGATAAAATAATCCTTGTATCGGATGCCATGAGAGCAGCAGGCTTAGAAGACGGAGAATACGAACTGGGCGGTCAGAAAGTAACAGTAAAAGAAAGAGCAGCCCGTTTAGAAGACGGTAGCCTGGCAGGATCCACATTAAATTTAAGAACAGCTGTTTATAATATGATTAAATATTTAAATGTTCCAATCCATGAAGCAGTACGAATGGCAAGCCTGAGCCCTGCAAAGGCTATTGGAATTGATAAATATAAAGGAAGTATAGAAATTGGAAAAGATGCGGATTTGATTATGTTTGATGATGATATTAACATATCTTCAATAAAAATTATAAACTATATTTATTAGTATAATGCATTTAAAAATTTTGGATGATGCTATTATATTGGCAGATGATATTTTACCTATTGTTAGTTCCTTATTTTAGATAATCATATTTACATCATATATACGAGGTATTGACAGTGTATCTACTGGGTGATATAATAATTAATAAAGAAAGAGGTGATAAACATGGCACAAACTATGGTAAATATCCGCATGGATGAAGAACTGAAAAAGAGTATGGAGCAGACTTGTCAGGAATTAGGCTTAAATATGACAACAGCCTTCATAATTTTTGCAAAAAAGATGACTAGAGAAAAAAGAATTCCTTTTGAAGTTTCGTATGACCCTTTTTACTCTGAAAGGAATATTCGTGCTATTGATGAAAGCATGGAGCAATTAAGACAAGGCAAGACTGTAGTGAAAACTATGGAAGAGCTTGAGGAAATGGCAAATGAGTAAGTTGATTTTTACTGAACGCGCATGGGAAGAATATTTGTACTGGCAGGCACAAGATAAAAAGACATTAAAACGTATTAATGCCTTATTAAGAGATATTGAACGCGACAACTTTAAAGGTGTAGGTAAGCCTGAGCCGTTAAAAAATTATGAAGGCAGTTGGAGTAGACGGATTGATGCGGTGAACAGGCTTGTCTATAAGGTATTGGACGGACAGATAGAGATAGTTCAATGTAAAGGTCATTATGACGATTAATTATGGATTTTTTACAAGAATTGTTTTCATTATAAGAACGTGAGTTATATTACTTTTGGCAATTTGATGCCTATGGAGTTAACTTGCGTTTTTTATTTATATAGAAGGTATTTTTGCCCTATATATTTTGTGATGAAATAAAAATAACCTTCTGTAATTACCATGATATGTAAAATAAAGTTGAATTTTGTAATATAATGTGGTAGCATTTAGTAACAGGAATTATAAAAATCTAGGATTGTATAGGGGATTTACATATTAAAATAATAACTTAAATAATAGAGGGCAAATATGTATGAAGATTATGCAGGTCTACTCAGAATAGGTGAAACTAAAAGAGATGCATCCGATAGTATAAATGGTTTTTTATATCAGGATATGATAGCAATAGAGTGTATTATTGATTCTAATGACAGTAAAATTTATACAGAATGGATAGAGGATATTTTTGTTGAAAGTGACAGTAAAGTTGAAATTTATCAAGTTAAGCACTATCCAAAAACATGGCTAAATACTTCAGAAATTTATAAAAACTTATATTATCAATATTTAAAATATAAGCTTTATGAGAAAAATGGAAAAAATATAAGTACATTTTGCACATTTCATACTACTAAGGGACATCAAAAAATAAATGCGATTAACACTAATGAATTTGTTACAAAGGAAAATGATTTAAGTAAATTAAACAAGGATGATATTGTTGAAGAATTAAAAAAAATCAACGATATGAAAAAACGGGAATCTTATATTATTGATGAAGTAGGCTCAACAGACTTACTCAATGAATTCAAATTTGATTTAAAAGAAAGAAAAGATATATCTGAAACCAAGAAAGAAATTCGTGAGAAGGTATACATGGAACTTATTAAAGACAAAAATACTTTAAATATAATGTTTCCTGAAACTTCAGAGGAAAAAGTAAAGGATTTAATCTTTGCAATAGCTATACAATATGTACAAAGATCGTACTATAATAAACCTGAAAATGAAGATTACAAAGATAGAGCAATGACTAAGACGTTGTTTATTGATTATGTCAAAAGTATTATTGATGTTGATGAGAGTAGACATTCCGAAAGGATTAAATACATAATAGCGGGATATGTGGATGATACCTTTAATGAGTTGGATGAAGAAATTGAAGATTTTGAAGATGTTGAAAAGTACAGGAAAATTTATTTTTCAACTAAAAATTTTTTATGTAATAATTTAAATGATGTTGAAAAAAGATTTAAGTTTTTAAATTCTATTAGTACGAATAGATATGAAAATTTAAATTTAGAAAATTATAAAAAAAACATTCGAAATGAATCGACAATTTATTTTGAACATAGAGAGAAGATTACAGCATTTCTGCTGATAGTATGGAAACTGATGTTTAATACAAATATAGAGAAATTTTCAGATATAATAAAAGAAAATGATGATTGTTATGTTTTAGAATTTCCAAAAGAAGTTGCAAGACCTGCGATGATTTTTACTGATGCAGGTCCAACAGACAGAGCGGCTTGTAAGTGTATTGGGAGGATATCTCGAATGAAAACAAAGCCGAAAAAGTGGTATTTTAGGGGTAATTTAAGAGGAGTATACGAATATTCTATTGATGTAAATAAAATTAGAGATGTTAAAATAAACGGCAGCTTCAGCATTAAACATGTTGAAGCAGGTAAATATTTTAATATTGAATGCCTGGAGTGTTTGGACTGTGGACAAGGGTGCATGGTTATAAAAGATAATAATTTAGATAAACTTTTTGGTTTCGGTTGTGTACGGGAGGGAATGTAGGTGAATGTTGGTAAATATTTTGAAAAGGATTATGATATAATAGACTTAGATGCTGAAAGGGAAAGGGTAAGCGCTTTTTTGAAGGAAGCTCAATATGATGATAAACCCTCATATTGTGAACCATTGATGGCAATTTATTTACATAAAAATAATAGAGAAATGTTTCTTGTTTTAGATTGTACCTCATATGAAACAGACAAAATAAAAGACATTTGCATAGAGTGGGAGAATAAGGTTTTGGGGTTTGTGAATTTTGAACGCTCTTTTGAAAATGATATGGAATATTTAAAATATAATGTATCACTTATAATTTTATGTACGGAAGAAACGGGAGAAGAAGATAATGATTTTAGAAATGAAACAGAAAAATCTATAAATATATGCAAAAAAATATTCTTGCTATGCAATAATGATGGGGAAATAGAAGAGGGCGACAACATAATTCTTCCTTTTTATTTTGAACCGATTTACAAAGTGAATGATAATAAAACAGAACAGCTTGAGCGTAAATTTGAAAAACTCCTTGATATTGATGATGAAATTTTAGATTTGATTGATAAAGGTGATTTTGATGATATAGAACTCGAAAAATTGAACGGATGGTTTAAAAATTATGCTAATAACTAAATTGATAATAGATAATTTTAGAATATATAGACATAAAGAATTTGAATTTGGTAATAATAAATTCATTTTATTATCCGGCGCTAATGGGTTTGGAAAAACTACTATGATAGATGCCATAGAGTGGTGCCTGACAGGTGATATTTCGAGGATAAAGTCAAGCTATGCAGGAAGATATACTACAAATGCAGAAAAAAACAGAGCTGAAAATAAAAAGGGAATTATCAAAAATCATAACAGCAGAGCAGAGGATAAAATAAAGGTCAGTTTAACGTTAGATGTTGAAGGTAATAAGGTTGTTATTTATCGTGAACAGAAAGAGGACAGTTTATTTATTGATACGAAGATGGAATTTGAAGGAGATGTTTCGGATTCCTTGAAAAATGAAATCTATAAGTTAGCAAATAATAAGATGTTCTATAACTATCATGTCTGCGATACAAATAAAGCATATAGGTTTTTAGATAAAAATCGCAGCGAAATAAAACAGGAATTTGAGGATTTTATTAGTCCTCAGCGAGAAGCTCAAAATATAAGCGATAAATTGTCAGAATTTCAAGATAAATTAGAAAACAGAATAACTGAATTAAATAACGAAGAGAAAGATTTAAGAAACAAAATAGAATCAGAAGAAAATTTGATTTCTACGCTTAAAAATGAAATAAAAATAATAGATTATCCTAAAATTAAATTTTTTGAAGATGAGAACCTTGAAATTCAAAAAGAAAATAAAGATGATGTAGAGGAGCAGTTAAAAAAAGTAAAAATCAGTGGCTACAATATAATTAAGCAGAAGACGGAGCACGTAATATCATTTTATGAAGCCAAAGAAAAGAAAGCCATATTAGATGCATTACTTAATACATATGACGAGAAAGCAAATGATGTCAACGAGGCTATAAAGAATTCTTTTTATGATATTAATAATCTTAATAAATTGCAATCGGAAAAAACAAATTATTCGATCGAAATGGAAAAAGTTGAGAATTCAAGGAAATTGTCTGAAATAGAAAGTATTCTTATTGGTGAAAGCTATGAACAAATATGTAATGATATTAAAACATATATTTCAAGTTTAAAAGAAGCAGAAAAAATTCTATCAGGAAAACAAAAAGATATACAGGACAAAGAAAAAGGGAACGAAATAATTTCATCTTTATCCGATTTAGTAAGCGGAAGGAATGGATTATTCAAATATAAAAATGAAGGAAATGATAAGTGTCCTCTATGTGGGGCGACTGAAAATTTCACAAAAATTAATAGGGCCGAAGAGCTTGCCACAGAAGCAGAGGCATATTTAAATGAAAGCAAGTCCGATTTAGCAATTCTAAAGAAAAATGAAAAAGATATAAAAGATGAAATTGACAGAAAATTTAATGAATTAAAAGTATTTGTCATTAAACATCTTAATGAAAAAATATCTGTATTATCAAATAAAATATTAACCTTTAACAAATATTATACTAATACAAAAATATTTTTTGATGGTATTGTTAAGCTTAAAATAGATATTAATGAAGATTGTATAAATAAAATAAAAAACTGGAAACAAAATGTTGATGAAGTCATCAAATATGAAGAAAAAGTATCTGAATCTATAGATATCATTAAGAAAATTGCTAGGAATTTAGACTATAGCGTTGTTGACGACAATCTAGGTATTGATTTGCTAAAGAAAATGGAATTGGATATGAACCAGCTTTGTGATGAAAAATTGCAGATTTCTAACTTTACATTTGAATTATTCAGTCAAAAATTGTTGTTTTTAAATAATATACTTAAAAATCAAAAAGTTATTGAAAAAGAAGTATTAGTTAAAAAATATAAAGATAAATTGAACAAAACAGTTACAAAACACGATAAATTCGACGAATTAAAAAGATCAGTCAACACTGTAAAAGCTAAAATTGATAAAAATAAGGCAAATATTGAGAAGGAAGAACTTGAATCAGTAGGCCCCTACTTATATAAGATTTTTAAAAAGATTATAAAGCACACTAACATAGAGGAGATAAAATTTAACAGGGATTCGTCAAGACATGAGGGAGGCGCAACCTTCGCAGATCAAAATGGAAATAATATTTTAAATATACTAAGTCAAGGTCAGCTTGGAATATTCATGTTATCATATTTTTTAGGTAACATGTTTAAAAGAAAAGACGAAATACAGTTCAAAATCTATTTTGTAGACGATATTACAAGCAGTATGGATGATATGAACGTACTTTCGTTTGTGGAAGTTATAAAGTATCAATTGGTGCGGGGTGATGTTATAGGACAATTTTTCTTTTCAACGTGCAATAATGATTTGGAACAGCTATTTATCCATAAGATGAAAAGTTTCAATATTAATTGGGTTAATTTCAAATTTACATCCTATGCTAAAGGAATATCAAATAGCGAATCAAGAGATGCCATTAACTTTTAGCTTAAATTCTTATGTATGGAAATATAATGATAATTCTATTGCTCGCATTAATTTACAATTAAGATTTTGCTTCAAATAAATATAACATATTGTTTAAAATAATATGTTATATTTATTTAAGTGGTATAATGTCACAGCTTTATATAATTGACTTATTGTTCATCTACCATGTAATATCAAAATACGACAGCACCATATATTATTTGGAAAATACAGTGGAGGCAATAAACGGCATCAAGTATGGAGCAACAGTAGCAACTCACCTCTATAACGTCATAAGAAACTTCAGCAGTCACAGAGAACTGGGCATAATATTACCTGAAGGATTCGTTAGATGTCTTCAAAATAAACCTGCTTAAGAAAATGCTTTAAATCATTATTTACTGATTGATTATAAATATAATCAGGTGTTCCCTCGGTTTCAATTTTCCCTTTATTCAGGAAGAGTATCCTGGTGGCAAAACGTCTTATGGCATTGATTTGGTGGGTTACAATAAGCATGGTCTGCCCCTCTTTTGCTAAATCACTTATAGTTTCAAAAACTTCATGTGAAAGCTCCGGGTCTAAAGATGAAGTAGGTTCGTCGAAAATCATAATTTCAGGCTCCATAGCCAATGCCCTTGCGATTGCAACCCTTTGCTGCTGACCTCCGGATAAATTATTGGAGTATTGATTATATTTATCAAGCATGTGTACCTTGTCAAGCATTAATCTGCTTTTTTTATCAGCATCAGATTTATTATATTTTAAAATGGTTTTAAGAGGCATGCTTACATTTTCACTCACCTTGTAATGGGGAAATAAATTAAAGTTTTGAAAAACCATTCCAACCTTGCCATTGGTGCTTTTTGTACCATTAATTTTTTCACCGTCAAGCAAAATTTCTCCTCCATTAATCCGCTCAAGCCCGGCAATACAACGTACCAATGTACTTTTTCCACTTCCGCTGGCTCCGATTATGGCTACAACTTCGCCTGTTTCAATCTTCATGTTCAGTGATTTCAATACCGGAATATCACTATAGCTTTTCGATAAGTTATTAACTTCGATTATTGTTTTACCCATACGGATAATCTCCTTTCCAACCACTTAGCAAAAAAGGTTACAAAATATGTCATGGCAAAGTAAACAACTGCCATAGTTATATATATTTCAAAAGGATGATACGTCTTCGCATAAATTTGATTTCCAAGCTTCGTAAGCTCTACGATAGGTAAAACCGACGTAATTGAAGTTTCTTTTATTATGGACGAAAAACCGTTCATAAAAGATGGCACCGCTATCCTCAATGCCTGGGGCAAAATAATATATACTGTTGTTTGAATATTGCTGTAACCTAGCATTGCGGCTGCTTCATATTGTCCCTTGTCAATTGATAAAATAGATGCTCTTACAACCTCGGATAAATACGCTCCGCTGTTTAATCCCATAGTCAGTATAGATGCGGTAATTGTACCTATTTTAATTCCGAAGGACGGTAAACCATAGTACACAATGAAAAGCTGAATCATTAAAGGAGTACCCCTGAAAAACTCAACATAAGCTGAAAGGATAAAATGAATCAGCTTATATAGCTTTCTGGTACGTAAGCTTCCCACAATCACAGCTATTATTAACGTAAGAATAAATGCTCCTATGCCTATTTTCAATGTAATGGCAACTGCTGAAGGCAATAGATGTAAAAAAGGTTTTATTACCGTAAAATCTAAATTTCGCATAAAAACTCCTCAAATTACAAGTGGCTGCCTAATGTGACAGCCACTTATGTGTGCTATATTACTCAGCAGCAAGCCATTCTACAGCTATACTGTCATAAGTTCCGTTTCCTTTTAATTTCGCAATAGCTTCTTCAATTCTTTCAACCAATGACTCAGCTCCATCCTTAGCTATAACTGCTATACCAACTTCGTGAATGGGGTCATTTATTACTTTAAACTCAGGATTGTTTTTAGCTTGTTCATTAGCATAAGTAACACCGACTATAATAGCGTCAATTCTGCCATTGGCAAGCTCCGCATATGCATCTGCGTTTCTGTTATAGTGTTTAACTTCACCAGGTTCAATTCCCATTTCCGGCAAGCTTTCTGCTGCCTGTGCCGCAGATGACGCATCCTGAATGCCGATTATTTTTCCGGACAAGTCTTCTTTAGATTTAATTTCTTCATTGTCAGATTTAACCACTATGACATCAGCCAAAGTATAGTAATTGCTGCTTATTTCAACCGCATCAGTTGCAGCAGTCGCTTCTTCCGGAGACATAGCAGACATTATAATGTCGAAATTCCCATTGTTGACTCCCGCTATTAATCCTTCCCATGGGGTATTCACAAATTCAGCCTTAATTCCCATTTCTTCGGCTATTGCAGCTGCAAGACCTGGATCAAAACCTACAATTTCATTATTTTCACTGATGCTTTCAAAGGGTGGATACTCAGGGCACATTCCCACACGCAAAACCTTGCTGTCCAGAACTGATTGCAGTGATGTATCTTCGGCCCCATTTTCCTGACTGTTTTTTTCTTCATTAGTGCTTGAACTGCATGCTGTAAGTGCAAACAAAGATAAAACAATCATCATTACAATTATAAAAGATTTAAACGTTTTATTCAATTTCTCTCTCCTGTGTATTTATTATAATAACTAAAGATTCCGTTGCATTAATGTATCAGTATGTATGAGAACTCTAGCTGACGCTCAGGATGACACGAATATTCCTAATGCAACAGTCTCTTTAAAATTATTCAACTAATTTGGCGATAAGCTCTTGTGAAGATGCTTCCGGGCAGCTTTCATCAACTGATAAAAATTTCGTAAATATACCGGCTTTACTTAGCATTTCAGATAATATTTCCATCATAACACCATATTCAGACAGGTTTTTCAAAGAGCTGATTTTGGACTGCAAATCATAACCCTCTCCGATTTCTCCTCCCCAATTGCCTGTACAGGTATAATTAATGCCACATGAAGGACTGCCATCCAAACCAATTACTGCGGCTATTTCATATCCGTTTTTATAAAAATCCGATATTTGTTCAACAACAGGTTTAAGCAGCTCATAACATTTCGACCTGAAACCCGGAAAGTCCAACTGATTCTTTACCAAGCCCCAGCGATTGATGCCAAAGCAGCTTTGCTCCACACAGGGCAGCTGTATAATTCCGAAACCGTTATCCAGCAGTCCGGAAACAATCTGCCTGCATCCTGCAGGCTCCGTAGCAATACCATAAACCTTTGAATTTATATTCAATATACAATGTGCGACCAATACTATTTTACGGTTCCTTTTCAAAGCCTCACCAACTTTCTTTTATCTGTAAAATACTTAAATATTATACACATTGCACCTTATGTTGTCCAATAACCTTTAATTGTGATTTAAAGACTAAATTATAAAATAAATTTATACCAGATAGAAGATATTTTAATTTTTTTTATTGATTCGGCTCATGGAATAATGTAATTATGATTGTTATTATTTTATTAATTTTTTAGTGAATATAGGAGAGCAAAGAACTTCTAAGAAACACATATAAAACCAACATAAGGAATCATTGCAATAAATTATGCTTTTTTAAAATAATTAATTTAGTCATGCAAAGTCAATATATACGTTGAATATATACAACAAAGTTATATTACTAAAAAAGCATTGCAACAAACTATGTAAGATGTTAAAATAGTTAAGTAAATCGACGAAAAATGACAAGAAGATATCTGGGGTGATTAAATTGAATAAAAAGAATGATAATAAAGCCAAAAATACAATTACAATTGATTACGAGAATAAAAAACTTTCGGTGTTTTATTATATACCACTATTATTAATAGCAGGCTTTGTACCTTTGATAGTATATGCAAAATATGTGGACTTGGCAGGTACAACTCAGTCCCTATACTGGACAGGCCAGCACCAGTACCTGGATTTTTTCAGCTATTGGAAGGCCCGTTGGGTAATGGTTTTAACAGCAATAGCACTTATAACCTATATTATATTATACAAGCAAAAAAATTTACCCCTTAAAAATTTAAAACAATACTATATACCACTTGGAATTTACGCAATATTTGTAATTATATCAACTATATTTGCAAAAGACACTCAAACAGCTCTTTGGGGTTTCGTTGATATGTATCAAGGCATGCTTGTGCTTTTAAGCTATGTCCTGATTACATTTCTGACAATTAACTTTGTTAACAACGAAAGAGATGTAAATTTGTTTGTCAATGCGTTTTTATTCCTCATGATTGTTGAAGGTGTAATAGGATTAGGGCAATATTTTGGATTTGACTTATTCCAGGCTAAAATAGGAAAAGATTTAATACTGCCAAATTATCTTGTGGTAGATAATTTATCATTTTCATTTGGTCCTAAGACAATATATGGTACTTTGTTTAACACAAACTTTGTAGGAAGCTTTGCAACACTGATGCTGCCAATATCAATAGCCCTTTTATTAACTTCTAAAACTAATAAGCAAAAGATTATTTCAGCAATTGCCACAGTGCTAATGATATTTACATGGATAGGCTGCAATTCCAGGGCCGGTTATTTAGGAGTTGCGGTTTCAGCAATATTTGCACTATGGTTGTTTAGAAAGACAATCATAAAACATTGGAAAATATCAGCGTCATTTGCTGTTATATTAATTGTAGCATTTTTGGGTCTGAACACAATTTCCGGCGGAGCAATATTTGCCAGAATAAAGACACTAAATATCAAACAGCAAATTGAAAATATTAAAACAGCAAATGAAGATACTGTTAAATTTGAAGATATAACATTAGGAAAAGAAACTTTCACTATAAAAACAAATAAGGAAACCTTGAATTTTAAAGTTGACGGAGATAAGCTTTATTTTCTTGATGAAAACAATAAGGAACTGGAAATAACATCAAAGAGAAATCAAATTACAATTAATGATCCCAAATATGTAAACTACAGCATAACAATACAGGATAAATATCCTGGTGTCAGTGTTATTGCTTACGGTAAAACTATAAATTTCTATATAACTGATAACGGAATAAAAATAATAGGTTCCGGCGGCAGATTGACAGAACCAAAATCATCACCGTTCTTTGAACCTTTAAGAGGGTTAGAAACAATCGGTTCTAACAGAGGATACGAATGGGGAGCTACAATACCTATGCTCAAGGACTATATATTTAGCGGTGCTGGACCTGATAATTATCCGATAGCATTCAATCAGGATGACTTTATTGCCAAGCTGAATTTAATTGATTTTGATGCAAACATAGTGGTAGATAAGCCACACAATATGTATTTGCAAATTGCTGTGAGTACAGGAGTGATATCTTTAATTGCTTTTTTAGTTGTATGCTTAATATATGTTGCAACCGGCTTGGCACTGTTCACTAAGGTTAATTTTGCTAAAGCGGAAGAAATAATAGGCGGCGCCTGTCTGATATCCGTTATTGGATATTTGTTTGCAGGATTGTTCAACGACAGCGTAACATCAGTAGCACCTTTGTTTTGGTTGATATTAGGAATAGGTATCAGTATTAATTTAAAAATTAAAAAGAATTCAAGTATAAATTAGAAACATTGAAAGGTGAGTATAAATGAAAATATTAAAGAAATATAAGGGCACAGTTAATTTATTAATGACTGCTACAATTATCTTTATTCAATCATTAATATTTTACCTTACATGGGATCTTGTATATAATGATGCGATGAGATACAGCCCTTTTTATAACAAAGGGCTTATTTTGTTGGTCGCTATCTATGCGGTAATGTATATTGCATTTTCAAATTTGTATGGGGGATTTAAAGTAGGGTATTACAGAGTATCAGACATTATATATTCGCAGCTTATTTCTATTTTATTTGTAAATGCAATAACTTACGCAGAAGTAAGTTTAATGGACAGAAGGCTGTTAAATCCTGTTGCTTTTATTATAATGACTTTATTCCAGATAGCTCTGTCTATTTTGTGGACATATTTTTCAAACAGAATTTATTATAAACTCTTTCCCCCTATGAACATTGTGATTGTATATGGTAATGAAAATGTTGATACATTTGTAGAAAAGATGGACAAGAGATGGGATAAATATAAAATATGCAAACTAGTAGATGTTAGTATTGGGTTTGAAGCAATAATGAAAGAGGTACAAGGTTATGATGCCATAGTAATATATGATGTCGAATCTTACACCAGAAATAAATTATTGAAGGAATGCTATAGAAGGTCAATGAGTGTTTATATGACACCTAAAATTTCTGACATAATAATAGGAAGTTCTGATGCAGTTCATTTGTTTGATACCCCGCTGTTTTTAAGTAAAAATACAGGTATGTCATATGAACAGATATTCTTAAAAAGAGCCATTGATATTGTGGTATCTTTCATGGCCATTGCTATTACATCTCCAATAATGTTAGTTGTGGCTGTATCTATAAAGATGAATGATAAGGGTCCTGTAATATTTAAACAAAACAGGTTAACAATAGATAATAAGATATTTGAAATATATAAATTCAGAAGTATGGTGGTCAATGCAGAATGGGACGGAGTTCCAAGACTTGCAGCAAAAAAAGATGACAGAATAACAAGCATCGGTAAAATTATAAGAAAAATCAGATTTGATGAATTGCCACAGCTGTTCAATGTACTGAAAGGTGACATGTCATTAGTGGGACCGAGACCTGAGCGCCCGGAAATAGCAAAAGCATATATTGACGTAGTGCCTGAATTTGAATTTAGAACTAAGGTAAAAGCAGGGTTAACAGGATATGCTCAAATAATGGGCAAGTACAATACCACAGCCTATGACAAGCTTAAACTTGATATGATGTATATAGAAAAATTTTCATTACTGTTAGATTTAAAAATCATGTTTATGACCATTAAGTATATTTTTACTCCAAGCAATGAAGAAAGTACTGAAGGCTTTGATAAAAGCAATATACTCAAAGAAGCAGAATACGAATGCAGTGTCACTGAAAAGGAATAAGTATGGATTTGTCAATAATTATTGTAAACTATAATACTAAAGATTTAACATATCAAACCATAGATTCAATAATAAAAAATACTCACGGCATCAATTATGAAATTATAGTTGCTGATAATTCAACTGATAAAAGCCAGATGTGCAATTATGACAGTCAGTATGTAAAGACCTGTAAAATAGAAAATCATGGTTTCGGGCACGGCTGCAATTCAGGTGCAAAAATAGCTGAAGGCAAATATTTATTGTTTTTAAATTCAGATACTCTGATACATGACAATGCATTATTAAAATGTGCGGAATACATGAGAGCAAACAAAGATACCGGTATACTTGGGGCTAGGATATTGCTTAGGGATGGAACGCTCGATCACGGCTGTAAAAGAGGATTTCCAACTCCGGGTGCTGCTTTGTATTATTATTTGGGACTGGACAGAAAATTCCCTGATTCAAGAAAATATGGTGCCTACAGACAAACATATTTTAGTGAATCAGAAACCAATGAAGTTGATAGTGTATCCGGTGCATTTTTAATGATTAATAAAAACTTATTCGAAGAAATCAATGGGTTTGATGAAGCATTTTTTATGTATGGGGAAGATCTGGACTTATGCTTCAGAGTTAAAGAAAAAGGATATAAGATAATATATTTTGCAGATGCTGTTATAACTCATTTAAAAGGACAAAGCGGACTGCACAAATCTTCCAGGACAGTTATTTTTCATTTCTATGATGCAATGATTATATTTTACAATAAGCATTATAAAAACAAATACAGTATTGTGGTAACGACCTTAATTTACAGCACGATAAAAATTAAATATTGGTTGACTCTATTAAAACATAAGGGTAAATAAGATGATAGATATTTTACTGGCTTCATATAACGGGGAAAAATATATCACAGAGCAAATAGAATCCATACTCAATCAGACATATAAGGATTGGTTTTTATATATAAAAGATGATTGTTCAACAGACAACACCGTCAAAATTATAAACGCCTATGAAAAAAGATATAAGGATAAAATTAAAGTAGTGGTATCCGATAAACCTACAGGCTCAGCTAAAGATAATTTTTTCAGTATGCTGCAATATTCTAAAAGCGATTATATTATGACTTGTGACCAGGATGATGTCTGGATACCAGAAAAAATAGAAATAACATATAACAAAATGAAGGAAGCAGAGAACGCATATAAAGACATTCCCATTTTGGTTCATACTGATTTAAAGGTAGCCGATGAAAATTTAAATATCATATCCGATTCCTTATTAAAAATGCAGAATCTGGACAGCAGCAAGGATAAATTAAATAATCTGCTGGTACAAAATATTGTTACAGGATGTACTGTAATGGTAAACAGGAAGCTGCTAGATTATATTAAGACAATACCTAAATATGCAATAATGCATGATTGGTGGATGGCACTTATAGCATCATCATTAGGGAAAATTGAATTTATAGAAAAACCAACAGTTCTCTATAGACAGCATAAATATAATGATGTCGGAGCTAAAGATGTAAACAGTGCAAATTATATATTGAAAAGATTAAGCAATATCAATGACATTAAAAAGTCTATCAGCGACACATACTTACAGTCTGAAGAAATGTTAAATTCTTTGGGAAACTTAATAGATAAAAATAATTATTTAATAGTAAATCAATACTCCCTTATGACTAAATTCAATAAGTTAAAAAAGATACTAATATTACTAAAATATAGGTTATGGAAGAATAGTTTAATGAGAGTTTTAGGTCAAATAATATTTTGTTAATTAGCAATCCAAATAATTTGTAACAATATGCGATTTCCATTTGTTATTTGCCATAATTATGGTATACTTTAGTTTAGCTATAAGAAAATACATGGAGTATGTGAATGAAAAAAGTGCTGATTACCGGTTCTAATGGGCAACTTGGACTAGAACTTCAAAACAAACTAAAAGATAAATATGAACTTATTGTAACAAGCAGAGCTGATTTAGATATTACTGATACTCAACAAGTAACGGAGTTAATAAAATTTAAAAAACCTGATGTTATTATTAATTGTGCTGCATACACGGCGGTAGATTTATGTGAACAACAAGGAGACGCAGCTTACAAGTCAAATGCCATAGGACCCAAAAACCTTGCTATAGCAGCAAATGAAATAGGGGCTAAATTGGTTCATATATCAACAGACTATGTATTTGACGGTGAAGGTAATAAAGATGAGCTGGGAAATATAAGACCATATTATGAAACAGATGTTACAAATCCACAAAGTGCATATGGCAGAACCAAACTGGAAGGCGAAAAGTTTATAATTCAAAATTTAAATAAATATTTCATAATCAGAACAGCATGGCTCTATGGAGAAGGTAAGAACTTTGTAAGAACAATGATTAACTTATCAAAGAATAATGCAAAAGTAAAAGTCGTAAATGATCAAATCGGCAGCCCAACAAGTACTGCGGAACTGGCTAATATGATAGAAAACTTAATTGAAACAGAAGAATACGGCATATACCATGGCACATGCGAAGGATATTGCAGCTGGTACGATTTAACCTGTGAAATATACGGATTGCTAAATATAAATACAAAGGTTATTCCTGTAACTACAGATGAATTCCCAAGACCGGCAAGAAGGCCTAAATATTCAGTGCTGGAAAACAAGAAACTGAATGAGCTGGGGCTATATAAGTTTAAAACATGGCAGGAAGCATTAAAAAAATACTTAGAAAAAGAAAATGTATAAAAGGAGAATATAAATGAAAGGAATTATACTGGCAGGCGGTTCAGGAACACGTCTATACCCTATAACTAAACCAATATGCAAGCAGCTGCTGCCGATTTATGACAAGCCGATGATTTACTATCCTCTATCAACCCTTATGTTAGCCGGAATTAAGGATATACTTATAATATCCACAGAGGTTGATACACCAAGCTTCCAAAGATTATTTGGTGACGGAAGCCATTTAGGATTAAATATATCGTACGAAATTCAAAAGGCACCAAATGGACTTGCAGAGGCTTTCATAATTGGTGAAAAATTCGTAGAAAATGACAAGGTGGCACTAGTGCTGGGGGATAATATATTCTACGGAAGAGGATTTACCGGGACGTTGGAAGATGCTGCGGCCAATGATGAGGGTGCCGTAATATTTGGATATTATGTTAAGGATCCAACCTCATATGGGGTGGTAGAATTTGATAATAAAGGTCAGGCAATTTCAATAGAAGAAAAACCTAAAAATCCTAAATCAAATTATGCTGTTCCAGGATTATATTTTTATGATAATGATGTAATTGAAATAGCAAAGAATATTAGACCTTCAGCAAGAGGTGAATTAGAAATAACTTCTGTTAATGATGAATACCTCAGAAGAGGCAAATTAAAAGTAGAAGTATTTGGGAGAGGAATGGCTTGGTTGGATACCGGAACTCATGACAGTTTACTGGAAGCAAGCAATTTTGTAGATACAATTCAAAAAAGACAAGGGTTATATATTGCATGCCTCGAAGAAATAGCATACAGAAAAGGGTATATTTCAAGAGAGAAATTAATAGATTTGGCACAACCAATGCTAAAAACAGAATATGGCAAATATATAATGGATGTTGCTAACGGTCTATGATAACAGATGGAGAATCAGAATGAAAACAGTCGGGAACTTTACCTTTATTGAAACAGATATAAAAGGTGTTTATATAATTGAGTCAAAAGTTTTTGGAGATAACAGAGGGTATTTTCAGGAAACATACCAATATGAAAATTTTAAAGAAGCCGGATTAGATATGATTTTTGTTCAGGACAATGAATCAAAATCTAAAAAAGGCGTACTTAGAGGACTTCACTTTCAAACACGGCATTCTCAGGGCAAGCTGGTGAGAGTACTACAAGGGGAAGTTTTTGATGTAGCGGTTGATTTAAGAAAGGACTCTGAAACATATGGAAAGTGGACAGGAGTCAGGTTATCATCAGAAAATAAAAGAATGTTTTATATACCCGAAAACTTTGCTCACGGTTTTTTAGTACTTTCAGATGAAGCAACATTTGCTTACAAATGTACTAACCTTTATCACCCGGAATTTGACAGCGGAATAATTTGGAATGATAATGAAATAAATATACAGTGGCCTTTGGAAGAAATAGAAAAAATTCTACTGTCAGAAAAAGATAAAAATCAGCAGACATTTGCTGAATATAACAGAAAGTAAACCTGGAGGAATTATGAAAAAAGTACTTGTTACCGGCGGAGCGGGATTTATAGGCGGAAATTTTGTTCAATATATGTTAAATAAATATAATGATTATAAAATAATATGTGTAGATGCATTGACATACGCAGGCAATATGGAAACATTGGAACCTGTAATGAGCAATCAAAACTTTAAATTTATTAAAGCAGATATATCTGACAGAGAAGCAATATTTAAAATATTCGAAGCAGAACAGCCAAATATTGTGGTAAACTTTGCAGCTGAATCACATGTAGACAGATCAATTGACAACCCAGGATTGTTTTTACAAACAAATATAATAGGAACCGGAGTACTGTTAGATGCGTCCAGAAAATACGGTGTAGAAAGATATCATCAAGTTTCAACAGATGAAGTATATGGGGATTTGCCATTAGACAGAACAGATTTATTCTTTACTGAAGATACACCGATTCATACATCATCACCTTATTCAGCATCTAAAGCATCAGCAGACCTGTTAGTGCTATCATATTATCGTACATTTAAATTGCCTGTTACAATTTCCAGATGCAGCAACAATTATGGCCCATATCATTTTCCTGAAAAGTTAATACCGTTAATGATAGCAAACGCCCTCAATGATAAACCTCTTCCTGTATATGGTAAAGGTGAAAATGTAAGAGACTGGCTGTATGTGGAAGACCATTGTACTGCAATAGATTTGGTTATACACAAAGGCAGAATTGGTGAAGTTTACAATATAGGCGGACACAACGAGAGAACTAATTTAGAAGTTGTTAAAACAATACTTAAAGAATTAAATAAGCCTGAAAGCCTGATCAAATATGTAACAGACAGGCCGGGTCATGATATGAGATATGCAATTGATCCAACAAAAATAAAAACAGAGCTGGATTGGGAACCAACTACTTTATTTGATGAAGGAATAAAGAAAACCATTAAATGGTATTTAGAAAACCGAAATTGGTGGGAGAACATCATCAGCGGTGAATATAAGAATTACTATGAGAAGATGTATAGAGATAGATAATTAGGAAGATAAAAAATGTCAAAAAGAAAAACAATAAAGATTGCAATAATGTTATTGCTAATAGTCGTTACAAATATTTTAATTTTTAAATATGCTAATTTGAGAGACTCTAACATAGTGTTGAGGTTTAATCTGGTTTCAGATAAAACTGGCTCCATTCAAATGTTGTTTAGTAAAGAAGAAAAATGGGGCGAAGGAAACTCACAGATAATTAATTATATTGATGTTGGAACTAACGAAGAAGTTGTATTTAGTATCCCTCAAGATACTAATAATCTAAAATTTGTTATAGATTATCCGTCGGCTAATTTATTAATTTCCGACTTAAAGTTATCATATATAGGTAAAAACATAGATATAAATCCTAACAGCGCAAGTGATAATTTAATAGTTACTAACATTGAAATTAAAGATATAACTGACAGTTATGCTAGTATAAATAGCGGTGAAAAGGACTCATTTATAACATACAAATTTGACAATAACTTGAAAATGTTATTAACAAGTCATAAGAACAATATTAATTATGTATACAAATTTGTGATTTGTTCATTGGTCAATATAGTATTATTTGTTTTATTAAAAAAACCAACTAGTATCTTTATACTTTATAAGGATTTATATAACAGTAGAAAGTTAATTTGGAATTTGGCAAAGAATGACTTTAAAACAAAATATGCTGGATCTTATTTAGGAATAATTTGGGCATTTATTCAGCCCATTATTACAATACTTGTATATTGGTTTGTTTTTGAATTTGGATTAAAGTCAAGCTCTCCTGTAAAAAATATACCATTTATCCTATGGTTCGCAACAGGGCTTATTCCATGGTTTTTCTTTTCTGATGCAATAATGTATGCAACAAATTGTCTAATTGAATACAGTTACTTAGTTAAAAAGGTAGTTTTTAAAATCAGTGTATTGCCTATAGTAAAAATAATTTCTGCATTATTTGTGCATCTGGTATTTATTGGGTTTGTTGTTATACTATATTGCTTATATGGTCATTATCCTAAAATATACATTATTCAATTGCCGTATTACTTATTTTGCATGTTTATGATTATTCTTGCGATGTCTTATATAACATCGGCAATAGTACTATTTTTTAAAGATTTAGGTCAAATTATAAGCATATTTTTACAAGTAGGAATGTGGATGACTCCTATAATGTGGAGTTACACAATAATTCCTGATAAATATCTATGGATTTTAAAATTAAATCCAATGTTTTATGTGGTAGAGGGGTACAGGGATACATTTATTAATTATATTTGGTTTTGGGATAAGATATTTCAAACAATATATTTTTGGATAATATCTTTAATAATTATGGGAATAGGGGCATTGGTATTTAAAAGGCTAAAGCCTCATTTTGCAGATGTATTATAGTATGAGGCATGTTATGGACGATATTGCAATAAGCATAGAAAATTTAATAAAAACATATAAACTATACGACAAACCTATTGATCGTTTAAAAGAATCACTAAGTATTAGTAAAAAGAAATATCATAAAAATCATAATGCATTAAATGGAATTTCATTTAAAGTTCATAAGGGAGAAACGGTAGGAATTATAGGTGTAAATGGTTCAGGAAAATCAACCTTGTTAAAAATTATTACCGGGATAATAACTCCAACTTCCGGAACAGTGAGGGTCATTGGCAGGATTTCGGCATTACTTGAATTAGGCGCAGGTTTTAACCCAGAGTATACAGGTATAGAAAATATATATTTAAACGGAACAATGATGGGATTTACCAAAGAAGAAATAGAAAAAAAGATTGAAAATATTTTGAAGTTTGCTGATATTGGAGAATTTGTTAATCAACCTGTTAAAACATATTCAAGTGGAATGTTTGTAAGATTGGCTTTTGCCGTATCAATTAATGTTGATCCTGACATTCTGATTGTTGATGAAGCATTATCTGTAGGGGATAATATTTTCCAAGCGAAATGTTATAAAAAATTTGAAGAATTAAAGAATCAAGGAAAGACGATTTTGCTGGTTACCCATGATGTTGATTCAGTTAGAAGATTTTGCGATAGAGGAATTTGGATTGATAGTGGAGAGATAAAAGAAATAGGTGATGTTGAGAAAATTACAGGATTATATATGGCTTATACAAGCCAAAAATCGAAAACAATAAATAATATTAATAAAAGCGATAATAATATTAATAATATAAAATTGAAAAAAATATTTAATCCTATTTCTCGTTGGGGAAGCAATGTCGGATTGATAAGTTATGTGGCAATTTGTAATAAACAAGGTGAAGAGATAGATTATATTGATAAAGATGAAACTGTTAAGATATTAATGGATGTTGAAATCTCTCCTGAATTAAGCAATGAGAAACAAATTGGTATTGCATTTTCAATTAAAAATACTAAAGGTCAGGACCTTATAGTTGGAAGTACATTTCAAGACAATTATAAATTTAATGATATAGGGGCCTATAGAATAGAATTTCAACTGAGTAATTATTTAGTTCCAGGAGAATACTATTTAGTTGCAAGCCTAGAACAAAGAATTACAGATGTTCCTCTTTATATTGATTATATTGATGGAGCATGTTATTTTAAGGTTATAAGCAATAAGATGTATTATGGAATGCTGGATATTCCTTTAAACGTAATAGTAAATCGGTTAAATATAAACTTGTAAGGAAGGATACATGATGATAAATTCTAGAGAGTATTGGAATAATAGGTTTCAATCTGGTAGTTGGGATGAACTTGGAGGGCAAGATCAAACTCTTTTTTTTAATAAATTAGCATTAAGTTATTTACCGCAATGGATATATGATGATATTGAATCTAAAAATTTATCAATAATAGATGTCGGATGTGCTGAAGGCTCTGGAACTTCATTGATTAAAAATACATTTTCTAGATCTAATGTAGTAGGTGTAGATTTTTCTGAGAGTGCTATTGAGTTTGCTACAAGAAGTTATCCAGCATGTGAATTTAAGTGCCAAGATTTAGATAATATTTCTGATAATTATGAAGTTGTATTTTCTTCAAATGTATTAGAGCACTTTGTAGATCCATTTAATAAGTTAGAGAAGCTTAAAAGTATATGTGACAAGTACCTAATTTTATTATTGCCATTTCAAGAAGATAAGCTGCATGAAGAGCATTTTATTAGATTTGATTATGGAAGTTTCAATTTATCATTAAATAACTTTTATTTGTGCTATTACAAAGTAATAAATACAAACATTATTGAAGGTACAATGTGGCCAGGCAAGCAAATTTTATTAGTTTATGTAAACAATGATTATATTAAATTTGATGATATGAAATTATCAAAGATAAATAATAATGATTTTAATGAAAAAGAATTATTATTAAAGGAAATTGAATCATTAAAGTCTGGATGTGTCAAAAAAGATAATATTATTCAAAGGTTACAAACCGAACTAAATGAAGTTAATTATAAACTTGAAGAAGAAAAAAATAAGTATATTGAAGAAGTACAAAAATTAAAGAATGTTACGGAAATATTAGAAGAAAATAAACAGTATATTGATAATTTATCTAAAGAGTTAGGGGAAAGTAAACAATATGCAGACACTTTATCTAGAAAGTTAGAAGAAAAAGAGCTGCAACTAACAAATAAAAATATTAAATTAGAAGATTTTAATAAGATAATTCATGACGCGAAAAATAACAATATAAGAAATGAAGATAAAATAAAAGAATTAGAAAGTTGTAATTCTATAACAAGTAACAATTTAGATATAACACAAAGTGCTATTAAAGATACTAAAAAAATAGCATTGTCATTAGCAGATACAAAATTATTTAAAATGGTTCATTTAGTGTATCGTATAAAACAACAACTTTTAAAAGGTAATTTTAATGATAAGAAGGAATTTTTTAAATGGCTGCGCGATAGAAAAAATTTCAGGAAAGGACTTCAGGATCACTCTTATAATCCTTTATTCCAAATTATAAATAATTTAGAAAATATAAATTTAAGTAATGACAACAAAATTATATACAATCAAAAAGTATATGACATTGATATAAGCAACGAAAATGCTACTCCTGATTTTATATCTTATTGGGAGGATGCAAAGATGCTAGTAGATTTAAGCCTTAGTGAGGAAGACATAAAAAGGGTAGCAACTTTAAAAAATATAATTAACAGTAAGCAATATAAAGGTATTATAGTATATCCACATATAGTTAATTGGGAGCCGCCACAAACGCCTCAGCAATTATTTAGAGCATTTGCTGATAAGGGATATCTCTGTTTGTTTAGTGAAAATTCCAATACAGGAAATAAAGAAGTTGAAATAGAACCAAATATAATATTAACCAATGACAATATATTAATTAACGCTTTAGGTGACAAAGAAGTTATAGTTTTATGTACATGGATTCCTATGCTACCTATAATAAATGCAATACCAAACAAGATTATATGGTATCACGTTTTAGATCATATTGAGATATTTTCCGGATATTGTAATGAGTATGAGAGATTACATAACTTATTATTGCAAAGTGCTGATGTTGTAACTTATGTCGCTGTAGAATTAAAAAAGCATTCAAATTTTAAAGAAGAAGCAGTATATTTGCCTAATGGTTGTAATACTTATGATTTTATAAGTAATTTACACGAAGGGTTTATGCCCGAACCAATAAAACAAATTGTTAAAAAAGATAAAAGAATTATAGGCTATTATGGTTATATTGCGAAATGGTTTGATATGAAGACTGTTTATGAATTAGCTTGCAGAAATGAGAATTGGGTATTTGTCTTGATTGGTGACTGTATAGCTGATTTTGAGCAATATAAGCATGATAGAATTATACTTTTAGGTAGAAAAAGTTATATCGAATTAGCTGACTATGCAAAGTATTTTGATGTTGCTATTATTCCGTTTGAAATAAATGAAATGATGGATTGTGTTTCTCCAATTAAATTCTTTGAATATTGCACCTTGGGGTTACCGGTAGTTACTTCTTATATGAAAGAAATGGAACAATTCAGAGGAGAAAGTGTATATCTTGCTAATAATGTAGATGAATTTAATTATTATATAAACAGAGCATTAGAACCTAAAATTAAAGAACATGCTAAGAAAAACGGCAAAGAGATTGCTTTATCCAACACATGGGATAAACGTGTTGAAAGTATGGAGTTTCAATTTAGAAAATTATCAAACTATGATATTAAATCAGAACTTAAGAAGGATTATAATAAATTTGACATTTTATTTTTATCAGTTATAGATTATGATTTTAGATATCAAAGACCTCAACATTTAGCACATTCATTTTCAGATCAAGGGCATAGAGTTTTTTATATAAATGCAAATTATAATAACAAACAAACTGAAACGTTAAAAACTATTAATAATATTAATATAATATCAATTAAAAGCGAAAGATATTCTTCAGTTCACATAGCCGATTATACCAATGAAAGTATTGATATTAATAAGGAAGTTGAAAATATAGTTATAGATAATTGTATTAGGGATTGTCTCGTTATAGTGCAATATCCGACCTGGGTACAAGCTGCAGAGTACGTAAAAAACAAATATGGATTTAAAGTAATTACAGATTATTTGGATGATTACACAGGGTTCAAAGAAACAAACATAAAGTGTTTGAGTTCATGTTGTGAAAAGTTACTGAAAAACAGCGATTTAGTAATTGCAAGTTCAAATTATCTTGCTGAAATAGCAAACAGGTATAATAGTAATGTTAAAATAGTACGAAATGGCACGGAATTCAATCATTTTAATAAGGCATACAGAGAAAAACAGTATAATCAAAATCGCAAAAATATAGTAGGATATTATGGCGCAATTTCTCATTGGTTCGATTTTGAAAAGATAATTTATTTAGCAAAAAATCTGCCTGATGTTGATATTGTATTAATTGGGGAAGTTACAGAAGGAAAAGAAAAGTTATCTAAATATTCTAATATTAAAATATTGGGAGAAATGCAATATAATAAATTACCAGATTATCTTAAAGACTTTGATGTTTGCCTTATTCCATTTGATACTTCAACTGATTTAATTAAGGCAACCAATCCGGTCAAATTCTATGAATATTTAAGTGCGGCTAAAAAGGTTGTAGCAACTGAAATTCCAGAACTGATGCCATTTAAGGATAAGTTTGTTTATCTTACAAATGATAACAAGGAATTTCTTAATTATGTAAAACTATGCTTAGAAGGTAAAGACAATTTGGCAAAAATTAATGATAGTATAGATTTTGCAAAAGAAAATGATTGGCTGTCACGTGGAAATCAATTTATTGAATATTCAAAAGGAGTTTTCCCAAAGGTTTCAATAGTTCTCTTGACTTATAATCAATTAGAGTATACGAAAGAGTGTATCGACAGCATTATTTATAAAACAGCATATCCAAATTACGAATTGATAATAGTAGATAATGCTTCCTCGGATAATACTCCTGAATATTTAAAACAGATAGAAACCAAAAATCATAATATAAAAGTATTTCTTAATGATAAAAATCTAGGTTTTGCTGCAGGAAATAATGTTGGAATAAGTCAAAGCAATGGGGATTACATCCTATTACTAAATAATGATACTGTGGTGACCAGGGGCTGGCTTACAAATTTAATAAAGCATTTTGATTATGATAAGAAATTAGGCATTATAGGACCAGTGACCAACTCAATTAGCAATGAATCTAAAATTAATGTAACATATAGTGATATATCCGATATGGACTATTTTGCTTATGAGTATACAAAAAATAATATGAATAAAACATATGATGAAATAGAAGTATTGGCAATGTTTTGTATAATGATTTCAAGGCAGGCATTTAACGATATCGGTTATTTAGAACAAATTTATGGTATAGGAATGTTTGAAGATGATGATTATTCGTATAAAGCAAAATCATTGGGATATAAAATAAAATGTGCTGAAGATTCTTTCGTCCATCATTATGGAAATGTATCGTTTAAAAAATTGGATGATGAAGAATATATGAAATTGTTTAACAGAAACAGGAAAATATTTGAAGAGCGCTGGAAGGTAAAATGGGAGCAGCACAGATACCGTCCGGATTTAAAAAATTAGAACGTTTATCATTCAAATCTCTATGTGTAATAGACTTAAAATAAAAATATTAGTTTTCTATTATACATAGAGTTAAGACATTATGAAGTATGGAGAAAAAATGAAATTACTATATTTTTCGACTGTAAACTGGAATTGGATAAAGCAAAGACCACATTTTATTTCATCTTATTTATCTAAAAGTGATATTGAAGTTGACTTTTTTTCATTAACACCTTTTTTAAAGCAAAAAATATCTGGAGTTAATTTAGATAATAAGAACCTTAATATTAAAGATAAATATGTAATTCCTTTTTCAAACAAATTAAAAATAATAGAAAAAATCAATAGTAATTATATCAAAAAACTATTAAACAACAATAATTATGATATTGTTATTTTAACACACCCATTTCAAATTAACTATATTACAAAAAAAATAAAAGATAATGCTATGATAATTTATGAATGCATGGATAACATGCCTTACTTTTATGATAATAAATTAAGAGAGAAAGTTATTATGAAAGAAAAGGAATTATGTATATTAGTGGATAGTATTATTGTAACTTCAAGTTATTTGAAAACTAGGCTAGTTCGTGATTATAAAATTAGAAAAGATAAGGTTACTATTATAAGGAATGCTGTCGACATATCATTTTTAGACGATGTAGAGTTTAAACAATTAAATCTTAAGCATCCTAATATTATGTATATTGGTACAATAAGTGACTGGTTTGATTATAATACCATTAATGAATTTGCAATTGGCAACCCTAATATTACAATATATTTAATCGGACCTATTGAAAAGAGAAGTTTAGATAAAATAAAAAAACTAGATAACATAAAATTAATCGGAGCAATAGAACATAACTTAGTAAAATCATATATACTTAATGCTGATGTTATGATAATACCATTTATAGTAAATGATGTCATTAAGGGTGTTGATCCGGTAAAAATGTATGAATATTTAGCTTTGAATAAACAAATAGTGAGCGCATATTGGGAAGAATTAAGTGCTTTTAATAATGACCAATTATTATATTTTTATGAAAACTATAAAGAATTTGAAGAAAAGATTAATTTAGCATTATGTAATAAAAAATCTAATGATTTAATTGATACTGAATTTATAAGTATGAATAATTGGAATGATAGAGCTAAAGAATATGTCTCTTTAATTAATAAACAATATAAATAAAGATTTATTAATGAGTCATACGGTATAGACCAGGAGGTTTTAATGGAATACAAAAACAAAGCAAAATCTGAATATACTCTTTGGGTAGATATTTTTAAAGGAATATGTATTTTACTTATGGTTATGGGACATGCTGGATCACCATTTACAACGTATATATATTTATTTCATATGCCGGCATTTATTCTAATTTCTGGTTATACTTATTCGGGTAATAAGTATAACTTTATAGAGTATGTTAAGAAAAAGTTTTTTTCACTACTAGTACCAATGTTCCTGATAAATATATGCTATATATTATTTTACATTTTATTACAAAAATTAGGATACTATTCATATTTTCAAGCTAGTGAACAAATAACATTTTCAAATAGATTAAAATTACTTTTTTTTAACTTAGGAACTCCTGATTTTGGTGGTGCTACATGGTTTCTTTTTGTATTATATGCTATTGAAATTGCATTCAAAGGCATATCTGTTATAAGCAATAAGGTTAAAATAAAAAATCTTGATGTATTAATATCTTTATTATTTTACTTTTTAGGGTGGAAACTTATTTCTAAAAATTATATTCTTCCGTATTATATTGATTTATGCATGTATGGCTTATGTTATTTTAGTATAGGGGTGTTATTAGGTAGAAATAAGGCTATTGATGAATATATAGACTTAAAAGTTATGACTATATTATCTATGATAGTAGTGATTTTCTTTGGTAGTTTTTATTTTAAAGGGCAACTTCCAATGAATTGGCCAACTAGACAATTTGCATCATTGCCAATTCAGTTTATTTCATCAATGGCAGGGATATTTTTATGCTATATAATTTCAAGGATACTTGAACTTTCAATGGTTTTAGGAAACTTATTAAAATTTATTGGGCAAAGAACATATAGTATATTGGTTTTACATTTCTTTGCTTTTCGCATGATATTTGGATCTTGTATAATATTGAAAATTCTGGACATTGATTATTTGAGGGAGCTAACACCTAGGTATTCAAGCGGACTGCAATGGTTATACATCACTATAATATCTGTTATACTTTCACTAGTGATTTCTAGGATTGCCCAAATAAATATTATTTCTAACTATATAATAAATGCAAAGCAACCATTTAGGAGGCTCTAATATGTTCAACAAATATAACACAAAAACAAAATTTGCATTTTTAATGTTAATCTTCTTTAGTTTTTTATCTATTTTATGGATGTTGTCTTTAAATAACAGTTTAACATTTGATGACTTTACTACACTTTATAATGCGAGATATAAATCTTTTGGAGAGTTATTTAATTTTTTCCCTGCCAAGACGTATAATGACAGGCCCGTTGGTTTAATGTTTATAAAGGTTCTTAATATAATGTTTGGTTTAAATGCTCAGAGCTATCATATAGTTTTTGCTTTGATACACTTTTTTAATGTTTATCTTGTTTACAAAATATCTTTTATAATTTTTAAGAATACTGAAGGAGATATTCGAATTTATAGCGCAATAATTGCTGCTGCCATATTTGGAATTTATCCAATATCTTTAATGACTGTTTCATGGATTTCGGCAGTCTATGATATTATGTGTTGTTTTTTCATTTTATTAAGTGCATATTTTTATTTAAGGGCTGTTGAAAGCCCCAAATATGAAGTGTTTTATGCAGTTATTTCTATTATATTCTTCTATATATCAATAAGAACAAAAGAGATGGCATTGACGCTTCCGCTAATTTTACTAATATATGAAATAAGCTGTTATTTAGAGAATAAAACAAAAATAAACATTAAATGGTATCTGGTGACTGAATTATTACTTATGATGTTATTTGTTTTATTGCTTTTCAAAGGCGGAATTGAAGAAATCAAACCGGATAATCCATATTATCAGAGCTTTAATATAATAAATCTATTAGAAAACGCAATAAAGTACTTATTTTTATATTTTGATTGGGGTAATACCGGTTTTATGTTTACAAACTACTCGATGGTATCTATATTTGGTGTTGTATTTTTTGTTATTATATTGATATATTCGATTTTTTTGATGTTAAATAAAAAAGACTTTTCTATTTTTTTATCAATTATATGTATAGGATTATCAATTACTGTAGTATTAACTATGGTTAATATGCAACACAGATTGTATTTATATATTCCATCTGTTTTTATTGGAATTACAGTATCACTTTTTTTAAATAAAATTATTAATCATTTTAAATTTAAGTATCCTTGGGAATTGGTATTAATAATTCTACCTTTGCTTTATTTAATAAATTATACACCAGGAATGACTGGATATAAAATGGAATGGTTAAACTTTTGCAATCAAGATGCCTTAGGAATTAAACAAATTCAAAAATTAGAAACACCTGTAGAAAATACAAATATTTATATAAAAGGTGCATCAGATAGTTATAATGTGTTTTTTTATGGACCTGGTAATTCAATAAAACTTATCTTCGATAATCCAACGATAATTACCCACTTAGTCGACGAATTTCCTGTAACTCCTGTTAAACCATATATATTCTTGGACTATAGCAACAATATTATTTCAGAATTACAGCGGGATATGACTATTGATAAACTTAAAATAACATCTGTATATCCACAAAACATAAATGAAAGTACTATTTTTAACCACGATGGTTCATTAAATATTGGTGTAGTATGTAATAGAATAAATACAAATTTAAAAATAACTATAAATGATGTAGAAATGAGCACAACTATAGGAGCTGATTTCATTTCAACAGTAATTCCAAAAGAATATCTAAACAAGGAACAATTGATTATTAAAGTTAAAGATATTGAATTAGGTATAGAAACAGATGAAGTAGTAATAGAACTTGAATGATTTTAAAGTTAGGAGAAAATAACTAATTATGAATTTAATTTCTTTAATAATACCATGCTATAATGAACAAGAGGCATTACCGTTTATATATAAAGCTATAGTTGATGTTGCTTTACAAATGGACGAGCAAGGATTTGAGTTTATATTTATAAATGATGGTTCTACAGATAATACGTTAAACGTCATTAAGGAAATAAGCGGCGCAGATATTAGAGTAAAATATATATCCTTTTCAAGAAATTTTGGAAAAGAAGCTGCAATGTATGCAGGATTGACATATTCAAAAGGCGATTATGTTGCCATATTAGATGCGGACCTTCAAGATCCCCCTTCATTATTACTAGAGATGTATAAATATGTTTCGAATAACGAATATGATAGTGTGGCTACAAGAAGAATAACAAGAGAAGGAGAACCTCCAATAAGGTCTTTTTTTGCACGATTGTTTTATAAGTTAATAAATAAAATATCGAAAACAGATATAGTTGATGGAGCCAGAGATTTTAGATTAATGAATAGAAAAATGGTAAATTCAATAATTTCAATGGGAGAATATAATAGGTTTTCTAAGGGCATATTTGGCTGGGTCGGATTTAAGACAAAGTGGTTACCATTTGTTAATGTAGAAAGAGTTGCCGGAGAAACAAAATGGTCTTTCTGGAAGTTATTCTTATATTCATTAGAGGGCATTGTGGCTTTTACAACTGCGCCCTTAGCATTATCATCTATTTTTGGATTTATATTTTGTATTTTAGCGTTTATATTTTTAATATTTATTGTCGTAAGAACACTTATATGGGGTGACCCTGCTCAAGGATGGCCATCATTGGTTTGCATAATACTTTTTATTGGTGGAATACAGTTGTTTTGTACAGGAATTTTAGGGCAATATTTGTCCAGAACATATCTTGAAACTAAAAAAAGACCAATATTCATTGTAGATGAAGACAATATTGAAGATATAAAAGGATTTTAAGAATGATTGAATTCTATAAAAAAAACAAAGAAATAATAATGTATGTAATTTTTGGCGGGTGTACAACACTTATAAATATTTTTATTTATTATATTAGCGCAAGAATCATTAATTTAAACACAGTATATAGTACAATCACAGCATGGATTATATCTGTTATTTTTGCTTATATAACAAATAGAATTTTTGTTTTTAACATTAATACATATGTTCTAAAGGAAATGTTGATTGAATTACTTTCATTTATTGGCTGTAGAATTATGTCCGGACTTATTGAAATAGTAATTATGTATTTTTTTGTAGATATTGTCGGAATAAATGATATGGTAATTAAAACATTAACTAATATATTAATTATAATTTTAAATTATATGGCAAGTAAGTTATATATATTCAAAAAATGAAATATAGTAAACATTTTACATCATAAAGCATATTTGTCTACGAGGAGAAAAATTTGGTGATAAAACAGAACGTAAAAAAAATAAAGGATATAAGCTATAAGATTTGCTTAATAATAAATCTGGCATTTTTAATAATATTGTGTGGAGAAGTAATAATAAGAAATTCATTTTTTGAGATATATAAATATATATACGGCAATCAAACTGCATTTATAATGTTACTGATTTTTTTATCTTCTATTCTAACATTAAATTACTGTATTTTTAATAACATTGGAATGTCAGTAATGATAGTTGGTATTCCATATGTATCTTTACAAATAATTAATTATTATAAGTATATTTTAAAAGGTGAATATATAAGTCCTTTTGATATTAATCTAATTAGTGAGGCTATTAATATAAGTTCAAAATTTAACTTAAATTTGACAATTAATATGGTTTGGTCAATATTATGTTTATCATGGATTGTAATTATAACGTTGATATTAAAAGAGAAAATAGAATCAAAAAAATGTAGGCATATAGGAACTTTTATTTCTTCAGTTGCTATTTTAATATTACTTAATATATTTATAAATGATAATATTATTAGCGAACTAGGAGTTAATGTAAGCTATATTTCTGCATTCGAGAATTATGATAATAATGGTTTTTTATTTACATTAATAAATAAAATGAATAAATCCGCTGTAAAAAAACCAGATGAATATAATTTTGAAAATGTATCTAATATAATTGATAATAAAGGAGTAATAGATGTAAAAGATATTGGTATAAAACCTAACATCATCATAGTAATGAATGAAGCATTTTCAGACGCTACAGAATTGCCTAACGTTAGTTTCTCTGAAGACCCAATCCCGTTTTTTAGACAAATGCAGAAAGAAAATACTAGTGGAAATATTGTAACTCCAGTTTTTGGAGGATCAACAGCTCAAGTAGAATATGAAGTACTAACAGGAAATTCAACATATTTTACTGATGTTAATAATATAGCTTATACAAATTATATATATGAAGGATTTCCTAGCATAGTTGATTTACTAAATGATATTGGGTACGATACAATTGCAATACATCCCTATAAAAAAGATTTTTATTCTAGAGATATTGTATATAGGAATTTAGGTTTTAGTGAATTTATAACAGAAGAAGATTTCAATAATTCAGATAGAATTAGAAGTTATATTACTGATCAAGAAGTTTATGAGATGCTAATTAGTAAATTTAATGATAAAAAAGAAGAAAAACCACTTTTCTTTCATGTCGTTACTATGCAAAATCATGGACCATATAGCTCTGAATTTGACGAATCATATATAGATGTTGAGTCAAACTGTCTAGATAATGATAATAGGTCTATTTTATCAGAATATGTATATTTATTAAAAGAGACTGATAATGCTTTTAAGTATCTTATAGAATATTTTGAAAAGGTAGAAGAACCAACAATTATTGTGTTCTTTGGCGATCATCAACCAATACTAGGAGATAATTATAGCCTATACAGGCAATTAGGAGTGGTTGAAAACGGTCAAAATGATGAACGATTTTACAATATTATGCATACACCATTTATTATTTGGAATAATTATGATTTGACAAATGAAAAATACTCAAATATAGATTCATCTTATTTGGGAGCTATTTTATTGAAGAAGGCAGGGCTTAATTATGATAAATATTTTAATTATTTATATAATCAAATTAATGATGTTATTGCATTTAAAGAAAAGTTTTATATAGATGAAGAAGGACAAATAAAAAATAGAACATCAATGACAGAAGATACTAATAAGGTACTTCAGAATTTGTGGATTTTACAATATGACAGAATATTTGGAGAAAATTATATTGAAAGGCAAAAAAATGATCAAAAATAGAAAATTAAGTTTTATACAATTATGTAGAGCAATTATTATAATATTTCCATTAATATTACTATTATTAATATCAGTTGTATTTCAAGAAAAGATAATTATTAATTCGATATATCCGGAAAGTGGGATAGCAAAAGTTCCTTTTAACTCAATTGATGGGAAAGCTACACTTAGTGTAAGCGGGATAGGCTTCATGGAAGATGACATAATATACATTAATGGTGCTCCTCAAATTACGACGTATGGAACTAAGGAATTATTAACCTGTATAGTAGATAGTGATATTTACCAGGAACCAGGTACCTTAAAAATAATGGTTATAAGAAAAGAAGGCGAAAAGATAATATCAAAATCAAATTACAAAGAGCTTCAAATCACGAATCACTTAGAGAATTAAATGTGTTGCTGCAAGAATACTTAAGTTAAGTGGAAAGAGGAAATGATTATATAAGAGATTCAAATGTTTTTAAAATGACTATAAGTATTGAGAAATAAGTAATTTTGTCAATTGAAATAAATATACTTAGTGGGGGGAACTATATGATCCTAATCACCGGCGGAACCGGCTACATCGGTTCACACACAGCAGTAAAGCTGCTAGAACAAAATAAAAATATAATAATCATGGACAACTTATACAATTCTAAAAAAGAAGTCCTAACCAGCATTGAAACCATAACCAGCAAAAAACCAAGATTCTATCAAACAGACTTATTAGACATAAGCAACCTAGAACAAATATTCCAAGAAAACCAAATAGACTGCGTTATTCACTTTGCCGGATTAAAAGCAGTAGGTGAATCAGTTGAGGAGCCGTTAAAATACTTTAACAATAACATAACCGGAACAATAAATCTTCTGATGACCATGAAAAAGTACAACTGCAAAAAAATAATATTCAGTTCATCAGCTACAGTATACGGCACTGCTGAAACAATGCCGCTTAACGAAGACTCTCCGTTAGGTGTAACCAACCCTTATGGCAGAACAAAATTGGTTATTGAAGACATGCTGAGAGATTTACATGCATCCGACAATGAATTTGGCATTGTGCTGCTTAGGTATTTTAATCCAATCGGAGCTCACAAAAGCGGTTTAATAGGGGAAAATCCCAATGGTATTCCTAACAACTTAATGCCGTATATTTGCAAGGTCGCAAAAGGAGATTTACATCAATTAAATGTATTTGGAAATAACTATGATACTATTGACGGTACAGGCGTCAGGGATTACATTCATGTAGAGGACTTGGCAGCAGGACATGTTAAGGCATATGAAAAAATAAAAGACGTCAATGGATTATTCACATATAACTTAGGAACCGGAAACGGATACAGCGTGCTACAGGTTGTAAGTGCATTTGAAAAAGCAAATGATATTAAAATAAATTACAAAATAGCTCCCAGAAGATCAGGAGATGTGGCAACTGTTTATGCAGATACCAAAAAAGCAGAAACAGAACTTGGATTCATCGCTGAATATGGAATAGAAGATATGTGCAGGGATTCCTGGAACTTCTATAAGAATTTACGATGAAAAATATAATATTTATTTAGAGAGAGTTGATGAAAAAATAACAATTTAATGAAATAACTTTAATATGGAAAACAATTGTCCGTATGATTTGTTATTAAATTAACCAAAACCCATAATTTATTTACATATCAAGTATTTTTATAAAATGCTTGATTTTGGTATTAATTATGCTATAATTATTTGTGTGACATAGATTTGTCACATAACATTACAATATTACATAACTTTAACACTTTATAAATAATTGAAAAAAGGCAAACTAATTGAAAAATTAGGACGCAAAGCTAGAAGTCTAAGGTACCGATACGTACTATGATAGTTCGGCCGCTAAGAAATTATTTATTATTTTTCAGTGGATGTTTTTGTGCCACAAAAAAGGATAAATATACCTCAAACCTGTAACGTAACGTGTTCGGTTTTCAGGAAAATTGGCTGTCATAGAACTATCTAATCCCATATACAAACCTTTTAGATTATATTATTCGTATGCAGCTTATAAATTTTAGAGGTATAAAAATAAAATTTGTAAAACAATAAGTAATCAATTAAGTGTCCAACAATATGGGGGTATTGAAAATGGCTATATACTACCGGACTTATTCAATTCTTAATAAATATCGCAGGTACATTCCTTTGCTTATAGATGCGTGTATTGCGATGATTTCATACGTAACGCCATATGCCATGACCGGCATTGAACCGGTCAAAGCCGAAATAATCCGTGATACAATCCTAATTTATTTAACAATATATATTTCAACATTTATAATATTAAAAGTTTACGCAAACATGTGGAGGTACACAGGTGTAGTTGATTTATACCATTGTATGGCCGCTTCGCTTTTGGCAAATTTTTTGTTTTATGTGTTAACAAAAGCATTCAATATTTATGTGATTTTTTACGTTTATCCATTCGTTACAACCTTTTCATCTCTTTTGTCGGTTACAGCAAGAGTAGTGTTCAGAGCCATCCTTATAATAGGTAAAAATAGAAGCGACAATATAGAAGACAAAGAAACAAATGTAATGATAGTCGGTGCCGGCCAGGCAACATTGCTTATGCTTGATGAAATAAAGACTAACAATCATAATAATTATGCTGTTAAATGTATTGTAGACGACGATGTTTCAAAAATCGGCAGGAGAATTAGTTTCATACCCGTTGTGGGAAATACCAACAAAATAAAAGAAATGGTCAGAAAATATGGAATAGAATTGATTATTATATCAATCCCTTCAATAGATAAGGAAAATAAGAAACGCATTCTTAACATCAGTGCTGAAACACAGTGCAAGCTTAAGATATTGCCGGAAATATACAGTTTAATAGATAATAAAAGTTCAAAAGATTTGCTCAGCAAATTAAGAGACGTACAGGTTGAAGACCTCCTGGGTCGTGAACCCATAGTAATGGATTGTCAGATTACAAAAGAGTACATAGAGAATAAAACTGTATTGGTTACGGGAGGAGGAGGCTCCATAGGCTCAGAGCTTTGCAGGCAGATAGCTTCATACTCTCCTAAAAACCTTATAATATTGGACATTTATGAAAATAACGCCTATGATATTCAGCAGGAGCTTATACGCACATACGGCAATAAATTGAACATGGAAGTTCAGATAGCTTCAGTCAGAGATAAGAATAAGTTAGAACAAATATTTTCAGCTAAAAACATAGACATAGTATTTCACGCGGCAGCTCACAAACATGTGCCGTTAATGGAAAACAACCCTGAGGAAGCTATTAAGAATAATATAATAGGTACATACAACACTGTATACATGGCGGATAAGTACAAGGCTGACAAGTTTGTTCTCATATCCACAGACAAGGCGGTAAACCCCACCAACATAATGGGAGCCACAAAAAGAGTCTGTGAAATGATAATACAAGCCTTTAACCAGCACAGCAGCACAGACTTTGTTGCAGTCAGATTCGGCAATGTACTGGGAAGCAACGGTTCAGTAATACCGTTGTTTATGGAGCAGATAAAGGCTGGCGGACCTGTTACGGTTACTCATGAGGAAATTACCAGATACTTCATGACCATACCTGAAGCAGTGCAGCTTGTGCTTCGAGCAGCAAGAATAGCCAAGGGCGGAGAAATATTTGTCCTGGATATGGGCGAACCGGTAAAAATAAAAGATTTAGCATATAATTTAATAAGACTTGCAGGACTCGTTCCTGATAAAGACATTAAAATTACATACACAGGCTTAAGACCTGGAGAAAAGCTCTATGAAGAGCTTTTAATAACAGAAGAAAAAGGACAAACCAAGACAGAAATAGACAAGATATTTATAGAAAGGTCCATGCATATTAATGGGGCTAAATTATTCAATGCGATTAATAATCTATACACAGCAGCGTTTAATATGGACATAAAAACGGAATTGAAGTTAATAGAGGATTTAGTTCCAACATACATACGGACTCCAAATAAACAGGAAGTATTAAATACTGAATATGAAGATACTGTACAAGAACGAGAAAGTGAAATAGTGTTCAATATTTTGAATGTTGAGACGGTATAAAATTATACATCATGTGTGAAGCGGAATTTAACGGGACACATTTTGTGTCCTTTCTTCTGTAATTGTTGTTTTTTAAATTATACATAGTGACTTGCAAATTAATTTTGGAGGTACCGTGTGTATAGGCTAATTAAAAGAAATTTAACATACGATAATGGATTTACATTAGTTGAGTTAATTATTGCACTTGCAATTTTATTGATAATATTAGCAATATCAATTCCTGCGTATTTAGGATATGTAGGATATGCAAAGGAAAGTGTGTGTTTAGTAAATAGGCAGAAATTGATTGAAATGTATCAGATATATTTAATAACTGAGAATCTAGAACATACGGACATATTATTTGAGAAATATATTCAGGAAAATTCACAGAATATTTGTCCGTCAAATGGTTCTATTGGTGTTATAAATGGTAAAATCCGATGCTCAATGCATAAGAGCGGACGGGAAGATGATGTTGAAGATGAGCCTGAAGTGCCGTATCTATAAGAATAGGTATTATTGATTGATTTTGATTGAATGATGACATCGACGTGAGTATCGGAAAAGGATAACAAGCCGGCAAATGTAGTAATAGCAAGGGTTATATAGGTTGAGTATGTAGTTGGAATATTACAGAATGGTTACATGGTTGACCATTCAATCAGTGGAAACGCTGAATGCATTGGAATTATACATATTATATAGATTTTAATGATTTTATACAGAAATTTAATGGTGTTAAACCTTATTTATAGATTGAAGTTTTTAAGATATACGGGGGTATTAGACATGAATTATTTAGTTGTAGTTGCACATCCAGATGATGAAGTTTTAGGCGCAGGAGCCACAATGTACAAGTTTGCTCAGGAAGGACATTCTGTAAATGTATGTATTCTATCTGGTGAAGTAAAAGCAAGAAATAATCGTCCAAGCATAGATGAACTAGCTATAGATGTTGATAGTTCTTTAAATATATTAGGTGTTGATAGAGTTATAAAAGGAGATTTTCCCAATATCGAGTTCAACACTGTACCACATTTGAACTTAGTACAATTCATAGAAAAAGCAATAATAGAAACCAATGCTGAAGTCGTATTTACCCATCATCCAGCAGATTTAAATAACGATCATTTACATACCTCACTTGCATGTCAAGCTGCTGTGAGGTTGTTTCAAAGAAGGCCGGATTTAACACCTCTCAAAGAATTGCTTTTCATGGAAGTTCCTTCAGCAACTGAATGGGCATTAAATAAAGCAATGAATCAATTTAATCCAAATACATTTATTGAAGTTGGTGAGAATGCAGTAGATAAAAAGATAGAAGCTCTGGCTCAGTACCGTGGTGTTATGAGGGATTATCCTCATCCAAGAAGCAACGAAGCATTAAAAGGGTTAGCTGCTTATCGTGGTGGACAAGCTGGTATGGTCTATGCTGAAGCTTTTGAAAGTGTAATTAGGAGAGTTGTATGATGGTCTATAAATTCTTTAAAAGAGCCTTCTGTATTATCGCCTCACTCTTGGGAATTATTGTGACATCACCGTTATGGCTTATCGCTGAGGTGGGAATCAAAGTATCAGACCCTGGTCCCGTATTTTATATGGCGAAGAGAATTGGTAAGGACAACCGAGAGTTCAGAATGTTCAAGTTCCGATCGATGAGGGTTGACCGAGATGCAGGTGAACATAGCTTTAAGGCTGATACAAATAGAGTATTCCCATTTGGTGCTTTTTTACGTGCGAGCAAGATAGATGAATTACCTCAGTTACTCAACTGTTTGGTAGGAGACATGGCAATCATTGGACCGAGGCCGGCTTCAAAGGACCAAGTATCGGCAGTTAGGGCTGGAAGGTATTCAGTAGTAAGTACTGTAACCCCTGGGTTGTCAGGTCCGTCTGCCCTTTATGATTACATATATGGTGACACCATTAAGGATGAAGCTGAATACGAAGAACTTGTTTTGCCGACCAGATTAGAGTTGGATAGATTTTATGTAAGTCACATCTCTTGTGGATTTGACATTAAGATGATTTGGTGGACAGTGCTTTGTATTCTGTGCAATTTTAGTCACGGTGAAAGTAAGATAACAAACAGAATATTGGAAGAGCTAAAAAGTTTTGTGGCAGAAGAAGCCACTGTTAAAGGATGATGATATTGGTATGGATATAGAAAACACAACTATTCTTGTCACTGGTGCAAGTGGTATGATTGGTAGACATCTAGTCAAAAGCCTTCTTAAAAATGGTTATAGCGTAATTGGCTTGGCTAGGCGAGAAACTGAACTAAGAGCAGAAATCAAGAATTATAAGACGTACGTTGTCGACTTGGCAGATAGAGAAGCATTGGAAAAGATTTACGCTGATAACAACATTACACACACTATTCATCTTGCAGCATTAGCTCACACAAAAGGCGTGATTGATTTGTCTGAAGCTGCTTATCGTCAAGCAAATGTGATTAATGCACAAAATGTGTTTGAGGCGGCAAAGAATACCAATGTTTTGTTTATCAGTACGGTAGATGTCTACGGATTTACCAAGGGTGTTGTGGCAGCTGAGACAGAAGTACACCCGATATCCATTTATGGCAAAACCAAAGCTGAAGCTGAGGAGATACTGAAGAAACAAGGCGGAAAGTTTAGTATTTATCGCTTCTCACCTGTATACACAGAAGAAGTTAAACGTGACATTCAAAAGCGGTACTATCTGAAATATCCGAATTGGGCATATATCATTGGCAAGGGTTCAGAGTATGAGGTTTTAAATATTGATAAAGCTATTTCTGCCATGGTAGATTGGGTTGCTACTAAACCCGATGGGATGATAAGAGTTATTAAGGATGAAAACAGGCTTGAGACGATAAAAGTCATAGAACAGGAGCGTAAGGAAGGTAGAGCTAAGCATGTTCTGCATTTTCCACGCTGGATGGTACTGGCAGGGTATGGCGTATTGATGATCACTGGAAGAAACAAATATACATACTTGCTAAATAAGGCGGTACATCCGTTGAGAAGCGAATGAATATAGCTTAAGAAAGAGCTAGTCAGGAAATGGGGAATCCAAGTTACTTAGATTAATTGAGTGAATGCAAAAAGAATCTTCTTGTAGAGGATTTTAGATTCGTTAAGAAACGTGATAATTATCTGATTATATAGACGAGGTGGTTTTATGGATTACAGTAAAATAAGAGTTTTAATTCTTGAAGGATATGCACGTCAAGCACTTCCAATGGCAAAAGCATTTCGTCAGTTAGGATGTCAAGTTACTACTTTGAATTCTTCTAAATTAGATGTTGGATATGTATCTAGATATCCTCATCATAAAATAATAGGTTGTTGTTCAAGAGATGATTATGAAGGTACTGTAAATCAGGTAAGAGAGTTACTAAAAACAAAAAAGTACGATTTGGTAGTGCCTTTGGTTGATTTTTCTGCAGATTTACTCGCGCGAAATTATGATGAATTTAAACAATATGCCAAATTGGCCACCAATCAATTTGCTGTTTATGATATAGCTCAAGATAAGTTAAAAACCATGAAAATATGTATGGATAACGACATACCATGTCCTAAAACTCTAACTGAGATTAGAGATGTTGAAGCTTTAAGGGAAAATGACATTAGGTACCCTATTGTTATAAAACCTCGCATTGGTTATGGAGCTGTTGGATTTAAGGTAATAGATTCGTATGATGATCTAGTTAGTGTAGTGACAAAGAAAAAAATTAAGTTGTCAGATTATGTAATTCAAGAATATATTCCACAAACAGATTTGCAATTTGAAGCAGCTATGTTCTTAGATGGGAACAATGAAGTTAAAAGCTCATTAGTATTCTCAAAAAATAGATGGTTTCCTGTTGAAGGTGGTTCAAGTACACTAAATATAACGATAGATCGACCTGACATTGTGGTAACTTGTTCTAGGCTATTAAAAACAATTGGATGGCGAGGTTGTGCAGATATTGATTTAATTCAAGATCCTAGAGATGGTGTTGCAAAAGTAATGGAGATTAATCCAAGGGTATCTGGTAGTGTTAAGATTTGTTTTGAAGCTGGTATTGATTTGGCAAGGCAAATTATTGAATATGAATTCGGAGAAGAAGTAACAAAGTATAGCTCATATAAGGTTGGGCAGAGATTAAGATGTTCTCAGACAGACTTACTATGGTTTATTAAGTCACCTAATAGATTTAAATCGGAACCATCATGGTTTAGTTTCAAACAAACTAAAGACCATATATTTTCATTTGATGATCCATTACCATGGTTAAGTTTTTCGATACAAGCAATTATGAGGTATAAAACTGAGATGAAGAAGAGGAAAGGATAATATTCAAAATTTTTCAATGGCGAAATAGTGAATTTTATTTTATTATATAAATTCTTAATTTAGGATGGTGGCTTCATAATGAAGAAAATAGTAGTAATAAAAGATATGTTGATTGCCCTTTTTTCTCTTACTTTTATAAAAGATACATTGTATTCATTTTCATTTCACCTTTTTAATAGAGTACACGGAATAAGAAAAATAAAAAAAGGCAAGTCAATTAAAATTCGACCAGGAACATTAATTAGAGATCCGGAACGAGTCTCAATAGGAGATTACACGAGCATTGGTACGAACAACATTATATGGGCTGGAAAAAACAATGGAAGAATAATATTTGGAAAGAATGTAATGACAGGACCATACTGTAGTTTTTTTGGCTTCAATCATGGGTTTGAGCTTGGTGGTATACCATTTATTGATCAAGACTGTATTGATGGTGATATTGTCATTGAAGACAATGTCTGGTTTGGGGCAAATGTTACTGTACTAGCCAATGTTAAAATTGGAGCCAATTCTGTCATAGCCGCAGGTAGTGTAGTGACAAAAGACGTTGAGCCGAATACTCTTGTAGGTGGAAATGTAGCAAAACTTATTAAAAAGTTAGAGTAGATTTGTGGGTGATTAAATGATAAAGCGTTTGACGCATTTTAAGATTCAAGATTCTCCTAATCCAGTTTGGTTTAGAAGAGGAAAGAGAAGTGACTACTTTGGGAATGTTATTAAGACGTTTATGGGTAGAGATGCTTTGAACATCTTACTATACAATATAACTAAAAAATCAGTTCTTCTTCCTGCTTATGTATGTAAAGAAGTAACATCAGAATTTACTAAGCATGGATATACAATTTATTACTATGATATAAATAGCGACTTCTCTATTGATATTGATTTAATAAAAAAGAAAATAAAAGAAGAAAGTATCGAAGTATTTTATTATGTAGTTTATTTTGGGGTTTGTAGTAAGTACAATTCACTAGCTCAGCAAATAAAGAAGGAAATACCAAACACATTTATTATAGAAGACAGAGCACATTATTTATCGAATAAGTTTGATTTTACAAATTGTGATGCTTATGTTTTTAGCTTTAGAAAAACACTTCCCATAGCTGAAGGGGGAGGATTAGCAACGCAGATTAAGATTGAATTTGATTATAAAGGTAAATTGCTGGCTAATGTATTACCGGTTGCCATGTTTATGAAAAAGTTGTTGTTAGGGTATTCAAACAAAATCACTAGATCAAGTATTATTAAAGATAATATAAGTCAAAGAATAAGACCTATATCTTTTCTGAGTGATCAAATTATACAGAAAACTAACTATGAAGAAGAACACTCTTTTAGAAGAGCGACATATATAAAATGGGTTGAGAAACTGGTTAGTGCTGATATTGAGCCGTTATTTTTAGATTTAGATGCTGAAGATATTCCATTAGGCTGCCCGATTCGTGTAAATAATGCAGCTAAACTGCAATCTGAACTAGAAGAAATAGGCTTCTATTTAAAAAGGCATTGGCCATTATCTGAAGACTTGAAGACTGTAGCTCCAAACTCAGTTAAGATCTCCTCGAATATAATCACTTTACCTATTTATAAAGGAATAAACCAAAAGGAACAAGATGAGATTTTAAGTTATTTAGTTAATTTGATTCATAAACAAAAAAATGAGCATATATATCTTTGATTTTTTAAAAGGATTATATACAATTTCTATAAATTGAAAGGAGTAGAAAATGGGAGATTTAACAGCAATCATATTAACAAAAAATGAAAGCAAAAATATTGGACACTGTTTGAAGTCTATCAATAAACTAGCAACTCGTATGGTAGTTGTTGATTCAGGGAGTGATGATGATACGGTTGAAATAGCTAAAAAATTAGGTGCTGAAGTCTATGTTCACAAATTTGAGAACTATGCTAGACAATTTAACTGGGCCTTAGATAATACCAATATTCAAACAAAATGGGTTTTAAGAATTGATGCAGATGAAAGATTTACTGAAGAATTATGTAAAGAAGTGGAACAAAACATGAATATTCATAGAGATAGTGAAGTTAATGGCTTTACGCTAGAAGCATGGCTGTTCTTTATGGAAAAAAAACTTAGATATGGCGGTGGGAGAAAAAGGAAACTAATGGTTTTTAAAAATGGAATCGGGCGAATTGAAGATAGAAAAATGGATGAACATACTATTTTATCATCTGGGATATCGATAGATTTAAAAGAAAGGTTTTTACATTATGACTTCAAAAATATTCATTCATATATCGCTAAATTGAACTGGTATGCAACCCGAGAAATGCAAGACTATTTTATATATACAAATAAAATCGATCAAGAAACTTTAACTGATAGGAAGATTATAAAGAAGAGGCAAAAAAAGTATGGCGTGTATTATAAAATGCCAATGTTTTTAAGAGCATTCCTGTTATTTATTTATAATTACTTTTTTAGGTTAGGTTTTCTTGATGGCAAAGAAGGATTTATTGTTCATTTTTTATATTCATTTTGGTATAGGGTTTTAGTTGATGCAAAAATATACGAACAAATGAAGACAAACGCTCCTTTTGAAGAAACAGGAGATTTGAAAGCATAAGATATAAGATTAATAAAATTACTTAAAATAAAGAGCTTTTTAGCTAAAAAATGTAATTAAGTATTATTCTATCATAATTATGGAGTGAAAAATATGAGGAACATGAATAAAATGTCAAATTATGAAATTATACCTAAGGTTGCTGTTCTTTTGTCAACTTATAATGGCGAAAGATTTTTACCAGAACAAATTGAAAGTCTAAACAAACAAATTGGCGTTGAAATATCTGTACTAGTTCGTGATGATGGTTCGACAGATAATACAGTAAATTTATTAAGGACATGGGAGACTCAAGGTATAGACTGGTATAAAGGTAGGAATTTAAATGCTGCTAAAAGTTATCTTGATTTGATTGAGAAGGTAGATACTACGTATGATTACTATGCTTTTTGTGACCAAGATGATGTCTGGGATGATAATAAATTGCAATCAGCGATTGATGCGTTGGAGAAGTTTCCATCAACTGTTCCAGCATTATACTGCTCTTCTTTAAGATTAGTTGATGAACAATTAAATATAATTAAGGTCCATAACATTAATGAAAAGAGGAACTCTAAAGCTAGATACATATTTTCGAACATTGCAGGTTGTACAATGGTTTTTAATAAAAGCTTATTAGAAATGTTAAAGTTACATTATCCAACTGGTAATATAATAATGCATGATTCTTGGGTATATAAGGTATGCTTAGCTCTTGGGGGGAATATATATATAGATCACAATTCTCATATTAATTATCGACAACATGGTAATAATGTTTGTGGTATGGGACAAGGAATAAAACGAAAAATGAAAATAAGGTTTAACTATTTATTTAGATTAAAAGTCAAGTCAGAGTTACAATGCATTTTGGATGGATATAGCAATTACATGATTGCTGAATATAAGGAATTTACAGAACTTGTTTGTTCTTATGATCAGTCGTTTAGGAGTTATTTTAAATTGCTTTTTAACCAGGATATTGATTTTAACCATTTTGGACTTAATTTGCTGTTCCGATTAAAAGTAATTCTTCTAAAATTGTAAGTTCATAAAATGAAAAATTTCGGGAGGTATTATTTTGGTTGAAAATAAAAAAGTCACAAACAAGTGGGTCGCTATCATGTTCATCACATATTTATCATTTGATGCCACAAGTACACTTGTAAACTCGGTTATCACTTCACTTTTAGGTCAAAATTCAATTGATACTATATTTTGCTATTTTATACTTGCTATTATCACTTTTTTGGCTTTTATCAATGAACCTAAAATAATCAAATTTAATGTTATTGCTTTTGCTATTTTCCTTATATTAATATTTATGTTTGATAATTTACTTCATGCAGAAAATGAGTACTATGTATCAGAAATTACTAGTTCTGTTAGAAAGGCGTTTCTTGGATATTTTTATATTCAGACTGTTACTGATGAGAATATAATTATAAAGTCATTTAGACCAATAGCATATATAACCTTTTTTTCTTTGTTTTTTCAACCTTTTTGGTCTGGGAGTATTATTTTTGAAAGTTCTAGTAATGGAGAGTTTGCTAGTGGTTACATGAATTTTGCATACAAAATGCTACCATGCATTATCTTATTTCTGTATCTATATTTTAAAGAACGAAAAAAAATAGACTTGATTTTATTTATAATTTCAATAGTAGAAGTGTTCATATTTGGGAATAGAGGTGCAATACTAGCGGTTATAGTATTTTTGTTTTTATATATATTATTTTGTATGAAGTTTACAAAAAAGATAATAGCATTAAGTGGTATTTCTGTTGCAACAGTAGCGATACTCTATATATTAAATAATAAATTGTTAGATATCTATAACTGGGTATATAGTCATGGTTATAGTTCTCGACTATTAAGCCGTCTTATAAGTGGAGAAGCCTATGAAAGTGGAAGAGAACAGATATATACCTTGCTACTTGAGGTAGTACAACAATGGAATCCACTAGGATATGGGATAAGTGGTGATAGGTCTCTATTATATTCTGCCTTTGGAGTACCGTATTATGCTCATAATTTATTTCTTGAATTAATTATTCAATTTGGATCAATATTTGGTATTTTAATTTCTATCTATCTAATAATCAATTGGTTAAAAATATTTCTCAGAAGAGATATTGGTAAATGGAAAGAGATTTTTATAGTTGTATTTTCAATAATCATTCCAAAACTTATGGTTTCTAGTTCCTTTTGGGTTGAGAGCTATTTCTTTGTTTTACTTGGAATGATGTCTGTAATAAGGAGGATTAAATTATGGAAGAACAAAAAAATACTAATAAAAAAAGAATTCTTATAATTTCCTATGATATGATTCCAACTGCTACAACTTGGGGTGGTTGCCAGAGAATGTATTTTTTAGCTGAAGATTTAGTACGCAATAATTATGATGTTACAATCTTTTCGTGTAAAAAAAATAAGAATAACTACTATGGTAATGACGTCAATTTTAAAAACATTTCAATTCCTATTAAAAATAGGGTAATTAGTAAGCTGTTTTCACCTGCTAAAGAAGTAGAATCTTTAAGAGAAGAGGTGGATAATTCCAAAAAACAATCTCAACAAAGCTTATCAGCAAGGTTACGTAATTTTATAAAAAGTAATAAACGTTTATATAATATATTATATAGTGTTGATAGATATATATTTAACGAATCTACATTTTTAGTTAGCATAGCATGTCGCGTATGGTGTAAAGAAACGCGAAAGAAAATATTTGATTATACATTAAAAAATAACATTGAAAACATTATTATAACGGCACCTCCTTTTGGTATGTTTTCGATAGTTAAATATCTTAAAAAAAAGAGTAATGGCATAAATATAATCATGGATTATAGGGATCCTTGGAATTTGTGGTCAAGGCAGAGCAAATATATATGGAATTTAGAAAAAAGATACATTCAGCTAGCAGATTTTATAACCTGTACAAATACTAATATCGCAAGAGATTTATCATTAAACTTTAATGTTGATGCTAATAAAATTCATGTTGTTTCAAACGGTTATAGTGAGAAAGTATGGGCTGACAGTATACCAAACTATAATCCTAATCGAGATTATATGCGTATTTCCTACATAGGAAGTATTACTTTGTCTGCAAGTTCAGAATCCGGTTTTCGAGATACAAGTCAACTATTTTCTGCTTTTGACAAATGTATAGAAGAGGGTATGAATATTCACTTGAATTTTGTTGGTGTCGACATTTATGGTTCAGATTACTGTATAGCACTAAAAGAAAAGTACGATGATAAATTGGAGTTTAGTGAAATGGTAGATGTTCGCAAATCTCATACTTACATGCTTGAATCAGATGTGCTACTTCTGTTACACACCGTTCATGATTCATCATCACGCTATTTAGTTAGTGGTAAATTGTATGATTATATCAGGGCAAATAAAACAATTTTTTCAATTGGTAGCTATGATGGACTACACGCAGAAATAATTGAAAAGGAACATCTCGGTTATCATTGTGAAAATAATAAAAATGAGATTTACGAGGTAATTTCAAAAATCTATAAACAATGGAAAACAGGTATTTTAGTACCACCAAATGTAAATGTTAGAAAATATTCAAGAGAGGAACAAAATAAAGAATATTTTCATATTTTACGATAAGTAATTTTTATTGGTAAAAAAGTATAAATCATAATCTTATCTGCTAGATATGTTATCCGATTAAATATATTAGTGGTATTGTGGTAATAAGGTTTGTTATGCATGAGACTTCAGAAAATTAAATACATAATAATAGTTACCTTAATTAGTACTGAGCAATAACATGCAAGTTAAACATAAAGGAGCATAACTTTGAGTAATATAATAAATCAATTTACAAAATTAAAAAAAAGAGGAGCATTATATATATTTGCTGGTACTTTTATAACTAAGTTCGTTGCTTTTTTTGGATCAATTTTTCTTGTTAGGGTATTATCAAAAGAAGAGTTTGGAATGTTAAGTTATATAGAAAATATTTATAGCTATGTATATATTATTGCAGGTATGGGATTAGCTAATTCTATATTAAGATATGTAATACTTGGAAAAAGTGTTGAAGAAAAATATGGATATTACTTATATGCGTTAAAGAAGGGCTTATTGTTTAATTTCATTCTCATTATAGGTGCAGCTCTAATAGTATATTTCTTTCCACATCCTGATTCACTTAAGTCAACTCGTTGGTTGATTATTTTAGTTATAATGATGTTACCTTTTCAACATTTAATAGACGATAACTTATATACAATTCGAGCAATGTTTGATAATAAAAGGTATGCAATTTCGTCATTTATGTTCACTTTTACATTAATTACTTCTAGATATCTAGGAGCAATCCTTTGGAATTTAAAAGGGGTTATAGCTGCAAAAATGTTTATTAATATTTTTTGGGGGATGATCTTATGCTTTACTACATATAAATTGTATTTTAGGAAAATCAAGCCAACTACTCTTTCGTATGTTGATAGGCGTACTGTTGATAAGTACTCAATACAATATATGATAACTAACGGAATTTGGGCGATTTTTATGCTTAATGATGTATTTTTATTAGGGCAGTTATGTGGGGATTCAACTGTTTTGGCAGATTATAAAGTTGCTTATGTTTTGCCTGGGAATCTTTCAATATTAAGTACAGCTATAGGTGTTTTTATTGGTCCATATTTTGTTCGTCATGAGAATGATAATGAATGGGTAAGAAAAAATTATTTGAGAACGTATAGAATTACAGCAAGTTTAGTAGGGTTTTCAGCTATAATTTTATATATTTTTGCGAAGCCAATTATAACAATACTTTACGGATTAGAATATATTAATGTTATTCCTATTATGAGATTGTTAACAATTGCAGCTTTTATAAACTCTGGCCTTAGATTTACTACAGCTCATGTAATGGCTTCAATGGGGCAAATAAAATATAATATGATAGTCTCGTTTCTTGGTATGCTAATTCAAATTAGCGCTAATATATTTATTATCCCCATATTTGGAACAGTTGGAGTTGCTTGGACAAGTATAGGTGTATATCTTTTTATGGCTGTAGTTTTATTTGTTATTTTTGCTAAGAAGTATGACTTAAAAGCATTAAAAATATAGTGGAAAATAATATTGTGAATGAATTTATATTAATTTTTTTATAAACTGTCTTAGCGAATAATTTTTGAAGAGGTGTTAACTATGAAAGGAATAATTTTAGCTGGGGGTTCAGGAACTCGCCTATACCCGCTGACAATGATAACGAGCAAACAACTTTTACCAGTTTATGATAAACCTATGATTTACTATCCGCTATCTACTCTCATGTTAGCAGGAATAAAAGATATCTTGATTATATCTACACCACAGGACTTACCGAACTTTGAGAGATTATTAGGAGACGGAAGTCAATTTGGTATTAAGTTGTCATATAAAGAGCAACCATCACCTGATGGACTAGCACAGGCATTCATAATAGGAGAAGGTTTTGTCGGGGATGATACATGTGCAATGGTACTTGGAGATAACATATTTTATGGAAATGGCTTTACATCAATGTTAAGGAAGGCATCTGAGGATGCAATAAATGGTCAAGCCACTATCTTTGGATATTATGTACATGACCCAGAAAGATTCGGAATAGTTGAATTTGATGAAAGTGGAAAGGTTATATCCGTGGAAGAGAAGCCTAAAAATCCAAAATCAAACTATTGCATTACAGGATTATATTTTTATGATAATCGTGTATTAGAATATGCTAAGCATGTCAAGCCTTCAGCAAGAGGAGAACTTGAAATTACTGATTTAAACCGCATGTATCTAGAAGATGGAACCCTTAATGTACAGCTTTTAGGGAGGGGTTACGCCTGGTTAGATACTGGGACTATGGATAGCCTTGTTGAAGCAGCAGATTTCGTACAGATGATCGAAAAGCGTCAAAGCATAAAGATTTCTGCACCAGAAGAAATTGCTTATATTAATAAATGGATAGATAAAGAAACTATTCTAAAATCTGCTGAAAGATATGGTAAATCTCCTTATGGTGAGCATCTAAAACGAGTGGCTGAAGGTAAGATTCGATATTAATATTTGGTGTAAGTGACTTTATACGAAGGAGCAGTGAAATTTATGAAAGTAACTAAAACTAAATTTAAAGGACTATTAATAATAGAAACAGATTTATATGGTGATCATAGAGGCTGGTTTACAGAAACTTATACAAAAAATAAATTTGTAGATAACGGGATTGACGTTGATTTTGTTCAGGATAATCAATCATATTCAGCTCAAAAAGGTACACTCAGGGGAATTCACTTCCAGACTAAACCGAAAGCACAAACAAAAATGATTAGATGTACTAGAGGTGCCATTATTGATACTGTAGTAGATTTGAGAAAAGGTTCAGATACATATAAGCAATGGTTTAGTATTGAATTGTCTGCAGAGAATAAAAAGCAATTATTTATACCCAAAGGTTTTGGACATGCCTTTTTAACTATAACTGATGATGTAGAAGTACAATACAAGGTAGATGAATATTATTCTAAGGAAAATGATAGAAGTATAAAATTTAATGATCCTGAGATAGGTATAGATTGGGGTATGGAAGATCCTATTTTATCAGAAAAAGATTTGACTGCACCACTTCTTAAAGATAGTGATGCTAATTTCAGTATAAAAGTTCTAGTAACAGGAGTAAATGGTCAGTTAGGATATGATGTTGTTAAGAGACTTAATGGATTAGGAATTGAAGCAAGTGGTGTAGGTAGAAATGAATTTGATATAGCTGATAAAGAACAGACACAAGATTATATATTAAAAAGTAAGCCGGATGTTGTAGTACATTGTGCCGCATATACTGCTGTAGATAAGGCAGAAGACGAAAGAGAAAAATGTTATAGAATAAATGTAGAAGGAACAAAAAACATTGCAGAAGCTTGTAAGCAAATAGATGCTCAGATGGTTTATATAAGTACCGATTATGTATTTGATGGACAAGGTGTAGAGCCACAATCTGAAAATAAATCAACGAATCCAGTCAATTACTACGGCTATTCTAAAGAACAGGGAGAACAAATCGTTCGAAATTTACTGGAGAAACATTTTATAGTTAGAACATCATGGGTATATGGTAAAAATGGTAGTAACTTTGTAAAGACCATGTTGAGATTGGCGCAGATGAAAGATGAAATTAGTGTAGTCAACGATCAAATAGGAGTACCAACATATACTAAAGATTTAGCAGTTCTTATTTGCGATATGATTCAAACTACTAAATATGGAACATACCATGGTGTAAATGAAGGATATTGTAGTTGGTATGAATTTGCCCTAGCAATATTTGAAGAAGCTGGGGTTAATATAAAGGTAAACTCTATACCTTCATCAGACTATCCTACTAAGGCAAGAAGACCTCTAAACTCTAGATTATCTAAAGAAAATCTTGCTAAAAATGATTTCGATAGATTACCACAGTGGAAAGATGCTTTAGGTAGATATTTAAAAGAAATACAATAATGAGGAGTAGTTGATAATATGAAAACTATTTTAATTACAGGTGGTGCAGGTTTTATAGGAAGTAACTTTGTAAAACTTATGTTAGATAAGCACCCTGAATATAAAATTATAAATATAGACGCATTAACTTATGCAGGAAATATAGAAAATTTGAAAGAAGTATCAGACAATTCAAATTATGTTTTTATAAAAGCTGATATCAGAGATAGAGAAAAAATTGAAGAGATATTCTCTTTGTACGATATAGATAATGTAGTAAATTTTGCAGCTGAATCTCACGTCGATAGAAGTATTGAAGAACCAGAGGTGTTTTTAACTACAAATGTCATAGGTACTCAAACATTACTTGATGTAGCAAAGAAATATTGGAAGGTTAATCCTGAAGATAAGTACTGTAGGGAATATAAAGAAGGAGTTAAGTTCTTGCAAGTATCAACAGATGAAGTTTATGGGGCTTTAGGGAAAACGGGAATGTTTGTTGAGACAATGCCTTTAATGCCTAATAGTCCGTATTCAGCATCCAAGGCTAGTGCAGATATGGTAGTCAGAGCATATCATGAAACTTTTGGTATGCCTATTAACATAACCCGTTGTAGCAATAATTATGGACCATACCAGTTCCCAGAGAAACTAATTCCTCTTATGATAAATAATTGTCTTAAAGAAAAAGACTTGCCTGTTTACGGTGATGGAATGCAAGTAAGAGATTGGCTTCATGTATCTGATCACTGTTCTGCTATTGATACAGTTCTACATAAGGGTGTAGATGGAGAGGTTTATAACATTGGTGGAAACAATGAAAAGGCCAACATAGAAATCATCAAACTAATTATTAAAACCTTAGGTAAATCAGAAGACTTAATTAAATATGTTAAGGATAGACCAGGCCATGACAGAAGATATGCAATTGATAATACCAAGATCACGACTGAACTTGGATGGGAACCAGTATATACTTTTGAAAAAGGGATTAAAGAAACCATTGAATGGTATTTAAGTAATACTGAATGGTTTGAGAACATCGTATCGGGTAATTATGTGAAATACTATGAAGAAATGTATTCTGGCATTGACGAAGTTGCAGCTTCGGAAGAATAATGGGAGGAAAATAAAATTATGTCATTTATTAATGTAATAGGACAAGGCTACATAGGATTACCAACAGCATTAATGTTTGCAAAAGGTGGTGTAAAAGTAGTAGGTACAGATTATAATGAAAAATTAATTCAATCTTTACAAAATGGAAAGCTCACTTTTGAAGAGGAAGGATTGGACGAGCTATTTAAAGAAGCCGTTACAAATGGTATAGAATTTTCTACTGAATACCAAAAAACAGATACTTATATAATTTCTGTTCCTACTCCATATATTAAGAACAGTAAAAAACTCGATCCTACTTATGTAATTTCAGCAGCGCATAGTGTCCTAGAAGTATGTGAAAAGGGTGCTATATTAATTATTGAATCTACAGTTTCTCCTGGTACAATAGATAAGTATGTTCGCCCAGAAATAGAAAAGAAAGGCTATGTACTAGGTGAAGATGTACATCTAGTACATGCTCCAGAAAGAATTATACCGGGAAATATGATTTATGAATTAGAACATAATTCAAGAACTATAGGTGCTGATGAACTAGAAGTAGGTCAAAAAGTAAAAGATCTGTATTCAATTTTCTGTAAGTCAGAAATTGTTGTAACAGACATTAGGTCTGCTGAAATGTCAAAGGTTGTTGAAAATACATATAGAGATATTAACATTGCTTTTGCTAACGAGTTGGCTAAAATCTGTAGAACCGATAATATGGATGTGTATGAGATTATCAGAATAGCTAATATGCATCCTCGTGTTAATATACTGCAACCTGGACCAGGCGTTGGGGGGCATTGTATTTCTGTTGATCCGTGGTTTTTAGTTGGAGACTATCCTGATTTAACAAACCTGATATTAACAGCTAGAAAAATTAATGATTCTATGCCAAAACATGTTCTGTCAAGAATAAGATCAATAATGAGAGAACATGATATACATGATATTTCCAAGGTTGGTTTATATGGTCTAGCATATAAAGAAAATGTTGATGATACAAGGGAGAGTCCTACACTTCAATTATTAGAAAGAATGGATGAACACTTAGCATTTGGTGTTAAAGTCTTTGACCCATTTGTAAAGACAAGAATTGTAGATCACCAGTTTATGAATTTTGAGGACTTTGTAAATGAAATTGAAATTCTTGTTATAATGGTAGGTCATGATCATATAAAAAACAATATGGAAATAATTAAGGATAAGCTTATCTTGGATACTAAAAATATTTGTACTTTTGATGGTGTGTATAAACTATAGAAAAAAGCAGGTTGATATAAATGAAGAAAAAAGTAATGGTAGTATTTGGGACAAGACCAGAAGCAATTAAGATGTGCCCTTTGGTAAAAGAATTAAAGACAAGAGAAAATTTAAATACTGTAGTTTGTGTAACGGGACAACATAGACAAATGCTAGATCAAGTTCTAGATGCTTTCCATGTCGTTCCTGATTATGACCTTTCAATTATGAAGGCTAAGCAAACTCTATATGATGTTACTATTAATATATTAGAAAAAATGAAAGTCGTCCTAGAAGAAGTAAAACCAGATGTAGTTTTAGTTCATGGGGATACTTCTACAACATTTGTAACAGCACTAGCATGTTTTTACATGCAGATTCCAGTTGGACATGTTGAGGCAGGGCTTAGGACTTATAATATTTATTCGCCATATCCTGAAGAATTTAATCGTCAGGCGGTTGGTATTGTAGCGAAATACAATTTTTCACCTACTGAAATGTCAAGGGATAACCTAATCAAAGAAGGTAAGGATGCTGCTTCTATTTACGTTACAGGAAATACTGCTATTGACGCTCTGAAGACAACAGTTAGAGATGATTATACTCACGAACAATTAGAGTGGGCTTCAGATAGCAGACTAATTATGATAACTGCACATAGAAGAGAAAACCTTGGTGAACCAATGAGACATATGTTTAGGGCAATCAAAAGAATTATCGATGAACACCCTGATATAAAAGCAATTTATCCTATTCATATGAATCCTGTTGTAAGAGAAGCAGCTCAGGAAATTTTAGGTGATTCAGATAGGATACGTATTATTGAACCACTTGAAGTTTTAGATTTCCACAACTTTCTTGCAAACTCTTATATGATAATTACAGATAGTGGAGGAATCCAAGAAGAGGCACCAAGTCTAGGGAAACCAGTATTAGTTATGAGAGACACAACAGAACGACCAGAAGGTATAGCTGCTGGAACTTTAAAGTTAGTAGGAACAGATGAAGAGGTTATATATAATAACTTTAAATTATTACTTGAAAACAAAGAAGAATATGAAAAAATGAGTCATGCTAATAATCCTTATGGTGATGGATTTGCAAGTAAGAGGATAGCTGATATATTGGAAGAGAACTTATAAAAATTACAATAGATGAAGTAGCAGCTAGTAAAGATAAATAACTTAAAGGGGAACTGTTTATGCTAATCTAAAAATAGGTCAGCCGGCTCATCGAAAAGTAGGTCAATATAAGTATAGTTAAAAAGAGATGGAAAAGCAAATT
>DFOA01000029.1 GCA_002381185.1 Firmicutes bacterium UBA3553 | reverse complement strand
ATGGCATGCGATGGCCAGAGAGAACCGTCCCCACTGGGTTTTAATCGGACTTCAGTGTTGTTGTCATTAAATCCTTACCGATTTTTGTGTTTGGGAAAATACCAGCAGCATAGTTTATAAACTCTTCCGGTCTTGACATTGATGGGCTGAAGTGTGTAAGCCATAGTTCATCAACTTCCGCTTCCTTTGCAATAGTTGCTGCCTCTGAAAAAATCATGTGCATTTTTTCCACGGCGTTGTCATGCTGCTCATCTTCGCCGTACATTCCTTCACATATGAATAAATCGGAATTTTTAACAATGTCCTTAATATGCTTAACTGGCCTCGAGTCAGTTACATAAGAAACCTTAACAGGTTTTCGCGGTTCTCCCAGCACCATATCGGGAGTATAGGTTTTATCATCCACTTTTACGCTGTTTCCGTTGTGAAGCATCTTCCAGAACTTAACCGGAATGTCAAGCTTCTTTGCCATGTCGGGCTGAAAACGTGGCTTAAGCAAAAGCTCCAGACTATATCCGAGACAATTTATGTGGTGCTTTAGAGGAATGGATGTAATATTAAGCCCTATTTGTTCAAACTGCTGCGGCTTTGTGTCATGAAGTTCAGCAATTCTTATCTCATACGGAAGATATCCGCATACAACCAGCAATGAATTAAGATACTTGGTGCTGCCGCGGGGAGCAATGATATTTAATGGGTCAATTCGACCTTGGTTTCCTATTGTAAGCAAGAGTCCAGGCAGCCCTGAGACATGGTCGGCATGGCAGTGAGTAATTAATATTGTATCTATTCTATTCATGCTTAGTCTGCCTTTATGTAAGGAAATTTGAGTTCCTTCGCCGCAGTCAATAAGTATTGACTTTCCGTTATATTCAATTAAGCATGAAGCTAAAAATCTTTCAGGAAGAGGCACCATTCCGCCGGTTCCTATGAGAGTTACATCGATCATTTTATCACCTGTTTATTGTGTTTTACATTATTATACCTGTTATTTCCGCCAATATCAATATTATCTATATAAAAATCAGCATGGTAATACAGAGAAGGGCAGAAATTATTCCGTGTATGAATTTGTAAAATATGTAGTTTTTAATGTCCAGATTAAATTCATTTATTACCGCAATGGTTTGAAATATAACTGACATACCGGAAAAGCTTATAAGAAAATTAATTATCACAAGCTTAATTTCTATAGGAACAAAGGCAGATGATGATATAATGCTGCAGCCGTTGGTTATTTCCAGCGAACCAACCAGTAATGAATAAATTATGTCCTTCACGTTAGCACCCATGGAAACTGCACTTGCCGCTGATGACAGGCTGTCATTGAGAAAGTTAGAAAAAACAGAAAAAATAACTATTACACCACCTACAGATAAAATTCCTGTTACGGATTTATAAATTGCAGAACTGAATGCATTGTGAAAATGAACAGGCTTTAACCGTACACCCTTAGACGAATTTGCTGATGATTCATTTTTTATTAAAAAGCTTAACAGAACAGCACCAATAATGTGCGGTAATGCTATGTATTTGTAAAGATTAAAATTCCCCAGCATGGAGAAAGCAACAGCACCTGCTATAAACTGAAAACTGCAGTCATTTGCAAATACAGTCAAATAATTTGCTTCATTTTCATTGATTCTTTTGTATCCTGCCATTGTACTGACAGTCATGGCTCCTGAAGGATAGCCTGAAACAAAGCTTATAAAAAATGGTATGAGTGCATATTTGTTTTTTAAAATTTTTTCGGAAATGAAGGACATTCTTCCAAACAGACTGTACAAGAAGTTGTATTGGAGCAATATGTTTGACAAAACAGACATAGGAAACAGATAGGGTACTATGTTGGTAACCCATATCTTTAATCCGTTAAACGCACCTTCGGATACAGTTGCCGGTTTAATTATAAAAGAACAAATCAGCAATAATACTAAAATCGGAATAATATTTCTTCTAAACATAATACAACCCCCATAACACATTTTATTGACATGAGAGGGGTATTATGATATATATTTATATTTTTACATATACAGCATTTGATATATATTCGACGTTAAATTTTTTGTTTTTTAAAGGAACATAGTACATGTTTGTTGCTTTGTCGGTAAGTTTAAAAAGCGGAAGCGACTCAGCATCAAGATTGTATTTTCTGTAGTCTGAAAAACGGTTGATTATTGATGTACCGTTTTCTTTAGCCATTTTAATAATTTGTTTTCCCGTATCATTAAAAGCCAACACCTTAATATAATTGCTGTTATTAGGTGACATAAAATATTTTATGTCATTATATGTTATTCCCAACAGGATATTAAGGAGCATCCTTCTCAGCCTGGAATAAGTATACCTTTTAGATTTAAGTGACATGATGAAATCGTCAATGCTGTCATATTTAAAAACATTTGAATATGTTTTATTGTTTAATCCTTCCGATACTTCATAAATATTATTTAAACCATCAGGTCCTAATTCAATTATTTTATAAACCAACAATTCATAATAATTTTTAAATGAGTTAAAAGTGTCTTGCTCTTCATAAAACTTAAAGAGCATTTCCTTGCTTTTTACAGGCACAGAATTTATTTTGCCGGATTGTGAGTTTAATATTGACTTTCTTATGGCTGTTGCGCTGTCATAGTATCCTGTGGCTGAAATATCATTGTGAGCTTTGCCCATTCGTTTAACAGGCACATAGTCCCAGTTCAATTTATGCTTCATGATGCTTTTAATGTATTCGACCGCAAGGACATTGTTAGGTGAGCTTGCTGCATTAAAAGCATCTTCACCTAACAAAGAACGTATTATATTCGCCAGAGCGTTTGGATAAGACATTCCCTTTTTTATTTCTTCCCTTATTTTTTCGTTAAATCTGTCATTTAGTTGAAGCGCTGCGATTTCTTTCAGCAGATTAGTATCGGTGTTCTCACAACCAAAGCTTAATGCATTTACAGGCAGCTTTTTTAATTCGCTTATTGCTGCATTGGCAAACATTTCAGCATTTTGGCATGAAAATGGCAGAGGGAGTTCAATTACAATATCGGCGCCTCCGTGAACGGCCGCCTCGGCTCTTTTAAACTTATCTATTATTGCAGGTTCTCCACGCTGTACATAATTTCCGCTCATGACAACAGCTATGCCATCGGCAGAAGAAAGCTCCCGGGCTTTTTTTAATTGATACTCATGCCCCATGTGAAATGGATTATATTCGGCAACAACACCTGTAATTTTCATAATACCACCGTTATATGTTTTTATTTAATAATAATTATATTTCCGAGTATTGTCAAATTATTTCATTGTATATCATTATAATTCTATTTGATTTTTTGGGCATTGATGATATAATACTTAAGGTTATACCAAATAATTAGCAATCGGTGGTAAAATGAGCGTAACATTTGTAATAGGCGGTGCAAGAAGCGGAAAAAGCACATTTGCGGAACAAAAGGCAAAAGAATATGGTAATAAGGTTCTGTACCTGGCTACAGCAGTGGTCACAGACCAGGCTATGGCTGACAGGGTAAAAAAACATCAGGAGCAAAGGCCAAGCACTTGGTCTACTATTGAAATATATTCTAAATTTCAAGAATTGGCAAACTACAAGGAATTCATGGAATGTGAGGCAGTAATTATTGACTGCATAACAACTTTAATCGGCAATTTTATGTTTGACAGCAAAATTGATTTTGACAGTTGTAAACCGGAAGAAGTTAATAAGCTTGAAATGAAAATTACTTCAGAGGTTCTTTCTTTAATAGAAGTATGCAATAAAAACAATAAAAAATTAGTCATAGTATCCAACGAAACAGGCATGGGTGTGGTTCCTTCGTATTATATGGGAAATTACTTCCGGGATATGAGCGGAAGAATCAACAGAGAAATAGCCGGTAAGGCTGATTTTATGTATTTTGTTTTTTCAGGCATACCGATTAAACTTAAACACAGAGGTGAAATGGTACAGTGGCCTATGGATTTTTAACTCTTATATCTTTTTTTACAAGGATTCCCGTGGGAAACAAAATTAAATATAATGAAGAAAACTTTTTAAAAGCATTAAGCTTGTACTCATTAATGGGAGCTGTAATAGGACTTTTTTTGGCAATCATTTATTTAATTTTTAACAATGCATATATAGTATTTTTGAGAGGCCTTGCGCTCACTATGGGCTATTTGGTAATTACAGGAGGTATTCACCTTGACGGAACTGCAGATACATCAGACGGAATATTTTCCGGGAGAACCGGTGAAAGAATTTTCGAGATAATGAGTGATTCCCATATTGGAGCCTTTGGAGTGATAAGCCTTATTATGGTCCTGCTTTCACAATTTGTTTTGTTTTCTTATGTTGACATATATTCCTGCTTCATGATGCCGGTAGTGGGAAGGACATGCGTGATTATATCATCATGGAATAAAAAATATGCAAAGAAAACAAAGGGTATGGGTACATTGTTTGTTGAATCAATTAATACAAAAGTACTTGTTTTTAACATGCTGATACTGCTGGTATTTGTATTATTGATGCTTAACAGGCTTATTATTCTCACAGCCTGCTTTGCGGCACTCACGTCTTCATATTTTATATCCTGCGGAATTGAAGACAAAATAGGGGGCATGACAGGGGATACATGCGGGTTTATAACCGAAGTCAGCCAAATAATATTTATGATTTTAGTGCTTTTTTTAAAAGGATAATTATGATATACTTAGTTCGTCACGGAGAATCAGAAGCAAATATACAAAAAAGATACAGCGGAATAACTGACGTTGATTTGTCGCAAAAGGGAAGATTGCAGGCAGCCGCTGCAGGTAAGAATTTAGTTCAGGAAAAAATATCACACGTATATTCAAGCCCTTTAAAAAGGGCAAAGGATACTGCAAAAATTATCTGCAAAGAAATTAATCTTGATGAAAATAAAATTATAACCGAAGACTGCCTGATTGAAGTTAACTTTGGTATATTTGAAAATATGACATGGGATGAAGTAATATTAAATTACAAGGAAGAATCAGAAAAATGGATATTTGATCAGCACAAATATAAATTCCCTGAAGGTGAAGGCTATGACGATATAATAAAAAGGATAGCTGATTTTATTGACAATGTTCCGGACAATTCTTTGATTGTGACTCATTTCGGAGTAATACAGTCAATACTTTTGTACTTGGGTATTGCCGATGATACGAATTTATGGAATTTTATGATTTCAAATTGTGATATTATGGTATTAAATCACAATAAGTTTGAAAGAATAATAAGAACAATTGCTGAACAACGGTTTTGCAAGGGTTGATTCATGTCATTTGAATTTTACGTATACTTTGTTTGTTTTAAAATCTAAAAGATTTTATATATATTTAACTATGGAGGATTAAAATGAATGTATTAGTAATTAACTGCGGAAGTTCATCATTAAAATATCAGTTAATCAATATGAATGATGAAAGTGTATTAGCTAAAGGTCTTGTTGAAAGAATAGGTATTGAAGGCAGTGTTTTAAAACATGAAAAAACAGGACAGGGCAAGGTTGTAATCGAGGAAGTATTGAAAAATCACAAGGATGCAATCAATCTTGTATTGAAAGCTTTAGTTGATCCTGATCATGGAGCTGTAAAATCATTAGATGAAGTTGAAGCAGTGGGACACAGAGTTGTTCACGGCGGAGAAAAATTCGCAAGTTCAGTTCTAATAACCGAAGAAGTAATAAATGCTATGAAGGAATGTATTGAACTTGCTCCATTACATAACCCACCAAATATTATTGGGATTGAAGCATGCCAGGAATTACTTCCTAATGTACCGATGGTAGGAGTGTTTGATACTGCATTCCATCAGACAATGCCTGCTGAATCATATATATATCCATTGCCATATGAACTGTATGAAGAAATGGGTATCAGAAGATACGGCTTCCACGGAACATCACATAAATATGTTTCAGAAAGAGTTGCAGCTTTAATGGGAAGAAGCCTTGAAGGAACTAAAATTATAACTTGCCATTTAGGAAACGGTGCCAGCTTAACAGCAATAAAAGACGGAAAATCATTTGATACAAGTATGGGTATGACTCCTCTTGAAGGACTTGTAATGGGTACAAGATGCGGAGATATCGACCCTGCCATAGTTACATTCTTAATGAATAAAAAGAATATGACAGCCGAACAGGTTGACAGCTTAATGAATAAAAAATCCGGAGTTCTGGGTATTTCAGGTGTAAGCAGCGACTTCAGAGACATAGAAGGTGCCGCTGAACAAGGAAATGAAAGAGCACAGCTGGCATTAGATAAATTCGATTACACTGTAAGAAAATATATCGGTTCATACGCTGCTGCTATGGGCGGATTAGACGTATTGGTATTTACAGCAGGTCTGGGTGAAAACTCTGCATCTAACAGGGCAAATATCTGCAAGGGATTGGAGTTCCTTGGAGTTACTGTTGATGAATCTAAAAACAGCATGAGAGGCAAAGAAGTAGAAATATCTAAAGAGGGATCGAAAGTTAAAGTGTTTGTTATTCCTACAAACGAAGAATTAATGATAGCAAGAGATACAAAAGCATTGGCAAGACAATAAACTGTAAAATAAATTGCTTGACAAAAGATTTTTTTCTCAATTGATAATTATAAGGGTTGAAAAAGCTGTATAGTCAATAGCACCCTGTAAAATAAATTGCTTGACAAAAGATTTTTTTTCTCTTATAATTAACTCTGCGAATAAAAAGGGTGGTAGTATGTTAATTCGACTAAACAAGTTTTTATCATCTGACCAAATTTCATTAAAAATAAACGAAAATTTTGTAATAGATGACGAAATCTTTTTATCAAAAACACACCTTCATAAGGACATAATCTTTAACGGAGATATTTTCAAGGTTGATGAGAGTGTTTTATTGAATGGGACAATTAAATATACATTCAGAGCAGAATGTGCCAGATGTTTGACTCCTTTTGACAATGTTGTTGAAACTAAATTTGAAGCTAATTTGGTTCAACAGTTGGATGAAAATGATGAATCTGATGAAATTCAACTAAAAATTTCAGAAGGATGTGTTGATTTAGAAGAAATCATAAAACAAATGATTTACTTATCTATGCCTATGAAGTCAGTGTGTAAAAAGGATTGCAAAGGCATATGCCCTAATTGCGGAGTTAATTTAAATTTAGAAGAATGTAAATGTGAAGATAATTTAGCAGATCCGCGATTTGATAAATTAAAAGACCTGTTAAAGGATTAAGGAGGTGTTATAAATGGCAGTACCTAAGAGAAAAACTTCCAAAGCTAGAAGAGATAGAAGAAGAACAGCAAAATCAAGGTTAACAATTCCAAATGTTATTGAATGCCCGCAATGTCATGAAACAAAGCTCCCTCACAGAGTGTGTGCAGCTTGCGGATATTATGACGGCAAAGAAGTTATGAGCGTTGAATAGTTAGAAATAATATTTTAATAATAATGCTTATACACTGCAAAAGCAGAAAAAAAGAAAGTAGTGCCACGGCACTATTTTTTTATTGCAAAACATATTCTACTAAGTTATACTAGTCTATGTAAAAATATGAAGATGTCCAAGACATTTAATTTGGGTAAATAAGTATACAGAGGTGCATAATGAGAATTGCTGTAGATGCAATGGGCGGCGATAACGCTCCTGAGGCAATCGTCAAAGGCAGCATACTTGCCAGAGATGAATATAACGTAAGCATAATTCTTTCAGGTAAAGAAAATGAAATTAAAAAACTGCTTGAAAAAAATACATCTGACTTTAACAATATTGAAATTTTAAATGCAGAAGAAGTTATATCCAATGATGATAAGCCTGTAATGGCTATCAGACGCAAAAAGAATTCTTCACTTGTTAAGGCTTTAAATGCGGTGAAAGATAAAGAAGCTGATGCAGTTGTATCAGCAGGCAGCACAGGAGCATTGTTAGCTGGAGCTACATTAGTCATAGGAAGAATCAAAGGAATTGAAAGACCTGCCATAGGCTCGTTAATACCTAATATGAGCGGCGGCTTTGCTTTATTAATAGATTCCGGCGCCAACGTTGATTCAAAACCTGAATTTCTTTATGATTTTGCAATTATGGGAGATATATATTTAAAAAAGGTTATGAACATGTCATCTCCGAGAATAGCACTTGCTAACATCGGTTCTGAAAAAACAAAGGGTGACAAGCTTACTGTTGAAACATATAATCTTCTTGAAAACACAACGCTTCCTTTAAATTTCACAGGAAATATTGAAGCCAGGGAAATACTTCAGGGAAAAGCGGATATAATAGTTTGTGACGGTTTTGTTGGAAACATGATTCTGAAAACTCTCGAAGGAACAGTATTAGAACTTATGAAGGGTTTGAAGAAAGAGCTGCTTTCATCAACAAGAACAAAGATAGGTGCAGCATTTATTAAACCTGCTTTATCTAATTTCAAGAGCAAATTTGATTATTCAGAGCATGGCGGTGCCCCGATTTTAGGAGTTAGCAATACAGTTATAAAGGCTCATGGAAGTTCTGATGAAAAGGCATTGAAAAATGCAATCCGCCAGGCAAAAATATGTTGTGAAAACAACGTAAATGAATTAATAGAAGAAAGCATAATGAGGAGGTGATTAGCATGTTTGAAAAAATCAGAGACATAGTAGCTGAGAAGGTTGGAGTGGAACCGGAAGAAATAACAATGGATACATCTTTTGCCGATGATTTGGAAGCAGATTCAATAACATTGTTTGAATTGGTAATGGCTTTAGAAGATGAGTTTGACATTGAAATCGATGATGAAAGCATTGAACAAATCACTACAGTGGGTGACATAGTTAATTACTTAGAAGACAGCATTAATATGTAATTTAAAAAGGATTAATTAATACTTCAGGGACGCAGCAATGCGTCCTGTATATTAAATCCGGCGGTATGCCGGTAATTCAAGTTTTATAGTTATTTATTATATTTATGAAGTTGTTCATAGGTTGTAATAAACAATTATAAAGGTACGAATACAGGAGGAACAGTGATCATAGATATTAAGGAACTTAATGAATTTGAAGATGTAATTAATTATAAATTTAATAACATTGAAACATTGGAAAAATCTCTTACACACAGCTCTTATTCCAATGAAGACAAATCCTACAACAAGGTAAACAACGAAAGACTGGAATTTTTGGGAGATGCTGTTTTAAGCATCACAGTGAGCCGTTTCATATTTGACAAGTTTCCGGAATATCCTGAAGGAGATTTGACAAAATTAAGATCCCAGGTTGTGTGCGAAGACACATTAAGCCTCGTTGCAGGAAATTTAAATGTGGGAAAATATCTTTTGCTGGGTAAGGGAGAGGAAGCATCCGGAGGCAGAGAGAGAAAATCTATTTTGGCTGATGCTGTGGAAGCAATTATTGCTGCTATTTATATTGACGGAGGATACAGAAAGGCAGAAAAATTTGTTCTGGATAATCTGACCAATTATATTCATGTTGCGGTTAAAGGTAAAATTGTAACTGATTTCAAATCATATCTGCAGGAATATTACCAAAGCAAAAGCCAGAATTGTAAAATCCGCTACGTTGTAACCAGGGAAGAAGGGCCGGACCACGAAAAGCTGTTTCATGTCAATGTCCTGGTCAATAAGTCAGTTGTGGGCAAAGGAGAAGGTAAAAGCAAAAAATTAGCTGAACAGGATGCGGCTAAAAATGCATTGGTATCAGAAGGTCAGTTAAATGAGTAAAAAGATGAAAATAATTCCCATCTTTGTACCTCACATAGGATGTCCAAACGACTGTGTGTTCTGCAATCAGAAAAGAATAACCGGAAAAGGAACTGTTTCTGCAAACTCTGATTATGTAACAGAGATAGTTGAAGAATGCAGAAAGACAATTGATTCAGGCACATATACTGAGCTTGCATTCTTTGGAGGTTCCTTTACTGCCATAGAATCAGGATTGCAGGAGGAGCTTTTAAGGGTTGGAAAGTATTACAAGGATTTGGGAGTGGTTCATAGCATAAGATGCTCTACAAGGCCTGATGCAATAAATCATGATGTATTAAAACTCCAGAAAAAATACGGCATGGATATCATCGAACTTGGAATACAAAGTCTTGACGACAAAGTTTTAAAGCTGTCCAACAGAGGGCATACAAAAGAAGATTCTAAAAATGCAAGCAGACTCATAAAAGAATACGGATTTGTTCTCGGACATCAAATAATGCCGGGACTTCCAGGAAGTACAAGACAAAAAGATATTATGACATGTCACGATTCCATAGCCATGAAGCCTGACATTGTAAGAATTTATCCCACATTGATTATAAAAGACACTGATTTGGTCCGTATGTACGAGGAAGGAAGCTATAATCCTCTGACATTGGATGAAGCAGTGGAAATTTGTGCGTACATGTGCAGTCAGTATTCTGTAAATAATATAAAGGTAATAAGAACAGGACTTCAAAACTCAGATTCTATCAATGCTGATGAGGATGTTGTTGCAGGTCCTTTTCATCCTGCCTTCGGACAGCTTGTGGAAGAAAGATTATATCTGTCTTCTGTTATATTGACGTTAAAGGACTTGGATTTAAAGGGCAAGAATATAACAATTGCTGCAGATAAAAGACTGATAAGCAGCATTGCTGGGCAGAAAAAATCCAATATAAATAAATTAAAGGAAAAACTTTTAATAAACAAAATATCCTTTAAAGATTCATGTTGTCATGAAATAGAAATATTTGATGAAACAAACAAATTAGGCAGTTTTAATCAAAAAGAAATATTTAAAAACTACTTAAGATTTAAGCAGGGGGAAACATGTATTTAAAAAAAGTTCATATAAACGGGTTTAAATCCTTTGCAGAAAAGACGGAAATCATTGTTGAACAAGGCATTACGGCAGTGGTAGGGCCGAACGGCAGCGGCAAAAGCAATATATCAGACGCCGTTAAATGGGTTCTTGGAGAACAAAGTGCAAAATCCCTCCGCGGAGGCAAGATGGATGATGTTATATTTGCAGGAACAGAAAAAAGACTGCCCCTTGGCTATGCGGAAGTTAATCTTATTTTTGACAATGAATCAGGAGAAATACCTGTTGAATACAAGGAAGTAAGCATTAAAAGAAAGCTTTATAAAACAGGTGAAAGTGAATATTACATAAACAAACAGCAATGCAGGCTGAAAGATATTAAAGAGCTTTTTATGGACACAGGTATAGGAAGTGAAGGCTATTCATTTATTGGACAAGGCCGTGTTGAAGATGTTTTAAGTCCGAACTCTGAAACAAGAAGAAAGGTTTTTGAAGAAGCTTCAGGTATTGTCAAATATAAAGCAAGGAAAGAGGAATCCGAAAGAAAGCTTGAAAAAACCTCGGACAACCTTGATAGAGTCGAGGACATAATTCATGAGCTCGAAGAACGTATTCTGCCTCTTTCAGAGCAAAGCCTTAGAGCGAAAAAGTATATTGAAATAAGAGGAAATTTAAAACAATATGAACTGAACTATCTTGCACATGAGTACGAAAAGCACAGTGAACAAAAAAAGGCTTTAGAAAATCAAAGAGATATAGCATTAGAACAAAAACTTAATTTTCAAAAGAGAAGAGACGCCCTCACGGAATCAATTTCTTCTCAAAAAGAACAAATATATGAAATGCACCAAAAAATTAAGGAACTAGAAGCTGCCAGAGATTCTAAAAATAAGGAATATGAAAGCTATCAAAGCCTATGCCAGGTTCACAGAGAAAAAAAGCTTTTATATACCAGCAATATTGATAATGTTAAAAATGAAATAACGGACATTGAAAAAAGAAACTACGAACTTCAGGAAAGCATCAATAAACTGACTGAAGAAAAAAAACAGCTTGAAGAAAGATTAAGCGCGGATTTGGAAAAATTCGATTCAATGAACGAAGATATCAAAATTTACAAAAATGAAATAGATAAAATAGTTCAGAATATTGAAGAGCAAAAAAACCAGCTTTTCGAGCTACACAAGGAAATTAACAGGCAAAACAGCCAGAAGAGCACGATTCAGTCTTTCATATCAAACGACAATGAAAGAATTGAAAATTTAAGCTCTGAAATTGCTTCAGAAGAAGCCGAAAAACATAACAAGCTTGAAATTATAAAAATGCTTGAAGAAGAACAGGCTGAGACAACTATAGTATTATCAGAAAAAAAGCATGAGCTTGAAAGCATAACAAATAAATTAAGCAAGGCAGAAAAACAAAAGAATTCATTAACCGATGAAATACGGGAATTAAGCGAAGTTTTAAGCAGCTCGAAGTCAAAAATGAGCATCCTGTCCAATATGGAAGCTTATTATGACGGATATTACAAAAGTATCAAGACAGTTATGAACAATAAGGAAAGAGAACCGGTGCTCAAGAACTCTATACAGGGTACTGTTGCCGATATAATCAAGACTGAAAAGCGGTATGAAGCTGCCGTTGAAGTGGCACTTGGTTCAGCAATTCAAAATATTATAGTAAACACGGATGTTGAAGCTGAAAATATAATTGAATATTTAAAGAAAAATAAAATAGGAAGAGTTACTTTCCTTCCCATTAACATGCTTCAGGAAAGAAGCTTAAATAAAACAGAACAAGAAGTTTTAAAAGACCCAAGCGTTATAAACACCGCGGACATGCTTGTAAATACAAATCCGAGATTTGAAACAGTAATAAAGCATTTGTTGGGAAGAATCATCATAGTTGACAATTTGAACAACGGCTTTAAGATTTCAAAACGTCTGGGGAATTCAATGAAAATAGTTTCACTCCAGGGAGATGTAATAAATGCCGGAGGTTCTGTAACAGGAGGCCATATCAGCAGCAACCAGAACCTATTGGGGAGAAAAAGAGAGATTGAAGAATTAAAACAGCTTATCGATAAATCATTAAAGCAGTTAAACGAAAAAAATAATTTACTAAACGGAATTTCAGAACATATAAAAGATTGCAGTATAGCAATATCGAACATAAAAAATGAAATAAATGAGAAGAATAATCTTTTCAGCATGAATATTTCAAAAATTAACATGCTAAGAGAACAAGCTGAAAAAACAGCAGCTGCAATTAAAAAATATTCAGAAGAAATGCAGTTTATAAAGAATGAAAAAGAAAACTATGAAAACAGCCTCATAGAGATCCTTGCTCAAACAGAAGATTTAAAAAGGCTTATTGAAGAAAAAGAACAAGATATTCAGAAGATTGTAACTCAAAATGATTCAAACAGAAACAGGTATGAAGAATACAACAATGTTATTTTGAAGCAAAGGGACTTGGTTGCCCAGACAACTCAGGAAATTAAGGTTAAAGAAGAAAAGGCAAGAAATATTGAAGAAGAAGTCCAAAGAAATAAAGATTTAAAATTCTTAAAGGAAGAAAGTTTAAAAAATATTGATAATGAAATCAAATCAGCTGACAGCTTTATTGAAGAATTCACAAGAAAGGCAGAATTGCTTGCAACGGAAATAAAGAATATCAGCGAAAGCTATTTAAAAGAAAAAGAAAATCTAGATATATCCCAAAATGAAATTTATGAGTATCAAAACAAAATAAATGATGCTAATAGATCAATAACCGACATTCTTGATGATGAAAACAAAATGAATGTGAGAATTGAAAGAGAAAATTCCAAGATTGAAGAAATTTCTGCAAAACTTTGGGAAGACTATGAATTAAATTATGCAATGGCTATAAAATACAAGGATGACGGCATAAGCCAGACAAGGCTGTACAATGAAGTAAATACATTGAAGAAAGCTATTAAAGAGCTTGGTAATGTTAATTTGGATTCAATAGAAGAATATGAGGAAGTAAAGGAAAGATATGATTTTCTTAAAAAACAGCAGAAAGATTTGATTGACGCGAAAGATCAGCTCAAAGAAGTTATAAAAGAACTTGAAACTCAGATGAGAGACAAATTTGTCGAGGAATTTGCAAACATCAGAGCAAAGTTCAACGAAGTTTTTAAAAAGCTGTTCAATGGAGGGGTTGGGGATGTCTATCTTGAAGATGAAGAAGATGCCTTAAACTCAAACATAGAAATTACCGTGCAGCCGCCGGGAAAGAAACTCAGCAAAATATCACTTTTATCAGGTGGAGAAAAAGCTCTTACCGCAATAGCGCTGTTATTTGCTATTTTAAAAACCAAACCTACGCCGGTCTGTATACTCGATGAAATCGAAGCAGCATTGGACGATGCAAACATAAACCGGTTTGCGCAGTACTTGAAAGAGTTTTCCAAGGAAACACAGTTTATTGTAATAACACACAGAAAGGGTACAATGGAATGTGCGGATACTATGTACGGCGCAACTATGGAAGAAAAGGGAGTCACAAAGCTTGTGTCAATGAAGCTGTCAGACGCTTATGAACAATAACGATGGATAGGCAATGGATTGAAATGGACGGGCGATAGATTGGCAATGGGGAAAGATTTAAAATCAATCACTCATCAATTGCTCATCAATCGCTAATCAACTGCAAACCAGAATTTTACGAAGTAAAATTCGTTAATAGGGAGGAAATATGTTTAATTTTTTTAAAAGAAAAAAAGATAAAAAGGAAAATGATGAGAATAAAGAATTAAATGAAATTAATAAGGCTGAAGAAATTGATGAACTGGATGAGGAAATCGAAGCAGATGATATAAATGAATTCGAAGAGCCCAGTGAAATTGAAGAGACTTATGAATCTGAAACAGAAGAATATGAAGAATCAGAAGATATAGAAGATATAACAGATATAACAGAGGAAGCAATTGAACCTGAAGCAGTTGTTGAAAAAAATGAAACAGCTGAACCTGAGAAGAAAGAAAAAAAAGGGCTGAGCTTCTTTGAAAAATTAAAAGAAGGCTTGTCCAAAACAAAGAAAAACTTAACGGAGCAAATTGAAAGCATAGTATTTAGACACAGGAAAATTGATGATGATTTTCTTGAAGAATTAGAAGAAATATTAATCACATCTGATATGGGTTTTGAAACGACCATGGATATAATTGATTACATCAAGGCAGAAACCAGAAAAAGAAAACTTGAAGACACATCTGAAATCAAAAATGTAATTAAAGAATATCTTGTTAAAATGCTTGAAGAGCATGAAGACAAGGAAGAAATAAAAAACCAGCAAAGAGTCATTTTGATTGTTGGAGTTAATGGAGTTGGTAAGACCACATCTATAGGAAAAATTTCTTACAGGCTAAAACAGTCCGGAAACAGTGTTATTGTTGCCGCAGCAGATACATTCAGGGCGGCTGCTGTTGAACAGCTTAAAGAATGGTGTAACAGAGCAGGTGTTGATATTGTGGCATCCGAACAGGGCTCTGATCCCGGTGCCGTAATCTTCGATGCCATACAGGCGGCAAAAGCGAGGAAGACAGACATATTGATTTGCGATACTGCAGGAAGACTTCACAACAAGAAAAATTTAATGAATGAGTTAAGCAAAATATTTAAAATCGTCGACAAGGAATTTTCCGGAGCAAAAATAGATGTATACCTTGTTATTGACGCAACAACAGGCCAGAACGGAATCATACAGGCAAAATTATTCTCGGAAACCTGCAGCATAAATGGTTTAATTCTTACAAAGCTTGACGGAACGGCGAAGGGCGGAATTGCATTCCCAATTGTAAATGAATTAAAAATTCCTATCAAGTATGTAGGTGTTGGAGAAAAGATCGACGACCTCCAGGATTTCAATGCAACAGACTTTGTAAACGCAATATTTGAGTAGCAATTAACGATTTATGAGCAATGGATAAGCAATAGATTAGCGATGGAGTAGCAATGGATTAAAAAACTGATGCTAAACTGCTGGTCTGTTGCTTTATGTTTTTTATTTATAATAAGGGTTAAAGAAAGTATTTAAAAAAGTTGCATTTGGGTATTGACAAAATTATATATATGCGGTAAAATTCACTGTCAAGCTAAATACTTTACAGTAGGTGCAATATGTCAGAGAAAAAATTTATATATGGCATCCTGTATGATTATTACGGTGATTTGCTAAAAGATAATCAGGCAAATATAGTTGACCTATATTATAATCAAGACTACAGCCTGTCAGAAATCGCTGAAGATATGAATATAAGCAGGCAGGGTGTATATGATGCTTTAAAGAGGGCAGAAAAAAGCTTGATGGATTATGAAGAGAAAATAAAGCTTCATGAAAAATACGAAAAGTACTTAAAAGCAGCAGAAAATATTGTGAGGCTTGCCTCAAGTATAGATGATGCAAAATATAACGATACAGTGGAACAAATAAAAATTGAAGCCGCAAAAATAATTAATGAAGGATAGCGAAATGTTTGAGAATTTATCTGATAAACTTCAAAATGCATTACAAAAGCTAAAAGGCAAGGGTAAGCTTACAGAAAAAGACATCGACCTGGCAATGAAGGAAGTTAAGCTGTCACTACTGGAAGCAGATGTTAACTACAAGGTTGTAAAAACATTTATCAACAATGTAAAGGAAAGATCTCTCGGTGCTGAAGTAATGGAAAGTCTGACCCCGGGACAGCATGTTGTTAAAATAGTCCACGAAGAGCTTGTTAAAATAATGGGCCAGGGCGAGAGCAGGCTGAAAATCAATTCAAATGACATAACATACTACATGATGAGCGGGCTTCAAGGTGCAGGTAAAACAACCGCAACAGGGAAGCTGGCCAATAGACTTAAAAAAGACGGGAAAAGACCTCTTTTGGTTGCATGTGACATATACAGACCTGCTGCAATTAAGCAGCTTCAGGTTGTGGGCGAAAGCGTCGGTGTTCCCGTATTTGAAATGGGAGATAAGACGAACCCCGTAACAATTGCCAAAGAAGCCATGAAACATGCCATGAAGCATGGTCATGATTATGTAATAATAGATACCGCGGGACGGCTTCATATCGATGAAGAGCTGATGGAAGAGCTTGTTCAAATTAAAGAAACGGTAAAGCCGGATGAAATATTGCTTGTACTGGATGCTATGACAGGACAGGATGCTGTAAAGGTTGCTGAAACTTTCAACCAATATCTTGATATAACAGGAGTAATTCTGACAAAGGTTGACGGTGACGCCAGAGGTGGAGCCGCGCTTTCTATAAGGAATATTGTAGATAAGCCTATAAAATTCCTGTCAGTTGGCGAAAAAATGGATCAGCTGGAAGTATTTCACCCTGACAGAATGGCATCAAGAATCCTGGGAATGGGAGATGTTCTTTCGCTAATTGAAAAAGCGCAAAGCGCATTTGATGAAAAGCAGGCAATGGAGCTTCAGAAAAAATTAAAAACTCAGGATTTTAATCTTGAAGATTTTCTCATGCAGCTTCAGCAAATGAAAAACATGGGTCCTTTGGAAGACTTGCTCGGTGCAATCCCGGGACTTGGAGGCAACAAAAAGCTAAAGGATCTCAAAGTTGATGAAAAAGAGCTTGTTTATACTGAAGCCATAATTCAGTCAATGACTAAAAAAGAAAGACTGAATCCGTCGATTATTAACGGAAGCAGAAGAAAAAGAATTGCTGCCGGAAGCGGCACATCAGTTCAAAGAGTAAATCAGCTTTTAAAGCAGTATGATGACATGAAAAAGATGATGAAAAAATTCTCAGCAATGGGAATGGGTAAGAAGAAAAAAGGCTTTGGCGGTATGGGCAACATGAAATTACCGTTTTGATTGTTAGATTAAGGATTTTCCTTTTTCATATATATAAGATTTATAAGGAGGTGACAATATGTCAGTTAAAATCAGATTAAAAAGAATGGGTTCAAAAAAGAAACCTTTCTACAGAATAGTTGTAGCAGATTCTCGTTCACCAAGAGATGGACGTTTTATTGAAGAAATCGGATTCTACAACCCAATTTCTGAACCAAAAGAAATAAAGATAAATGATGAAAGTGCAATAAAGTGGCTTAACAACGGAGCAAAACCTACAGATACAGTAAGCATGCTATTCAAGGCCAACGGTATTTATGAAAAAAGAGATGAAAATAAATAAGAGGTGATATCATGGGTGAATTAGTAGAATATATAGCAAAATCACTGGTAGATAATCCGGATCTTGTAACAGTTAATGAAGTTGAAGGCAGTCAATCATTGATAATAGAATTAAAAGTTGCTCCTGATGATATGGGTAAAGTAATCGGCAAACAAGGCAGAATTGCAAAAGCTATAAGGACTGTGGTCAAAGCTGCTGCAACTAAAGAAAACAAAAGAGTTATTGTTGAAATTATTCAATAAATAACTGCCGGACAGAGGTACAAATGAAAGAATATATAAAAGTTGGAAAAATAGTAAATACTCACGGTGTCAAGGGCTGCGTCAAATGCGTGCCGCTGACAGATGATGCGGAAAGATTCGAAGAGCTTGAATATGTCTATACAGAAAAGGACAATGTAAAGCGAAAAATCGAGGATGTGTGGTTCAGAAAGGGCATAGTTTACATTATGCTCGAAAACATCAATGATATGAACACTGCAGAATCTTTCAAGGACACATTCATTTCCATATTAGAAGATCAGCTTAGAGAACTTCCTGAGGATTCATATTATATATTTGATTTAGAAGGAATGGAAGTTTATTCTGCTGAGGGAGAATATTTAGGAAAAGTAAATGTTGTCTATCAGACAGGCGCCAATGATGTTTACGAAGTAGTAAACAAAAATAAATCTTTTTTAATACCTGCTGTCAAAGATGTTGTCAAAGAAGTAAATATTGAAAACAATAGAATGGTTATAAACGTAATCGAGGGGTTGCTGGAATGAGATTTGATATTGTCACATTATTTCCTGAGCTTATTGATGTTTATACCAGCAATGGCATAATCGGCAGAGCCGTTGAAAACGGCATGTTTGAAATTGGATATGTAAATCTGAGGGATTATTCCGAAGACAAGCATAAAAAGGTTGATGATTATCCATACGGAGGCGGCCCCGGAATGCTTTTAAAGCCGGAGCCAATGTTTAATGCTTTAGATGCTATAAAAAAGCAAAATTCATATATTATTTATTTATCACCGAAAGGCAATTTATTTAATCAAAAAAAAGCAAAAGAGCTTTCTGAAAAGGAACATATTGTGCTTATTGCAGGGCATTACGAAGGCGTAGATCAAAGAATTATTGACAAATATGTGAATGAGGAAATATCTATGGGAGATTATGTATTAACAAACGGAGAACTCCCTGTTCTCATGATTGTTGATGCAGTAGGGAGGCTGATTCCGGGAGTACTGGGGTCAGATGAATCCACCGTTGAAGAATCTCATAGCGGTAATCTGCTGGAATATCCACAATATACAAGACCTGAAAGCTATTTGGGATTAGATGTTCCGGAAATATTATTATCCGGTCATCACAAGAAAATTGAAGAATGGCGCCGTTTTAAGGCAATTGAAATTACTTTGAAAAGGCGGCCGGACATGATTAAAGACAATACCATTATTGAAGAATACAACAAATTATCAAGAATATATAAATAAATGTTGTACATTATAACTACGTGCCATTTAAGAAACGGCATATGAACGCTTAGGCGAAGGGAGGTTTACAGATGGACTTAATTAAATCATTTGAAAATGAACAGCTTAAAAGTGAATTAACACCTTTTAACGTTGGAGATACAGTAAAAGTACATGTTAAGGTTAAAGAAGGCAGCAGAGAAAGAATTCAGGTATTCGAAGGCATCGTTATAAAGAAACAAGGTGAAAGCAACAGAGAAACATTCACAGTAAGAAAAATTTCTTACGGTGTTGGAGTTGAAAGAACATTCCCTGTACATTCACCAAAGATTGATAAAATCGAAGTGACAAGAAAAGGTAAAGTAAGACGTGCTAAATTGTTCTACTTAAGAGAAAGAACAGGTAAAGCTACAAAAGTTAAAGAATTAAAGAATTATTAATATAATTGAGGGCGGACGTCCTCAATTTTTCAATAATAGGGGACATTCCTTAAAGGTGTGTCCCAATACATTTTAAGAGGTATAACATGAATATAAATTGGTATCCGGGACACATGAAAAAAACCAAGGACCTGCTTCAGGAAAACTTGAAACTGGTTAATATTGTTATTGAAGTAATTGATGCAAGAATTCCCATAGCAAGCAAGAATCCAGATTTCGACCAGTTATTCAGAGATAAAAAAAGATTGATAGTGTTGAATAAGTATGATCTTGCAGATCCAAACCTAAATAAAGCATGGGAAGAATATTACAAAAGCAAGGGCTGGTCATCAGTTTTGTACAATTCAACAAACAACAAGGAGCTGAGAAAGTTAGACAGCGCCATAGCTGATGCTTCAAGGGAGATTGTTGAAAGATACAAAAAACGAGGGCTTTTAAACAAAACAATCAAAGCAATGATTGTAGGAATACCTAATGTAGGAAAATCTACTCTTATAAATTCACTGGCTAAAAAGAAAAGTGCAAAAACCGGTAATATGCCCGGTGTAACAAAAGGCAAGCAGTGGATTCATCTGGCAGGCAACATTGATTTACTGGATACCCCGGGAATTTTGTGGCCTAAATTTGAAGATGAAAAAAGTGCTCTGCATTTGGCGTTTACAGGTGCAATAAAAGATGAAGTCTTGGTTCTGGAAGAAATCGTATTGAAATTTGTTGAAAAAATGATAGAATTAAATAAAGTAAGTGCTATTTTGGAAAAATACAATATAGAACAAGGTGAAAAGCCATTAGATATATTAGATAATATAGCATATAAAAAAGGTTTCATATTAAATAAAACAGAAATAGATTATCTTCGAGTAGCAAACTTATTATTAAATGATTATAGAAGCGGAAAATTAGGTTTAATTACTTTGGAAAAACCAGAAGAAATTAACGATAGGTGAGTTAGCTGAACATATAAAATGCGTGCCTCAGGCAATTTTCAGCCATCGTTCTCAGGAGGGTATTATGCTTAAAATTGAACAGGAGCTTTGGGACAAGGGTTATAAATACCTTGCATGTATTGACGAAGTGGGAAGAGGCTGTCTTGCGGGCAGCGTGGTAACATGCGCAATAATCATGCCCCCCGGCTTGTTAATTGAAGGTGTTAATGATTCAAAAAAGTTAACGCCTAAAAAAAGGGAGAAATTATTTGATATAATTAAAGAAAAAGCATTAGCAATCGGAATTGGCGAGATGGATTGCGAAACAGTGGATGATATAAACATAAAAAAAGCCACGAAACTTGCCATGATGCAGGCTGTTGCAAATTTGAGGGACAAAGACGGAAATCAGGTAATTCCTGATTACCTGTTAATAGATGCTGAAAAGTTAGATATTGACATACCGCAGCTAAATATAATCAAAGGTGATGCAAAATGCCACGGTATAGCGGCTGCTTCAATTATAGCCAAGGTTACAAGAGACACGCAAATGGATGAATTGGACAAACTTTATCCCGAATATAAATTTGCAAAAAACAAAGGCTACGGAACAAAAGAACATGTGCAGGCACTCCTTGAATATGGTCCTGCTGAAATACATAGAAAAACATTTCTTAAAAAAATATTGAACACACAAGAACAAATCAGCTTCGTATAGCATTTGTTCTTTTTTATGCTTTACTGGCTTATCTTCTAAGTATATTTGCAGACAAGATTAGTTTATTGCATAAACTAATAATAAGATGCAGCAACCAATGCGAATTCTTTTTAAAAATAATCTGAAGAATAAAAATAGATTATTACATGAATATCCATAATTTTATTATAAAATACTTTGAAAATCCAAGTGTTTTTCATTCATCAATTCAAAGACTTATAATTGACGAATGTATTTTTTTGTGCTAAACTTATAAATATGAGATGGTATATAAATAATGGGCAAGGGAGTTAAAATATGAATAAATTTGAGCTTTTGAAATTTGTTGACCACACTCAGCTGAAAGCGTTTGCAACATGGGAAGAAATAAAAACTCTATGTGACGAAGCAATTGAATACAAGACCGCATCTGTTTGTATTCCGCCATGTTATATAAAGAAAATTCATGATACATATGGTAATAAAATTAATATCTGTACTGTTATAGGATTTCCGCTGGGATATTCAGTAACAGAAGCAAAAATAACCGAATGCGAACAGGCAATCAAGGACGGCGCTAATGAAATAGATATGGTAGTAAATATTTCAGATGTTAAAAACAAACAATATAAAAAGGTAGAGGAAGAAATAGCTGCCGTAAAAAAAGCTGCAGGCAGCAAAATATTAAAGGTTATTGTTGAAACTTGTTATTTGACTGAAGAAGAAAAAATCGAAATGTGCCATGCGGTTACTGCTGCAGGTGCCGATTACATTAAGACTTCAACAGGTTTCGGAACAGGAGGTGCTACAATGGATGATGTTAAATTATTTAAACAGCACATTGGACCAAATGTTAAAATAAAAGCCTCAGGCGGTGTAAAAACAGTTGCTGACATGGAAGCATTTATTAATGAAGGATGTTCCAGAATAGGAACCAGCTCCGCAATTAAAATGATAAATGACGCTGAATAAGCGGTAGTTTATAAATTACATTTTTTAAAATAATAGAAATATGGAGGAAGATAGTATTATGAATTTATGGAGAAAATTAGCTGTTGTTGTACTTGCTTTAATGATGGTTTTTGCATTTTCAGCATGTACAAACAACCAAACACCGGAAACTCCGGCTGAAACACCTGAAACGCCAGAAACACCTGCAGCAGAAACACCAAGCAAAAGCGACACATTTGAACTTGCACTTATCACTGACGTTGGAACTATCGACGACAAATCATTCAATCAGGGTGCATGGGAAGGCGTAGAAGCTTATGCAAAAGAAAACAATATTACATACAAATATTATAAGCCAACAGAAAAATCAGACTCTGCTTATATTAACTCTATTGATTTGGCTGTTAAAGCAGGCGCAAAAGTTGTTGTGTGTCCGGGATTCTTGTTTGAAGTTCCGATTCATACAGTTCAAACAACATATCCTGATGTTAAATTTGTAATTCTTGATGGTGCACCTCACGCGGGAGATTACAATATTGAAATAGCTCCTAACACATACTCAATATTCTATGCTGAAGAAGAAGCAGGATTCCTTGCCGGATACAGTATAGTAAAAGAAGGTTACACCAAGTTAGGATTTATGGGCGGTATGGCTGTTCCTGCAGTTGTACGTTTCGGATATGGATTTGTACAAGGCGCTGATTATGCAGCTAAAGAACTTGGGCTATCTGATGAAATCCAGATCAAATATACTTATGTAGGAAACTTTGATGCTTCTCCTGAAAATCAGGCAAAGGCTTCAGCATGGTACAATGAAGGAACAGAAGTTATATTTGCATGCGGCGGTGCTGTAGGTAATTCAGTTATGAAAGCAGCCGAAGCAGCTGGAACAAAAGTTATAGGTGTTGACGTTGACCAATCAGCTGAATCAGATACAGTTATTACTTCTTCTATGAAAAACCTTTCAAAATCTGTATATGATGCTTTAACAGCTTATTATGCAGGAAATTTCCCTGGCGGAACTTCAGTTACATTGGATGCAACTGTTGAAGGCGTTCAATTGCCAATGGAAAATTCAAGATTTGAAAAATTTACACAAGCTGATTATGATGCTATCTATGGAAAAGTTGTAGCACAGGAAGTAGAAATATTAAATGATTCAGCTGTTGTAGAAAAAGCAGGTAAGCCTGCCGAAGAAGTAACAGCAGGAGACATACCTGTGGAAAAAGTTAAGGTAGAGGTAATTAAATAATATTTAAAAATAATTAGTAATAAGTAGTTATAATAAGGTTGCTTTTTGGGCTTTGGCCTTTTAAGCAACCTTATTCGTAAATTTATGATTAGGTGGTATGTTTATGGAGTACGTAATAGAAATGAACCACATTACTAAAATTTTCGGCAATTTTAAAGCTCTGGATGATGTGACCCTTAAAGTCAGAAAGGGTGAAGTGCATGCTCTTTTAGGAGAAAACGGAGCCGGAAAGTCTACGTTAATGAGTGTTTTATTTGGTTTGTATCAGGCAGAAAAAGGTGAAATTATTATTAATGGCAAGCCAGAACAAATTAATAATCCTAATGATGCAAATAATCTGAATATAGGGATGGTTCATCAGCATTTTAAATTAGTTCATAATTTTACAGTTTTGGAAAGCATTATATTGGGAAGAGAAACTGTAAAGATGGGTGTATTAAAAAAAGAAGATGCAAGAAAGAAAGTAATGGATCTCAGTGAACGCTATAAATTAAAAATTGATCCGGATGCGTATATTTCGGATATTACGGTGGGAATGCAGCAAAGGGTTGAAATTCTTAAGATGTTATACTTAGACAGCGATATATTGATTTTTGATGAACCTACTGCAGTGTTAACACCTCAGGAAATAGAAGAATTAATGAAAATAATGAAAGAATTAGTAAGCGAAGGAAAATCAATTATTTTCATCTCACACAAATTAAACGAAATTAAAGAAGCGGCGGACCGCTGCACAATCTTACGAAAAGGTAAATGGATAGGAACTGTAGATGTCAGTACTACAACGAAGGAACAAATGTCAGAAATGATGGTGGGACGTAAAATTAATTTTAATATAGAAAAGAAAGACATAAAAACAGGAGAGGCCGTTTTTGAAGTTAAAAACCTCACTATTAAATCCAAGAATTCCAAGAAGAATGTAGTCAATGACGTATCCTTCGAAGTGAGGAAAGGTGAAATAGTTTGTATTGCCGGTATTGACGGAAATGGACAATCAGAGCTGGTGTATGGAATTACAGGACTCATGCCTATTAATGAAGGAAAGATTATTTTAAACGGCAAGGATATTACAAAAGAATCTATAAGAAAAAAATGCATTGACGGAATGGCTCATATACCTGAGGACAGACATAAACACGGCTTGATACTGGATTTTGATCTTCAGCAAAATGCTGTTCTGCAAACTTATTATGAACCGAGATTTCACAAATCAGGATTTATTAAATTTAATACTGTAAGGGAGTATGCAAAAAAGCTGATTAAGCAATACGACATCAGAAGCCCCAGAGATGAAGATTCTATAGTCAGAAACATGTCCGGAGGAAATCAGCAAAAACTTATAATTGCCAGGGAACTTGACAGGAATCCTGAAATAGTCCTGGCTGTACAGCCTACGAGAGGTCTTGATGTAGGAGCAACCGAATATATTCATAAACAATTGGTTGCACAAAGAGACGAAGGGAAAGCAGTCCTTTTAATTTCATTGGAGTTAGACGAGGTTATGAATGTAAGTGACAGAATATTAGTAATTTATGAAGGTGAAATTGTAGGGGATTTGAATCCAAAAGAAATTACAGTGAAAGAATTAGGTCTTTATATGGCCGGTTCGAAAAGAGGTGCGAAATATGGAAAAAAAGCATAATTTGCTGGAGTTCAAAGGAATAAGCAGTTTTATATCATCATTAATGGCAATTGCTGCAGGTTTGCTTTTTGGACTTGTTATTTTGCTCATCAGTAATGCAAAAGACGCTTTTCCTGCATTTCTTACTATTTTAGTAGGCGGCTTTTCGCAAGGTTCCAGAGGAATAGGCCAAGTGATTTATTATGCCACACCGATTATCATGACCGGTTTATCTGTAGGGTTTGCATTTAAAACAGGGCTTTTTAACATAGGAGCTTCAGGACAATTTACCTGCGGAGCATTTGCTGCCATTTATATCGGAATTAAGTGGACATTTATTCCACCTGAAATGCACTGGCTTGTAGCACTTTTTGGAGCAATGGCTGCCGGTGCTGTATGGGGAGCCGGTCCAGGATTACTTAAAGCATTTTTCAATGTTAATGAAGTAATAACATCAATAATGATGAATTATATAGGTATGTATCTTGTAAATATGACCATAGTAAAAACAGTTTACGATGCTCTTAAAAATCAATCTAAACCAGTGGCTAAAAGTGCAATATTACCAAAGGCAGGTCTTGATAAGTTATTTAATACAGGCAATCTTAATATAGGAATTTTAATAGCTGTACTGGCGGTTATCATAGTTTATATAATACTTCAGAAAACTACTTTCGGATATGAATTGAAAGCATGCGGAAGCAATAAGAATGCCAGCAGATATGCCGGTATCAATGAAAAGAAAAGCATTATACTGTCAATGGTCATAGCAGGAGCATTATCCGGATTGGGCGGAGGACTATTGTACCTTTCAGGATCCGGTAAATATCTGCAGGTATTAGACATATTATCACCTGAAGGATTCAGCGGAATTTCTGTTGCGCTGCTCGGTATGTCCCATCCTATCGGAATATTATTTTCAGGATTGTTTATAGCTCATTTAACAGTGGGAGGATTCAATATTCAGCTATATAACTTTGTGCCTGAAGTAATAGATATGATAATTGCGGTCATAATATACTGCGGTGCATTTGCACTGATGTTTAAACAATTGATCAATAGGTTTTTTACCAGGACAATTGAAGGAACTGCCGGATCAGGTGAAACGGTAATTCAATCAGAACAATTATCCTCTGCTGAAAATAATAATATTGACAATCTTGAGGATACAGAATTAAAGCCTGTAAAGGATGAAGAAACAAAACATGTTGAATCTGATGAAAAGGAGGAATTTTAAATGGATACGGTTTATTTTGTAGCGCAGCAAACTATGTATTTTGCAATTCCTCTGTTAATAGTTGCTTTGGGAGGAATGTTTTCAGAGCGAAGCGGTATAATTAACATTGCATTGGAAGGCATAATGGTTATCGGAGCATTCGCCGGAATTTCATTTATAAATGTTTTTCAGAATACCATGAGCGGACAAAGCCTTCTTTTGTTATCAGTATTGGTATCAGCAATTGCCGGAGGGATATTCTCAATTTTTCATGCATTTGCATCAATTAAGCTTAAAGCAGACCAGACAATAAGCGGTACAGCACTGAATATGTTTGCTCCCGCCTTTGCTATATTTGTTGCAAGAATGGTACAGGGAGTTCAGCAAGTACAGTTCATGGATACATTTTACATTAAAAAGGTTCCTTTTTTAGGTGATATACCGATAATTGGATCCATACTTTTTAAAAATTGTTATATAACAACTTATATTGGATTAGGAATCGCACTTTTATCCTGGATTGTTATAAATCATACCCGTTTCGGGTTAAGACTCCGTGCCTGCGGTGAACATCCTCAGGCGGCTGATTCGGTGGGGATTAATGTATACCGTATAAGATATGCAGGTGTTTTTATATCCGGAATGCTGGGAGGATTAGGAGGGCTCACATTTGTAGTACCCACAAGTACAAACTTCAACGCAACCGTTGCAGGATACGGCTTCCTGGCACTGGCGGTGTTGATATTCGGTCAATGGAGAACAAATAAGATATTCTTTGCGGCATTCTTCTTCGGAATAATGAAGACATTCGCCTCTGCTTATTCAGGAATACCGTTTCTCAAGACTCTGCCCATATCAAATGAAATATATAAAATGATTCCGTATATAGCAACATTAATTGTTCTGACATTTTCATCCAAGAATTCTCAGGCTCCAAAGGCAGAAGGAATTCCTTATGACAAGGGAAGCAGATAAGAATTTATTGTAAAATACTTATTTAATAGGTATAATATCAGTAAGAGGTGAAATTATGAGAATATCAACAAAAGGAAGATACGGTCTTCGTGCTGTAATAGATTTGTCTCTTAATTCAAGTGGAGATTATGTTTCTTTAATCAGTATTGCAGAAAGACAAAACATATCTAAAAACTATTTAGAACAGGTATTTTCAGCTTTAAGAAAATCTGCAATAGTTAAAAGTGTTAAAGGATCTCAGGGCGGATATCTTCTTAACGGAAAAACTTCAGAAATAAAAGTAGGCGATATTTTAAGAGCTCTTGAAGGTGATTTGTCAGTTGTAAAAGAAGATGAAATCAATAATAACAATAAAATTGAATTATGCATTAAAAAGAATTTATGGGACAAAATAGATGAAAAAGTTTTTGAATTAATTGACAACATAACACTCGAAGACTTAATCAATGAATATAACAAAGGTAACGACGCACTCATGTACTATATTTAACGATGGAGGAACAATAGCTGAACAATTGATGAACAATGGGTGAACGATTGAATAATTAAATGTGCTTACGGTACATTACAATTATCAAGCTATCGTTCAGCTATAGTTGCCAACGTTCAGCTATTGTTATATGTCTATGTATGATAAGAATAAGGGCTTTGAATATGAAAAGACTGCCAAAAAGTATCTGCTTAATAAAGGTTATGAGATAATAGACGAAAATTTTACCTGCAGATTCGGAGAAATAGATATCATTGCATCAAAAGACTTCAGGCTTCATTTTATAGAGGTTAAAGGGCGCAAAAATACTGAACACGGTTATCCGAGAGAAGCCGTAACACCTGCCAAGCAAAAAAGAATTATCAAAGCAGCCAAATATTATTTCATGCGCATGGGTTCTGATGATGTGTTATGTCAATTTGATGTGATTGAAATTATTGTCGATAATAATGAAATTAATCATATTGAGAATGCATTTTGGAACTAACCCTTGATATATATAAGTTTTTGTGATATTATTTCAAAGAAATAATATATATGCTAGGAGAATAAATGAACAACCAGGAAACAAACAGAAAAGATAAATATACCGTATCATTTACTACTCTGGGATGCAAGGTCAATCAGTTTGAAACAGAAGCAATGACGGAACTCCTTGAAAAAGAAGGCTTTGAAGTGCTTCCACAGGGAGAACAAAGTGATATTTATATAATAAATACCTGCGCTGTAACAAAAGAAAGCGAAAGAAAATCAAGGCAATTTATAAATAAGGCAAAACGAATCAATCCAAATGCATTAGTTGTAGCTGTGGGCTGCAGCGTGCAGCTTAACGGCGAAAAATTGAATAAAGAAACAGATGTAGACATAATTATCGGGACAAAGCATAAAAGTAATATAGGAAAATTAATAAAAGAAAGATTAAATGATACAGAGTCAAAAGCTGAAATTGAAGAATTCTACGGCAGAGAGGATTTCGAAGAATTAAAAATAAGCACAGTTCATGACAAGACGCGTGCCAATATAAAAATTCAGGACGGTTGCAGCCAGTATTGTTCATATTGTATAATCCCGTATGTGAGAGGTCCCATAAGAAGCCGAAATCACAATGATATTGTTGAAGAAATCAAAAAAGTTGCTGCCAACGGATATAAGGAAATTGTATTAAACGGAATTCACATTTCGTCATACGGTAAAGATGTTCACGAGCAGGATGCATTAATAAGATTAATTGAAGACATTAATAACATAGATGGAATCGAAAGAATACGGCTGGGTTCACTGGAGCCTAAATTAATAACTGAGGATTTTATAAGAAGGTATTCTAAGCTGGATAAAGTGTGCGACCATTTTCATTTATCTCTTCAAAGCGGCAGCGACAGCGTTTTAAACCGCATGAACAGAAAGTACACGACAGCCGAGTATAAAAACAATGTTGAAATAATCAGGAAATTTATGCCTGAAGCAGGAATAACAACAGACATAATAGTGGGTTTTCCGGGAGAGACCGAGGAAGAATTCTATGAAACTCTTGAATTTGTAAAAACAATTAAATTCTCAAGAATTCATGTATTCAAATATTCTGTGAGAGAAGGAACCAAGGCAGCTGAAATGGAGAATCAGGTAGATGATTCGGTTAAAGCTCAAAGAAGCAAAATGTTGATTGACTTGGCAGACAGCATAGCCAAGGATTTCATGAAGCAATTTATAGATAGGAATATGCCTGTCCTGATTGAAACACACAAAAAAGAAAATATATTTGAAGGATATACAACAAACTACTTGAAAGTTTTGATAAAAAGTGATATTAATATTAAAAACCAAATCGTAGACGTCTGCATAAAGAACGTGAGGAACGAATATTTATGGAGCGAATAATATACTATGATTAGATTTAAAGGGGAGAGGTGAAAAGAGTGAGCTGTATATTTTGCAAAATAGCAAATAAGGAAATTCCGTCAAATTATGTGTATGAAACTGAAAATTTAGTAGCCTTCAGAGATTTAAACCCTCAGGCTCCTGTACATATTCTAATTGTACCCAAAGTGCATATAACATCAATGAATGATATAAATTCAGAGAACAGCAGTATTATTGCAGAGATATTTGAAACAGTCAATATTATTGCCGAGCAGGAAGGCATTAAAGAATCAGGATACAGAGTTATCAGCAATTGTGGAGACGACGGATGCCAGTCCGTAAAACATCTGCATTTCCACTTAGTCGGTGGAAAAAAATTGTCAGAAACTTTATCATAAATTTCTTGCATTTACTTATTCTATGTTATATAATAATTAAGTGCTATTTCAAACTCGCTGGTGTCTGGGACATACAGTAGTAGAAGACGAGGGGAGGGTAGCAAAATGACAGAGGTAAAGGTTAGAGAAAACGAGTCCATCGATAACGCTCTCAGAAGATTTAAAAGACAGTGTGCACTTACAGGTGTTATGTCAGAAGTTAGAAAAAGAGAGCACTACGAAAAACCAAGCGTAAAGCGTAAAAAGAAAGCTGAAGCGGCTCGTAGAAAGAAAAATAAAAAAGCAAGATAAGAGGTGAACATATGCCTTTAAAAGAGAAACTCATGGAAGACTTAAAAGAATCCATGAAATCTAAAAACAAAGTCAAAAAAGATGTTGTTACCATGGTAAGAGCAGCTGTTAAGCAAAGGGAAGTTGATGAAAGAGTTGAATTAGTTGATGCTGATATAATTGACATAATAGCTAAACAGATTAAGCAGAAAAAAGACTCAATTCCTGACTTTGAAAAAGGCAATCGACAAGATCTTATAGATCTTACCAATGAAGAAATCAAAATACTATTAGAATATTTACCGCCTCAACTGTCAGATGAAGAGCTTGATTCCATTGTTCAAAAAGCAATAGAACAAACAGGCGCTCAGACCAAAAAAGATCTGGGCAAACTGATGGCTCTCATTATGCCGCAAGTCAAAGGTAAAGCCGACGGAAAGCATGTAAATGAAATTGTGGCTAAATATATAAAATAGTTTAAAAACCCTGGTATCCAGGGTTTTTTTTATGCTCAGATGCAATACATGTAATTAATTATGGATTATGACTGATAAATATGTTATAATTGTTATAATATGTAAAATGGGGAAAGGGGCAGATGTATTTATTCTTGAATACATCATACAAGTTATAAGATGAAAAAGTTATTTAAACTAATAGTTGGTTTCATAGTGCTGGCTTTTGCTATTCTGCAATTAAGCTGTAATCAGCAAACTGATAAAAAAAGTAATTATTTTGAATATGATAATATCGATTATATTAGTGAAATTCGAGAAAAGGGATACTTTGAAGATTTAAACGGAAAGATATTTAATGAATACATGAAAAGCGAACACTTTGAAATATATTATGATAAAAATAACTCATCAGATAAAATATACGCAAAAAGTGTGATAAATGAGCTTGAAAATAATTATGACAGAATTTTAAATTTTTTTAATTTAAAGGATGGTAGTCTGCCTATTGTTAAAATAAATTTATATCCTGATTATGATCAATTCAGGATGTCAATTTTTAAAGAAATATCATTTGATGTAGATAATATGAGAGAAATCGTAGGTTATACTTTAGGTCCAAGCAAGTTTTATTTGACATATCAAAATAATAAATACGTGACAAGTATTGCTGTACACGAATTTGTTCATTGCGTAACCTTTAATTTTACATATGTTGAACTGATGCCAATTTGGCTGTTTGAAGGACTTGCCATGTATTTATCACAAGATAAGGATGGCTATATAGATTATTATCCGGGATTTGCAGAAAAAGGATTGCCTTTAAGTTATGAGTTGGACGATGATTCTAACAGATATATTTACGGGTACAGTCTAGTGGAATATATTGACGTTAAATTCGGCAGAGATAAGCTGCTGGACTTATTAAAAAATGGAGATATTGAAGAAACCCTTGGAATTACGGAAGAAGATTTTAGTGAAGGGTGGAAAGACTTTATATCAAGCAAAATAGTTTTGTAATTAAATTTACAAAACTGAAAAACCTCTTTAATACAAAAAATACATTGCTCATTTCCTGAAAAATCATAAAACTCTGGAGGGTTCTATTCCAAGAACCTCCGGAGTTTTTTCTTTTAAAATCTTAACATCAAGGTCAGGGGAGTAAAACTTAATTATCTGGCTGATATTATAAAAATTCATAAAATCATGAACACTGATAAAAAACTTCTATTGGAATAAATATTTACTCTGTTATATCATTATTTACATGGCAAATAATGTTTAAAGTGAAAGGAGTATACAAAGCAAGGGAAATACTAACAACATTATTTGTGAAAAAAATACCAAGCGTTAGTTAAAGAAGATGATATTTATTTAACTGAAATTAACAATAACCAAAGAAAGGAGGAAATGATAATTGGAACTGGAAATTTTGACAAAACAGGAGTTGCTGGAACTTGAAAGGGCGCCAAAAACAAAAACAGAAATTATAAGTGATTATCTTATAGGTTTTTTACCAATCGCAACAGGCGTACTATGTCTTCTCGAGTACTATCTTTTGCCGAATTATGAGCTGAATAGCATTACTAACGTATATGGTGTATTTATAGGCATCATTGTCATAACATATTTCTGTTATTTTTTGATGTCACTTAAAAATAAGGAAGTTTTTTATAAACTAAGGCATAAGTCACCCTTTTATTCCTTCGTTTTTTTATTGCTGATTGTTTATGATTTTTTGACTTTGAAAACAGGTATTTTGATGCTTCCGTATTTTCCTTGGATAGACCGCATCTTAAACGCAATGATTTCTGATTGGAAATATTTATTAGACTGCGTTAAAAACTCACTAATTCTATTATTTGCAGGATATTTTTCAGGAGCGATACTTGGGCTAATTACAGGGATTGCCTGTGGATACAGTAAGAAGATTAACTACTGGATTTCACCATTTATTAAGCTTTTAGGGCCAATTCCTTCAACTACGTGGATACCGATTGTAATGGTGATTATGTCTTCATTGTTTAAAGGAGCTGTATTTATCATTGCTTTGGGAGTATGGTATTCTGTTACTATTGCAACTATTACAGGTATAAGCAATGTTGAAGCTTCTTATTTCGAAGCTTCAAAAACACTGGGAGCAAATTCGACGCAGCTTGTATTTGGAATTGCAATTCCGCATGCTATGCCTAACATACTCCAGGGATTAACTCAAGGAATGAGTTCTGCATGTACATCTTTACTTGTTGCAGAAATGCTGGGAGTAGAATCAGGTCTTGGTTGGTATATAACATGGCAAAAATCATGGGCAGAATTCAGCAAAATGTATGGAGCTATTGTACTGATTTGCTTGACATTTATTTTGGTGAACCGTGTACTGGCAATAATAAAAAAACGCGTACTTAAGTGGCAGGAAGGGGTGATTCAGTAATGGCAGAAAGTATCTTAGTGATGGACAGCGTATCAAAGAGTTTCGCAAGAACAGATGTGGATGCAATTACCCATGCATTGAATAATATAAATTTAACAGTACGCGAAGGAGAATTTGTCAGTATAGTCGGACCCAGCGGATGTGGAAAATCAACAATACTAAGATTAATTGCAGGATTAATTGTTCCAACTACCGGAGAAATAAGACTTAATGATGAAAAGATTGAAGGAACTAACCCGGATAGAGGAATGGTATTTCAAAAGCCTACATTGTTCCCATGGCTTACAGTCAGAGGAAATGTAGCATATAGCTTAAAGGTACAAAAAAAATTTCAAACTGAAAAGGAAGAGGTGGGACGTCTTATTTCAAAGGTAGGACTGGATGAATTTAAAGATTCCTATCCTCATCAGTTATCCGGAGGTATGGCACAGCGTGTAGCTCTGATACGCACCATGATAAATAAACCGAGAGTCTGCTTATTGGACGAGCCTCTGGGTGCTTTAGATGCATTTACAAGAATGAATATGCAGGATGAATTATTAGAGATGTGGAAAGAAAACAGGCAGATTATGATATTGGTTACTCATGATGTAGATGAGGCTATATATATGAGTACTAAAGTGATTGTAATGGCACCGCGTCCCGGAAGAATCCGAAAATGCATTGATATTGATTTAGATTATCCCAGAAACAGATTAAGCAATGATTTTGTTTCTTATCGCAGGGAAATATTAGAGATGTTAGACTTTGGAAAAACAGAAGACTAAAAACAGGAGAAGAAAATGAAAAAAACAATAGGATTACTTTTAACAGCAGTATTGTGTATATGCGCATTATTAGCGGGCTGCGGAAAAGTTGAACAATCTGACAGTGTGTCAAAGACTAATGCAGAGCAAGAAGAACAGGCACCGGTTTTATCTGAAGAAGAAGCTTGGAAATTAGAGCCTGCCTACGGGCAGACAATCGAAATCGGATATAATGGAGGACTCTGTACAGCAGCGCCTGCTGTTGCATTAGCTCAAGGCTTTTTTGAGAAAAATGGTATAAATGCTGAAGTTGTTAAAGTGCAATCAGGTATTGATGCTTTAGGCACAGATAAAATTCAGGTATATACAAGTCATATTGCGGAGCTGGTGGTTCCTACGGTAAACGGTGTAAATGCTGTATTTACTACAGGAGCACAAACGGGATGTAAATCATTATACGTTCTTAATAATTCTGAAATAAACTCAACAAGTGATTTAATAGAACAAACTGTTGCTATTCCTAACGGAATCGGAGGGTCAGATCATAATATTGCATTAAGGTTTTTTAATCATGATAAAATAGATCCAACAAAAGTTAAATTTAAGCCTGTAGAAACCAGTGCTGTTATTTTAGCTATGCAAAACGGAGAAATACAAGGTGCTGTTCTTTCTGACCAATTTGCAGAAAAGTTTATGAAGGATGGAACATTAAAAATTATTCGTTCTTTGACATGGGACGAAGATTTTAAAATTGAACCTTGCTGTATACATGCATTAAATAAGGACTTTGTGAAAAACAATCCTATTACTGCCAAAAAGGTAACCCTTTCTATTAAGCAGGCAGCATACTGGATTGAAGAAAACAAGACTGAAGCTACCCAGGTAATATTTGATAATGAATGGGCGTCCGGAGATTTTGAGCAAGCTGTCAGAATGATGGAATCCTATAATTTTAAAATATCAGATGACTTTACGGAAAAAGCTTTGATAAGTATTATAAATGATTATAAAAGCTTTGGCTTAATAAACGCAAGTTTAGATACAGATAAGACATTGGAAGATATTTGGAATCCGGTTCTTAAGGGCGTTGAAATTCAATAAGAAGGTGCATACAATGATTAAGCTTCCCGATAATTTTGAAACATTTGATGAAAAGAGAAAAAAAGGGTTTATCTCATTAATGGAAGAAAAACAAAAGGGTAAAAAAATTGTCGGTACGTTTTGTACTTATACACCCGTGGAATTAATATTGGCTGCAGGTGCGGTGTCTGTCAGCTTATGCGGTAACAGTGAACTTGGAATTCCGGAAGCGGAAGCAATTCTTCCAAAAACATTATGTCCTTTGATAAAATCAAGCTTTGGACTGGCAATATCAGATAAATGTCCGTATTTTTATTTTTCTGACATGATTTTGGCCGAGACAACCTGCGATGGCAAAAAGAAAATGTATGAACTTTTAAATGAAATAAAACCAGTACATGTTATGCATCTGCCTCAAGGACAAAATGGACCGCTGGCTATTTTATCATGGAAGGAACAAATAAAGCAGACAGCCAAATATATAGGAGATTTTTTCAATACTGAAATAACAGAAGAAAAGCTTCACAATGCGATTGTGGAACGAAACAGAATACGTAAAGCGATACTAAAGGCTTACGAAGTAACAAAATTAGTACCATCGCCGGTATCAGGATATGAGCTCAGCAGTGTTATTGAGGCAACTGACTTTCACTTTACGGATGATGATATTGTTGAATATTTAGAATCAAAGACGAATGAATTTTTATCTAAATATAAGCCTCGGGATTATAATGAAAAGCACAGACCAAGACTCATGTTAACTGGATGCCCTCACACAGGTGTCCGTGATAAAATCATTAAAAAGGTGGAAGATTTAGGAGCTGATATCGTCGTGATAGATAGCTGTGCAGGTCCAAGAACACAGCGTATACTTGTGGACGAAACTAAAGATCCATATGAAGCATTAGCAGAAAAATATTTGAAAATTAATTGCTCTGTTATGACTCCTAATGATGGTCGTTTCGAAGATATGAAATCTATAATTGAAGAATATAAAGTAGATGGCGTTGTTGAAATGGTACTTTTCGCATGTCATACTTTCGCTATTGAGGCTCATAAAACCAAAAAATTTATAACAGAGAAATTAGGGCTTCCTTATATTCGTATTGACACTGATTTTTCTTCATCTGACAGCGCTCAAATCCAAACAAGGTTAGAAGCATTTTTAGAAATGATATCCTAATTACAGGAGATATTACCATGCACGTTGTCGGCATTTATTTAGGCTCACCTCCAACGAAGCTGTTGTGTGGTTTATCCAACATGACATCAGGACTGAAACATTCCCATCGGGTCTGATTGAAAAATCAGGCCATTTTTTGTTGCAAAAAATTAAAGAATATAAAAAACGATTGCAAAAATGAGGAAGCGTCAAAATTTGTGGAGACTATCCAACAAGCAGCCTGATGTGCATTCCCTATGGAAGTCATTACCATATCAGTCGCTGTTGACAAATTAACTATTAAGTGCTACTATATAGTTGTAGTAAGTATTACTTGATACCAGTAATACAAGATAGCGAAGGAGGGATTGTACTGGAAAATTTAACGGAAATGCTAAAAGGCGTGCTTGAAGGCTGCGTCCTTGAAATAATAAGCCGTAAAGAAACCTATGGCTACGAAATCACGCGGCAGTTGAACGCCTTGGGTTTCACAGATATTGTGGATGGAACGGTGTACACCATCCTGATCCGGCTTGAAAAAAGTAAGCTAGTAGAGATCACCAAAAAGCCCTCAGACATGGGGCCCCCGCGAAAGTTTTTCGTGCTCAACGATGCGGGACGAGAGGAACTGCGGAAGTTTTGGGAAAAATGGGAGTTTGTATCATCAAAAATTAACGAGTTAAAGGAGAAGAAATAATGAATTTTTGGGAAAAGGTCACGGGTAGTGATATGACTAAAGAATTGAGAACCTTTGAATCTCAGTCGAAAAAGCTGCCGGCTGATTATCAGGCGGCATGGGAAGAAATTAAAGCAAATATTTGGTCGTACTCAGATTTCACCGGTCGCAACCTCATGCCGATTCTTGATGGCGTGCTTGGTCTGCTGGAAGAAAGTGCGGAGGAAGGTCAAAGTGTCCAAGAGGTTTTGGGTGACGATATAAAAGGCTTCTGTTCAGCGCTAGTCGGCGAAGAAGGTGCAAAATCTTTTCGCGACAAGTGGCGCAGGCAACTCAACAATAACATTGCTAAAAAATTAGGTAAATAGGAGGATAAAATGAGAATACAAGATATCATTGAAGGCAAAAAAGAGTGGCGGGCGCACATGGCACGCGTTAAAGCACTTCCGCAGGATTATCAGATTGTTTATAAAGAGATTCAAAAATATCTCTTTAAGATCGGTCCTGTTGAGCTAGACAACGGTACGGGTTTGCTCTCGGAGATTATCGATTTTTTTGAAGAGGGTGCGGCCTTGGGTAAAGGTGTGCTCGAAGTGACGGGCAGTGACGTAGCGGCTTTCTGTGACAATCTGATCAAAGATTCAAGAACTTATGCTGATACCTGTCAAGAATCTGTTGACCAAGAAGTTAACAAGGCCATGAAAAAGGTTACGGATAAAAAAGTAAAAGGCGGACATCGAGATGGAAAAAACAATTGAAGTCATCAAGTAGGGAGAGGTAGATTGAGTAAATACGAATGGATATTATGTCCTGTTTGCGGCAATAAAACAAGGGTTAAGGTACGCGATGATACGGTGCTTGAAAATTTCCCGCTTTTTTGTCCAAAGTGTAAACAGGAAACGCTGATAAATGTAAGCCAACTGAATATATCACTTATAAAAGAGCCGGACGCTAAGACGCAGAGCCGATAACCGTGAGATGAAATCTCATAAGTTGTCGGCTCTGTTCTTGCTTTTAAGGTGCTTTTGATGTATTTATATTGACTTTATGGCAGCAATAACTGCTGATATGCAAAGACTTATAAAATAAAGTTATTAAAATATTATTATAAAAAAAGAAATGGAGTGTTAATATGTTTTTATCAGTATCAAGATTAACAAAAAGCTATAACACTGGTATTATTACCAATGTGCTCAAGGGCGTAGATCTAAAGATGGAGAGAGGAGAAACCGGTGTAATATTAGGTCCCTCAGGTTCGGGTAAATCGACGCTTATGAATATTATAGGAGGCATAGACCGGGCGGAAGGCGGAACGGTGGAAGTAGACGGTCAGCGCATTACGGATTTTAATGACAATGAACTGACTGAATACCGCCGGGAGAGCGTAGGCTTCGTATTCCAGTTCTACAACCTTGTGCCGGGCCTTACAGCAGCAGAAAACATCGAGGTTGTATCCAATATCAGTAAAAACCCCCTTAAAACGAACGAGGTGCTTTCAGCTGTGGGGCTTTTCAACAAAAAGAACAGTTTCCCCCGAGAACTCTCAGGCGGGGAGCAGCAGCGTGTGTCCATAGCACGGGCCATCATTAAAAATCCAAAGCTCCTGCTCTGCGATGAGCCCACTGGAGCACTGGATTTATCCACCTCCCAGAGCGTGCTGTCTCTATTGCAAAAAGTAAACGCTCAGTTTGGCACGACCATTCTAATGATTACCCATAACAGTGCCATCGCCGGTATGGCAAATAGAGTATTCAAGCTCAAGAACGGTGAAATAGCAGAAAAATTGGTGAATGATAAAATTATTCCGGCGGAAAGGATTGAGTGGTAATGGTTCTGCAAAAACGTGTATGGCGCATAATAAATGAAAACAAAGGACGATATATCGGTATCGTTATTCTGATTCTTTTGGGTAGCTTTTATTTCACCGCGGCTACAGGCATATCAAATAACCTGGAAAAAATGACAGTGGGTCTAGCCGAAGAATATAGACAGGAAGACCTTACATTTTCTACCAATAAGCCTATTGAGAATATTGCAGAGCTGGAGGGCGAATCCGGCGCGCTGATAGAGGCTTACCGGCAGTACGACGTCAAGCTGCCCGGTGGGGAGCTTCGGCTGCTCAGCATTTCGTCCAATATAAATATACCTGCGGTATTGTCAGGGCGTGGGCTTAAAAAACCGGGTGATATATTGCTCGACCCGTATTTTTTAAAGACGCAAGGCTTGGATGTAGGTGACAAAATAGAATTGAGTGGCAAAATCTATAATATAACAGGCACAATGGCAGTACCCAATTACGTTTATATAATAAAAAACCTTTACGATGTGCTGCCAACCAGCGGCTTTGGCATCGGGATTGTTTCTGCCGAGGATATGCGGGCATTCCCAGAGGCGGTCATTGTATATGGGGCATACTTTAGGGACAGGGAAAATATAAATACACAGACAGCGAAGCTGCATGGGCTTTTAAGTGAAAAAGGATATTCCCTTTCCGAATGGATGGATGCCGTGAATAACAAGCGCATCAATATGCCTCAGGGAAACATCTCCAGTATGAAGTCCATGAGCTTTCCCGTAGCAATAGCTTTTTTCTTTCTTAGCTGCCTTATTTCAGATGTGATGATCCTGCGCGCAGTTAAATCTGACAGCGTAGTCATCGGAACTCTGTACGCTCAGGGCTACCGACGCCGTGAACTCACTTGGCACTATATGTCAATCCCTGTGCTGTTGTCTGCAGCAGGAGGCCTTGTCGGAATACTGCTCGCGATGCCGTGCGTAAGGCCCTTTGTTGACTCCATGTTAGTTTATTACATCCTGCCTGATAAAGGTATTACCTTTTCTCTATTAAATCTGGCGCTTGCCGCATTGGTGCCTATGGCTTTTACCGGTCTGTCAAGCTTTATCATTATACGAAAGATACTCAGAAAAAACGCTGTTGAACTGATAAAAGGCGATGATAAAAAAGCAAGGGTTAATTTTATAGAACGCGCTCTTCGGCTGGAACGGTTTAAATTCAATACCAAATTCCGGATACGCGAGCAGGTGCGGAGCATATCCCGCTTGTTGTTCTTAGTGCTGGGAGTAAGTGCCGCATCGATGATACTGCTTTTTGGATTTACCTTCAACTACTCGATGGATGTGGTGATGGACAGGGGGGCTCTGGAGAGATACATGTATCCACTGGAGTATAACTTCAAGAAAGTACGGAATTTACACGATGATGGTATTCCGGAAGGTGCGGAGCCGTACAATGCGTTCCGCTGTTACCCTGAAGGCAGGGAATCAGTCGAGTTTTACCTGTTGGGTATGGAACCGGATTCCATCGGTATCAAGATGAACGACGTGCTGGGCGGCACTCTGCCTAAGAATCAAGTAAATATCACATATCCCCTGGCAAGCCGTCTGAAGCTAAAAGAAGGAGACACAATAAGTTTTGTAAACAAGCTAGACGGAAAATCATACACCTTGAGAATTGACGGAATCATCGAAGCCTACGGTGAACAATTTGTTTCCATGCCCCTTGACCAGTTTAACAGCATGACAGGTCAACCTCCGGGAAGCTATCGTACCGTTCTCAGCAGCCACGAAATAAATTTTGACGAAAGCCTGCTTGCCGGCGTGATGGATGCACGGAATCCCGAGGAGTATGAAGACCTGTCCATGCCTACAACACTGATAGTTGGGTCTGTGACGGCCTTGTCCTTACTTATTTCGGTCATTATTATCTTCCTAGTAACATCGCTGATGATTGACGAAAGCCGGAACACCATCTCTCTTTTCAAGGTATTTGGATACCGCCGTAAAGAGTTGGCGAAGATGATTCTGAACAGTTCTGCGCCGGCGGTGTTTATCGGCTTCTGGCTGGGGCTACCGTTCATGCTGGCATTCGGTAACAATCTATATGCCTATGTCGCGGAGATAACCAACATGTTAGTACCAATGATTGTGAACCCGCTACATGTCCTGATAGCCTTTGTACTGATATTTGCTGTGTATGAAATAACCAAGCGTCTGTGCGGAATGAAGCTCGAAAAAATATCCATGAACGAGGCGCTGAAAGCGGGCACGGAATGAGATTGACACGCTAGTCCCCTTGCCCCCTGTTTTAATTGGTAATTAGGTTCCTGTGTCTGATAGTTTCGCATTAGAGCGACAGTAATAAATACTGTTGCTTTTTTATTGCTGAATTTTAGATTCGTCATGATGCGTATGATGATATTTTAAGAAAAACTACTTATTTGGTTATAATCATAGACTTGGGACTACATGCATAATTTATTATAAGACAACATTTATGTAATAACATAATGAAATTTTATGGAGGAGGTATGTATGGGAAAATTCAACAACTTAAGGAGCAAGCTGGCAGATGATTTAGAAATTCCAAATGACGCATTTTCGGACAATTTTGATTTAAGAATGCATGGAAATAAAAAAGTGATAATAGAAAACCATTCAGGAATAACTGTCTATGAAAATGATCAGGTGGGGATAAAAACTATAGAAAGTAACATTTTGATAAAAGGGTCAAAATTCAAGATAGAAGAAATAAATAATTACAATGTCATTATAAGGGGAAATATTGAAGAAATAATATTTAGCAAAAAGGAGTAAATATGCTTATATTCAAGTTGATGGCTTTATTGAGAGGTTATGTTGTAATCCGTCTGAAGGCGGCAAACTCAGAAAAGGTCCTAAATTTACTCCGGAAAAAAGGCATACGCATGTGGGATGTTGAAAAAAAAGAAGATGGTATCAAGCTTAAAATTTCCTACGAAGATTACAAGAAGTACGAAGGTATTATTAAAGAAACAAAAATGGAGACTGTCAACAAAAAAGGTCTTTCTCTGAAGCTGGGGAAATTAAAAGTACGTAAGGGATTTTTGGCAGGCTTGCTTATTTTACTGGTGTGCCTTTATGTTTTATCTTCACTAGTATGGAATGTGGAGGTTGTAGGTACAAACAGCATTACAGCAAGAAATATAATAAATGTTCTGGAGCAAAACAACATTACAATGCCCATAGCGCATTCAAGCCTGCAGCCAAAAAAAATAGAAACACTTATTTACTCAAACTTTGAAAAATTTAAATTTGTTGAGGTCTATATTGAAGGATCTAATTTAATAATTTTTGTGAAAGAAAAAAAACCTGAAAAAGCAGAAATAAAAAGCAATGAACCTTCAAGCATTATTTCAAGCAAAAATGCCATAATAAATAAAGTGATAGCAAAAAGCGGTCAGCCTATGGTTAAGGAAGGCGATGTCGTATATGAAGGACAGACATTGGTTATGGGAATGGTTAAAAATAAAAATTCCGAAGATTTCATGATGGTGCCTTCAGAAGGAACAATATACGGTAAGACATATTACAACTTTGAAATGAAAGAAGAAAAGTTAAAAAATTTTGAAGTTGCTACCAATAAGAGCAAAAATGTTTATTACTTGCAAATAAATGGCAACAGTATTAAAATAATAGGTGACAAAGACCCTTATAAAAACTATAATTATAGTGAGAGTACTGTTAAAATTCCCATAATTTCATATTTATCTGATATTGCACTTATAAAAGGCACATACTATGAGCAGGTTGAAAAGCCTGTGGAAATAGATGAAAATACAGCTAAGAACAAAATGAAGGTTACTTTGTATGATGACTTATTAAAAATGTGCAACAAGGATGCTAAAATATTAAATTCATCCTTGAATTTCTCAGAAGATGACAATTATTTTTATTTAAGAGCCCAAATAGAAGTTATTGAAGACATAGGCGAGAAAGTGAGATTGTATCCTATGCAGGACAACAACGAAGACGAAACTAAGACAGAGTAACCAAGGAGGATAAATGGATTTACACGAAGAAAATATTTTAATAGCCAATGAAGAAAACCTTGTTAAGCTTTTAGGAATTCATGATAAGAATATTAAAGTGATTAAAAGCTATTTCGATGTCAATATTCTTATCAGAAACGGCGTAATCAAGGTTACGGGAGATAAGCAAAAGACAGATGCGGTTGTTAAAATATTAAAGGACATGATACATGTAATTGACACGGAAGGCGAATTAACCGATCAAAAGGTAGTTTACTTAATTGAAGCCAACAAGTCAAATTATAGTATAGATTACAATGAAATACTGAAGGATATAATTGTAACCACGGCATCAGGAAGGGTCATTAAACCAAAGACCGTGGGTCAAAAAAGATATATGGACATGATCAATACAAAGGATATTACCTTTGGAATAGGGCCTGCCGGAACAGGAAAGACATATCTTGCTGTGGCTGCTGCAGTCAATGCATTCAGAAAAAAGGAAGTAGACAGAATTATTCTTACAAGGCCGGCTGTGGAAGCAGGTGAAAAGCTAGGATTTTTGCCCGGAGATCTGCAGGATAAGGTGGACCCATACTTGAGGCCTCTTTATGATGCCTTGTTTGACATAATGGGTCCGGAAAATTATTTAAAAAATGTGGAGAAACAGCTTATAGAGGTAGCTCCTCTGGCATATATGAGAGGACGTACACTGGATTCTGCGTTCATTATTCTTGATGAGGCACAAAACACTACAAATGAACAGATGAAGATGTTTTTAACCCGTTTGGGATATGGCTCTAAGGCGGTAATAACCGGAGATATTACACAAATAGACCTTCCCGACGGCAAAAAATCAGGGCTTAAAACCGTATCAAAGATTTTAAAGAATGTTGAGGACATTGGATTCATGTATTTCCAAACAACTGATGTGGTAAGGCATAAACTTGTTCAGGATATAATTAAGGCATATGAAAGATATGAGGGTGAAAAATGATTGATGTATTATTTGACAACAGACAAGATATAATGGAAATTACTCCGGAAAATATGAAGGCAATCGAAAAGGCTGTTGATACTGTTTTAAAGGCAGAAGGAGCAGAAGGAGATTTTGAAGTAAGTGTTTCTTTTGTAACCAACGAAGAAATCAAAACACTTAACAGAGAATACAGGAATGTTGACTCAGAAACAGATGTATTGTCTTTTCCTATGGACGACGATGATGAGTTTGACGGCATAATAATCCTTGGAGATATTGTGCTTTCAACACAGAGAATAATCGAACAAGCTAAGGATTTCGGACACAGCCTTGAAAGAGAAATGTTATATCTCACTGTTCACAGCATGCTTCATCTTTTGGGATATGACCATATGGACTTGGAGGAAAAAGATGAGATGCGCTCAAGAGAAAAAGAAATTATGAAGGAACTGCAAATCTTTAAATAAGGATCTGACTATGAAAAAAATAATAGTAAGTTTATTAATTGTTATGCTTCTTACTGTTTCCTGCAGCAAGGAAGCATCGGCACCGAAGGAAGAGACAGAAGCACCTCCTCCGGCAGAAGAGGAACAAGAAATAATCGGATTAGAAGAAATAGAACAGGATGACCCAAACAAAATTGTTTCGCCCCTGGACGGCTTGAAATATTATCCTGAAGATCTGTCCAAACGGCCGGTAGCAGTGTCCATTGACAATCATCCGGATGCAAGATGGCAGGCCGGTCTTAACAGTGCTGAAATAATATATGAATTTCAGGTTGAATATCCTTATACAAGGTATCTTGCTGTTTATTTGGCAAAGGAACCTGAAATGGTAGGCCCTGTAAGAAGCGCAAGACCTTACATTATTTATTATGCTCTTGAAAATGACGCTATTTTCGTACATGTTGGCGGAAGTGAAGATGCTTTTGCAGAAATAAAAAGACTTGGTGCGGCGGAAATAGACGGTCTTTATTCAGGAGCCATGTGGCGTTACAATAACACAGGAAAATTCGCACCCCACAATATGTACACAACATTAAAATCCATAAGGGATGAAGCGAAACGTCTCGGATTCAGAGACGATGGGAATTTTCAAAAATATAATTTCAATGAAAAAAGCAAGTCTATTTCTGAAAAATATGACAGCTCAGTAGCTAAAAAAATTAATATTACATATAATAGAGAAAATACAACTGATTATATCTACGATGATGAGCTGAAGCTTTATTTTCGGTTTAAAGACAAAGAAAAACATGTGGATGAGTTAGATAATGAACAGCTTAAAACTAAAAATATAATGGTGTTAGAGGCTCCTAAAAGCGTCCTGGACAGTGCAGGTAGACTGTACCTGGAAACTATAGGCACAGGAAGAGGAATATATTTTACAGAAGGAGAATCAAGTGATATAATCTGGAAGAAAAGCTCTGAAAAAGACAGGACTAAATTTTACATTGACGGTGAGGAATTGAATTTAAACCCCGGAAACACTTGGATTCAAATTGTGGACAGCATCAGTTCTGTTACGGCAGAATAAACAGAAAGAAATTAAAGCATTGCTATTATAGTGTAAAGTAATTGTTTACGATGTTAGAAAGGCGGTAATTATGGAAGATAAACTATTGATAAAAATAGCTATGGAAGCAAGAGAAAAATCATACAGTCCGTACTCAAAATTTAAGGTTGGTGCGGCTGTATACACCAAAAGCGGTAAGGTATTTACAGGCTGCAACATAGAATCGGCATCATACAGCCCCACTATATGTGCTGAAAGAGTTGCTTTTTCAAAATGCATATCAGAAGGTTACAAGGATATTGAAAAAGTTGCTGTTGTGGGCAGCGAAATAAAGACATCATTTCCATGCGGAGTTTGCAGGCAGTTCATGGTTGAATTCGGCAGGAATATAAAAGTGATTTGTGCAAAAAATATAGATTCATACGAAGTATATACATTAGATGAACTTCTCCCTAACAGCTTTGGGCCGGAGGATTTGGAATAACTTTAGAAAGAGGAAAAACATGTTTAAATCAGGATTCGTAACGATAATAGGAAGACCAAACGTAGGCAAGTCAACATTAATGAACTCAATGATAGGCGAAAAAATATCAATAATGTCAGATAAGCCTCAGACTACAAGAAATAAAATAAGAACAGTCTACACCGATGATGAGGCTCAAATAATATTTTTAGATACACCGGGTATTCATAAACCCAAAAATCAATTGGGAGAATTTATGAATTATGAAGTGGATACGGCACTGGAAGAAATGGACGTATTAATAATGCTCACCGATGAATTTAATAAAATAGGACCGGGCGATGAATTTATTATGGAAAAAATCAAAGGTCTTAAAGTTAAAAAGGTTCTTGTAATAAACAAAATTGACAAATTTGAACAGGAATCAGTCATGAAGATGGCTCAGGAATTTGATAATTATGGAGTTTTTGACGATATACTGCCTATGTCTGCTTTAAAGAATGTAGGTGTTGATTCATTAATAAAGCTTATTATTAAATATTTAAAGCCGGGACCCATGTATTTCCCATCGGATTATATAACCGACAGACCTGAACGTTTTGTGGTTGCGGAAATTATCAGAGAAAAAACACTGATGTACCTGCAGGAAGAAGTTCCTCACGGAATTGCCGTCGAAATAGAGGAAATGAAAGACAGAGAAAACAGAAATTTAGTTGATATAAGGGCAAACATACTGTGCGAAAAAAAATCTCATAAAAGCATTATTATAGGTAAAGCCGGAAGAAAAATCAAAGGTATAGGAAAAAGCGCGCGCGAGGATATAGAAAACCTTTTGGGAAGTCAGGTAAACCTGCAGCTGTTTGTTAAAATATCTGAAAATTGGCGGGATAACAATTATCTTCTGAGGACATTGGGATACGATAAAAAATGATAGTTGATGAGATACTTGTAGTTAAAGAATTAAACTATAAGGAAAATGATAAAATACTTCATGCGTTATCAAGAGCCGGCGGAAAAATACAACTGATTTCAAAAGGCTCAAAAAAAAGCAACTCTCATTTAATAAACGCATCACAGCTTTTTGCGTATTCAAAATGCTCTATGACAAAATCAAGAGATATGTACGTCATTACTTCTGCTGAGTTAATAGACAATTTCTATAATCTCAAAAATGATATGGATGCATTTTATCATGGCAATTATGTTCTGGAGCTTGTAAGCTTTGTTGCTCAGGAAAATGAAGTTGATTACCGTATATTTGACATGACTGTTTCAGTGCTTTCATATCTTTCAACCATGTCAAAGGATTTTGATAAACTGACGGCCGCATATGAATTAAAACTTGCATCCATGCTTGGATATAAGCCGGACTTCAAACATTGCCTCTCATGCGGAAAAGATATAAAGTCAGAATCACAATTTTCAATCAAAGATGGGGGCTTGTTTTGCTCTGAGTGCGTAAATTATGGAAATGGAATAAATGTAACTTATAATGAAATACTAACTATGGAAAGAATTTTAAAAGTGAAATTTGAAAATATTGGCTCTATTGAAGTAAACCAAAAAACCTTACAAATAATAAGAAACTTCTTATTTTATTATATTGGTAAGGATAATTTTACTACATTAAAGTTACTTTAAAAAAGGAAGGGTAGAATATGGAAAACGACACATTACAAAAAATTGACGATATTCTTAAGCGCACAAATGCAGACTTCTCAACAGCAAAACAAGCACTTGAGGATGCAAACGGCGATGTTCTGGAAGCAATAATATTAATAGAAAACCAAAACAAAAACCAATCAAATGCTCAATCAAGCCCCAACAAAGGCGAGCAGATATTAAATCAATTAAAGGATATTTTGGCAAAAGGAAATGCAACTAAGATTACAATAAAGAAAAATAATGATATTATTGTTAATCTTCCTGTAACAGCGGGATTAATAGGTGCTTGGGCAGCTCCATTTTTGTCTGCCGCCGGTATTACGGCAGCGCTGCTGACCAAATGTTCGGTGGAAATAACACAGGCTGACGGCAAGGTAGTTGACTTGGGACAAAAGGTTGACCAGGGCATTGGTGCCGTAAAGGATGTTATGCAGGATGTAAAACAAGGTGCTGCAAATTTCAAAGATGATGTTGTGAATGGTGCAACAGATTTAAAAGACGATATCACCGATTCTTTCAACAAAAATGATGACGAATTTTAAATAGTTCTTGACATAAAAACTTAATTTTGTTACATTATAGTTAATGTTGAGACTATGAGAAAGAAGAGTAATCTATATTGAATTTACAGAGAGTCAGCGTTGGTGGAAGCTGATAAGAATGTATAGATGAAGGGAGCTTTTGAGTCCTTTGTTTAAAGAGGATAAAGTAATTAACTTTATCAAATAGGGTGGAACCGCGGAATTAATCTTTCGTCCCTATGCGGGATGAAAGATTTTTTGTATTCCCAGATTATGCATTAAACAACGAGCAAATAATATGGAGAATGAGACTATATGAATTTCATCCTGATAAAATATTCTAGATGGAGGCTGTCATGGCAAAGAACGAAAAAAACAAATTAGAGAAACTTGTTTCACTGTCAAAATCAAGGGGTATTATATTCCCAGGATCTGAAATATATGGAGGATTGGCAAATACCTGGGATTACGGACCTTTAGGAGTGGAAATCAAAAACAATGTAAAAAGAGCATGGTGGAAAAAATTCATACAGGAAAGCTCGTACAATGTAGGTCTTGATGCTGCAATATTAATGAATCCTACAACATGGGTCGCTTCAGGTCACGTAGGAGGATTTTCAGACCCTTTGATGGATTGCAAGGAATGTAAAGCAAGATTCAGAGCTGACAAACTAATTGAAGATCACATGCATGAAACAGGTGAGACTCAGGTAGTTGACGGATGGTCAAATTCTCAAATGGAAGCATACATAACGGAAAATAAAATTAAATGTCCTGAATGCGGGGCTTCAAACTTTACACAAATAAGAAAATTCAACTTAATGTTTAAAACATTCCAGGGCGTAACTGAGGATTCCCAATCAGAAATATATTTAAGACCCGAAACCGCACAGGGTATTTTTGTTAACTTTAAAAATGTAGCCCGCTCTACAAGAAAGAAAATACCTTTTGGTATCGGTCAGATAGGTAAATCATTCAGAAACGAAATTACTCCCGGCAACTTTACATTTAGGACAAGAGAATTTGAGCAAATGGAGCTTGAATTTTTCTGTAAGCCCGGAGAAGACATGGAATGGTTCTATTACTGGAAGGAATTCTGCATGAACTGGTTATTGAAACTGGGAATGACAAAGGAAAATGTGCGTTTCAGAGATCATGAACAGGCAGAATTATCGCATTACAGCAATGCTACATCTGACATTGAATATTTGTTCCCGTTTGGTTGGGGAGAGTTGTGGGGCATTGCCGACAGAACAGATTTTGATTTGAAGGCTCATATAAGTACGTCAGGAGATGATTTATCATATCAGGATCCTGTTACAAATGAAAAATACGTTCCTTACTGTATAGAACCGTCACTTGGTGCGGACAGAGTTATGCTTGCTTTGTTAATAGACGCATATAACGAAGAGGTTCTCGAAGATGGAACAGACAGGGTTGTATTGAAGCTGCATCCGGCTTTATCTCCGTTTAAAGCAGCCGTATTTCCTTTGACAAAAAAGCTTAATGAACCTGCGACAGAGCTTTATCATACTTTGCAAAAGCATTTCAATATTGATTACGATGATGCCGGCAGCATAGGCAAAAGATACAGAAGACATGATGAAGTTGGGACTCCTTACTGTATTACATTCGACTTTGATTCTTTGGAGGACAATTCTGTAACGGTAAGAGACAGGGACACCATGGAACAGGTAAGAGTTAAAATTGATGATTTAGTACAATTTATAAATGATAAAATAACATTTTAAAATAATTGATTGGCAATTGATAAGCGATTGATTAGCAATAGATGAGCGATTGATAAAAAATAATCGCTTATCTATCACTCCATCCATTGCTAATCTATAGCAAATCCATTGTACAAGGGGTGATTCATATAAAATTATCTGACAGACAAAATACGATTATTGATATAATAGACAAACATCAACCTATAACGGGAGAGTCAATAGCTGAAAAAATCGGTCTGACACGAGCGACATTAAGACCAGACCTGGCAGTTTTGTCCATGTGCGGTTTAATTGATGCAAAGCCGAAAGTAGGCTACTACATATCAAATAAGAAAAACAACAAGGACATTATTGAAAAGCTTTCAGCAATTAAAGTTTCGGAAATTAAATCTGTACCAATAAACGTAGCAGAAAATACCAGTGTGTACGATGCAATTGTAACTTTATTTTTAGAAAACGTCGGTACACTTTTTGTTGTTGAAGATGAAGCCTTAAAAGGAGTTATATCCAGAAAGGATTTATTGAAGGCGGCAATGGGAGGAAAGGATTTAACAACAATACCCGTAGGCGTCATAATGACAAGGATGCCTAAAATAGTTTATTGCTCCGAGGACGATTCAATAATTGAGGCGGCAGAAAAAATAATTGAAAACGAAGTTGATTGCCTGCCTGTTGTAACAAATATACCAAATGGGAAAATTAAAGCTTTAGGACGTATTTCAAAGACAAATATCACTAAAGTATTATTGGAAATTTCCAAGTAAAGAGGTACCTATGGAAAAGATAAATATTTATGCGGTTTCTGATTCATTAGGAGAAACTGCCGAGCAAGTTGCCAAGGCTGTAATAAAACAGTTTGACATAGCAGATTTTGATATAAAAAGAGTATCTTATGTAAACGACAAAGAAGCAATAGACATTTTAATAGATAAAGCTTCAAAAGAAAATTCTTTTATTGTATTCACTTTGGTTGTTGAAGAATTAAGAGATTATTTAACAGAAAAAGCATTTATAAATAATATCGGAGCAGTAGACATTATGACTCCTGTTCTTTTACCGCTGGTTAAACAGTTAGGTCTTTCCCCAAAGCAAGAACCCGGTCTTTTGAGAAAGCTTGACGAAAAATATTTCAAGAAGGTTGAAGCAGTGGAATTTGCTGTAAAATATGATGACGGCAAGGACACAAGAGGTATTTTATTAGCGGATATTGTTCTTGTTGGAGTTTCAAGAACATCGAAAACTCCTCTTTCAATGTATCTGGCACATAAAAATGTAAAAGTTGCAAATATTCCTCTTGTTCCTGAGGTAAGTCCTCCGGAAGAATTAAAACTCATTTCGCCTAAAAAAATAATAGGTTTAATCTTAAATGTTGAAAATCTGAATAAGATAAGAAAAGAAAGACTTAAGGCAATGGGACTTAAGGATACGGCAAATTACGCCAACATGGAAAGAATTTTTGCTGAACTTGAATATGCGCAAAAAGTAATGAAAGATCTTAAATGCAAGGTCATTGACACAACAGACAAGGCAGTTGAAGAAACGGCATCTATAATACTTGATTATATTTCTGAAAATAAAAAATAAGTTAAGGATAGTGATATGGGTGAATATAAGAGAAAAATACGAGCAGTTTGAAATTGATCATTTGTCTTATAAGGCTGCAAAAAGTAAGTTATCAAAGGGCAGAGATTATGATGAAGCGAAATGTGAAATAAGAACCGAGTATCAGAGAGACAGGGATCGGATTCTCCATTCAAAAGCTTTCAGAAGATTAAAGCACAAAACCCAGGTTTTCTTGTCTCCTGAAGGAGACCATTACAGAACAAGACTGACGCATACCCTTGAAGTATCGCAAATATCAAGAACTATTGCCAGAAGTTTGGGATTGAATGAAGATCTGACTGAGGCAATAGCTCTTGGCCATGATTTAGGACATACACCTTTCGGACACACAGGCGAGAGAATATTAAATGAGCTTTGTAAAAAAGGCTTCAAACACAATGAGCAAAGCCTGCGAGTCGTAGAAATCCTGGAAATCAGAAACGAAAGACAGGGCTTAAACCTTACCTTTGAAGTAAGAGACGGAATTTTAAACCATCCTCTCGGATATAATCCCGCAACATTAGAAGGACAAATAGTCAGCATATCAGACAGGATAGCTTATATTAACCACGACATAGATGATGCTTTGAGAGCCGGAATTATTAAACCAGGACAGATACCGGACAAATTTTTACTGCATCTTGGTTACACCCACGGACAAAGAATCAATAAAATGATTATTGATGTTATAAATAACAGCACGGATAAAGACAAAATTTCCATGAGTGATGAAGTTAACCATTACACTACAGCTCTTCGTGATTTTTTATTTGAAAATGTGTATTACAATAAAGTAGCTAAAAGCGAAGAAGAAAAAACAACGTTTATAATTGAAAAAATATTTGAATACTACACAAATAATTTTGAGACACTGCCTGAATTTTATTTGAAAATATATGAAAATAACAATTTCAGCAAAAGTGAAATTATTAAGGATTATATAGCAGGAATGACTGACCGGTATGCTATGAAAACCTTTGAAGAATTATATATTCCCAAGCCTTGGAGACAATAGATAAAGTTTTTGTTGACAAGCTTATTTTGTTGTGTTATAATTTGCTCTCAATGTAAAGATAATGGTGATATTATGCCCTATAGATTAGATTCAGATATTATAAAACGAATTCTGGATGAAAATAATATTGTTGATGTAATAGAAGAATTTTTACCTTTAAAAAAGGCAGGGGCAAATTACAGTACCAATTGCCCTTTTCATAAGGAAAAAACTCCTTCATTCATTGTTTCTCCGGACAAACAGATGTTCCATTGTTTTGGCTGCGGAGAAAGCGGGGACAGCATAAGCTTTATAACGAAGTATAAAAATTATACTTTTGTAGAGGCTGCTGAATATCTTGCAAAAAAAGCGGGAATTGTATTAGAGGAGACAAACATATCTGCGAAACATAACGAAAATAAACAGCTTTCAGACAGGCTGTATAAAATAAACAGAGATGCCGCACTTTATTACTATAAAAATTTAAAAAGTTACCCGGAAGTAATAAACTACTTAAAATCAAGGAAAATTGATATTAATGTAATAAAAAAGTTTGGAATTGGATATGCTATAAACCAATGGGATAATTTGCTAAAATATTTAACCCATAAGGGTTACATAGAAGAAGATATTTTAAAAACAGGACTTATTATTAAAAAACAAAATGAAAATTCTTACTATGACCGATTCAGAAACAGAGTAATGTTTCCAATTTTTGATGTAAAAGGAAGAATAATAGGTTTTGGAGGCAGAGTTCTGGATGATTCTCTTCCTAAATATCTTAATTCACCGGAATCAATAATTTTTAACAAGGGTTACAATTTGTACGGATTAAATTTAGCCAAGGAAGCTGTTAAAGATAAAAGCTTCATATTGGTGGAAGGGTACATGGATGTAATTAAAATGCACACTTACGGCTACAATAACACAGTTGCCGCATTGGGAACCTCCTTGACAGATAATCAAATAAAACTTATGAAACGATACTCAAAGAACTTTTATATTGCGCTGGATGCAGACAATGCAGGGCAAAAAGCCTCTTTGAAAGCCTTAAATATGTTCAAGCAAAATAATTTAGATGCAAAGGTGGTAATAATCCCAGATGCAAAGGATCCTGACGAGTACTTAAATAAATTCGGAAAAATTAATTTCGACAAATTAATCGAAAATTCTCTAGATTATTATAGCTTTTTAGAATTTCATTTTAAAGAAATTTATGAAAATTCTAGCAAAGTTGAATATATAAACAAATTTTTTGACAATATAGTAAATGTAGCCAGTGAGATAGAAAAAGAATTAATTTTTGAAAAATTATCTAGAAAAGTGGGTGTTTCCAAAGAGTCTATAATAAAAGAATACAATAAGAAAAGTACTAAACAAGGAACTTTTGTTAAATCTGCACAGCCTGCTTTAGTCAAGCCGCAGGTAAGTAAAATTACCACATCCCATGAAGAAGAGCTAATCAAGCTCATACTGATAAATAATGATTTTGCATTGCAACTGAAAGAGATAGTCAATGAAGACACCTTTAAGGACTTGGATTACTATAACATATTTAAAGAAATGTATGAATACAAAATCAATGATATGAGTATAGATAAAGATAGCTTGAATAATATTATAAAAGATAAAGTGGATGTTAAAGTTTTATTGCAGTATGACGATGTTGATTATGATAATTTAGAGGCTTTATTCAAAGATTGTATTAAAAGACTTAAAATTAAATATTATGAAAAGAAGAGAACTATATTGACCGATAATTTAACACAATCTGAAAATTCAGCGAACAGCAAAGAAATTATGAATGAAATTTTTAGCCTCGCTAAAAAAATTAAATCAACTAAGGAGGAGGTTAACTAACCCATGGGCGATAATAAAAATGTGAATGTAAAAGATGAATCTGAAAAAAATGCTGAATTGTTACAAAAAATTGATTCTATAAAAAATAAATTAATTGAAAAAGGCAAAAGAAACGGATTTATAACATATAAAGAAGTATTAAGATCCTTTGAAAAACTAGATATAAACCCTGAATTTATAGATGATTTTTATAAACAAGCAGAAGACAATGATCTTGAAATCCTAGGTTTTCAGGATGATATGATTCCTGAAAAAGTTGACGATATAGATGACGCAGAAGTAAAGGATGATGATACTGACTTTTTTGTAAGCCAGTCTGATGACGATATATTAAAGGGAGTAAATATTGATGATCCTGTAAGAATGTACTTAAAGGAAATCGGAAAAGTACCGCTTTTATCAGCTAATGAAGAAATTGATCTGGCTAAAAGAATGCAGGACGGCGATGAAGACGCTAAGAAAAGATTGGCCGAGGCCAATTTAAGACTTGTTGTAAGTATTGCCAAGCGTTATGTGGGAAGAGGTATGCTGTTTTTAGATTTGATACAAGAAGGCAATCTCGGACTTATCAAGGCTGTTGAGAAATTTGATTATACAAAGGGTTTCAAGTTCAGCACATATGCAACATGGTGGATTCGTCAGGCGATTACAAGAGCAATTGCTGACCAGGCAAGGACCATAAGAATACCTGTTCATATGGTTGAAACAATCAACAAGCTTATCAGAATTAAAAGACAGTTGCTTCAGGAATTAGGACGAGATGCAACGCCGGAAGAAATTGCACTTGAAATGGAAATGGAACCTGACAAAGTCAGAGAAATACTAAAGATCGCTCAGGAACCTGTTTCATTGGAAACTCCTATAGGAGAAGAAGAAGACAGCCACTTGGGAGATTTTATTCCTGATGATGAAGTTCAGGCACCTTCGGATGTGGCAACATTTACATTGTTAAAGGAACAACTTTCTTCAGTGCTCCATACTTTAACCGACAGAGAACAGAAAGTATTAAGATTAAGATTCGGACTGGATGATGGCAGAGCAAGAACGCTGGAAGAAGTCGGAAAAGAGTTTGACGTTACCAGAGAAAGAATACGACAAATTGAAGCAAAGGCTTTAAGAAAGCTGAGACATCCAAGCAGAAGCAAGAAATTAAAAGACTACCTGGAATAACAATGAAGTAACAATAGATCGGCAATGGATGAGCAACAGATTAACAATTGATAAAACAATTGCTTAATTAATTGCTCATCAATATGAGAGAGTGAATCTCTCTATTTTTTTAGTTATATTATTATATTAAATAAATTATGAGGAACATTATGAACCGATTAGAGTGTATTAAATCTATGGTGTCAAAATGCAAAGTCGCTGCAGATATAGGAACGGATCATGGTTATGTTGCGGAAATGCTGTTGAAAGACAATATATGTGATAAGGTAATTGCAACAGATTTAAACGAAGGACCATTAAACAGAGCAGTTGAACATTTGACATCACTTGAATTAAATGATAGATGTGACTTTCGCCTTGGAAGCGGATTGACTGTATTAAAGGAAAATGAAGCTGATGCACTTATAATTGCCGGAATGGGCGGAGAATTAATTGCTGATATAATAGAAACTTCAAAAGACATTGCATTGAGTGCAACCCAGCTTATTTTGCAGCCAATGACTACAGCAGACAGGCTGAGATGTTATTTATATGAAAATGGTTTTAAAATAATCGACGAAAACATAGTAAAGGAACTTCATCATTATTATTTTATTATTAAGGCTGTACCCGGTAAAGATGAGGCAGAAGATGAGATATATTATGAGATAAGTAAAATTCTTCTCAGCAAAAAAGATCCGTTAATGACCGAGTATCTAAGCAGGTTATTAAACATTAATGAAAATATAATCAGAAGTATTGAAAAAAATAACAATAGTGATTATAATGAAAAAATAGAGATTTTAAATAGGAAAAATGATAAGATTAAGGAGTTGATGAAATATTAAAATCGATTTGGTTATTAAGCTATTAGAAAATGAATTAAAAATTAAGCAGCAAGAATCATGGGATAACAGCGGACTGCAAATAGGCGATTTAAGTAATGACATAAAAAACATTATGTTAACTTTGGATGTGGATTCAGATGCTGTTGATTATGCTGTTAATAACAATATAGATTTAATTATAACCCATCATCCTTTTTTGTTTTCGGCCTTAAAATCCGTTGATTTCAGTACATATGAAGGAAACATGATACGGAAGCTCATAGTCAATAACATAAATCTGTACAGCATGCACACGAGTTTTGATATGGCGGATTACGGTGTTAACCGCAAGCTGGCCGAAAGATTAAACATTGATAATTACCAGGTGCTTCATGTTGTGAACAGTGATTTAAGCGGTTACGGCGGAATAGGGAATATTGAACCTGTGAATATAGTTGAATATGCAAAAAAAGTTAAATTGCAATTAAATACCAAGCATATCAAATTATATTGCAATGATGATAAAAAGGTAATAAGGAAAGTTGCATTTTGCGGAGGAAGCGGGAGTGAATTTATCGATGATGCAATACAAAAAGAAGCGGATGTATATATAACCGGTGATATAAAATACCATCAGGCACAGACTGCCCTTCAAAATAACTTGTGTATTATCGATGCCGGACATTATTATACTGAATACCACTCCTTGGAAAACCTTAAAAACGTATTAGAAAAAGCTGTAGAATTGAATGTATATCTTTCAGAAAAAAATACTGTAAAAGAACTTATAATTTAGAGGATGGAAAATGAATAACTTTGAATATATTAGAGTTGCTGCTGCTGTTCCTGCAATTAAAGTTGCAGACCCCATGTTTAATGCAAAAGAAATTGTTTCAATGGTAAAAACAGCCTGTGAAAATAAAAAGGCAAATATAATATTATTTCCGGAGCTTAGCATAACAGGTTATACCTGCGGCGATTTATTTAATCAAAAAACATTGCTTAAAGGGTCGGAGGAAGCTCTTGAAATGTTGTTAAATGAAACGAAAAATTTGAATATTTTAATTGCTGTTGGAATGCCGGTTAAGGCTGATAATCAGCTTTTTAACTGCGCAGCATTGTTAATGGGCGGCAAAATTTTGGGGGTGGTTCCAAAGACTTTTGTTCCGAACTACAATGAATTTTATGAAAAACGATGGTTTGCTTCTTCAATCTCAAGGGTAAGTGATAAGGTCAATCTTTGCGGCCAGGAAGTTCCTTTCAATGAAAATCTGTTGTTTAGGGACTCATTGTCAACATTGTGCGTCGGACTGGATATATGCGAGGACTTATGGGTTAATATCCCCCCAAGCTCATATCACACAATGTTTGGAGCAAATTTAATACTTAATTTGTCAGCAAGCAATGAAACGATTGGAAAGCCTGATTACAGACGGGAAATAGTAAAGATTCAGTCAGCTAAATGTATCACGGCATATGCTTTTTCATCAGCTGGACAGACAGAGAGCACAACAGATGTTGTCTTTTCAGGTCATGCATTAATTGCCGAAAACGGAGAAATAATTAACGAAGACAGATTTTCTATGGATTCAAGTATCATATACGGTGATATTGATTTAGAAAAGCTCATGAGCGACAGAATAAAATTCAATACATATATGGGAAGACGGGAACATTTAAATTATCAATACATAAATTTTGAACTTGGCTTTTCAGAAAATGAAAATTTGGAAAGAGAAGTTGATCCAATGCCATTTGTTCCTTCAAATTTGGAAGAAAGAAACAAAAGATGCAAGGAAATTTTAAATATTCAGGCAACAGGCCTTTATCAAAGAATGAGCAAAATAGCATCCCAAAAAGCTGTTGTTGGTATTTCAGGAGGGCTTGACAGCACCCTTGCACTTTTGGTGACTGTTGAAGCATTTAAAAAGTTAAAGCTCCCTATGAATAACATTGTGGCTGTGACAATGCCAGGCTTCGGAACAACCTCAAGAACTTATAACAACGCTCTTACTTTAATGAGAGAATTAGGAGTTACAACAAAAGAAATCTCAATAAAGCAAGCTGTCATTCAGCATTTCAAAGATATTGACCATGACATAGATGTTCACGACGTTACATACGAAAATTCACAGGCAAGAGAAAGAACACAAATATTGATGGACATTGCTAATAAAGAAAACGGCATAGTAGTGGGAACCGGAGATTTATCTGAACTGGCTCTCGGATGGGCAACCTATAACGGCGACCACATGTCAATGTACGGTGTTAATGCAAGCATACCAAAGACCCTGGTGAGATATCTGGTTAAATGGTATGCGGAGGAAGAAACTGCCGGTGAAATACAAAAAGCATTGATGGATGTCTGTGACACTCCTGTAAGCCCTGAGCTCTTACCACCTGACAAGGAAGGAAATATTGCTCAGTTTACAGAAAAAGCTGTGGGTTCATATGACTTAAATGATTTTTTCATTTACAATATGATTCGAAACGGATACGAGCCTGCAAAAATATATTTTCTGGCAAAAAAAGCATTTAAGAAAGAATTTTCTGATGAAGTTATTCTTGAAACACTGAAAAAATTCTACAGAAGATTTTTTACACAACAGTTTAAGCGCTCCTGCATGCCTGACGGTGTGAAGGTGGGTTCAGTGTCATTGTCCCCAAGGGGTGACTGGAGAATGCCAAGTGATGCTTCATATGCATTGTGGCTGGAGCAGTTGAATAATTTGAAATAATCAAGATATTTAAGGGAATTGACCATTGTTGATAATTAATAACTGTCGTATTTGGCAGTTATTTTGTTTTTTGGTTTTCATATAATGGCAATAAAGAATACCCTATAAGAAGTACATTTAATTTTAATAGAGGAAGGGCAGCAATATATGAAAAAACGCATTTTAAATATATTTACAGTTATTATGCTTTTACTTGTAATAACTTCATGTTCAGTTAATTTGAGCACAGATGGTGCTCTAGGATCAGAACATAAAGAGCTTAGAATACATTTCATTGACGTAGGGCAGGCAGATTGTATATTAATAGAACTTCCGACTGATGAGGAAGTATTAATAGATGCAGGGAATAGAGAAGATGCCGGGGTTATAATGAACTACTTGAACGAGCTGGATATAGAGGATATAGAATATTTTATACTGACACACCCTCACGAAGACCATATCGGCTCGGCACCTGATGTGTTGAGTTATTATGATGTTGATAAAATTTATATGCCTGATGTGTCTTCAGACAGTCAAATTTATAAAAAAACTATTCTTGCAATTCAGAATGAAGATGCAGAACTAATTAAAGCGAAGGCCGGTACATCAATTATAGATTCTGGTAATTTAAGCTTTGAAGTATTAGCCCCTAATAGCATGTGGTATTCAGAAACTAACGAATATTCACTTGTTACAAGATTAGTTTATGGGGACACCTCATTTTTGTTTACAGGCGATGCTGAAAGCGTATCAGAATTAGAAATGGTTAAAGCCGGCTATGAAATTAATTCAGATCTTTTGAAGGTTGGTCATCATGGCGGAGAAACCAGTACATCTCAGGTGTTTTTAGATGCTGTTACACCAAAGTACGCGGTTATATCAGTGGGTAAGGGCAATTCATACGGTCATCCCCATAATAAGACATTAAGCAGATTAAATGCCATTGACGCAAATGTATACAGGACAGATGAACTGGGTTCAATAACAGTTTCATCCGATGGTAGCCATATAAAGATAGATGAAACTGCTAAACCGTACATTCCTCAACCTTCTGAAGAAAAAAACGCTAATAAAACAAAATACATAGGCAATATAAATTCACTGAAATTTCACTATCCGGATTGCAGTTCAGTAAGCAATATGAAGGATACAAATAAAAAGCTTTTTAAAAACAGAGCAGATGCAATCAATCAGGGATTCGAACCTTGCAGCATATGTGAACCATAAGACACACTTCAGGGGCGGTGGCTTTAAGGCCTGCCCCCGAAGTCATGACTGCTCTTCACATCCTTGCAGGCTGATGACTTGCCGGTAATGACAAGAGCAGAAAACATATTATCGGCTGTGTATTTCTTCAGTTGTAGGTTGTATGATCATATCAAATCTTCTTTGGTCTCCCGACACATTGCTTAAATATATCCTGAAAGTTGTAGTTTCGTTTTCAAATATCTGTACATGAAATAAATATGCATCGTAAAATCCCTCAGCATATACAGAAATAATATAAAAGTTGTGGTTGCTGTGGTTTCGCATCAATTCGTTATGAATTGGCAGTTCTATAATCGGAATTTTTCCGTTTTTATCTGTTTTGTATTCGTATAGAATCCTCCCCTCGCCAAATTCATAAAACTGGCCAGAGTATGAAACGCTGGAAATTAGAACTGTCGCACCCTCAATTGGTGTATATCCAATGTTTCTAAATACATTTATATCAAGATAGCCTGTTTTTTCTTCATCTGTCCCATGATTATAATTTGATGAATTATTGAAAATATAATTAATAGGATAACAGAATCTTCCTGGATAAAAGATTTTCATCGCCCCCCTAAATTTCTTAACTCATATTATGTCAAAAAATAGCTTTTGTTCTGATTATTTAGTATACTTGATTTTGCATGAAATTGGTAGACAAGGTATAAAAATCTTCATTAATTGGTTAATAATTCATTTGACTTTAAAAGCAAATTACTATAATATAGTACAAGAGTAAATTTTACAGTCGCATGCGTCAGCATGAGGAAAGTCCGTGCTCCGTAGAGCAGGGTGCCGGGTAATACCCGGTGAGGGTGACCTCAAGGATAGTGCAACAGAAAGAAACCGCCGAGCAATCGGTAAGGATGGAAAGGTGAGGTAAGAGCTCACCAGCAGTTAGGCGACTAACTGGCTATGTAAACCCCACCCGGAGCAAGACCAAGAACGGACCTTGGAGTGGCTGCTCGTCACAGTCCAAATGGTAGGTTGCTGGAGTTTGCTGGTAACAGCAAGCGTAGATAGATGACTGTTTAATACAAAACACGGCTTATGTATTTACTCTCTACATAACGAAATTAACACTTGCGAAAGCAGGTGTTTTTTGTATACCTTAATCAAATATGATGTCGGCGTCAGTGAACAAACAAATTGGTGAGCGATATTGTGATTTAAAAGAATGTAGATTATAAGATTATTTATAAGCAAGTGACTTTATATAATATCTTGTAAATTGATTTTTATATGATAAAATATATATTGAAAACGTTTATATTTATTTTGAGTATATTTTTAATAAGGAGCATTATGAGTTATAGAATTGAGTTATTAAATAAGGAATTGTCTGCAACATTTGTTGAATATTTAGAAAATGTAGATTTTAGTAATACTCCTCATTGGTCCACTTGCTTTTGCAGATTTTATCATAGTAACTGTTCATATGACCAATGGTCAAAACGTACTGGTATAGAAAATCATAATGAAGCAATTGAATAAATTAATGCCGGTAATATGAAAGGATATCTGGCATTTGACCAGGATAAGTGTATCGGATGGTGTAATGCAAATGATATAAAACAATATTTAAGAATTGAGGATGATTTAAAACCTTACACCAAAAATTATAAAGTAGGATGTATAATATGTTTTGTTATTCATCCTGAGTATAGAAAGCAAGGAGTTGCCAGGCTTTTGCTAAAAAAGGCCATTGAAGATTTTAAGTCAGAAGGGTTTGATGCCGTAATTGCAATTCCAATCGAAAATAATAACGAACCTGAAAAATTATATAGAGGAACTTTAAATATGTATAATGAAAATAATTTTAAGGAAATAGATAAATTAGATGAAACAAGTGTAATGTGGCTAAAATTGTAATTACTTGAATATATTTAAACAAAAACTGTTTGCACCATAAGGAGTTTAAAAATGGAGAATAAACTGAACAGACCGTTTGTAAACATTAATCAAGATAACATTATAGAAGAGCTACTTAGTGAATTAAATACAAGTATGGATATAATTTTATCTTTCGATAATATTGTTGGTGTTATACTTGACGGAGGGTTGTCACGCGGTTATGCAGATTACCTTTCTGAAATCGATATCGTAATTTATTTGACACAAGAACAATTTTTGAAATATAAAAAAACAAAGACTCCAATTCCAATAGGAATTACCAAAATAAATGGATATTTATATGATATAAAAATTGAAAGCTTCGAAGATGCTTTAAATAGAAACTTTGATATGGTCGCTTTATGGGATTTATCATATGCAAAAATCATCTATGATCCTGAGAATAAAGTCTCTGAATTCATTAAACAGAAATTATCTCAACCTATAAATAGCTCTCAGGCCGAGGGGCTTATGTTTGATGCGTGGTGGAATTATCGCTTGGCAGGAGATATATGGATAAACCGACTGGACATATCACAGGGGCATTATGTATTAAATAACGCAGTTAAACCTTTGATAAGTGCAATGTTCATTGCAAACGAGGAATATATTCCGCATGATAAATGGCTTATTCATATGAGCAGAACTTTGGAATGGAAACCTGATAATTGGGATGAAGTACTTATACAAATATTTTCGACCGGAAACTTTGATTTAGATAGCCTTATTATAAGGCAGCGGGCAATTGCAGGGGTATGGACTAAAATAGATGAAAAATTAACATCAAAAATAGATTTAAAAATTAGCTTTATGCAAAAATACTACTTTGAAGCCTTAAAGTCTTTGATAGAAAAAGGGAAAGTAACTATCGAAGAATGGGGAAAAACTAGCAGTATGGACATTCTTAACAGCCAGCTTTTTAGTGATGTTACATATATTTCTGATGGAACAATATATGCTGATATTAATAAATTAGTATCTTTGCAGCCTGAAAATATTTACGAATGGTTTTATGAGGTTGCAGATATGGCTAGGATTCAGTTAAATATTGAAGCTATAAAATAAAACTGTATTTTAAAATGTAATTTACACCAAGTTCATTGGAGCATATACATTATATTGTAAATAAAGTCAATGTATTTTTATCTTGGAAAAATCTGTTATAGAACTCGTGGACTTTATTTGAAACATTTTATTTACCCAGGCATAATATAAAACAAGCTTTTTGAAAGGGGTGATATTATGTATTGGCTGCCATGGTTTGTTCTTGGAATTGGTTACGGCAAATGTTCACGACCCTGCAGGAGAAGGTTTTATTAAGTAATTCGCAGGTTCCAACTCAATTTATTTGCTCGCTGATGCTTGCATAAATTGGGGGATACGCTGAATAAGATCCTACTGCCGTTTCACGGAAATAATACTCTAATAAACGGCGGTAGGGCTATAATATCAAATTGAAATTTCAGAACGTTTGATTAATAATTTTTTAGCTATTATTGCGACAGTTACAAGTACAACTGATGCTGCAATCATCCAAATTTTAGGTATAGAAATATAATTTATTAATATGCTGTAAAGCAGAGAACCGGTCAAGCCTCCAATTTGCATAATCAATGAATTAACCGACAAAACTGATGCTCTTATCTCATTTGGAATTTCACTGTTTAAAATAACTCCCTCCGGTATACTTGCCATACCAAACAACAAATAAATTGAAGAATAAAGGGCTATAAAAACAGGTACGTTTGTTTGAAGAGCCGTAAATATCAAGGATATTGCCAGCATGGTGCGGAGTATTACGTACATTTTTTTGGGGTCAAATTTATACTCCTTAAATATTTTATTAGAGCCAATGCTGCCTAATGTGGCTGCTGCAAAATATAAAAATGCCATTAACCCCAGAAGCCCCATTGAATCATTGCCTGGCAGCAGGGTAATGAAATGTGGCTGCCAATACGTCTCTAAACTGCTCAGGAAAAAACCGGTAGAAAATACCGAAATAAAAATACATATTACAGTGCTGCTTTTAGTAACTATAATTGAACTGTTTTTAATATGCTGTTTTAAGGTAATTCGTTCTTCCTTTTCATAGTTCCCGGTTTCTTGTATAAACGCAAAGGATAATATCGCAACTGTAACAGCAAGTACAATTCTCACGATCAGATTTAAATCATATGTACCGAGGAATAAAAAATAAGTGTTTGAAATTTCAGGGAAAAATCCTCCTGACAATGCACCTGCAGACATTCCCAGAGCTTCAAGAACAGAAAGCCTTGTAGTAATATTGTGAAGCTTATCCTTACCATAGTTATCAATGTAATAATCTATGAACATTGCATCAAAGGAGCCTGAGGCCAATGCTCTGCTGAATCCATAAAGCATCATTCCGAAACATAAAAAAATAATCCCCCTGCCAAATAATAGTGTTATTAAGCTTAGAATAGATACAATCACAGATAAGCAAAACGATTTCTTTCTGCCGAAAACATCAGCTATAATTCCTGTTGGCAGTTCCAAAATTATAACCGTAAAAGCGTAGAGCCCTAAAATAATGGATAAGTTACTTAAACTTGCACCTTTGTCCAAAAGAAGAAGACTTAAAACAGGCACCAGAAGCCCGGACAAATAAGAATTCAAAAAAAGGATTAAAGAATAAACTTTAATTTTCATGTAATATTCCTTTCTAAATATGGTATAATTTTCTTGATAACGTTATTATATTATATTCCGTACTTTACAGTCAAGTGTTATTAAAAGTATTGAAGTGAAAAGCATCAAAAAAAAGACGCATAAGCGTCTTTAAAGATTTCATCTTGATGATTATCTGTGCAAAATCGGTGATATTTTTTTGTATATAAGTAAAGTGATTGCTGAAACCACAATTCCTTTGAACATATTGAAAGGAACAACAGCATACAGTACAAGAGTTTTTAAATCAGTTATAGCTGGATTTAATAAATTTCCCATATCAATGAATGCCTGAATTGGTGCTCCGTATACCTTTGAATATACAGGAAGCAGCAAATAGTAGTTCATTAATGAGCCTACCGTTGCCAAAGCTAATGTCCCTGCCAATAAACCTATAATTGCGCTGTTGAACGACTTTTTATGTTTATAGATATATCCCGCAGGAATTACAAAAGCGCAGCCTATTATAAAGTTTGCCAACTCGCCGATTCCTCCTGTAGCTGTACCGTTTAATACAAAGTTAATCAATATTTTTATAAACTCGATTGAAACACCTGCAGCCGGACCTAGAGCAAATGTTCCTAGAAGTACTGGAACCTCGCTGAAGTCTAACTCATAAAAATTGGGAGCAAACCATAATGGGAATTCAAACAGCATTAAAACTGTTGCCACTGCTGACAATACCCCTATTTTTGCTATTGTTTTTGTGTTGCTTCTTTGTTTCACTGAAATTTCGCCTTTCATATTTTCCTCCTTGTGCACCTGCACTATTTAAAAGATTACCAGAGACTCAACCATGAATTTATGAACAATGAAATTATGCATAATAAAAGCCTCTGAAATCTTCAGAGGCCTAACTTCGATAGAATTGCTCACATTTAAGCAAGTAATCTCTTCTACCATCCAGACTTTACTGTCGGTATTGGAATTTCACCAATTCAACCTTTCGGTTCGCGGACTTTACCGCCGGTCGGGAATTTCACCCTGCCCTGAAGATGTTTACATTGACATTATACCACAAAAATTTATATTGTAAATACTATTTACAAAAAATTCATATTTTTATACAACGTTTACGTCGGTGTTCATTTCTATTGAATAAGCAATTGCTTTGATCTGTTGCAAATCAATTGCAAGTCCACCGCCAATCAATTGCCCATCAATCGTCATATCGTTATATAAAAATATATATACAAATAATCATAATTTTATATCTTCTTAATATTATAGATTAAGGGGACAAGATTTTTACATAGGAGGAATTGATGAACAATATTTTAAAGCTTTTAAGCGCCAATCTTAAGAATATTGTGTCCAAGCAGTCTATGCTGCTGGGAAGTGACACGGTAGAAATAAGACTTAGAATAAACAGTCTCATATTAGTAAAAAAAGTCAAATCATCTTTTTTTCTTGATGACAATTACAGGGTAAGCAAAAGAGATATCGACGAAACTGTTGCAAACCTCACGAGGAATTCAATTCATGCTTTTGAAAAAGAAATTAAAAGTGGATATATAACCATTGGGGGAGGGCACAGAGTAGGACTCGGCGGTGATTGCATATACGAGGGCTACAGTTTTAAAGGCTTTAAAAACATTACTTCTTTAAATATAAGAATAGCGAGGGAATATCCGGGATGCTCAGGAAATTACACAAAATATTTTATAAACTCCAGCAAAGATATTTACAACACATTGATAATCGGCCCCCCGCTGTCTGGTAAGACAACATTTATCAGAGATTTATGCAGAAATCTAAGCGACGGGACAAACAGTCCCTATTTTGAAGGATGCGATGTTACACTCATAGATGAAAGGGGTGAAATATCTGCAATATATAACGGTATTCCTCAAATGTATGTAGGGTGCCGCACGGATATTTTGTCTTACTGCATGAAGAAAGAAGGCTTCATAATGGGAATACGAGCTCTTTCCCCAAAAGTTATTGTTTCTGATGAACTGGGATCAAAGGATGATTTTGAAATATTGCAGTATGCGCTTAAAAGCGGCGTAAATATAATCACCACAGCTCATGGGTTCAGTCTTGATGATGTTAAAAAAAATTTGTACATGAAAACAATCATAGAAAACAACTTTTTTGACAGAGCAATAATATTAAAAAACAGTAAAAAACCATGTGTTGTAAAAGAGGTTTACGATTTTGAAAGAAATAGGGTGATTTTTAATGATTTGGGTTAAGTCATCATTATTTGTTCTTACAATTGTCACAGTGAAATGTATTTTTAAATTTATTAATGACTACGGAGACAAGTGTTTGAACAACATGAAGGAACTTCTGGATTTCACAGACTACTTGAGAATCTATTCCTGTGATATGAAAATGTCCTATGATGAAATATATATGAATTATGGTTTTAAAAACGAAAAAATTAAAATGCTTTGCTCAAGGCTTCAAAACGAACTATCTCATAAAAAAAGTAAATATGAATTTGAATGCTTCATGAAAACACTTTTAAATACGCCTGATGAATTCAATAATTATTTTTCAGACATAATCAATTATTACGGAAGCACCTATTCAGACATATTGGATAAGAAGCTTCTTTTTACAATCAGGGAAATGGAGAATTCCATGAAGCATTTTGAAAGGTCACACACTGAGAAAAAAAACCTGAACAACAGGATTTCAATATTGGTGGGATGCTTGACCGCTGTTATTTTAATCTAGGAGGCTAATATGGATATTGATTTAATTTTAAAGGTTGGTGCAATAGGAATAGTAGTAGCAGTTTTTAATCAGATTTTATCTAAAACGGGAAGAGACGAACAAGCAATGTTTGTTACACTCACGGGAGTAATAGTTGTAATGGCTCTCATTGTTGGCATGATGAATGATTTGTTCATGGAGGTTAAGTCAGTATTTAACTTGTATTGATGAAAGGAATGATATGTTGCTTGCACAAATTATATTTATTGCTGTAATCACGGTTATCCTGGGAATTACAATTTCAAACTTCAATAAAGAGTTCAAGGTTCATATTACTGTTATTTTCGGCATCCTGGTCATGCTCATACTTTTCAGGGAATTGAAAGGATATGTTCAGGAATTCATAGATATATTTGTAAGATACAATATTAAAATAGAATATTTTGCAACTATTTTAAAAATTGTGGGTATTGCATATATTTGTGATTTTATTTCACTTCTTTGCAAGGATTTAAATTACGAATCCGTCGGCAAAAAGGTGGAGATGGCAGGGAAGCTGATAATTCTCATTTATTCAATTGATATAATAAAAATATTCCTTGATCAAATATTGCTGCTTGTTAACGGGTGATGAGATGAAAAAAAAAATAATAATGTTTATATTAATAATTCTTACTTTAGGTACAAATGTTTTTGCAGCAGTTATGGATGAAGCGATAGAAAAGGTTCCTGTTGAAAATCTGGAAGAGTACATCAATAACAACAACTCGTATTTCAGGGACAACAATATCAGCATAAGAGAGCTGATTGGAAATGCATTTAAAGGGAGACTCGATATAAGCTTAAAGGACTATTTACTGTATGAGCTTGAAAATGAACAGAACTTTTTCAGAGACATTGTTAAAACAGGTATTAATATATTGGTAATATGTATGATTTTAACAATAATAAAATATTTCTCTGATGAGTTTTCAAGCCAAAGTGTTTCCGATATAGTTGTGTTGTTCTCGGTGATGATTATTTTCACAATAATATTGAAAGATGTCTTGAATATAAAAAATATTATGAAGACAGACTTTGCTGAATTTAAAACTATTACTGAAGAAATAAATGCCGTATTTATGGCAGCGATGCTCACATTTGGAAAGCTCAGCATCCTGCAGTTTTTCTACACATCTCTCAATTACATTATTGGAATCACTACCCAATTTATTTATTCTTTTACTGATATAATGACAATCGTGATGATAGCTGTGATTTTAATCAATAATATGAGTAAATTAATCAATGCAAAACTTTTGTACAAGTTTTTAAAAAAGGCAACTTTATTAATTTTGTCTGGATATATGATTATTGTAGTCATAAATTTTTCTGTACAAGGATATATATTATATAAAACAGATAATATTTTTATAAGTTCCATAAAAGCATTATCTCCTGCCGCAGCGCCTGTAATCGGCAATGCAGTAGGCAATTTCTTCGGAGTGTTCTTAAAAAGTGTTTTAATGATAAAGGACGTCCTGGGAATTGTAATAATAATTTTCATGTTTTCAGCATTTGGCGGATCACTTATAAAAATTGCCCTGGCTTTGGTTTTGTATAAAGCAGTGGGAGTTCTCACAGAGCCGTTTAATGAAAATATATCCAAGCTTATTTATGAAATGGCTGATATGTTTTATATATACCTAATTTGTCTGTTAACACCAATAATAATCGTAACAGTTTATTATTCGATCTTACTAAATTACATGAATAATATCTTTGGGTAGCTTATGAAAAATATAATAGTAAACATACTAATTTTGATATTGATGTTCAACATCATAATGATAATCTTTCCGGAAGGAAAGACACAAAAATTTTGTCGAATTACAATAAAAATATTTATCATGATTTATATCCTGGATAATATATTTTTAAATGGAAGCATAGATTTAAACAGGCTACAAGACATACCGTCAAAGGACTTTTCTTACGAAAGAGAGGTAAGCGTCAATAGCATTGACCAGAATTTTATTGATTCCATAAACGAAAACCAGTTTGAAGGAGATGATGTTGTAAAAAGTATAACATTTAATTTTACAGAGAACATGGATGTAAAAGCAGTGGTTGTGTTAAATAAATTGCTTAGCATGGATGAAATCAATAAGTTAAAATCAAGACTGGCTGAAATCTTTCAAATAAGTTCAGATAACATATATGTAGAATAACGGAGGCACATATGAATAATTTTTTAAATATGTTCAAAGACAATAAAAATTTAAAGTACGCGGTAAATATTTTTATATTACTGGTTATTATTTCATTAATCCTTAAGCTTGATACTTCTAAAATTACAGGTACCGAAACCTCCAAACTTGTACCAAGCAGCAATGAAAACCAGGATATGACAGCTGAAAGCTACGTATATTCATTAGAAAAGAGGTTGGAGAGCATCCTTTTAAAAATCGAAAACATGGAGAGCGTTGATGTAATGATATATACAAAAAATACTCCGGAAATGAAACCTGTTTATGATGAAAATACCAGCAATGAAACAAATATTGAGATTGGCGGCGACGGCACAAAAAGAGAGGTGAAAAGAGACACTAAGCAGAACAAAGTTATACTGGGTAATAATAATCAGGTAGTAGAAAGATATTACGAATATCCTAAAATATCAGGTGTGTTGGTAGTAGCGAAGTATAATGGAAATAAAGATATTTATACAATTCTTATGAACTGTGTAAAAACTTTATTAGATATCAATTTAAATGATATCGAAATAATATTATCTAACAGATAATAGAATTTAACTCAGGGGGTAATTATGATTATGAGAAAGGAAACATTAGTATTTTTAACTTCTTTGGCAATAATATTTATAATAGGTTATGTAAATATGACCATGACGCCGGAGAATGTATTTAATGAAGAGGATTATGCACAATTTGAAGAAGAACTGCAAGCTGATATAATGGATAAAGATAAAGCACAAATTGTTGAAGATGATACTGAAGATATGCATGGAGCAGAATTAGTGGAAATTTTGGAACAAACCGATAAGACAGATATGGCAGTAAATGCGCCGGCAGATGTTCAGGAAGGCGGAAAAGGATCTGAGGAAGTAGCGGAAACTGAAGGAACAACAGACGTAGCGAAAACTGAAGAAACAACAGACGTAGCAGCTGAAGAATCTCAAGACATTGCTTCTGCTAAAGATGAGGCAGCAGTTGCTGAGGCTCCCGAAGACGAATTAGATTATGTTATACTCGGTGATATTACCAACATATTAAAAAATGATTCGGTAGTAGCGTCCTCCAATGGAATTTTTGATATGCTGAACAGCAATTTTGCAAACTTCAAGCTAAATAAAGAAAAAGGAAATATGGATGTTGTCGATCATCTTGAAAAAAGTCTGAGCAATGAAACAATTTCTGCTGAAACCAAAAATCAGTTTGAAGCCTTGCTATTAAACAAAAATGAATTCATTAATACAGAAAAAGATATTGAACTGATGCTTCAATCAAAAGGTTACAATGAGACAGTAGTAATTGTAGACGAAAATATGGTTAAAGTTGTTACCAACGATACCATTGAACAGGCAGATGCAACTAAAATATTGGATGTGATTGTTTCGGAAACAGATTATGAACCGTCACAAATAAAAATTGTTAAATTTGATAATATTGATTTGTAAAAATTTACAACTTCTGATATAATCATTGGAGGAGGTGCTAAGATGGATAACGAAAATTTAGGAATCGGTCAGGTAAAAATATCTGATGATGTAGTTATTATAATAGCAGGCATAGCAACCAGCGGAGTTAAAGGCGTAAGCACAGCTCGCACAGGAGTAGCCGACGGAATTTCAAATTTATTCTCCAAAAATAATTACTCAAAGGGAATAAAGGTTGAATTAAATGAAAATACTGTTGTTTTAGACATTTTTATAAATGTTGAATACGGCTATAAAATAAGCGAAGTGGCAAAAGAAGTCCAATCTGTTGTTAAAAAAGAAATTGAAACAATGACAGATATGGAAGTAGCTGCAGTCAATGTCCATGTACTCAACATAATACAAGAAAAAGAAAAAGATAAAGAAGTTATTGAAACTGACATAATTGAATAAGAATATAAAACTAATATAGATTGACAATTACAAATTGTCAATCTATAATTGTGTATGCCCTAACCTCAGGGCTATACCCCAACCCTATTTACACTGATACCTGCTAACGGAGGAAATATGAAACGAAAAGAAACAAGAGAAGAAGCAGTTAAAATAGCATATTGCATGGATATTAACAAAGATTTTGACAAAACACTCCCATGCAAATATATCAATCATTTTGAAATAGAAGGCGTTGATACTGACTATCTGGACAAAACCATGGATGACATGATCGACCATCTTGAGATAATCGACAATTATATTACAGAAAATTCTAAGGACTGGAAAATAAGCAGAATTGCAAAGGTTGACCTGGCAATACTGCGTGTCGCATTGTCAGAAATATTATACAATGCTTCAATCCCAGAATCTGTTTCAATAAATGAAGCTGTTGAAATAAGTAAAAAATATTCAAATGAAGACTCGCACAAGTTTATAAACGGCCTATTGGGTACAGTTGTAAGGTGTATTGAAAAATGACAGATTACATACTGGGCATTGACACAAGTGCCTATACAACTTCCATTGCTTTGGCGGATTTTAACAGCAAGGAAATAATACTCGATAAAAGAACAGTTTTAAACGTTCCGGCAGGCCAAAAGGGTCTGAGACAACAGGATGCGGTGTTTCAGCATATGAGAAATTTTTGTAAGCTGTATGATGAACTAGAAGCAGATTTAAAAAATGTAAAAATTGTTTCCGTAAGCTCAAGGCCAAGAAATGTTGAGGGCTCTTACATGCCGGTTTTCACAGTTGGACAAAACTATGGTAAAACAATTGCTAAAACGTTAAATTGCAAGTATGTGGAATATTCTCACCAGGAAAATCATATTGCTGCTTCACTGCTTGATGAATATAAGGAAATAAATGATAATATTCTTGCAATTCACATGTCAGGAGGAACTACTGAATTTTTAAGTGTGAAAAAAGCACAAAAAGGTTATGACGCAGTCATAGCAGGAGGAAGCATGGATATTACATTCGGACAGCTTATTGACAGGGTCGGAACACTTATGGAATTTCCTTTTCCTTGCGGCATGCATATGGAAAAATATTTAGAGAATAATCTTAATATAGAAAATATTAAATCACCTGCAATCAGCGGGGAATCTTATATTAACCTGTCCGGTATGGAAAACCATTATAACAATTTATACCTTTCAGATAAATACAACAAAGAATCCATTATAAATTCCCTGTTTAAATATGTTGCAGACTGCATTTTACATATAATTAAAAACATAAAATCAAAATATCATTTTGATATTGTAATCCTTGCCGGAGGAGTTGCATCCAACGGCATAATCAGAAACTCGATATTAGAAAGATTGGATAATGAATTTAAAATAATTCTTCCCCAAAAGGAAAATTCATCTGATAATGCTGTAGGAGTTTCATTTCTTCCCATTATAGACAGGTGGTACGATGAAATTAAAACCAATTAAGGTATCAGTTTTAAATCAATACATAAAAAAATATCTGATGAGCAACTCAATATTAAACAACCTCAGAGTAGAAGGAGAAATATCCAATATTCGAATGAGCAAGACAGGCTATACTTATTTTTCCCTGTGCGACGATGTATCCTGCATTAATTGTGTTGCTTTTTTTGCTGACAATATTTCTAAAAACGGGGATAAAATTATTGTTGAAGGAGAGCTTTCCGTATATGAAGCAAAGGGAAGCTATCAGCTGGTAGTGAGAAATATTGAGAGAGTCGGTCTGGGAAGAATTCTGGCTGACTTGGAAATGCTTAAAGAAAAGCTTAAAGCCGAAGGCATGTTTGACAGGCACAGAGATATTCCCGTATATCCTTCAAGGATCGGAATAATAACATCAAAATCAGGAGCAGCCTTAAGGGATATTTTAAAAACTTTCGAGAGTGTTAGAGCTGATATTGAAATTATTATTTACAATACATTGGTGCAAGGCGAAAAATCCAAAGAAAGTATAATTGACGGACTTAAGTTTTTCAACAGAAATGAAACTGATGTAATTTTAATTTCAAGGGGCGGAGGGAGCTTTGAGGACTTGAATGTTTTCAATGACTTAAATGTAGCTGAAGAAGTCTATAAATCCAAGGTTCCTGTGGTAACAGGCATTGGTCATGAAACGGACAGGACTTTAACAGACTATGTTGCCGACATTTATTGCCACACTCCCACGGCAGCTGCCGAAAGAATAATCAGAGGATACAAGGACATTGAAGAGAAGCTTGCAGGCTATATTTTCACATTAAAACAAAACGCTTATAATAAGCTTTTGCTAAAGCAGGCAGAACTGAAATCTTCAAAATATATTTTAAAAAGCTATCTGCCCATAGAAAATATATACCGGATGAAAAACGAAACAGAAAGCTATAAAAATATAATTAAAAACAGGGCAGCCAAGGAGCTTGAAAGTCTGTCTTTTCAGCTGGAGCTGCTGAACGAAAAGCTTAACAGCCACAATTATATAAGACAGCTGGAAAAGGGGTTTGCTTTAGTTTCTGACAACGAAGGAAACATCATAAGAAAAATTAATCAGGTTGAAATTGAAGGCATATTAAACATTAGATTTAAAGATTTTAAGATACAAGCAGAAACAATTAATATAAAAGAGGTTGAATAATGGAATATGAAAGCTTTGAAAATGCATTGGAGCAATTAAAAAAAATAATTAAAACATTTGAAGAAAATGAAAACATTTCTATTGATGAACTGCTCAAAAATTATGAGGAAGGAATGAAAGCCTATTCTTTTTGTGCGAAAAAGCTGGAAGATACACAAAAGAAAATAAAAATTATAGATGAAAACTTCGACTAGAAATTTATTAACTTTATTATGAATAAATACAACTTTTATACATTTAAATCATGTAAGTTCTAATAAAATATAAAATTAATAATTGATATTTATAAATCATTATGCTATAATTTTATTGAATTGTTCTTATGTTTTTTTTTTGAACAGAATAATTATGTAAAGTTATGAAAGGGTATTTAATGGAAGAATATAGGCTTGATGTATATCTGCACACAAACAATATGACTGAAAGCAGGGAACGTGCAAAACAACTTATCATAAACAGCTGCGTATATGTTAATGACAGATTAATAACAAAGCCATCTTTTAAGGTATGCATTTCAGACAAAATTGAAGTTAAAAATTATTTTGAATTTGTGGGAAGAGGCGCATCAAAAATTGAAAAAGCCGTAAGGTATTTCAACATAAATATCGAAAATAAAGCTGCGGTTGACATAGGAGCTTCAACAGGCGGTTTTACCGACTATCTTATTAAAAACAATGCAAAAAAAGTTTATGCGGTTGATGTGGGGCACAACCAACTGCACGAATCCTTAAAAAATAATGAGCGTGTAATAAATTTGGAGGGAACAAATTTCAGATATATTGATACTGCAATTTTTAAAGAATGTGTCGATATAATTACCGCAGACGTATCTTTCATATCACTGAAATTAATTTTTCCTAAAATTGTCGAAATCAGTCATGATAGCACAGATATTATAATTCTCATAAAACCTCAGTTCGAGGCGGGAAGACACAATATAGGGAAAAACGGTATCGTGAAGGACAAAAAGGCTCACTTGGATGTTCTGAAAAATATACAGATGTATTGTGATGAAAACAGCCTATATTTAAAAGATATGACTTTTTCTCCAATTAAAGGCGGAGACGGTAATATAGAGTATTTGGCCCATATTAAAAAAAACGCTCAAAGAACTGCAATTCTAACTGAAATCCAATTCAAAAACTTAATTAACCAAGCTTTTGAATATTATAAAAATAATAGTAATATGAGGTGACTAATGAAAAAGTACACGAGACAAACAAAAATTCTTGAGCTTATTTCAAAAAAGGAAATAGAAACTCAGGAGGAACTTGCTGATGGCTTAAAAGCAATGGGCATTGATGTTACACAGGCTACTATTTCAAGAGACATAAAAGAACTTAGACTTGTCAAGGTTATGTCTAAGAACGGGAAATACAAGTATGCAACAATCGGGCAAAGTCAAGAGGGCATTACTGACAGATTATATAAGATATTTGAAAACTCAGTAGTTTCTATTGATAATGCCATGAACACCATAGTGTTAAAAACGATACCAGGTGCGGCACAAATTTGTGCATCTGCAATTGACTACATGGGAGTAGATGATATAGTCGGAACTCTAGCCGGAGACGATACAGTATTTGTGGCTATAAGGACAGTTGAAAGTGTAGAAACAGTATTGGAAGAATTTAAAAAGAATATAAGATAATGGTGATAAAATGCTGCTTAACTTAAGTATAAGCAATTTTGCTGTATTTGAAAATGAATCTATTAAATTTGACAAAGGGTTTAACGTATTTACAGGTGAAACAGGATCTGGAAAATCAGTATTAATTGAAGCACTGTCATTAATATTAGGTGAAAGAGCTTCAAAGGACTTAATACGTAAAGGAAAAAACAGCGCTGTGATCGAAGCTGTCTTTGACATTTCAGAATATGAAGAAGTTTACAATATTTTAAAGGAATTAAATATTGATATTGATACTGAAGATTACTTGATTATTTCAAGACAAATACTGGAAAATGGAAAAAGCATAAGCAAAATTAACGGAAGAACTATACCTTTAGGCTCATTAAAGGAAGTAGTCAGCTGTCTGATGGACATATACGGACAGTTCGGTCATGAAAGTTTATTTAAAAAGGAAAATCACATTTTGTTATTGGACAGCCTTATTCAAAGGGAGCTGGTACCATTCTTGTCAGAATATTCAAAATTGTTTACAGAATACAACAAGAAATTAAGCGAAATAGATTTTATTCAAGAAAAGCTTATTAACAAGGACATTAAAATGGAACAGCTTCAGTATGAAATATGTGAAATAGATGAAGCTGATTTAAAGGTAACAGAAGAGGAAGAATTATTAAAAGAAATAAAAAAGCTTTCAAATATTAAGGAATTGCAAAGCTCATTATACGAAATTAACAATATTTTAACCTCAAGCAATGTCCTGAATAACGTTTACAGCATTTTGAACAAAATAAAAACATATGATGAAGCTTTGGAAAATTTTCTTTCAAGACTTGATATACTATTGGAAGAAATTCAATATTTTAATTATGATTTAAGAGATTATTCTGAAAAGTTGGAATTTGATGAAAACAAACTTAATAATATAGAAAACAGGATGTCTCTTATTAATAGGCTAAAAAGGAAGTACGGATTTTCAATTGACAAAATTTTCGAGTATAGAAATGAGTCTGAAAAGGAATTAAATTTATTGAAAGAAGCAGAATATAAATTAAATGTTTTAATAAAGGAAAAAGATTTATTATTTAATACATTAAAAGAACTTTCTGAAAAAATATCAGACAAAAGAAAAAAAGCAGCTGAGATCCTTGAAGCCAGACTGCTTCAGGAACTATGCGACCTGAATATGAAAAACATCATGTTTAAAGTTAATATTGAAAGAAAAAGTAATTTTTCATCTGACGGCATTGATGATGTGGAATTCTTAATATCCACAAATGCGGGAAGCGATTTGAATTCTGTTCAAAAAGTTGTATCCGGAGGAGAAGCATCCCGTATCATGCTTGCATTTAAGAAAATTAGTTCTGATATCGAGAGCCTGCAAACCATGATATTTGATGAAATTGATGCAGGAATAAGCGGAAAGACTGCTCAGATGGCAGGCATCAAAATGAACTATATATCTGATAACCATCAGGTAATATGCGTAACACATTCACCGCAAATAGCTTCTATTTCAAAAAATCATTTTTTAATCGAAAAAAAGGTTGTTGGCGGAAATACTTACAGCACTGTTAAAAAGCTTGATGATGAAAATAAGGTATACGAAATTGCCAGATTATTAAGCGGCATGAAAATTACAGAAAAGTCATTAAATAATGCAAAAGATTTAATTGATTCAAGCAAATCTGTCTAATAAAGGATTTGAAAAATCAGAATAATACAAGTGTTATATGGAGAAATTAAAGATAAAACTTGAAGGAGAGCAGAATGAAAAGTTTCGCTAAAAGAGTTTTATTCTTTATTTTTTTTATTGCTATTTTATTGGCAGCTGTTTATTTCGGTTATGATTTAAAAACAAATCCATATGTTTTAACTAAAATAGGTAATGAAGTAGTTGAAACCGAAGGGAAGTATATAATTCCAGGCGGCCAGGCCATTGGTGTCGAATTAAAGACAGCGGGCGTCCTGGTTGTAGGATTGGCAGATATAATAAACACCGATAAATTATCAGTTTCTCCTGCAAAAATTGCAGGAATGGAGATAGGAGATAAAATACTTGCAATTGATTCCCACAATGTTGAAAGAACAAATGATATATTGAATTATACATTGGAAAATGGGATTAAAGATTATAATTTTACTATAGAGAGAGGAGGCAAGATATTAAATTTTACTCTTTCACCTGTTCAAGTATATGAAAGCAACGAAGTAAAATTTGGGTTTTGGGCGAGAGAAAATATTGCAGGCATAGGCACAGTAACATTTATAGACCCTGAAACAGGCAAATTCAGTGCCATCGGCCACGGAATTTCTGACTCAGAAACAGGTTCACTAATTGATATTGAAACAGGTACCATATCAAGAGCTAATATAACCAGTATTAAACTGGGTAAAAAAGGCGAGCCCGGCGAAATTATCGGCTATATAATGAAAAATGAAGACCTCGGTACTGTGGAGGATAATACCAACTTTGGAATATATGGAAACATTAATGATGCAAGTATGGGGTATTTTAGCAATAATTTAATTGAGGTGGGAAAAAAAGAAGAAATAAAAATAGGTCCTGCTCAGATATATTCATGTGTAAACAACGAAATACAAACATATGATGTTGAAATAACCAAAATATTTTATCAAAATAAGCCCGGTGAAAAAAGCTTTGTGATAAAAATTGTTGATAATGATTTGTTGGAACTTACTAACGGCATAATTCAGGGAATGAGCGGATGTCCTGTAATTCAAAACAATAAAATTGTAGGAGCCGTAACTCATGTTTTTATGAACGATCCAACCAAAGGTTACGGAATTTATATTGAATGGATTTTTGATCAAATATATAACGGTTCTCGATAGTAAGTTATGGAACGGCCTCTTGGTCGTTTCATTATTTGCATCTATAACAATTTCTAACATTTCGCGGAAAAAACCCTCCGCTAAACGTAAGACAATGGTATAATATTGTAAAAACATAATATAAATAGAATTAAGGGGGTGAAAAAAAAAATATTTTAAAAAATAAAAAATTTTTTTAGAAAAAAAAAGGGTTTTTTGAAATTTTTGCGTATATTCTTAATAAGAGAAAAATATTAACTAGGGGGATTCATTATGCAAAAAAAAGTAAAAATAGTTATTGCAGATGACAATAAGGAGTTTAGGCTGATACTAAAAGATTTTTTAGTAAGCAAGAATGTTTTCGATGTGGTTGAAATGGCCGATGATGGCATAAAAGCATTAGAAGCCGTTGAAAAATATGAGCCTGATATTTTAATACTGGATATTATTATGCCGCACTTGGATGGTTTGGGAGTAATGGAAAAGCTTCATAAGAAGGATTTGAAGAAATTTCCAAAGGTTATTATTTTATCAGCTGTAGGACATGATAAAGTTACGCAAAGAGCAATTAATATGGGAGTAGATTATTACATAGTAAAACCATTTAACTTTGAATCTTTTGCGGACAGATTAATACAAATATCAGAATTAGAAACTTCTAGAGTTCAAAACAAGAGTAAGGAAATAGTTTACAATGAAAAAGTGAATGCAGAATTAAGCCTGGAAGTCAAAATAACCGAAATATTGCATGAAGTAGGGGTACCTGCACATATTAAAGGTTATCAGTATTTGAGAACTTCGATTATTGATGTTGTTAATAATATAGAGCTTTTAGGTGCTATTACAAAAGAATTGTATCCTATGATTGCGGCAAAGTACGGAACAACACCAAGCAGAGTAGAAAGAGCAATCCGTCATGCAATTGAAGTTGCATGGACAAGAGGAAAGATAGAAACTATAAATAATATTTTCGGATATACTATACATAATAATAAAGGCAAGCCGACAAATTCAGAATTTATTGCAATGATAGCAGACAAACTGCGCCTTGAGCAAAAGGTATCATAGTAACCGTTATTGTAAATATACTAATAAGCAGAAGCTTATTAGTATATTTGCTATATAATAAGCTTGACAAAATTATTTATTATTATTACAATTAAGCGGATATATAAATATATTCTGCAAAAGAAGAAAAAAATTGCATGAATGAGGAGGCAATTTTGAATACTGAAATAACTGTTAAAAGTGAAAAAATTTTTGAAGGTAAAATAATAAATTTAAGAGTAGATACAGTTGAGCTTGAAAATCAAAAATATACCAAGAGAGAAATTGTTGAACATAAGAGTGCGGCTGCTATTGTTGCTGTAACAGAAAAAGGTGAAATGCTCTTAGTTAAACAATACAGAAAGGCGGTTGAAGATTTCTTATATGAAATTCCTGCGGGAATTTTAAACATTGCCGAGGAGCCTATTGAATGTGCTTTCAGAGAGCTTAAAGAAGAAACAGGTTATGAAGCTAAGAATATTCATCAAATATATGAATTTTATACTTCACCTGGATTTACCAACGAAAAGGTTTATTTGTTCAAAGCTAAAGATTTGACCTTTACCTCAACGAATTTTGATGAGGATGAATGTATTGAAACAATTTCTGTCAGCAAAGAGGAAGCTAAAAAAATGATAGAAACAGGCAGAATCACAGACTCAAAGACTTTGATCGGGATGCTGCACTGGATGAATTTTGAAATTTAATTTATAAGTAGAATTAATCCTTCTGTACAAGCATATATTGTATAAAGCTTTCAGGAGGTTTTTTTATGAACAATGTACTAAAGAAATTGATTCTGTCAGAGAACAAAAGATTTTTATTTTTATTGCTTATTTTAATTTTATCTCTTATGCTTTCAGCTATTATTTATATGGTTGCAGGTCAGGGCAGTATGACAAACATTAATTATGAAAGCATAAGTACCATGAAGTTCAATGATATTTTCATAATGACAATAAAAAGAAATTTAATATATTTTGTTGCAATAATTCTTTTGACCATAATAGGACAGAGTAAAATTATTAACGGACTGTTTGGATTGGTTTGCGTATATTATGGTCTGTCCGTAATATATTTAATAAGGACATTGAGGCTGGATGTAATTTATTTTGTTATGACATTTACCGATTATTTTATTTTCTTTCCGGTTCTCTTTTATTTTACATTTATTTCAAGCACAATTTCAAAATATACAAAAAAGACAAAAAACATAGAGACTATTTCCCATAAATTTGATATAATAATAACTGGATATGTTAAACTGTCTTTAATATATCTTCTGATTGTAATAGCCTACAGTCTAGGCTACAGCTACTATATTTTAATATTAAGCAGATTGTTGGTGAGATAATGGATAAAAATATTGAAACTTATAAGTCATATCTTAATTCAAAAAAATTAAGCAGTAATACAGTCAGTTCATACATATATGACATAAACAGCTTTAGGGAATATCTTGATAAAGATTATGGCTTAGAGTTAACTAAGACAAGGAAGGCCCAAATATTGACATATCTTGTAAATCTTCAAAAACAAGGAAAGAGTTCTTCCACAATATCAAGAACAATTTCTGCTTTGAAGAATTTTTTTGAATTTCTCAAAAAAGAGAAGTTAATTGAGGACAACCCTGCCATTAGCATTCACAGTCCAAAACAAATTAAGAAAACACCTGCTATTTTGTCTGAAGATGAAATAAATCTATTGATGAAGCAGCCCGATACAAATTCATTTAAAGGAAGCCGAGATTCTGCCATACTGGAATTGCTGTATTCATCCGGAATTAAAGTTACGGAGCTGATTAATATAAAAATTATAGATGCAAATTTAAATTCAGGCATAATAAATATAGAAGGCTCAAAAGAAAGAATAGTTCCCTTAAGCAACTATGCTAAGGATGCAATATGTAATTATTTAAATAATTTCAGAAATATTAAATGCAAAGAAGACAATGAATTTTTGTTTGTAAATATATCGGGAGAACCAATATCCAGACAGGGAATTTGGAAAATACTGAAATTTTATGAGGAGAAGATGAACTTAAAAAAAGAATTGTCTCCCCAAATTTTAAGGAATTCTTTTGCCGTACACCTTTTGTCCCACGGAGCAGATTTAGGAACAGTCCAGGAGTTAATGGGGCTAAGTAGTTTTGCCGCAGCCCAAAATTATTTGAACAGCGTAGAATTTAAATCACTTGAGGTGTTTAAAAAGACATTTCCGAGAGTATAATAGTAACAATAGGAGAACGATGGTAGAACAATAGCTGAACCATTGGTGAACTATTGTTTCTTTATTTAAACAATCGTTTAAATGACATTAAAAAGGAGAAGATTATGATAAACAGAGCAGTTTTAATTGTATTAGACAGTGTTGGGGTGGGTGAACTTCCGGATGCAGCCGAGTATAGCGATGCAGGCAGCAACACTGTAAAAAATATATATAAAAGCATAAAGAATTTTTCACTGCCTAATTTGGAAAAATTGGGCCTTTTAAATATTGATGGATTTGAGGATTTGAAAAAATCGGACGAATATATAGGAACTGTGGCAAAATGTAATGAAAAATCAAAGGGTAAGGACACGACAACCGGACATTGGGAAATAAGCGGATTAGTTCTGGATAATCCATTTCCAACGTATCCTGACGGATTTCCGGAAGATATAATTAAGGAATTCGAAAAACGTACCGGAAGAAAAACAATCGGAAATTATCCGGCATCAGGAACGGAAATTATTAAGGTGCTGGGCAAAGAACACGTAGATACGGGCAGTTTAATCGTATATACATCAGCTGACAGCGTATTTCAGATAGCAGCTCATGAAGAAGTTGTACCTCTTGAAGAGCTGTATAAAATCTGTACCATAGCAAGAGAGCTTCTTCAGGGAAAACATGGAGTAGGCCGGGTAATTGCAAGACCATTTACCGGTACAGAAGGAAATTATACAAGGACAGAAAACAGAAAAGACTTTTCATTGGTTCCTCCGAAGGATACATTGCTTGACTATGTGAAAAACAGCGGCATGGAAGTATTTGCAATAGGTAAAATAGAAGACATTTTTGTAAATAAGGGCATTACAAGGTCAAATCACACTCATAACAACGAAGAAGGCATCGAAGCCACTATAGAAGCTATAAAAGAAGATTTCAAAGGCTTGATTTTTACTAATCTTGTTGACTTTGATATGATTTACGGCCACAGAAACAATGTACAGGGTTATGCGGATGCTTTAAAATACTTTGACGACAAACTTCCGGAAATAATGGATAACTTAAAAGATGATGATGTTCTCATAATAACCGCAGACCATGGATGCGACCCAACAACAGAAAGCACGGATCACTCAAGGGAATATATTCCTTTAATTTTCTCCGGAAAGAACATTAGGGGAAATAACAATCTTGGAGTTCTCAATACCTATGCATCCATAGGCAAGACAATACTTCATATGCTCAATATTGAAAACAGTATTGAGGGAAATAGCGTGCTGGGAAATATTATCAGATAATTATAATTTTTCAGGAAATAGACCGTTTAACAAATAATTCGACATATATAGCAAATAATAGGACAAATCAGAGTTTAATTGAGAAGCTCTGATTTGTTTATTTTTATGGCAAGTAGAATAGCAATACATTTAATTTACATATTTATTAATTTATATCTTTTATTGCATCATAGTCATTAATATCAGGAAATGATTCCAAGTTATCTTGAATAAAATATTCATTTTCTGAGAGTATTTTTAGGAATAGCGGCAATCCTACATTAAATGTATCTTTTTTGACATACAAGTGTGGATATATTTCGCTTGAATCTTTTTCGAATGTAACCGCATCTAATACTAAATCGTACTCATCAGTATTAATACTATAAAGGTAATTTCCCGTTCGGCGATTGAAAGAATGAGGAACCCCGCTTATACTTCTCTGTACCAACCTACGAATATCAACGTATTCAATTCCGTTCTTCTGCATATACCCTAGACCTGTAGCTTCTATTACGTTAACTTCTTTTTTCTCATCAGACCAGTAAACATTTAAATTGTTTAGATTCTTATTCAAATCTGCAATCTTTAAATAGGTATTACCCTTGTAGTATAAGCTTCTGTGTCACTTTTTACCCCATTTATATAAATTGGGTATGTGACCTTAGTAAATTCATAAACATTGCTGCTTGCATAACCCTGTACACTAAGACCATTTATAAATATTCCTACAATAAAACAACAAAAAAATCCCGATAAAAATGTTAATACTTTTTTCATTTAAACCTCCACTTGAATTATTTTTATATAAATGTAAATTTATAACTAACCATGGTTCATTTGTGTGCTTGTAATTCCACCCAAATTCATCAACTCCAAATCTCTATGTTATTTGATGTCCTTGCAATAACTATTGTTCACTTTTATTGTCTGTTTTTGATTTTCAACCTATAATTACAAATATGTTTATATATTAAGACGTTTTAAAATTAAAAAGGTTTCATAAAAAATAAGCTCATACTGCAATAAGTAATTTAACAAATAAGGTCTACGTACAGAATTTAGATTATGACGGTAAAGATAGAATTGATAGATTACTTGTTAAAAAAGGATATTCAAAAACCAAATGAAATGTAAGACAACTGTAAACACTATATAACAATTTCTAACATTTCACGGAAAAATCGTCCTTGAAACGTAAGACAATTGTATATATCAAGTAAATATGGTTATTATAATTCATAAAAAGGAGGTAGTTTTTATGAAGAAAAATATAGCCATATTTTTTTTGATGTTGTTAATTGTAAATTTAATGGTTGTTCCGGCATATGGAATAGAAGCCGAGAGTCTTCAATCTCGTGCGGCAATTTTAATAAACGGTGATGACGGTCAGATTCTTTTTGAAAAAAACGCCAATGATAAAATGCCGCCGGCAAGCATAACCAAGATTATGCTCTTATTGCTGGTTTCAGAAAAAATGGAAAATGGAGAAATAACTCTTGATCAGGAGGTCACTGTTTCAGAATATGCTTCCGGGATGGGAGGCAGCCAAATATACTTAGAAGCCAACGAAACGCAGACAGTTGAAAGCTTACTAAAAGCAATCTCCATGCGTTCAGCAAATGATGCATCAGTTGCTATGGCCGAGTTTATGTTCGGTTCAGAAGAAGGCTGCGTTAAGGCAATGAATGACAGAGCAAAAGAATTAGGAATGAACAATACGCATTTTGTAAATGTCACAGGTCTGCCTGAAGCAGATCATTTAACTACAGCTCATGACATAGCTGTAATGACACAAGAGTTACTTAAATATAATTATGTAAATCAATATATGCTTACTTGGATGGATTCCGTATATGTTGGAAAGGAAAAAGACTCGGAACAGGTGCTGGTTAACACAAACAGGTTAATAAATAATTACGAAGGTTTATTAGGAGGCAAGACCGGCTACACAACAGAGGCGAAATATTGTTTATCTGCAGCTGCAAGACGAAATGACACTACATTGATAGCTGTTGTTCTGGGATGCGACAATACCAAAATAAGATTCAACGAAATTACAAAGATTTTGAATGAAGGTTTTGCTAATTATAAAAACCTTGTATTCCACAAGAAAGGCGATGTTATTTCAACATCACCCGTATATTGCGGAAAAGAAGACACATTTAATATAGTAAGCAAAGAAAATATATTTTATTTTACAGAAAGTAATTGCAAGGTTGAAGATTTTAATTTAGAATATGTTATAGACGAAAATTTAAAAGCACCTTTAAGTCAGGATGTGGCAATAGGCAGGGCAATTCTTTCAAAAGATGGTCAAATGTTGGGAGAATATGAGCTTTATCCGGAAAAAAACATTGACAAGAAAGGTCTGCTTAAATTTTACGTTGAAAATGTATTAGAAACCATAATAAAATAAGAGGATGAACAATGGATTACTCTGTAAGTTTAAACGTATTTCAAGGACCCTTTGAACTTTTGTACCATTTGATAGAAAAAAAGGAAATTGATATATATGATATTCCCATAGCTGAAATAACAGATCAATATATTGAGTATTTAAATCAAATGATGCAGTTTAACATGAATGTGGCAAGTGAATTTATTTTAATGGCATCTACTCTCATAGAAATAAAATCACAAATGCTTTTGCCCACTAATGAAAAAGAGGAAGATCCGAGACAAGAACTGGTTAACAAACTTCTGGAGTATAAATTGTTTAAGGATGTATCTGAAAAATTAAAAGAATATGAGGATGAAAGCAGTTACTATTTTTCAAAGCCAAAGGAAGAACTGGCTCTTGTTTCAGATTCAAAGACTGAACAGCTTTCATTGAATGAAATAAATATTTATGAATTGTACAATGTTTTTATATCGCTGATTAAAAATCAAAATTTGAAAGTTATCAATGAATACAAGTTGAAGGTTTACAGAGAAAATTACAGCGTCAAGGACTGCATCGACGAACTGATGAAAGAACTGAAAACAACAGGACGAGTGTCATTGTTTGCGACCATAAGCGAAAAAAAGAGAATTACAAAGGAATATGTAATTACAACATTTTTAGCTTTCTTGGAACTTTCAAACAAGCAAGGCATGAAAATTTATCAGACAGATACATACAGTGATATCATAATAATTGCTGCGTAGGAGAAAAGTATGATTTTAAAAAGTGTATTGGAAAGCTTGCTGTTTGCATGGGGCGAACCATTAAATATTAACGAAATTTCAAGAATCCTGAATTTGCCGGTATCTGATTTATCTAATGTCCTGGATGAAATGACAGGGCAGTTTGAGAAGGATGAAAACAGAGGTCTGATCATACAAAAGTTCGGCAATTCATATCAAATAACTACAAAAAAAGAAAATTTCGAATTTATTCAAAGTTTGCTGCAGACAACTGTAAATAGAAGCTTATCCACTGCAGCAATGGAAACATTGTCTATAATAGCATACAAGCAGCCTGTAACAAGGGTTGAAATAGAACTGATCAGGGGAGTAAAATGCTCCAATGTGGTCAAGGGGCTTTTAGACAAGGGGCTGATTAAGGAAGTCGGCAAATTGGATAAACCGGGAAGGCCGACTCTTTATGCCACAACAGATGAATTTTTAAGACATTTTGGCTTAAATTCCATCGAAGAACTTCCTGCCTTGAACATAGAACATGAGGAGGAGAAAAAAGCAACGTAGGATCGTTGCTTTTATTTTACTATGGGAATATGTGTTATATTAATAATAATCGGGGGACTGTTATTCGTATATTTTAATTTCAGAGTTTTTTTCAAGCTTAATTTAACTGCATCTTTTGTCAGGACATATGTTAGCTTAAAATTATTCAGAAAAGAATATGTTTCAGACAAAAAATTTTATTATACTGATTTGATTAAAAAAACATCAGGTGAGATTAATAAATATAAGCAGATTAAGACAAAAAAATATTATCCGTATTTGAAGCATATAAAAAAAATCAAACGTCTTTTTATAGTGAAAAATATCTTTTTATATCCTGAATGCCTTGATAATTCTTCATCGTTTGTTGTTGAATTCATGGTTGTAAATAATATTATCAAAAGACCGCTTCTAAAGGGATAGTTATATTTCTCCTTTTTCAGGGCATACTGTATTTAAAATACATTTGAGAAAGGGGATATTATGAGCAGCGATATACAGAGCATCATCAAAACAACTTTGGATAATATCAATAGTTTAACTGAGAATGAAAAACTGATAAGCAGCAAAATTACCTATGATAATACAAATTATCTTGCAATTTCAAAACTAAACATGAACTTTCTAATTGGAGGAAGCGACATAGACAAAAAGTTCCGCAGTGTTGACTTAAAACCATTTGCAGGAGCAGCGTATGTTAATTTGCAGTTAAATCCCCAAATACTTATTTATGAGACCGACAATAATGATATCAGGACAATCAATATTAACAATGAAACAACGGCCGGTGATATAACATCATCTATTCTGAATATAATGTCGTTCATAAAGGAAGTAAGGGAGAAAAAAGATTGTGATTATTAAAAGCTTTAAAATTTTTACATTAACATTATTTATTTTATTTTTTGTCGGTCAATACAGCAAGGCAGAAGCAATGCCGGAAGTTTTCGCTCAATCCTACATAGTAATTGATTCTGATTCTGGAAGAATCATAGGCTCCAGAAATCCAAATGAGAAATTGCCCATAGCAAGTACAACCAAAATATTGACAACTATTTTGGCAATAGAAAATATAAAAAATATAGAGAAAAAGATTGAAGTGCCTGCAAAATGCACAGGCATAGAAGGTTCAAGCATTTATTTAAGGCCAAAACAAATTGTATCAATTAAAGATTTGCTGTATGGTACAATGCTGCGCTCCGGCAATGATGCGGCAGCTACATTGGCAGCTTTTGCAGGAAGAAACAGTGAGGATGGATTTGTTGATATGATGAATAAAAGGGCTGTGGAATTAGGGGCCTTTAATTCAAGTTTTGCTAACCCTCACGGTCTTAATGATGAAAATCATTATTCCACTGCTTATGATTTAGCTTTAATCAGCCGTCATGCAATGAAAAATGATATATTTAAAACAATTTCATCTGCAGAACAATATAAGGCAGAAAGTATGAACACTGTATTTTACAATAAAAATAAAGTTGTTCACCAGTATGAATATGGAAATGGAGTCAAAATTGGGTACACTAAAGCTGCCGGAAGATGTCTTGTGGCTTCTGCAGAAAAAGAAGGAACTGAAATAATTGTAGTGGTGTTGAATGACGGAAACTGGTTCGATGACAGCTATAAAATATTCGACTGGGCTTTTGAAAACTACAAAAGTTATCAGATTGTAGAACAAGGGCAGTTTGCAGGAAGAACCTCAGACGGAAATCCGGTATTTATTTCAGAAAGCTTCAGTTATCTTCTGACAGAAGATGAGAAGGATAAAGTCCGATTTGAAACCAATATTACAGCACCTATGATATTAAACAAAGACAACAAGGTAATCTGCGGAGAATACAATATATACCTGGGCGATGAGCTGATTCATACAGGAAGCCTGGTAGCTGAAAATAATTAATTATTTCAGAGCCATTCATAGCAGCCTAAAACAGTTGCATTTTATAAGCAATTATTTTAGGCTGCGTTTTCTTTTTTTGCAGTATGCCTGGGGTGGAGAATGAAATTAAAAACTGATTGTTAATTATTGAAGAATTTATTATAATATACAATAAAGAAAGCTATAAATAAGAAAAGGCAGGAGTTTATGGAATTAGAAAGGCTGCAAAAATATATTGCCAGAAGCGGTGTTACATCCCGGAGAAAGGCAGAGGAATTGATTTTAAACGGGCTTGTAAAGGTAAACGGAATAAAGGTAACTGAGCTTGGAACAAAAGTGGATCCGGACAAGGATATTGTTACTGTTGACAATAAAAAAATATCAGAAATAAATGAATACATATATATAAAGCTTTACAAGCCTGAAGGGTACGTAACCACTGTTAAAGACCAGTTTAACAGAAAGACGGTTCTGGACTTAATTGATGTTAAAGAAAGAGTATATCCCATAGGAAGGCTGGACTATAATACATCAGGTTTATTGCTGCTGACAAATGACGGTGACCTGGCCAATAAGCTTATGCACCCGAAGTACCATATATTTAAGACATACATAGCTGAAACGGAAGGATGTATCTCTGATGAGTCAATTAAAAAGCTTAAAACAGGTGTTGTGATAGACAACTACAAAACTGCTCCCGCAAAAGTAAAGTTACTAAAATACAAGGATAACAAGTCAGTGGTTCAGATAAGCATTTATGAAGGGAAAAACAGACAGGTAAGAAAAATGTTTGATGCTGTAGGTCACAGTGTAACAGCACTGAAAAGAGTGTCCTTCGGTGAAATCAATCTGGGAAATTTAACGGTTGGTTCCTGGAAAAATTTAAGCAATGAAGAAATACAATTTTTAAAAAGAAATCAGGAGGCTTAAAATGGAAGATGGTAAATACGGAAAACTCGTTGACTTTGTCCACATGCTAATTGAACAAAGCTATTGCGGCAAAGATAATCTTAAATTCATAGATGCCACATGCGGAAACGGCTTTGATACGCTTTTCTTATGCAAGACAGCCGGAAAAAATGGAAATGTTAAAGCATTTGACATTCAGCAGCAGGCAATTGAAAGAACAAATACGTTGTTAAACAGCAATCTGGAATTTATAAATTATGAACTTATTTTGAATTCTCACGAATTTATCAGTAATTATTTAAATGACAATATTGATGCTGCTGTTTTCAATCTGGGCTACCTGCCTTTTTCTGACAAGGCTGTGGCCACAAAAGGAGAAACTACTGTCAAAGCAATTCAGCATATTCTTCCCTTTTTAAAAAAAGACGGAAGGATTTTTATAACAACATATATTACTCATGACACGGGAGATGAAATAAAAGATATATATAACTTTTTAAGTGAATTGGATAAATCAAAATACAATGTGCTTCATATCAATCTTATAAATAAAGAGAATACTCCTCCGGAATTATTTATAGTAGAAAAAAATGCATGATAGACTAAGTTGCCTTCATGCATTTTGCATATCCGAGCCCCGATTTTTAGTCTTATTTCTGAGAAACAGGGGGCATGTAAACCTCAGTAAATCCCAATTATATGAAGAGCAATGAGTAAATAAATTGGGGATTTTGACTGTGAATTCAACATATTTTTATTATCGGTCATACGTTTTCTTTTTTAGATTTGCATTTTATGAATTGAATCTTGCAATTTGCTTTAATTTTGAAATATTTCTTGCAAATTTAAATATATATGCTATTATAATCTTAAGGGAAGGAAATAATAGGAGGATGTTATAAATGGCTGATAGTAAAAGTCTTCTATTGAATAAGGACTGGTGTAAGGGCTGCGGCATATGCGTGGGTTTTTGTCCTAAGCAGGTTCTTAAAATAGAAAATGAAAAATGTGTAATAGCTTTTCCGGAAAAATGTATATTCTGCGGTCAATGTGAGCTCAGATGTCCAGATAATGCTATTTATATTGCAGGAGGAAAAAAAGATGAGTAATAATCATGGATATAAATTGGTTCAAGGTAATGAAGCCTGCGTCGAAGGGGCATTAGCTGCAGGTATGAGATTCTATGCAGGATATCCAATTACGCCATCTACAGAAATCGCAGAAATATCTGCTCAGAAACTGCCTCAGATTGGTGGGAAATTCATACAGATGGAAGATGAGCTGGCAAGTATGGCGGCTATTATAGGAGGTTCTTTAGCAGGACTTAAATCTATGACAGCAACCAGCGGACCGGGATTTTCACTTATGCAGGAAAACCTGGGATATGCGGCAATCGCAGAAATACCATGTGTAGTAGTTAATGTTCAAAGAGGAGGTCCTTCTACAGGCATGCCAACATCACCTGCACAAGGAGATGTAATGCAGGCAAGATGGGGAACACACGGAGATCACCCGGCAATTGCTTTGACACCCAACTCAGTGCAGGAAACATATGAATATACAATTAAAGCTTTCAACATATCCGAAAAATACAGAACTCCGGTTATTATGTTAATGGATGAAACCGTAGGTCACATGAGAGAAAAATTAAAATTTACAGATCCTTCAGAAATTGAAGTTATAAATAGAAAAAAACCAACATGCAAGCCGGAAGAATATGTAGCATACAGACCTGAAGAAGATATGATACCTCCGTTTGTCTCATTCGGTGAAGGATACAGATACCATGTAACAGGATTAACACATGAAGAAACTGGATTCCCTACAAACAATAATTTAATTTCAGGAAAATTAATACAAAGAATAGTTGACAAAGTTGAAAAAAATATAGATGACATTACTTATTACGAGGAATACAAACTGGACGATGCTGAAATTGTTATAGTGGCATACGGCGGAGTATCCAGAGCTGCTAAAAGCGCTATAGATGAAATGCGTGAAAAAGGTATTAAAGTAGGAATGTTCAGACCGATAACAATTTGGCCGTTCCTGGAAAAACAAATAGACCAGGTTGCTGAAAAAGCAAAAGAAATTTACGTTGCAGAAATGAATTTAGGTCAGTATTTTATAGAAGTTGACAGAGTAGCAGGAAAGAAATGCCCTGTTAAAAAAATAAATAAAATTACAGGGGAATTGATTACTCCTAAAGAAATTACTGATGCCGTGACAGGAGGTAACTTATAATGGAATGCACAAATTGCAGTGAAATGACGCAAAAATATTACAGAGTTGAAAAACTGCCTCACATCTGGTGTCCTGGCTGCGGTCACGGAACATTGATGAACACTGTTGTAAGAGCAATTGATAAGACCGGCTTAAACAAGGATGAAGTTGTTGTTGTTTCAGGCATAGGCTGTTCTTCAAGAGCACCCGGATATATGGATTTTAACACTCTTCATACAACTCACGGACGTGCATTGGCATTTGCAACCGGCATTAAAATGGCCAATCCAAAGCTCCATGTTATTGTAATAATGGGAGATGGAGACAGTTCGGCAATAGGCGGAAACCACCTTATTCATGCTGCAAGAAGAAATATAGATATTACAACAATTGTGTTTAACAATAATATATACGGAATGACAGGCGGACAATATTCTCCTACAACACCTCAGGGAGATTTTGCAACAACGGCTCCATTTGGAAACATTGACACTTCTTTTGATTTATGTAATCTGGCACAGGGTGCAGGGGCAACATATGTGGGAAGAGGAACTGCCTACCATGCGGTCTTAATGCAGAAACTTATTGAAAAAGGTTTGGCAAACAAGGGATTTTCGTTCATTGAAGGCTTAAGCCTCTGTCCGACTTATTACGGCAGAAAAAACAAAAAAGGGAATGCATTTAAAATGCATGAATTCTTTAAAGATAACTGCGTAGATATAAAAGTTGTTGAAAAAAATCCTGAAAAAGCTGAAAATAAAATATTAATAGGTGAATTTTACAATAAGCCAAAGACTGAATATACAGAAGGATATCAGGTAATTATTGATAAATTTCAAAAATAGGGGAGAGATTGAAATGTTTCAAAAAGTAGAATTAAGACTAAGCGGATCCGGCGGTCAAGGAGTAATACTTGCAGCTATAATTTTAGCCGATGCTGCTATTGAAGAAGGAATAAATGCTATACAGACACAATCGTACGGACCTGAAGCAAGAGGCGGTGCCAGCAAGGCTGAAGTAATAATAAGCAAGGATGAAATAAAGTTCCCTAAAGTTACTGACTGTGACATTTTACTTTCTTTAACACAAAATTCATATGATAAATATGTTGCATCTTTGAGTAAAGATGGTATACTGGTAGTCGATGAAAGTGTTAATGTTAATATGGATGCACCTTATAGAATATATAAACTTCCAATATTAGATACCGCACAGAATAAATTAGGAACTCATATGGTAGCAAATATTGTTTCTGTCGGTGCCTTGTATGCACTTATAGGTGAAGAAGTAATCAGTAAATCTGTAATGATTAATTCAATATCAAACAGGGTTCCTCCTGTTACAGTTGATAAGAACATAAGCGCTTTCGAAGAAGGTATCAGACTTATTCGAGGTTGATTAAATGATTAATAACAATGATTTGATAAGTGTTATAAAAAGCAACTATTATAAATTCAGTAAAGGTCAAAAACAAATAGCAGAGTTTATTATTGACCACTATGATAAAGCAGCATTTATGACTGCCGCGAAAATAGGGGAAACTGTTGATGTCAGTGAATCTACCGTTGTACGTTTTGCAAGCTCCATTGGCTATTCAGGCTTCCCTGAACTGCAGAAAGCTTTGCAGGTATTGATTAAAAACAAGCTTACTACTGTCCAAAGAATTGGTTTGGACGATGACATCATCAACGATACAGATAAGCTCCATAAAAAAATCATTAAAAATGAAATGAACAATATGAGAAGCTTGTATGAAACTATTGATACAAAAGCTTTGGATAAAGCAACAGAACTTATTTTAAATGCCAACAAGGTTTACATATTAGGCCTCAGGACCTCTTCAACCTTGTCTAATTATCTGGGATTTTATCTTGATGTTATATTGGACAATGTTAAAGTATTAAATAACAGCGGAGTTAATTCTCTTTACGAAGAAATCATAAGAATAAAGGAAACTGATGTACTGATAGTAATCAGCTATCCAAGATATTCAAAAATAACAATTGACGCAACAAAATTCATTAAAGAAAGAAATGCCAAAATAGTTGCTATAACAGATACAGAGGCATCACCTGTCTATTCACTGTCTGATGTATCACTTTTGGCAAAAAGCAATATAGTTTCTTTTGTAGATTCACTGGTTGTTCCTCTTTGTATGATAAACAACCTGATTACAAATATCAGTCTAAAAGAAAAAGATGATATAGTGGAATATTATAACAGACTGGAACAGCTTTGGGATAATCACAGCATTTATCAAAATGAATAGGGTTGACAAGGGAACGGGATTGTTGTCATCAGCTGATGACAACAATCCCGTTCCCTTGTCAAGCTTTTAAAAAATCTTGTTGTTATATTTCAAAATTTGTAATATAATAGTAAAGTATTTATTAAATTATCTTGAAAGGAAATTAATATGATAATTGCAATAGATGGTCCATCAGGAGCTGGTAAAAGCACTGTTGCAAAATTATTAAGCAAAAAAATAGGCTTTGAATATATCGATACAGGAGCCATGTATCGCGCACTTGCGTATAAGGCATACATAAATAAAATTGAAATCAATGAAGAAAATGAAGACAAAATAGATGAAATGATTAAATCTACAACAGTTGATTACTATAATAACAACATATATTTAGATAATGAAAATGTTGAAGGTTTAATAAGAGATGAAATTATTTCAATTGGTGCTTCTAAAATTTCAGCATTAAAAGATGTGCGTACCAAGATGGTTGAGCTTCAAAGAAAAATAGCCGAAAATAAAAATGTAATTTTAGATGGACGTGATATTGGAACAAAGGTTTTTCCGGATGCAGATTATAAATTTTTTATTACCGCTTCAGAAGAAATAAGAGCAGACAGAAGATACAACCAGCTTGCTGCTGACGGAAAGAAAGCAGATTATAATAATGTTCTTACAGATCTTAAGCAACGCGACAAAAATGACACTACAAGAAAAATCTCTCCTTTAATAAAAGCAGAAGATGCAATTTTAATAGATACAACAGATATGGATTTAGATGAAGTAGTTAAAGCAATTGCCAATATTATTGGAGGAAACAATGTTTTATAAAATAGTGGTAGCAATTTTAAAAGTCTTGGTATTTATTATTTTTGATTTGGAGATACATAATGAGGATAATATAAATAAAACAAAAGGCGGCTTAATTGCCTGCGGAAATCACACATCAATGATAGACCCGGTTATTTTAGCGGTATCTACAAAAAGACAAATCCATTTTATGGGCAAGAAAGAGTTGTTTGATAAAAAGGTTTTCGGGTATTTATTTAGAAAGCTTGGAGCCTTTCCGGTTGACAGAGAAGGTGTATCCATGTCTGCAATTAAAAGTTCATTGGCAGTACTGAAAAACAATGAAGTTCTCGGTATATTCCCTGAAGGAACAAGAGTTAAACAATATGACGAAAATAATGCCAAGCCGGGAATTGCTTTAATAGCAAACAAAGCCAAAGTTAATATTATGCCGTTTTACATTAAGGGACCCTACAAGTTCAGAGGGAAAATTAAAATATATTTCGGTGAAGAAACAAATTATTTAGAAAATCTCGAAGGCAAAGCTAAAGCTGAGGAATACGGTGAAATAGGAAAGCAAATTTTAAAAGATATTTACAGTTTAAGCGATAGGTAAGACTATGAAAATTGAAATTTCAAAGTTTAACGGATTTTGTTCCGGGGTTAAAACAGCAGTTGATAAAGCAAATAAAACGCTGGACGAAGAAAAAAAGCTTTACAGTTACGGCGAAATAATTCATAATAAAGACGTTGTAGATAAATTAAACGACAAGGGCTTAGTTGTAGTTGAAGATGTTCCCGAAACAAATGATGCCAAGCTTTTAATAAGAGCTCATGGTGTGGGAAAACACGTTGTTGAAAAATTAAAGCAAAATAATTTGGAAGTAATCGATGCAACATGTGTAAAAGTCAAAAAAATACATAAAATAGTTGAAGAATACAAAAATAATGACTATGATATAATTATAGTTGGAGATAAAAATCATCCTGAGGTTTTAGGAATTCTTGGCTGGTGCAATAACGAGGCATCAATAATAGACAGTTCTAAGGAGCTTTTAGAAATAGGTATTGATACTGATAAAAAATATTGCCTTGTATCTCAAACAACTTTTAATACAGATACTTTCAAGGAAATCTTAGAAACTATAGATGAATATAATTTTTCTAACATAGAAGTTTATAACACAATTTGTGATGCAACAAGAAAAAGACAGGAAGCATGTGTTGAACTTGCTTCAAAATGTGACGTAATGCTTATAATAGGCGGAAAAAACAGTTCTAATACAAAAAAATTATATGAACTAAGCAAAAAAGTCTGTCCTGATACGTTCTTAATTGAAAATTATAAGGAAATACCTTATAACTATATTGATAAAAATACTATTGTGGGAGTGTCCGCAGGAGCATCAGCGCCTGACTGGATAATTGAGGAGGTTATTAAAATGTTGGAAAACCTAAATAACAACATGAATGAACAAATTGGAAACAACGAGCAGGCAGAGCAAGGAACTATGCATGATTTGCTTGAAAATTATGGCGGAGTATCTTATATCAGAACAGGCGAAAGAATAAAAGGCACTGTAATATATGTCAGCCCTGATGCCGTTTCTGTAAACATCAATTATAAATCAGATGGAATTATCACGAGAGATGAATATTCCCTTACAGAAATACCGGACTTAACAAAAGTAGTAAAAGAAGGAGACGAAATTGAAGCTCAGGTAGTCAAAGTTTCAGACCAGGACGGAAATGTTGTCTTAACAAGAAAACCATTAGAAGAACACAAGATCTGGGATGAACTAGAAAAGATGAGAACAGAAGGTACAGTTGTTGAAACAACTATAATTGAAGCTTCTCAATATGGAATTTACGGAAAGGTAAAGGGAATTAAAGGTTTCATTCCAAGAAATCAAATCTCTGTTCAAAGAAATGTTGACCCTTCCGAATATGTTGGAAGAGTTTTAAAGGTTCAAGTTTTAGAGACTAAAAATAACAAAGGCAGAAAGCAATTAGTACTGACATCCAGAGCAGTAGAAAAAGTAGAAAAAGAAGCAAGAGACAACGAAGTATGGGAGAGCATCAAGGAAGGCGAAATTTATGAAGGAACAGTTAAAAATATCCAGGATTACGGCGCATTTGTTGAAATTAACGGTATTGATGGACTGTTACATATAAATGAAATCGCATGGACCAGAATCAAACATCCTTCTGAAGTATTGAAAACAGGCGATAAGATCAGCGTAAAAGTAAAAAGCGTTGACAAAGAAAACAGAAAATTATCATTAAGCTACAAAGCAACAGTTAAAAGCCCTTGGTCACTTTTCCTTGACAAACATCAAAAAGGTGATGTTGTTACTGGCAAGGTAACAAGAATAGTTGATTTTGGAGCATTTGTGGAAATTGATGGAATTGAATGCCTGCTTCATATTAAAGATCTTGATTGGGCCAGAACTGAAAAAGTAACAGATGTTCTTGCAGAAGGTCAGGAAGTTACAGCTAAAATATTAAACATCACAAGAAAAGACAGAAAAGTAAGTCTTGGATTAAAACAGCTGGTTGAACATCCATTTGACAAATATGCAAAAAACCTTAATAAAGATGATATAATTCCTGTTGAAGTTACTCGTATTTTGCTTGACGGTGTTCACGTAAGCGTAAACGGAAATATAGACTGCTTTATACCTATTGCTAAAGTTTCAACAGAAAAATTAAGAACACCTGCTCAGGTAGTTAAAGTTGGAGAAGTAAAGGATGCTAAAGTCCTTGGTATTGATACGAAGGGCAAAAATCTGAACCTTACATTCATATTGGAAGATAAGGGCGATGATTTTTCTAATCAAGAATCTGAATCATATCAGCCTGAAGAAGCAAACTTTACTATCGGTGAATCCATAGGAAATGCACTTGGAGATTTATTAAAATAACAATTGATAGGCGATTGATGAGCAATTGACAGGCAATTGATAAGCGATTTGATTAAATACGCTCATCAATTGCTTTTTCTCTATTGTTTTACTCCATTGCCACTCAATTGCAAATCAGAACTTACGAAGTAAATTCGTTATAAGGAGGAAGTTTGAAACTAAAGGGTA
>DFOA01000061.1 GCA_002381185.1 Firmicutes bacterium UBA3553 | reverse complement strand
AAGGTGGTTTTATAATCATGAAAAAAACGTTGATTAAAATTATTTCATTGCTAATAGCGGCAATATTTTTATTTCCGATAATATATACCATATCACATTCCTTCATGGATGGTAATCAATTGAAAAGTGATGATATAGAAATAGTTCCGGAGATTTTTAACATTCAGCAGTATTATGAAATAAGTGTTGAGAAAAATGAATATTTTAAGCTTTATACAAACTCTGCTCTAATGACAGCAGGGGTATTGGCAGGACAAATAATTATAAGTATCGGTGCTGCATATTACATGGCTGTAAGAAAAAGCCGTCTTTCTCAAATATTGTTTCTTATTTATACGTTCTTCATGCTTCTGCCCCTGCAGATAACCTTGATTCCAAATGTACTTTTGTACAATGCTGCCGAGAGATATGTTGGGCTGAAGATTTTTAATACTTATTTGGCGGTTGTATTGCCGGGGGTATTCAGTACCCTGGGGGTATTTTTTCTGAAGCAATTTTTCGAATCAATGCCCCAAAGCTATTACGAAATTGCAAAAATAGACGGAGCGTCGGACTTTGACATACTGCTCCACGTGGTGCTTCCATATTCGAAAAATGCCATTGCAGCTTTGTGCCTGTTAATTTTTATAGAAAACTGGAATTTAATTGAGCAGCCCCTTATATTTTTAAATGATATGTCAAAGATGCCCGTTTCCATATATTTAAATACACTTTATGAAAGCAATAAAAACATTTTTTACGCCGGCTGCGTGCTGTTCATGTTCCCGGTAATATATGTGTTCGCAAAAATCAGAGACAGGCTTAAAACCATGGTGCTGAAAACTAAAGATGAGGTAGGGGAGTAGTATGCATAAATTTTTTGATAATCTTTTAAAATATTTTTTTGTATTTGTCAGCGGTGTTATTGTAATAGGTTTTTTGTTTTTTTCAATAAGAAACTATATAATGCCCGAAATTACTGTTACCAAGCCTATGATTCAAAGTCCTCTTATAAGGAAGGATTATTTTACCGGCATAGTTTTATCAAGAAAGACAGTGGAGGTAAAAGCGGATAGAAAGCTTTATATTTCTGAATTTGATGTAAAAAATTCTCAGATTGTAGAGGCCGGAGAAAAAATAATGGGGCTTGATATGAGCAGGCAGGATATAAATGTAGATACGGAAGTTTCCGAGCTTCAAAATCAGATAAAAGCCTATGAAATTGAAAAGCTTAATTTGAAAAAGCAATTGGAGGATTCTCAGGCATCTTTGAAAAAATCTCTTGAGGCTTATGAAAAGGCGAAGGAAGAATATGAAAACACAAGCTTTCTTTATGATAACGGTGTTGTGACAAAAGAGGAGCTTGACGGTAAAAATGATGCTATGGAGCAATGCCGTGAGGATTATGACAATGAAGTGAGCCTGAGTTTAAGCGAGAAGGAAATCTATGATGCGAACATGAACCATATTGATGGAGAAATAAAAATTCTGAGAGCAAAGCTTCAGGGAAAGAATAATGAAATAGGCGAGGAAAAAATATCCGTGGACAACAGCGGAGCATACTTCCTGCCGGATAAGGTGTATATAGAATACATAACTGATAAAAAGGTTGTGGAAGAGGGGGATATTGTACTAAAGTACTCTGTCTGCAACACCAACGCAGATTTGTATATGGAGGCTGTTATGGACAGGAGCGTATATAATAATATCTTTTCCAACAAATACAGCCTGTATTTCTGGAAAGATGACGAGAAAAAGAGGGAGACTGTGGTAACTGAATCGGTGCGCTTTTTCCCGGATCACAGCGAACTTATTTTTGCACTCAAGGATGAGCCGAAGGAAAATTTATATATATCAGATAGCGTGAAGTTTATGGCTCAGTCAAAGGAAGAGTATGAATGCGTTGTTGATAAAACCGCAGTGGTTCCCATCGGTGAGTTGAAGCCAGATAACGACTGCTATGTTTATTCCGTGCTGACTGAGGAATCTATTTTGGGGCAGGTTAACCACTTGAAACAGGGTGAATACAAAATACTTGCAGTTGGAGAAAGTACGGTTGCAATTGAGCCTTTATCCAGCAATAAGGAAATAATCGACAAGGATTCATTGATAGTTAACTATGCTTCATCTGTTTTGGAAGATGATATGAGAGTAAGAGTTATTAATTAGAGGGAGCCGCAAATGAAAAAGACGGTATATGCACTTCTTACGGTTATTGCCATTACATTTATTTTGTTCATACATGTGGAGTCCAATCATTACAATGGTGTTGCGGAGGTATGCCTGAACAGCTGTCATGCTTTGGAAGAAACTGAAAAGGCACTGGAACAAGCACAGATATATGATTATTTGATAATATATGATTTGTATAATAAAGATAATTCAAAGGTATACAAAGGAAATATAAACATTCTTCTGAGCGGTAAAATAAAAGAAAAAACCAATATTGAACTCAGTGAGTATGAAGTTCTTATGGGAGATAAATTTGCCGAAAAAAACTTCGCATATTATCCTCTTGGTAGGGAGCATGAATCTAATAATAAGCAATACAGAATAACTGCTGTTATTAAAGACAGCAGCGACATATATTATAATGATTTGAGCATGCTTGAAAATCAAAATATAAAAGGGCAGCGAATATATGCCGTGCTTAAAAACAAGGAAGGTGTGAATATAGATGAAAATACTTTTCTGTCAATACTTAAATCAAGGAATATAAATCCGTCTGCCAGCATTTATTATGATAATCTGGGTAAATTTCTGCTTAAAATTATGATTTTGTGCGTTATGACAATTTCTTTGTATATAATATTTAAATATATGAATGACTTGAAAAAGTTTGTTAGAGGGCTCATATCAGGATATGAAGAACGAAAGTATGACGTTGGAATACTTGGATATATTAAAGAGCAGGAAAATTCTGAAGTGGTTAAAAGAATAGTATTGCCCTTGGGATTAATTATTATATCAATGCTGTGCGTTATATTTTTAACCGTTAAATACATAAATCTCAGAATGCCATATAGGTTTAATCCTGTCTCACCAAAAAGCATTTACGGTATTATAAAGTCATTTCACGATTTTATCTTATATTATCTAACAGATGGTCTTACGGAAATGAGCATGATTATGTTCAAAATAGTCATAGTATATTTTGGTTCTGCATTAATTGCCGCAACTGTTTATATCATCAGAAAATATCATAAAAGGAAAAAACCTGAATGATGAAAAGAAAAATAATTATTGTATTGACTTTAATACTTGCTCTGGCAGGCTGCGCAAATGATAAAAAATAGTCTTAGATTTAGATGACAGGAACTAATAATATTACCATGTCTTAGAGTCAATAAATTTATTTACCATAGCTTCGGCATCTTCAACTATCTTGCTGTCGAAATTCATGTGATGCAGCAGTCTGATGGCATTTCTGGTCTGTGACGGTCCTTCCTTGAGCTTGTAATCAAAATGTATTCCATCATCTGTGATATACTCGCGGAAATGATAGTTGTCATACTCACCACTTAAAATATGCGTCAGTTCAATGTCGTGAGAAGCTGTCACGCAAAGGCAGTCCGTGCTGTGCAGATATTTCAGCACGGATGCTGAGGCTGCAATACGTTCGATTGTGTTTGTGCCTTTCAGTATTTCGTCCACAAAACATGTGCAGGCAGTATCCTGGACCTTATCAAGTATCCTTTTTAATGATTTTATTTCCTTTATAAAATAGCTGTCCCCTTCTGAAATACTGTCCCGAACTGCCATAGAAGTAATTATTAGTGAAGGTCTTATATTAATAGACTTTGCAGCACAGGTATAAATGGATTGAGCCAAAATACCGTTGACAGCCAAGGCTTTTATAAATGTGGATTTCCCTGAAGCATTGGAGCCGGTGATAATGCTGTTTCGGCTTATTTTTCCACTGTTTGGAACCGGTTCTGAAAGCAGCGGGTGATATAAGTCCTCAAAACATATGGAGTTTTCACTGTGAAGGGATGGAAGGCAATAAAATGGCAGACTTTTTCTGAATGAGAGCACGCAAATTGCCATATCGATTTCACCAAGGCATTTGTACAGCGTGTGAAAATCTTCTGAATATTTTAAAATTCTTTGGATTGTTCGGTTGTAGCTTCTGATATCGGTGAGAAATATAATTTTTATGTATTCTATAAATATGGCTATGTCGGAGACATCTTTCCGCATAATACCGGAAAGGTTTGTTCTTAAATTTTTAAATATATCGAAGCTTTTATTCAGCTCATTGAAAAAAGGGAATGTTTCCAGGCCTTTTATTTTATAAAATCTATTTATGCAATGCAACACTGAAGAAAAATATCTGATTGCAGGAAGTTCCCTCTCGATTTTCAGCTTTGTACTGTAATAGACAAACCCGTTCAATATGGCCGCAAATATGAAAAACAAAACACCATACTGTGTAAAAAAGGCTGTACATGCACATATTATGGGAATGAGCGCAAGAATGTTATACATAAAAGGATGCATCAGTGTTTTGGCATCCGGTTCAAAAATGAAGGAAGCTAAGCCGCTGTAGTTGTATTTACCTGATTTAGCCAGATTCATCTGCAGCTTCAGTCTTATTTCAGGATTTTCTTCCAGGCAGGAAATAAGACTCTCTCTTTTTAAAAGAATGTCTTTGTCAATCTGTACCTGATGCAGCGCATCATACATGTATTCCTCCCCTACAGAGGTCAGACATGTATTTATACGTTTAAATACAACATTCATATCCAGGTCATCCCAGGTAATACTGTCTATTATTTCTGAATTGATGGGATGCTCCTTCTTATGCCTGTGATAGCTTTCAATGCTTTCAAATTCACATTTTTTCTGCTCAGGCATCTTTCCGAATGATTCTGTGAGTCTTGCTCTTAATTTTTTAGTTGCCTTGATATGTGATATAATCATAGCAAGTGTTATGACAATTGTAACAATGGCGATAATTATAATATACTGCATAGAAGTCCTCTCTTATCTAAAGTTTTAATTTATGCTGATATTATTATAATCTGAAAATATTATAATATCAATTATATTTTAAGGGTGGCATGGCCGGCAGCTTTCATTAAGGTTGTAATCACCGAAGTCCTTGCCATGTGACTGTTTTTAAAGACGTGAATATTTTGTCAGTGGAGTGACAAAGCTTCCCAAAGAAAAAGTCTTAGAACTTCAAAAAAAGATAAGGGATGAAAAACAGGCGTAACATTAAATGCAGTATCAATAAAAAACAGATACTGCATTTTTTATAGCCCCAAACCCGTTTTTCGACCTTAGGGAGCAAACGAATTAGGATGAGGCCTGATATTATAAATAATTTTTTAGACCGATTGACTTAAAAAGCCAGCATATCGGTAATTTTCCTTTTCAGTTCCGCGGCTGCTTTTTCGGGATCAGCTGCCTTCATTATGGCGGAAACTACTGAGATTCCGCTTATGGGGCTGTCTCTTAAAATGTCAATGTTGTTTATGTTAAGACCGCCGATTGCGACTGCCGGAATGGGTACGGATTTGCAGATTTCATTTAAGGTGGAAATATCAGTTATTCTGGTTACAACCTTTGTGGTGGTGGGGAATATAGCTCCCACACCCAGATAATCTGCACCCTGGCTGTAAGCTTCAAGAGCCTGCTCAACAGTCTTGGCGGTGGCACCTACAATTTTGTACTTTCCCATGAGCATTCTGGCATAGTGTACAGGAATATCGCTTTGTCCAACATGGACTCCGGATGCGCCGGATGCCAGTGCTATGTCAATTCTGTCATCTATAATTAACGGAATGCCGTATTTGTCCGCTACATTTTTGACCTTTATGGCCAAATCAAGAAAGTCTCTGCCGGAACGGGTTTTTTCCCTGAGCTGTAAAAGAGTTATACCTCCTTTACAGGCTTTTTCCACTATATCCAGAAAATCCTCATCTGTCTTACCGGTGCTATCTGTTACTAAGTATAATGCAGTATCAATTTTCAAATATTTATTTCCTCCAGACTGATGTATTTTGTAATTTGTTCATCAGATAAATTATAAAGATTGTCCAACAGGGCGGTTTTAAAGCTTCCGGGTCCCTTTGCGTCTTGTGACAGCTGACCGCATATGCCCAGGACCATTGCGCTTAACACAGCTCCTTTCAATATGCTGCCGGAAGAAATATAGCTGGCGGTCAGGACATTGAGCATGCATCCTGTTCCTGTTATGTGCGACATCATTTCACAGCCGTTTTTTATTAGATATGTTTTTCTTCCGTTACTTATAATATCAATTTTCCCCGTTACCATGACAACCGAGCTGGTTATTGAGGACAAATTCTGCACGATTTTTAAATTTTCTGATAGTGTGTTAGATGTTGTTGCATCCTCTTTTCCCGCATCAATTCCCACAGCATGTGAATTCATGCCGCATAAAGCCTTTATTTCGGACATGTTTCCCTTTATGACGGAAGGCGAGTTTTCATGGATATATTTTTTTGCATATTCCAGCCTAAGCCTGCTGCAGCCAACACCTACCGCATCTATTATGGACGGAATGCTGTTTTGGGCGGCAATTTTTCCTGAAAGCATCATTGACTTCATTCGCACATCGGTTATGTTGCCCAAATTTACAGCCAAGGCTCCGGCGGTTAAGGTTATTTCCTCCACCTCATCAGGATGCTCAGCCATTATGGGTCTGGCTCCGGCAGCCAGTACAACATTGGCACAGTCATTTATGGATATGGGATTTGTTATGCAGTGTATCAGAGGCTGAGTTGCTCTAATTTGTGATTTTATTTCTAACATTCGGTTTATCATAAATATTAGCTCCTAAACTCGTTTGAAATTTTAACAGCATACCGTTTTTGCTCAAAGCTTTTAATAATATGTATGCTGCTGTTCCGCCCATAATTGTGGCAGCTATGAATGAAGGCACATAGAACATCCAGGTGAGGCCCGTGCGCCCCATAATCAACGCCATTACCGGATACGAAACAATTGCACCGATTACACCTGTGCCGAATATCTCACCTATAACGGCAAATATGATTTTTCCGTTTGAAACGCGGTAAAGAACACCTGAAAGAAACGCGCCGAATACAGCACCTGTCAATGCAAGCGGGGGTATACCCAAAAAAATCATGCGTATAATTCCTATCATGGTTGCGCAAAGAAGTGAATACCAGGGTCCAAGAAGGACGGAGCAGACAATATTGATAAGGTGAGCTGTGGGGCATAAGCCCTCAACTCTGAGAATCGGCGAGATTACAACACCGATTGCAACAAGCATGGAAAGAACCACTGTTTTAAATAATGAAGAATTTCTTGTCATAATAAAACCTCTCTTTAATAAATTTTTCTGAAATATTCGTCTTAAAGGTTTTAAGTATGACAATAGCGACTTAAACCTGCATGACTTACATTTCAGGCCGGTCGAAGCTTGATTGCTTCCTCTCAGTCCGAAACACGGACTCCCATCGCTATTTTTATGCTCTAAGGACTCAAGCCCAGGGCGCTCCCCCTCTGCATGATAAATTTCCTTAAAGCTGTTGAAAAGATTTTAAGGAGAAATAAAAACCAATAAATAAAAAAATGCGAAATACCAACAAAGTATTTCACATTAATCAGTGTCAATGTATTATCCCTACGCTGGCATTATCCATACAGGTTATCAGGGTCGAAGCGTCATGCTTCCTCTCAGCCAAAAGCTCCCCTTATTTCTCATGTAAATATTATATCACGCATGTACAGCTTTGTCAAAAAATTTTGACAAACAACTTTGGTTGTAGTATAATCAAAAAAATTAGACTTTTACGGACTTTCTCGTCTCGTGTCAGAAAGTTCTTTTTATATTACATGGAGGGTATATGGAAAATAAGAAGGTAATATTCAGCGGTATGCAGCCATCAGGCTCACTTACTCTGGGAAATTATCTCGGAGCGCTTAAAAACTGGGTGAAGCTTCAAAGCGAATATGATTGCTACTATTGTGTGGTTGACATGCATGCTATTACAGTACCAAAAGAACCAAAAGACTTAAGAAAAAACACACTTGAGGTTCTTGCCAATTATATTGCAGCAGGCATAGACCCTGAGCAGGTAACTTTGTTTATACAATCACATGTATCGGCACATGCTGAATTATCATGGGTGCTAAACTGTTTTTCATACTTCGGTGAATTGGGAAGAATGACACAATTTAAGGATAAATCAAAAAAGCTTGATAATAACTCCATACCTGCAGGCCTATTTACATATCCTGTTTTAATGGCTGCTGATATACTTTTGTATCAGGCGGATTTAGTTCCTGTAGGGGAGGACCAAAGACAGCATTTAGAAATCACCAGAGATATAGCTCAAAGATTTAATAATCGTTTCAGCGAAACATTCAAGGTTCCGGATCCATTTATTTCTAAAGATGGCGCAAAGATAATGAGTCTTCAGGACCCTACGAGTAAAATGTCGAAATCGGATTCAAATGAAAATGCATATATAATACTGATGGATGATGCTGATACAATAAGAAGAAAATTAAAAAGAGCAGTAACAGATTCTGAAGGTGTAGTAAGATACAATGATAATCAGCCGGGAGTAAAGAATTTAATAAACATTTATTCTAAAATAACCGACAAAACCACAGATGAAATCGCAGCATTATATGAAGGAAAAGGGTATGCACAGTTTAAAGACGATGTGGCAGAGGTTATAATCGGCGAGTTGAAACCAATTCAGGAAAAAATAGATTATTTATTAAAGAACAAAGATTATTTAGAAAAAATTTATGTGCACGGTGCTGAAAAGGCAGAAGCAGCTGCAAGAAAAACTCTAAGAAAAGTCTATAAAAAAGTAGGGTTTATTCCAAGATATTAAAAAGCATATTGGAGGGACGTATGATTGTAATTAAAAATGGTTTAATTAAAACCATGGCTGGTGAAGATATTGAAAACGGACAAATAATTATTGAAGAAGGTAAAATAAAAGCAGTAGGCACAGATTTGGAAATACCTGAAGATGCAGAAATTATAGATGCAAAAGGTTGCCTGGTTACACCGGGACTGATTGATGGTCACTGCCATATAGGTATGTGGGAAGAAGGCATAGGTTTTGAAGGTGCGGACGGAAACGAAGACACTGAACCAATAACACCTCAGCTGAGAGCCATTGATGCCATAAATCCTATGGACCAGGGATTTCAGGATGCAATTGAAGGTGGAGTTACTGCCGCTGTAACAGGACCTGGAAGCGCAAATGTAGTAGGAGGAACTTTTCTAGCCATGAAGACATACGGCAGAAGAGTTGATGACATGGTTATTAAAGATCCTGTTGCCATGAAAATAGCTTTTGGCGAAAATCCAAAAAGAGTTTATGAAGAACAACATAAATCTCCGGTTACAAGAATGGCAATTGCAGCACTTCTTAGAGAAACACTATATGAAGCAAAGCAATATAAAGAAGATTTAGATGCGGCAGAAGAAGAACCCGATAAAAAACCGGATTTTGATTTGAAGCTTGAAGCACTATTGCCTGTAATGAGAAGGGAAATTCCTTTGAAGGCACATGCACACAGAGCCGATGACATCTTCACCGCACTTAGGATTGCCAAGGAATTTGATTTGGACATTACGCTTGACCACTGCACAGAAGGACATTTAATTGCAGAAGAATTAAAAGAGGCTGATAAACCTTGCTTAATAGGACCGACATTTGGTTCACGCGTGAAATATGAGCTAAAAAATAAAAGTTTTGAAACACCAAAAATATTATTTGATGCAGGAATAAAAATTGCAATAATAACGGATTCTAATGTTATACCAATTCAACATATACCTATGTGCGCAGGTATGGCAGTAAAAGCAGGACTTCCTGAAGAAGAAGCGTGGAAAGCAATTACTATTAATCCTGCCGAAATTGCAGGCATTGCTGACAGGGTAGGAAGCATAGAGGCAGGCAAGGATGCTGATATTGCAATTTTCAAAGGAAATCCGCTTTTAGATGTTGATTATGAAACAGTAATGACGATTATTGATGGAAAAGTTGTTTATAAGAATGATAAGATTGCTATATAATCCAAATGCTTGATTTGGTACCAATACTTATCTTTTGATAACAAAAGATTTAACAAACAATTTAAGGGGACGCTTAATGCGTTCCTTTTTCCTTAGATAATATTGTTTTCATAAAAAACAATTAACTTTTTGAAGAATTTTATAAAAAAAACTTGCAATATGTCCGTAGAAAGAATAAACTAATCTGTGGAAAAAAAGAGGAAGGTAAATATGAAAAATAAAATAATAAATATAGCAGTAATAGCCCACGTTGATGCAGGAAAATCCACATTAGTAGATGCTTTTTTGCAGCAAAGCGGAGTTTTTAGAGAAAATCAGGAATTAGTAGACCAGGTAATGGATTCAAATGCAATAGAGCGTGAAAGAGGAATCACAATCTATTCAAAAAACTGCTCGGTAATGCATAATGATGTTAAAATAAATATTGTAGACACACCCGGACATGCCGACTTCTCATCAGAAGTTGAACGTATTATGAAGACTGTTGACACGGTAATTTTGCTTGTTGACTCAATTGAAGGACCAATGCCCCAGACGAGATTTGTTCTTCAAAAATCACTTGCAATCGGATTAAGACCAATTCTTCTGATTAATAAAATAGATAAGAAAAACCACAGAGCCGAAGAAGTTGTTGACATGGTATTTGATTTGTTTGTTGAGCTTAATGCAAATGATGAACAGCTGGATTTTCCTATTTTATATGGAGTTGCAAAACAAGGAATTATTCAGTATGAGCTGGATAAACCAAGTGACACTATCGAACCTTTGTTTGAAACAATTATCAATCATGTCCAGCCATATCCTGACAAAGACAACGATGATTTGCAAATGCAAATTTCTTCTCTTGCCTATGATGAATATATCGGAAGGCTTGGTATAGGAAGAGTTACAGCAGGAACAATTAAGGAAGGTCAGACTGTTTCAGTTGCAAAACATGATGGTACTGTTGAAAAACAAAAAATATCAAGTATATTTGTATATCAGGGACTTAACCGAATAAGCGTGAAGGAAGCATACAGCGGGGATATAGTAGTTGTTTCAGGTATTCCGAACATTTCTATCGGAGATACAATATGTACAGAAAATAAAGTTAACCCCATGGAAACCATAAAAATAGAAGAACCTACACTGTCAATGAACTTCCTGATTAACACGTCACCATTTGTAGGCTTATCAGGAAAATATGTAACTACAAGACATCTTAAGGCAAGACTTGAAAAAGAGCTTGAAGTTAATGTAGGGCTAAAGGTTGAACCATTAGAAGATGCAGTGGACGGTTATAAAGTATCAGGAAGAGGAGAGCTTCATCTTTCCATACTTCTTGAAAATATGAGAAGAGAAGGATATGAAGTTGCTGTTTCAAGACCTGAAGTTATATTGAAAAAAATTGACGGTGTTATAATGGAGCCTATCGAAAGAGTTTTTATTAATGTTCCTGAAATATATTCCGGTTCAGTAATTTCAAGACTCAATGTACGAAAAGGAATGATGTCTTCCATTGTACCTGATGGGAACTATGTTAAAATAGAATACATGGTACCAACAAGAGGACTTCTCGGATATCGTACAGAGCTTATTAATGATACCAGAGGCGAAGGAACAATGGTTAGAAGCTTCGACCATTATGAAAAATATAAGGGCGAAATACCTCAAAGACTTAACGGAGTGTTAATTTCTAATGACCAGGGCGAAGCTATTGCATATTCATTGAACAATCTTGAAAGCAGAGGAACATTGTTCATCAATCCTGGAGAAAAAGTGTATGAAGGAATGATTATAGGTATGTGCGCAAGAGGAGAAGATATAACCGTAAACCCTTGCAAGGCTAAAAAACAGTCCAACACAAGATCTTCAGCAGCAGATGATGCTATTAAGCTGACACCGCCAAGAATTATGACGCTGGAAACAGCTTTGGAATTTATAAATGATGATGAACTTGTTGAAGTTACACCGGACAATATAAGATTAAGAAAAAGATATCTAACTGATATGGAACGAAGAAAACAGGCGAACAGACTAAAGACACAATAAAAAACAATTGATAGGCTATTGATTAGCAATGGACGGGCAATTGATAAGTAAAGGGCGCTAGCGCCCTTTACTTATCAATTGCTAATCTACTGCTAACCCATTGCCAATCAATCGCTCATCCATTGTACCTAAGGTTTTCTTCCTTTAAATTTAACAGCACTTCGTTATGAAATTTACCTGCCTCGTATTTTGCCATTGTAAGGTTCATGTCAAGGTAGTTTCCGCAGGAACGGGCGTCCGCACCGGGGACTTCTCCTTCAAAGTTCATGATGAAACTGAACATTTCCTTTATTATATCAACAACATCCTCAGATTTTAAGTTACCTTTAAATATTACATAAAAACCTGTCCTGCATCCCATTGGTCCGAAATATACGGTAAGATTGTCATATACAGGATGATTTCTTAGAAATGTTGCCCCTAAATGTTCTATAGTATGCAGTTCGGCAGTGTTTATTACAGGCTCATTATTTGGTTCCTTCATTCTTATGTCAAATGTAGTAACAGTGCTGTCGCCTACAACATCTTTTCGTGAAACATAAATTCCTCGTTTTAAATTTAAATGATTTACCTGAAAGCTTTCTATCTTTTTCATAATTTCTCCTTTTTAACAAGACAGATGAAACGTCCCCCTGACCGCCTCTCAGTCCATTTGCTTTATAAGTTCATTTATTAATTTAATTTTACATCAAAGCAATTTAAAAGTAAACTTATAAGATTGTAAGAACGTTATTATTATGATATAATTAAACTATTATGGGAGGAAGACTCATGAAGGCTAAAGAATATTTATCTATAATGCAAAAAATTTTGCACTTCATAGATGAAGGTGTACACGTATTAGATAAAAATGGTAATACGATAATATATAATGAAGCCATGTCCAAACTTGAGAAGATGGAAACCAAAGAAGTTATGAAAAAACCATTTGGAGAAGTTTTCAAGAATTTAAACAGCGAAAACAGTACATTGCTTAAAGCACTTAAATCTCGTGTAACCACATCAAATTTAAAACAGACCTATTTAAACAAAGATGGAAAAGAAATAACAACAATAAATACTACACTGCCCATAGTTATAAATGATGAAGTTATAGCTGTTGTTGAGGTTGCAAAAAATATTACCAAAATGACTGAAATGTCTCATACCATCTTAAAGCTTCAAAATGAAATCGGTAAGCCTGAAACAGCAAAATCGAAAAAAATAAAAAAATATAATTTTAATAATATAATAGGAAGCAGCAGTAATTTTGTTGATGTTATTGCAAGAGCTAAAAAAGCTTCTAAAAATTCAGCATCTGTATTTATATTCGGTGAGACAGGAACCGGCAAGGAGCTTATTGCCCAAAGCATACATTATGAAGGATTAAGAAAAGACAAGCCTTTTATTGCACAAAACTGTGCTGCTCTTCCTGAATCTCTGCTTGAAGGATTGCTGTTTGGCACATCAAAGGGAGGCTTTACAGGAGCGGTAGACAGAGCAGGACTTTTTGAACAGGCAAACGGCGGAACGCTTTTGCTGGACGAAATTAACTCCATGCCTTATGAGCTGCAGGCAAAGCTTTTAAGGGTTCTTCAGGAAAATTACATCAGAAGGGTCGGAGGAACAAGCGATATACCAATAGATGTAAGAATAATCTCTACCAGTAATGAACCTCCGGAAGTGATTTTAAAGGACGGCAAAATCAGAAAGGATTTATATTACAGACTAAATGTAATTCAGCTGAATGTGCCGCCCCTCCGTTACAGAAAAGATGATATAATGATGCTTGTTAATATGTTTATCCATAAATATAATGACAAATTAAACAAAGAAATACTGTCCATATCAAAAGAGGCACAGGATAGTCTGTTAAAATATGATTATCCCGGCAATGTCAGAGAGCTTGAAAATATTATTATGTCAGCCATAAGCATGGCAGATGACAACGAAAGAATACTAAACATAAACCATTTTATATCTCTTAATTCAGACAGGGAACATGTCAATAGGGAGCATGAAATAGGTGACGTGGGTATTGATGAATATTTGGAAAGTTTAGAGAAGCGCATAATTGAAAAAACATTGACAAGTTATGATTACAATATAACAAAGTCTGCCGAAGCATTGAAAATTAAGCGTCAAACATTACAACACAAAATAAAAAGGTATAATATTAAATAGAATCTGGCTTAAATATGTGCCATAGATTTGTTAATTCATAAGGAAAATAGCAAATAAATTTGCGTCTTATGCAAATTTATTTGCTATTTTTATGTTTTTTTATTTTTAAGATGGTATTTTTATGTAAAATCTCAATATGTATAAATAAGTAATTTTGTGGGACTATAAATTTAAAATTGAAATTTGAACGATTAAGGGCTGTCAGAAAATTTTTTGATTTTTTTCTGATATAAATTGGCACAGTTATTGCTTATTATATTTGCATGAAACGTTAACCTATTAGAAAGCGGTAAAGCCGCAGACTTAATTTTAACCTATATGAAAATTAAAGGAGGATTTTTAAGATGCAAAACGTAAAAGTAATTATTTGGGGACTTGGAGCTATGGGCTCCGGAATGGCAAAGATGTTATTAAATAAAAAGGGTGTTGATATTGTAGGTGCTGTTGGAAGAGGAGCAAAAATCGGCAAAAGCATGTACGAAGTAATCGGAGTTGAAAGAGGAGACAGACCGGAAGTATTAATAGGTTCTCCTGAAGATGTTATCAAGGAAAAAGCAGCTGACGTGGTTTTATGTTGTACAGACTCTTATACAAAAGTAGCTTTTGACAGATTAAAATTTGCTTTAGAGAAAAAGATCAATGTAATTTCAAGTGCAGAAGAAATGTCTTATCCACAGGCACAGTCACCTGAACATGCAAAACAACTTGATGAAATAGCAAAAGCAAATGGTGTTTCAATACTTGGAACAGGAATTAACCCAGGTTTAATAATGGACTTACTTGTTGTTGTAATGACAGGATGCTGTGAATCAGTTGATCACATTGTATCAAGAAGAGTTAACAGCTTGTCTCCATTCGGACCTACAGTAATGCAGGAACAAGGAATAGGCATAACAGTTGATGAGTTCAAAAAAGGCGTTGAAACAGGACATTTAGCAGGCCATGTTGGATTCCAGGAATCAATCAACATGATAGCTGACGCAATAGGCTGGAAAGTTGATAAAGTTACAACATCAATGGATCCGATAGTTACAGATGTTGACAGAAAATCTCCTTATGGATTTGCAGCTGCAGGAAATGTAGCAGGTGTTGCTATGAAGGGTTACGGATATATTGACGGAGAATTAAAAATCGAAATGGATCATCCACAGCAAATTGAACCAGAACAAGTTGGTGTACAAACAGGTGACTATGTTATAATTAAAGGAACTCCAAACATCAATATGGTTAACTCACCGGAAGTTCCTGGCGGAATCGGGACTATCGCTATGTGCGTAAATATGATTCCTCAAATTATTAATGCAAAACCAGGATTAAGAACTATGATTGATTTACCTGTTCCAAGAGCAATAATGGGAGATATGAGAGAATTAATTGACCCTGAATACAAGATAGTTAAGTAATAGATGAACAATGAGTGAACGATTGGTGAACAATTGCTGAACGGTTGATTGCGGGCATTGTTCATCTGTAGTTCACAATATCAGTTAGGTTAAAAAAATAAAGGTAAGGAAGTGCAGAAATGATTAAAAAAGGTGAATGGGTTTTAATACACAGAAATGTTTTAGAACCATCGCAAAGAGCGCCACAGGTTCCGGACGACACAAAAAAGGTTCCGTTGGAAATGTGGATTAAAGGATATTTGCAGGAAGATGCAAATGTTGGTGATGAAGTAACAGTTTTGACAAGAACTAAACGTATAGAAAAAGGTACATTGCTGGAAGCAAATCCATACTACAAGCATGACTTCGGTACATTTGTTCCTGAGCTTATACAAATCAGCGATCAAGTGAAAGAAATAGTATTTGGAGGTGCTGACAATGAATAAAGACATGAGCTATTCTGGTGTAATGTCCAGAAGACCCGAAATAATGAAACAGGCAGCAGGGCTGGATTTTTCAATATTTGAAAGCGGTTCAATCTCTTTTGATTACGAAAGAATGATGAGAGAAGCGGGATTCTCTATCGAAGAAATCCAGAAAATCCAGTTAGAACACGGCGTTGGAAACACACCGATTCTTGAACTGAGAAACTTGACAGCACTGGCAAGAAAATTGGCACCGGCAGGAAAAGGCGCAAGAATATTCATAAAAGACGAAGCAGCAAACGCATCAGGAAGCTTTAAAGCAAGAAGAGCATCAACAGCAGTATATCAGGCATACAAGCTTGGATACAAAGGTGTGGTTACTGCCACAAGCGGAAACTACGGAGCAGCAGTGGCATCACAGGCAGCTATGTACGGCTTGAAATGCATAGTAGTACAGGAATGCTATGACTCAAGAGGAGTAGGACAGCCTGAAATAATAGAAAAAGCAAGAAAATGTGAAGCATTAGGAGCTGAAGTAGTTCAGTTATCGGTAGGACCTGAATTGTTCTATACATTCCTGGCTATATTGGAACAGACTGGATATTTCAACGCATCATTGTATACACCATTTGCAATAGCAGGGGTTGAAACACTGGGATATGAAATAGCAATGCAGTTCAGAGAAAAATACGGCAAGGATCCGGATGTAGTAATGTGCACAAACGCAGGCGGCGGAAACCTCACAGGAACAGCAAGAGGCCTGAAAAAAGCAGGAGCAGAGTCAAAGATAGTTGCAGCCAGCGTAGATTTGTCAGGACTTCATATGGCAGCAGATACACAGTTCAATAAAAAATCATTTACCACAGGACATACGGGATTTGGTATGCCGTTCTCAACATGGCCGGACAGATCAGACGTTCCTCGTTCGGCGGCAAGACCGTTGAGATACATGGAAAGATATCTGACAGTACGTCAGGGAGAAGTGTTCTATATAACTGAAGCATTGGCAAGCCTGGAAGGACTGGAAAAAGGACCGGCAGGAAACACAGCACTTACAGCAGCATTCTCCATGGCGCAGGAAATGGATCAGGACCAGATGATAGTAGTACAGGAAACAGAATATACAGGAGCAGGCAAGCACATACAGCCGCAGCTTTCATTTGCCAGATCAAACGGAATAGAAGTTAAATTTGGAGATCCAAAGGATGAGGTACCAGGAAAGAATATAATTCTTCCGTCACATCCATCATTGATTAAAGCGCAGGATGCAAATTTAGACAACATGAGAAAATCATTAATCAAAAATGCCTTGACTAACTACAATGTTGCACCTAATGATGCGGACATTGATTTCTTAGCTGAAGAAACAAAGACAGATGTTGAATATGTAAAGAATGTTATAGCTTCATTATAAGAACCTCACCCAACACGAAATCAGAGATTTCTGTTGGGTCCCGGGAACCTTGTTGCTTGCGCAATAAATAAAAAATAAAGATATGCTAGGCGTATGTAAATACGCCTATTTGCGAATTATTATCTAAATTACAGGAGGAGCATTAAATGAAAAGAGCCGATGATTATGAACAAAGAAGAGCTCATTTAGCAAATCTTTCAGATGAAGAATTGTATGATAGATTTTGGAATTTAGCAGAACAAATAGTAGACCCTCTATTAGAATTAGGAAGAAAAAACACAACTCCATCAGTTGAAAGAAGTGTTCTATTAAGAATGGGATTCTCAAGCCTTGAAGTAAAACCTATAGTTGAAGGTGTTATGAATAAAGGGCTAATGGGTAAGGGCGCAGGAAACGTTGTTTGGAGATTATCTAAAAAACTTGGCTGCTCAGTTCGTGAAGCAGGTTTAGAGCTTGCTGCCGGAAGACACTGGGACGACGTAGACACATTATTTTAAGGAGGAGAAGCATGAAACTTGAACCTAACAAGAAGTTAGATATAAAAGAACTTTTAAAAGACTTAGATAAATATGAACCCAGAAGGCGCGGCTGGCACTGGAGAGAAGGTCAAAATGAAAGCAGGACTGTTGGTGATTTCGAATATCATGAAACATCAGAAAGCTTGAAAAATTCTGTTCCATTGCCGGGAAGCAGGGGATTTGGATACATTGACCCTCAGCCGGACTGTGTTATAACAACAGAAATTGCTTCAGGAAGATTTGAAGACGACATAAGAAGAATGCGTATGGCTGCATGGCATGGTGCTGACCATATTATGGTTATCAGAACTGCAGGACAGTCACACATAGACTCATTGCTTGAAGGAACTAACCAAGGTATTGGCGGTATAATGGTTACAAGAAAACAAGTAAGAGCCAGCAGAAAAGCATGCGATTTAATTGAAGATGAAGTAGGCCGACCGATTAATTTCCACTCATATATTTCAGGTGTTGCCGGTCCGGATATAGCAGTTATGTTTGCTGAAGAAGGCGTTAACGGTGCTCACCAGGACCCTCAGTACAACGTATTGTACAGAAATGTCAACATGGTAAGAAGCTTTGTTGATGCATGTGAAGCTAAAAAAATAATGGCATGGGCAGGAATACTCCAGATAGATGGAGCTCACAACGCCAATGCTACAGCTATGAAAGCATGGAAGGTTATGCCTGAATTAATGGTTCAGCATGCAATTAACTCGGCATTCTCCAGAAAGGTTGGTATTAAACCTGAGAATATTGCATTATCAACTGTGCCTCCAACAGCTCCTCCTGCACCCTGCATGAGATTAGACTTACCGTATGCGGTTGCTCTTCGTGATTTATTCAGAGAATATAAAATGAGAGCGCAGCAAAATACAAAATATATGGAATCAGATACTCGTGAAGCAGCTGTAACTCATACGATGAACATGATGATTTCCAGACTTACAAGTGCCGATATTCAATCAACAATAACTCCTGATGAAGGAAGAAACGTGCCATGGCATTATAACAACATTGCAGCCTTAATGACAGCTAAACAGTCTCTTACAGGTATGGACGGCTTGAGAGAAATGGTTAAGCTTGACAGAGAAGGGCCTTTAGGCAAAGAAGTCAGAGAGCTTAAAGAAAGAGCAATATTGTTCATGGAAGAAGTGCTTGAGGTTGGAGGATTCTTTAAGGCTGTTGAACAGGGATTCTTCGTTGACAGCGGAAAATATCCTGAAAGAAATGGAGACGGTATTGCAAGAGAAATCGAAGGCGGAATCGGATATGGCTTTGTTTATGAAAGAGATGAAGATTATTTTGCTCCTGTATCTGTTCACTATGGATATAACAATGTTCCTGCGGAATATGAAAAAGCAAGTGATGCAATAGGCGGAGATACTTTTGAAGACCGCTCTAAGATTGTATATATTGATGAATTAGATGAACATGACAATGTTAATGTAAGACTTGAAGATGCTAAAAAATACTATGAGACTAATCGTGTAAAACCTGAGGTTGAATGGAGAGCAGACGGAACAGTACTGATGTCAATATTCCTTCCGTTAGATGAGAGAACAGCAGAATTTGCTGCTATCAAATTCGGTGAAAAAATGGGACTTGAGGATGTAACTGTTGTTCACAAACAGGTAATGCATCCATCAGAAGGAACATACTGCGAAGTTAAAGGTAAAGTAAACTTTGACATTGACATAACAGAGCTGGTAATTCCTGAAAAACCTGAAGTAATGTCAGAAGCTGAAATCAGAGAAGACATTCAAAACAAACCTTTGTTTGTGGTTGCTGCAACAGTTGGAGAAGACGAACACTCAGTTGGTCTGAAAGAAACATTGGATATCAAGCACGGAGGAATCGAAAAATTCGGTATTAAATATGAATATCTCGGAACTTCATGCCCGGTTGAAAAACTTGTGGATGCTGCAATTGAAACAAATGCAAGTGCCATATTACTGAGTACAATTATAACACATGATGATGTTCATGTTAAGAATATGAGAAAAGTTCATGACCTTTGTGTAGAAAAGGGTATAAGAGATAAAGTCATGATTATCTGCGGAGGAACGCAGGTAACAAATGAAATAGCAGTTGAAGCAGGACTTGACGCAGGATTCGGAAGAGGAACCCACGGTATTGATGTTGCAAGTTTCTTAGTAAAACGCAGAAGGGAAATGAATTAAGTTGAAAATTGATGTATTGGTAGCTGAAATAGGCAGCACCACTACAGTAGTTAATGCATTCAATGGAATAGGTACTGACAGCCCCGCTTTTGTGGGGCAGGGTCAGGCACCTACAACCGTTTTAGAAGGTGATGTAACAGTCGGACTTAAGGGTGCTATTGATTCCTTAACAAAAAACCTGCAAGCGGATGAAATAACATGGGATGATATGTTAGCTACAAGCAGTGCTGCAGGCGGATTAAAAATGACTGTCCATGGTCTTGTTTATGATATGACGGTCAGAGCAGCAAAGGAAGCTGCTTTAGGTGCCGGAGGAATTATTAAAATGATTACCTCAGGCAAAATGAGAAGAACAGATCTAAAGAAAATACAAGAAATTAAACCTAATATAATCCTTGTCGCTGGTGGTGTTGATTACGGCGAAAGAGACACGGCACTTTACAATCTGGAAATGATTCTTTCAATGGAGTTAAATATTCCGATTATATATGCAGGAAATATTGAAAACCAGGAAGAAGTAAGATTGATGTGTGAAGAAGCAGGCAATCAGGTTTATATAGTTGAAAATGTATATCCGAAAATAGATACTCTTGTTGTTGAACCTACAAGAAAAATCATTCAAGATGCCTTCGAAGAGCATATAATACATGCGCCGGGAATGAGCAAGGTTCGAGAACTTGTCAAAGGTCCTATTATTCCAACCCCGGGAGCGGTTATGGAAGCTGCCAAAGTTTTAAAAGAGGAATTAGGAGACTTGGTTGTATTTGATGTTGGAGGTGCAACAACTGACGTTCATTCAGTAACAAGGGGTTCTGAAGAAATCAGTTCAATTTTAATAAGCCCCGAACCTGAAGCAAAACGTACGGTTGAAGGTGATCTCGGAGTCTTTGTAAATGTGAGCCATGTTGTTGAAAAAATAGGAATAGATAACCTGAAAAAAGAGTTTCATGATGCAGATGAAATTCTTGCAAATTACAAGCCAATACCTGAAACTGACAGAGAGAAACAATTTGTAGAACGCCTGACGCAGGAAGCTGTTTTAACATCACTGGAAAGACATGCAGGACATTTAAGATATTTCTACACGGCATCAGGGAAGAAGACCGTAGCTGAGGGAAAAGACCTGACTGCAATAAAATACATTGTGGGAACAGGCGGTGCTCTTACAAGGCTTCCGCACAAAAAAGAAATACTTGAAAAAATCAAGACTCACGGCAAGGAGCAGGAGCTGTATCCTACTAAAGCCTCAAGTATATTGATTGATGAAGATTATATATTATCCTCATTAGGAGTACTGTCAAAAAGCTATTTGAATGATGCTCTGAAATTAATGAAAAAAAGCTTAAGAATAGGAGAATAATATGTATCCTAGATTAGTGATTGATTTAAAAAAAGTAAAAAATAACCTGGACAAAATAACAGAAATGGTAAAGGGTTCAGGGTGTTCCCTCATGATAGTAACAAAAGGCTACTGTGCCGATATGGAGATTTATAAGCTGCTGGAGGAATCAAACATTGATTATTTGGCAGATTCAAGAATCCAGAATCTGAGGAAATATGAAGGAACAAAAAAAGAAAGAGTTCTTTTAAGACTGCCTATGATGTCTGAAGCGGAAGAAGTTGTGGCTCATGCTGATTTATCATTAAACTCCGAAATTGAAACAATCAGGAAGTTAAATGAAGCAGCCATAAATCAGAATAAAAAACACAAAATACTTCTTATGATTGATTTAGGGGACTTAAGAGAAGGAATTTTCTTTAAGGATGAAGATGAAATTTACCATGTGGTTGAAGAAATACTTAAACTTTCAAATATTGAATTGTACGGGTTAGGTGTAAATTTAACATGTTACGGAGCTGTAATACCTAAACAGGATAATCTCTCTATATTAGTTGAAATAGCAGTAAAAATAGAGAAGAAGTTCAATATTAAATTACAAATGTTATCAGGAGGCAACTCAAGTTCCGTTTATTTAATCGACAAGAAGGAGCTTCCTGAGGGAATAAACAACTTAAGAGTTGGCGAAGCATTTTTGTTGGGAGATGAAACTGCTTACAGCCAGATGCTGGAAGGCTTCTATGATGATGCATTCACATTGGAAGCTGAAATAATTGAATTAAAGGAAAAACAGTCGGTTCCGATTGGAGAAACAGGAGTGGATGCTTTCGGCAACAAACCTGTTTATGAAGACTTAGGAGTAATAAAAAGAGCCATAATAGCAGTAGGAAGACAGGATGTAGATCCTGACAACCTGCATCCTATAGACTCTGAAATATCCATATTGGGCGCAAGTTCTGACCACTTGATTTTAAACATGAACAACACCGACAAGAAATACAAGGTTGGAGATGTTGTGAAGTTCAAATTAAGCTATTCAAGTCTGTTAAGGGCCACAACCAGCTCATATGTGGAAAAAATATATTTGAGATAAACAATAAAAGGGTGATTATCACCCTTTATTTTTGTTATCATTTATGCGTTTATTCGATGGTTTTAATTTACCGGAACCGGTGTAAAACATGAGATTTCTTATGACAATTCTTTCTCTTTCTGCTTCTTCCTTGCTTCTTAAGTCTTTCAAGTCCTTTAAAGTTTTCAAATCCCTTAGGTTTTCGAGGTTATATTGTTTTGCCCTGTTTAAAACTTCTTTTAATTTTTTGTCGTTCATTATAAACTTAGCTATCTTCATTCTTTGACTGAGGTTTGTATTGCTTCTGTAAACCTCATTTCCAACAGCGCATGCAGCCATTGCAATATACCTTAAATCAAGTCTGTTTCTCAAATATTCGTCTAATTCCGCTTCTTTCAGGATTTCTTCAAGCTTATTATGGACATCTATATTGTCCTGCCACATTTTTTTATTGTAAGTATGCAGAGATGAAGTTTTGTTGATCATGTAATGATAATAATATCCATGATCAATGCATACTTTATCGCAGCATATCAATGCTTGGACATTAAAAAGCAAATCCTCCATAATAGTAATTCCGGGCTTAAACCTTAATTCGAATTTGTTTAAAAAATCTCTGCTGTAAAGACATCTCCAGACGGAGCCCATAACACTGTAATACTTGGGAAATATATCATCAATTCCAATCATATTGGCAATAAGCTCATTAATTATATCAAGCTTTTCCAGTACATCCTTTTTAACTTTAATTGTTTTAAATGATCTGCGGGTCTTTTTGTCTTTGGAATAGTTGCAGAATGCAATACTGCATTTGTATTTTTCAATTGTATTATACATATTTTCGTACATAACAGGTTCTATCCAATCATCCGGATCCACAAAACCTATATATTTTCCGTTCGCAGCTTCAATTCCGGTATTTCTTGCAACAGAAACGCCTTCATTTATTTTATCTATTATTATGATTCTGGAGTCTCTTTTTTGATAATTCTTGCATATTTTAAGGCTGTTATCCTTTGAACCGTCATTTACAAGAATTATTTCAAGATTTTTGTAAGTTTGGCTAATAACAGAGTCCAGACACCTGGCTAAATATTTTTCTACATTATAAATTGGAATTATTATGCTAATTTTCATATTCAACCTCATATCCCATATATTCTATGTAAATTATATCACTTGAATTTTTTTATTCAACATCTAAAGCGGTAAAATGCAACAAAAAGGAAAAACCTTATTAGTTTTTCCCTTATAAACTTTATTACTGTTATACTTCTTCGATAGATTTAACAATGCTGTGCGTAATTGGTTTCCATTCGATTTTTCTGAATAATGCAACAATAGAAATAGGAACATAAGTGAAAATGAATATGGGGAATGTAAACAAATATTTTACTTTATTCCAGGATGTTGATTTTATTTGCCTCCATTCTGTAATAGTTGTAATTAATCCTAATGCAAACAATACTGAATAAGAGTTAACTACAGACATTATTATTGCTCCTGAAGTTTCTTGTATTATCTCCGGATAAACATCTATGTTAATTAAGCCAACTGTTAAAAATACCATGTTTATACCAACGCTCAACAATGAAAGGAACAAAGCAGGACATATGGTTACAAACATATCATAGCAGCAAAAACTTCTTTTAGTGAATATGCTTTTAAACAATTCTTTTCCGTATTTAGAAAATACCTGATAAAATCCTTTTGCCCAACGAAGTCTCTGATTCCAAGACTGTTCAAACAAGTACGGCTGTTCATCATATAGTACGGCTTTGCCGCAGTAACCTATCTGTACTCCCTGTATTGCATTGTCAACTGAAAATTCAATGTCCTCAGTCAGTAAGTGATGCTTCCAGCCGTTATTTTTTCTTATTATTTCATCGCTGACCATAAATCCTGTGCCTGAAATAGCGCATCCTGTGTTTAATATCATTCTGGAATTGTTTAAGTACTTGGCCTCTCTTAAAAACCACAATGAATATCCTGCTGACAGCCAATTTGTATCATAATTCTTTGAATTTCTGTAGCTTGTTACTATTTTATATCCGTTATTAAATACTTTGTTCATTTCTGCTATATAATTTTCGTCCAACAAATTGTCAGCATCAAAAACAAAATATCCTTCGTAATTGGAAGTGCTGTTCATTATTATTTTAAACGCATAATCCAAAGCATAGCCTTTGCCGACATATTGCCTGTTAGATCTTTCAAAAACAGTTGCTCCTGCTTCTCTTGCAACTTCTGCGGTGTTATCTGTGCAGTTATCTGCCACAACATAAATGTCTACTAGTGAAGAGGGATATTTTTGCCTTTTAATGCTGCTTATCAACTGTCCGATTACGGCACTTTCATTTCTTGCGGCAATTACAACCGCATATTTGTGATTTTTAGTTGCAATAAGCACTTTGTTTTTTCTGAACAATCCTACCAATACATAATAAAATTGATAAGAATAAAATCCTGTAAATAATATAAATATAATTAAATTGAATATGCTAATAAACGATAACAATCTATTACCTCCATCTTTTTGTCTACCCTTTTGCTCTGTCAGTATAACATTTCCATAAATTAAATCAATTAAGAATTTCTTAACTTTCGTTTAATTTTCAAGGAAAACGCTATAAATATTAATATCTGCAATGTGAAGGTATCAATTATTATTTCTTTATTGTATATTTTTATGCTTGTGCAAATTACCTTAATATGCCATGAACATGCTGAAATTAGAAAATTAATTGACTATTTTGGATGTATATATTATACTATTGTTATATTATAATTAATTGGGAGTGATTTACAATAATGGACGATGACGGTATAAGTCAGGTCGTAATATTAATTTTACTGATATTAATGTCTGCATTCCTTTCTGCTGCAGAAACAGCATTCATTAATTTTAACAGAATAAGAATGAAGAATTTATCTAACTCAAACAGTAAAAAAATTGATTTAGTTATAAAATTAGACAATAATTATGACATATTAATGTCAACAATTCTTATATTTAACAATATTTCCAATATTACGGCAACCTCGTTAGCAGTATTTATTTTTTCCAGATACTTTAATAATTATGGAATAGTTATTGCGACAATTATAACAATTTTATTAATTTTAATTTTTGGAGAGCTGCTGCCAAAAGGATTAGCGAAATTTGCACCTGAAAAATTTGCCATGTTTTCAGCTCCTGCAATAAGTTCTTTGATTTTTATTTGCACACCGATAAATTTCCTTCTTTCTTCAATTAAGAAAACCTTCAACAGGATTTTCGAGCCTGAAAGTCTTCCTTCAATAACAGAAGATGAACTCAGGACTATGATTGACGAAGTAGAAAATGAAGGCGTCATAAATAAAAATGAAAGCGATTTAATAAGATCTGCAATAGAATTCAATGAAACTGTCGTAGAGGATATTTATACTCCGCGAATTGATATTGTAGGCATAGAAGAAAATGAAAGCTTAGAGGACATAAAAGAAAAATTCCTGGTAAGCGGTTATTCAAGACTTCCTGTATTTAAGGGGGATATGGATAACATAGTAGGGGTTTTACATGAAAAGGACTTCTACCAGGCTTTGAACAGAAAAGAAAAGGATATCAAGAAGCTCGTTGCCAAGATATTGTATGTAACACCTAACAAGAAAATTTCTGAACTTTTAAAAGAACTTCAGATTTCTAAAGCCCACATGGCAGTAGTAATAGATGAATATGGCGGAACCGAAGGGCTGGTAACCATGGAGGACATCATAGAAGAGCTTGTAGGTGAAATCTGGGATGAGCATGATGAAGTAATTGAATGGTTTAAGAAAATAGGAGAAGATAAATTTCTGATTTCCTGTAATGCAGATATTGATGACATGTTTGAGCTGTTTGGACTTGAACCTGACGAAGAAATGGACGTTACAACAGTAAATGGATTTATTACAATGCTTTTTGAAGAAATTCCGGAAGCCGGAGGAAGAATAGTTTACAAGAACATAGACATTACAGTAACTAAAGCTGAGGCTAAAAAGGTTTTAGAAATTCAAGCAGAGAAGATCAAAAGCGAAGCAAATATTACAATGTAATTATTAAGATATATTTATTGATAAACAAACATATTATTTAATATGTTTGTTTTATTTTTTGATGAAAGGATTTATTATGAGGACAATATGGATTATTTTAATAGGCTTTGGGCTTATTTTTTCATTTGTAAACGGAAAGCCGGATACAGTTACAGATGTTTTATTTTTTGACTTGCAGAAGTCGGTTGAGCTTATTCTTAGTCTATTGCCGGTAATGGCTTTTTGGACCGGATTAATGTCTGTAGTGGAGAAGTCTGGTATATTAAACAAATTATCAATAGTAATAAAACCAATGGTTAAATTCCTTTTCAAAGAGGTTCAGCACAACACAAAGGCGGTCAATGCAATTATTATGACTATTGCAGCCAACATGATGGGCATTGGCAATTCTGCAACAGCGTTCGGAATAAAAGCGATGCATGAAATGCAGCTTACAAACAGAGATAAAAATACGGCAAATAATGCAATGTGCATGTTTTTGATCATTAATGTATCTTCAATTCAGCTCATTCCTTTAAACATAATAAAATTAAGAGCAGATGCAGGTGCTGTCGTACCGGGAGACATAATGATGCCTACAATTGCAGCAACAGCATTTTCAACTGCGGTAGCAATATTGGCTGCCAAATATTATGAAAGGAGAGAAGGTTAATGAGTGCATCGGACATAGTATTGCCGGTAGTTATTGGAGCTATATTGTTCTATGGAATGGTTAAAAAGGTTGATATATATAGTGTGTTTGTTGAAGGAGCAATGGAAGGGGCAAAAACAGCAGTAAAAATATTCCCATACATCCTGGCAATTATATTTGCAATTAATTTGTTTATACAGTCCGGAGCGGAAGATTTCATAGTAAGGCTGATTACTCCGGTAACATCTTTTATTGGTTTTCCTCCAGAACTATTATCATTGTCAATTGTAAAGCCACTGTCAGGAGGAGGATCTCTTGGAGTCTTTCAATCTATATTAGATAATTACGGTCCTGATTCATACATAGGGAGAAGCGCTTCCGTATTGATGGGTTCATCGGAAACGATTTTTTATACCACAGCAGTATATTTTGGTGCTGTGGGTATAAAAAATATCAGATATACAGTGAAGGTGGGATTAATTGCACACTGTGCTTCAATTTTTGCAGCTCTGTTAGTAAGCAGGTTTTTGTTCTGAGGCAAGTCATTAGCTGTGACATTTTATTGCTGAACTTAAGAACCGTTATCATTATCACCAACGGGTTCATCAGAATCATTTGAGTTTTTGTTATTTACCGATTCCTGCCAAACTACAAAGACACCAAGCAATAATAATATATCTCCTATACTTATTGTTTTAGGGAATGGGTATGGAGAAGGAAGAGTAAAAATGTCACACAATATTTTAAATTTTGTATTTTCTGTCAAAAGAGAATGTATTAAATCCTGACCTGTCTGAAGATAAATTCTTTTGGCTTCTGTATTTAATAATACTTCAGAAACTAGTACGGGCATTTTAAAATCATTTGAAACAATGGCAATAAAATTCAGTAATGTACCTAAAAAAAGAAGTTTCATAAATGTTTTTTTAAAATTCAAAATTGTAACAGCAAAAATTGCTAAATATATAAGCCAATGAAAAGACAAGATTTTGAATGTATTGCTGCTGTTTAAATTTTTATATACAAATTCAGCAGTAAGTTCAATTACTGCTGCTATTATCAGTATTTGATATCCCTTTATTTCTATTTTTATATTTGAAAGTTTGAGCCGTTTTTTTCTTATAAACAAGATTGATAATGAAATTAAGGATAAAAGTACTATTTCTGGAATCATAATTCCACCTATTCTGACAAGTTATAGAATGTTTTTCTCAAAGCAATTATTGCATCATCAACAATATCAGGATTAAATTGAGTGCCTGCATTAATTTTTATTTCATTTAAGGCATCTTCCAGACTTAAAGAATGTCTGTAAGGCCTGTTGGTTGTCATTGCATCAAATGAATCTGCAATTGTAAGTATTGAGGTTTCCAATGGGATGCTGCTGTAACTCAGGCCGTCCGGATACCCCTTGCCATCATTTCTTTCGTGATGATGTCGTATTATATCTGCCATATTAGCCAGATAACTTAAGTCAGCAATTATGGTAGCTCCTATTTCAGGGTGCGATTTAATTGTTTCAAATTCATCATTTTCCAGTTTGCCTGTTTTATTCAATATATTTTTATCTATACCTATTTTTCCTATATCATGAAGAAGTGCTGCGCTTTTTATAACATCAATCTTGTTTTGGGGAAGTCCCAATTGCATTGCAATAGCTTCTGAATATGCGCTTACACGAAGTGAATGACCGCTGGTATATGGGTCGTTTGCTTCAATTGCCCGAACCAGGACATTCATAGTATCGAAATAATTTTTTCTCATATCAATATAAAGCTTAAATGTGTATCTTGCTAATAGAAGCGGTATGAAAAAAAGCAATAATCCGCCTATGCCGTAACTGTTGTAAGCAAAGGCGAGTATAATGCCTAGCAATCCAACTAAAATTACATTTATCATCATAGAAAAGAAATTATTTTTCCATATGTAAATAAATTTTTCCTTTAACAGTAATGACATTAATTTTGACATAAAAAATGTGTTTAACAATATATCAACAATTAATGCGGCACTTCCTGCTATTGGATTGTAGAAACTAAATCCTATGTCAATATACTTATCTAAAATAACATAAGTTATTCCTGCCATGCCGGAATTTATTATAAACTGACTTACATTAAATATTGTTTTATATACAGGAGAGTTAAAAATATGGACTCTTCCTTTGCCATCAACATATGGAAACCTAAAGGCCACTCCAATCGAGGTTATAATTACTGCAGTTAATGGGTCTGTCAATAGTATTGCAGAATAAGTTAATGCAAAACTTACTGAAATGGCTCCAACTTTTGGCAGGAGAATCAAAAATGTTTCAGCTATAATTGATAAAACTGAAAAAACTATTAATAAAACATAATCGCGTACAGTGTAGTGTTTAATTAAATAAAACATAAACACAATAGCAAAAACGAATATAAAAAAAATGTATTTATATAATCTTGCGTTACTATTTTTTGTGTTTGATATGTTTTTCATTGAGTTATACCTCTTTATAATGAAGGGCTGACTTGTTAATTAATATTAAATCCAGGAAAAATGAGCACCTGCAGCTAATACTAATGCTACTATTGAAGATATTATAGGCATTAATTTTTTCATGTGTGAAACCTCCTACAGATAGTCTCTGCTCGGTTCGCTATTAGAACAGGAAGGTTTCGCTACGCTATTTTTATTCTTTTGTTATTTTGTTATGTTTTTAGTCAGCCCCATCATTCTTTTATAAATAAACAGATTCTTCTGTTTATAGCGTTAAGTGTTGCTTTAATGGCAGAATCAATTTTATTGTTGTTTACTATTGAAGAGCCTATGAGTACAATTTCTCTGCCGTGGTCTATATGAGTAATTGCAGACAGCATAACATCTTTTCCTGCTACCCTGGCAGATTGTATATCATCAACAATAAAGCAGTCCAGTTCAATTGCCTTTTTGATTGCGTTAAGAGTTGATAATGCTGCAACCATAAGTGTGTTCTTTTCGGATTTAATCCCTTCAGCTTCTCCAATAAATATTTTTTCATCCCATGAAAGCTTGGTGCTGATTTTTATCCTTTCCGAATTTGTTTCATTTGTATAACCTTCATACAGCAGCCTGAAGTCAGAGTTAATGGAAATATTTTTATTAACCTGAGCTACACTTATGATTTTATAATCCACATCAATACTAAAATGAGACAATAATGCAGTTCGTATATCTCGTACTATTTGCTTTGAATGTCTGCTGCTGTCAGACAAGACATGTATTTCAGTTATATTATTATTAGAATCAGTAATTATTTTACAAGATAAGACAGATTTTATATTGGCCAGAAAATATTCTATTTCTTCGAAATCCATGGTAGTCCTCCAAACGTTATACTATTTTGATTATAATACAGTATTCTTTAATTTTCAACAGAAAGTTAGCAATTAATATATTATTTTTAAATATTTTTCAAAAATATACAAAAAAATACATTCTTACCTTCAAGCAAAAATGTATTTTTAAATATTGTTAATATTCATTAAAATATTTCAATAGGCCTGCGTAAATTGCCCATGCTACCTTTTCCTGATAATTATCTGACATCAGCTTTTTTTCTTCCGCAGCATTTGATAAAAATCCGCATTCTATCAATATAACCGGCACTTCAGTGTCATCCATTATTTTAATATCTTTTTTAACCTGAGGAACTCTTTTGTTGTCTTTATCTAAAATGTTTTTTAATGAATCCTGCAGTATCTCTGCCGCAATTTTGCCTGTCATGCTGTTATTCTGATAAAAGACATGGGCGCCGTAGTATTGCCTTTGAGGAAATGCATTAAGATGTATGGAAACAGTTAGGTCTGCTTCGGTTTCATTTATCATTTTTACTCTGTTTGCCAAATCTTCATTTTTCTTTTCCCTTATGGTTTTGGATTTTAACGAATAAAGACCTTCATCCTCATACCTTGTCATTTCTACATCAAATCCACTTCCTTCTAAAAACTGCATCAGCTTTTCGGATATTGCCAGGGTAAGTGGGGCTTCACCTATACCTAAGCTTCCGCTTGCTCCCTGGTCTATACCACCGTGGCCGGGGTCAATGAGCACCTTGATTTTTTTTACCTGTTCTTTTCCTGTTGCATCAATTGTTTCTGTTGATTTGCTTATATCTGAAAATAAAGACATCAGCAATACACATGCTAATGCTATTGTAAATACTATATTGACTTTTTTTATAATGCTTTCCATTTGTACCTCCGGTTTTATTCTCTTATATAAGATTATGAGATTGGGGACACAATAATTACAAAAATCTTATCAGTTAATTGACATTTGAATTTTATTCGGATATAATTAATTAACTTAATAATTAATTAATTTGGTAACTTAGTTTTAATTGGGAAAACAGTAAAAGCTGTTGCAGCCCCCGCTACTGTGAAAGGTGATAAAACTCATGGCCACTGTGAAAATGGGAAGGCGAGTTTTAAATGATCCGAAAGTCAGGAAACCTGCCAAATTTGTGTTATAAAGATTGTCGGGAGGACTGTCTGATAGATAGTTTATTTGTCTTCCATTTTTCCTTTGGAAGACTTTTTGTATGTTATGTTTTATGTTAGGATGTGGTTAAAATAAAAATCAAAGCGTTAGTTATCGGTTATGTTCTGGATTTAATTATAGGAGACCCTCAAGGTTGGTTTCATCCCATAAGACTTATCGGAAACATGATATCTTTTATTGAAAATAAATTAAGAAAGAAATGCAGGACAAGCAGTGACGAGAGAAAAGCCGGTGCAATTCTGTGGTTAACAGTGGTATTCATGTCATTTATAGCACCTTATGCAATTTTATTCATTGCAGCTAAAATAAGTATGAGTCTTGCTTTTATTATTGAAAGCATAATGTGCTATTACATACTTGCCGCCAAAAGCCTGAAGGATGAGAGTATGAAAGTATATACATCATTAAAAAACAACAATCTTCAGGAGGCAAGAAAAAACTTATCATACATTGTAGGAAGAGATGTTGAAAACTTAAATGAAAGCTCTGTTGCTAAGGCTGCGGTTGAAACAGTGGCAGAAAACACATCTGACGGAGTAATTGCGCCGATGCTTTGTATAATGATTGGAGGAGCACCTCTCGGGTTTTTATATAAGGCTGTTAATACACTGGATTCAATGGTTGGATACAAAAATGAAAAATATATAAATATGGGCAGATTTTCAGCTATTGCTGATGATGCCGCCAATTACATTCCCGCAAGACTGTCAGCCTATGTTATGATAGCTGCTGCTTTAGTTTTAAATATGAATTATAAAAATGCATATAAAATTTATAAAAGAGACAGATATAATCATAAAAGCCCAAACTCAGCACATACGGAGTCGGTATGTGCCGGTGCCCTTGACATAATGCTTGGGGGAGACAATTATTACGGCGGAAAATTAGTTTCAAAACCGACTATCGGTGACAATACAAGAGAAGTTGAAGCTGAAGACATAAAAAGAGCAAACAAATTAATGTATGCAACATCATTATTGTGTCTTATTGCAGGAACATTAATTATGCTGATTTTACGGTAGAAAATCGCATGAGGAGTATACAATGATAAACGAAGCACACGGAGCAGACATATATACGGCTGCAGAAAAATTAGGAACGGACAAAGATAAAATAATAGATTTTTCATCAAACATAAATCCGCTGGGGATGCCTGAGGCGGTTAAAGAAGCAGCAATAAATTCGATTTCACATTCGGATAAATATCCTGACATTAATTCAAGAGAGTTGACAAGAAGCATTTCAATGGCGGAGAATGTTCCTGAGAACTGGGTTTTCACATCTAACGGAGCAGCGGAATCAATATTTAGAATTGTTTATTATTTAAAACCTAAAAAAGGACTTGTAACCGCCCCTGCTTTCAGCGAGTATGAAAATGCTTTAAAATCAGCAGGTGCGCAGGCAGTGTATTACAATTTAGAGGAAGAACATGATTTCAAAATAAAAGATGACATATTAAACCGTATAAACACAGAAACAGAAATTGTATTCATATGCAATCCGAACAACCCCACAGGTCAGCTGACGAATAAGGAAATATCAGAAAAAATAATCAGCCGCTGCAGGCAGGCAGGGGCCTTTGCTGTCATAGATGAATGTTTTTTAGATTTTTCGGAAAATAAAGAAAAATACAGCGTTGTAAATCTTCTTGAGAAATACGATAATCTGATTGTGTTAAAAGCATTTACAAAGATATATGCAATACCTGGCATACGTCTTGGTTACTGCATGGCATCTAATGAAAAACTCATAGAAGGATTAAAACTATCGGGACCGCCATGGAATGTTTCTGCAATAGCTCAATCAGCAGGAGTCGCGGCATTGAATGAGAAAGAATATGCAGTGAAGACTGTCGAATACATAAATAAACAAAGAAAGTATCTCATTGAAGAATTAAACAAGCTGAATATAATGACATATAATTCCCATGCTAATTATATATTGTTTAAAATACATGCCAATATTGATTTAAAAGAAGAAATGCTAAAAAAGGGAATATTAATCAGAAGTTGTTCGAATTATATGAATTTGGACAACAGCTACTACAGAATAGCCGTTAAAACAGATGAAGAAAATCGGCTGCTCATAAACGCATTAAAAGAAATAAAAGGTATGCAATGAAATCAATATTGGTAATATTAGACGGAGTAAGCGAAGAAAAAATAACTACATTAAACAATAAAACTCCTTTAGAATATGCAATTACTCCCACATTGAACAAAATAATAAAAAAAGGTATACACAGCAAAAAAAAGTTTTATATTGAGGATAGGGCACCAGACAGCTTAAGCTGCATTCTTTCCATTTTAGGTGTTGGAGAAAGTAAAATTCCGAAAAACAGGGCTTATTTAGAGGCAATTGCGGCAGGCATAAAAATTGAAGGTGATGAAGCCGCTCTAAGATGTAACTTAATCAGTGTTAAAGACAACCTGCTTGAATCCTTCAACGGCAAAGGACTTGCAAAAGAGGAAATGTATGAAATCGCAAAGAGCGTGAAATTAACAGAAGATGTTAGATTTTATCATATGAGTGATTACAGAAACATTTTAGTGCTTAAGAAAAATAGTGAATTGCTTTCATTAACGACAATGCCTCCTCATGAAAACCTTGGATTTTACATTGATGATCTTCTCAGTGACTATAAAAAAATTGAAGTGTTGAATGAATTTATAAGCTGTAATCAATTTATTTTCAGAGGAAGACAGTATATGTTTTATCCATGGGGTGTATCTGAATCAGTTGTCCTGCCGTCTTTTAACAGCATTCATAATAAAACTTGCTCTTGTGTCTGCAGTGCTGAAATCGTAAAAGGCATTGCAAAAGCAATGAAAATGGACCTTCCGGTCTTAAAAAATGCAACTGGGGATGTGGATACTGATTTAAAAGAAAAGGCAAGAACCGTATTAAATGAAATCAAAAACCACGATGTGATTTTTGCACACATTAATGGAACAGATGAAGTTTCTCACAGAATGGATGTACAGGGGAAAGTTAATTTCATTGAAAAAATAGACAAAGAATTTTTAAAAGAAATATACGAAGAATCAAGAGATATACAATTAATTGTATTATCAGATCACCAAACAAGCAGTATCACCGGAAAGCATGAAAAAGGTCTGGTTGATTACATAACTAACATAAGGGAGAAATGAAAATGGCAAAGGTAATAATGGTGCAGGGCACAACGTCAAATGCGGGAAAAAGCCTGATTACAGCGGCGCTTTGCAGAATTTTTAAGCAGGACGGCTATAAAACAGCACCTTTTAAGTCTCAGAATATGGCATTAAATTCTTATATAACCCGTGACGGTCTGGAAATGGGAAGAGCACAGGTTATGCAGGCTGAGGCGGCCGGTATTGAGCCTGATGTCAGAATGAATCCCATTTTGCTTAAACCGACAGGAGAAAAGGGATCTCAGATTGTATTGAATGGAAAGGTGTTCAAGGATATGACTGCCGGTGAATATTATTCGTACAAACAGGACATGGTTCCCCATATTTTAAATGCCTACAATTCACTGGCAGAGGAATATGACATTATAGTTATCGAGGGAGCAGGAAGCCCTGCAGAAATAAACCTGAAGGAGCAGGACATAGTCAATATGGGCATGGCTAAAATGGCAGATGCACCTGTTATAATAGTAGGAGACATTGACAGAGGGGGTGTCTTTGCTTCCTTGGCAGGAACCATGCTTTTGTTTGATGAAGAAGAAAAAGAAAGGGTAAAGGGATTTGTAATAAATAAATTCAGAGGTGAAGTAAATCTTTTGACACCTGGACTTGAAATGCTTGAAAATATAACCAAGGTTCCTGTGCTTGGTGTAGTTCCATACATGCGGGTGGATATAGACGATGAAGACAGCCTGTCAGAAAGGTTAGCAGGCAGTAAAGGCAGCGGTCTTATTGATATTGCTGTTATAAGACTGCCGAGGATATCTAACTTTACGGATTTTAATATATTTTCATTAATCAATGGTGTTTCATTAAGGTATGTATCTAATGTAAAGGAACTTGGAGAGCCCGACATGATAATTATTCCCGGAACTAAGAACACCATTGAGGATTTAAAATGGCTTAGACAATCAGGTCTGGAAACGAAAATCATAAGACACTCCAAGGAAGGCAAATCTGTATTCGGTGTTTGCGGCGGGTATCAGATGCTTGGAGAAATAATAAACGATCCCGAAAGTGTAGAAGGAGGAGGAAGCATTAAAGGTCTCGGGCTTTTAAAAACAGTTACAGACTTCTCAAAAGAAAAGACAACAGTCCAATCTTCGGGCAGAATTAACGTTATAGAAGGATTTTACAGTAAACTTTCCGGGCTGGAGGTCGAAGGCTATGAAATTCATATGGGCAATTCGCACGTAATCGAAGGATTGCCCATGAACACATTAGATTCGAAAGAGGATGGATGTGTAAACAACAATGTTGCAGGAAGTTACCTCCACGGCATATTTGACAACAGTCAGGTTGCCAACGCATTAGTAGAAATATTAGCTGATAATAAGGGAATATCATTAGAAGAAACGGATGAATTTGATTTTAATAAATACAAGGAAAGCCAGTATGACAAATTAGCCGACTGTGTGCGAAAATCTGTCAATATTGATAAAATATATAAGGTCATGGGAATAGAAAAATAATTACAATAAAAAAAGAGTTAATGGTTTAGAAGTCTAAAATTAACTCTTTTTTGATAAAAATCAGTGTTTTTTCCAAATAGAAGGAGCAAATAATACCAACACAGGTATTACCTCCAATCTTCCCAGTATCATGCATGCGGTCATAACAAGTTTACTTAAGTTTGAAAAATCTGCAAAGCTGCCCATAGGGCCTACAAACTCGAATCCGGGACCAATGTTGCTTATTGTGGCTATTACGGCAGAGAATGAAGTCATAAAATCAAAATTATCCAGCGAAACAATGATAACTGCAAAAACTATAATGATTACATAAGCAAAGAAGAAAATCAGTATGCTTTTTAAGGTATCAGAATCAAGCGCTTTTCCGTCTACTTTTACAGTTTGAACTGAATTTGGATGAATAGTATGCTTAATTTCATGGAACAAGGATTTAAACATCACCAGGATTCGTATTGATTTAACACCGCCTGCAGTTGAACCGGCACATGATCCGAAAAACATGAGAGCCAGAAGTATTGATTTTGAAAACATAGGCCATAAGTTAAAATCAGTGGTTGCATAACCTGTTGTTGAAACTACTGTTGAAACCGTAAACGCTGAATGTCTTAATGATTCAGATATATCATAATTAAAATTTGGAAGTACATTAAAAAATACAAGCAAAATTCCTAATAATACGTATCCTGTGTACAGCCGCAGCTCTTCATTTCTAAAAATACTTTTCCAATCGCCTCTTATCAACAATAAATAATATAAAGTAAAGTTAACTCCGAATAAAAACATGCCTATTGTAATTATCCAGTCAACCCATGGATTATTGTAATATCCTACACTTAATGCCTTGTTGGAAAATCCGCCTGTTCCGGCAGTTCCAAATGCATGTATGAATGAATCGAATACAGGCATTCCTGCTATTATTAAAAGAACTACTATAACTGCAGTCATTCCGGCATAAATAATATATAAAATTTTTGATGATTCGGAAAGCTTTGGAACTAATTTTCCGAATGTGGGACCCGGACTTTCTGCTCTCATTAGAAAAACCGAGCGTCCTCCTATCAAAGGAACAAGTGCCATTGTGAATACGAGAACTCCCATACCTCCTATCCAGTGAGTAAAGCTTCTCCAAAACAAAAGACCTCTGGGCATGATTTCAATATTACGCACTATGCTTGAACCGGTTGTTGTAAAACCTGAAACTGTTTCAAATAAAGCATCAATGTAAGAAGTTATTGAACCGCTTATATAAAAGGGAAGTGCGCCTGCCATAGACATAATCAGCCAACATATTGCAACAGATGCGTAGCCTTCTCTTTTTCTCATTTCATTTTCATTTATTTTAAGATTTTTTAATATCAATCCACCTATAAAGCATAAAAGAATTGTAATGATAAAAGCTTTAATTTCATAGCTGTTATCAAAAATTGATATTATCAGTGAAGGAATCATCAATAATGATTCCCAAAAAAGCACTGTACCTAAAATTCTAAGTACAATTTTAATATTCATTCTGCATAACCTCCGTTAGTTTTCCAATATTTCGTTCAGATCACTGATAAAGCCTGTCTTTGTAACAACGATTACTTTATCGCCTTCTTTTATGCAGTCATTGCCATAAGGGATTATTATTTTTTTATTGCGTACTAAGGCTGCAATCAAAATATCCTTTTTTAATTTCAAGTCCTTAAGCTTTATGTCTATTAAATCAGGAGAATCCTTAGCTGTAAATTCTGCAACCTCGGCTTCATCATCCAGAATTTTATAAAGTTTTTCAACTGCGATTCCTTGAGAATTGTCCAACGCTCTAACATATCTTAAAATATTGTTTGCAGTTGTCAATTTTGGACTTATGATACTGTCTAAACCCAGCCTTTTTACAATTGGAATATAATTATGCCTGTTGATTTTCAAAACGACTTTAGGTACACCGCATTGATGAGCATATAATGAAGAAATTAAATTTTCTTCATCCATGTCAGTTAAGGCTATAGTAGCATCAGCTGTCTGAATATTTTCATTATCTAATACTTCCTGATCAGTGCCATCGCCGTGAATGATCAAAGTATTAGGAAGAATTTCACTTAGCAGAAGACATCTTTCTTTATTGAGTTCTATTATTTTAACGTTCATGTTAAGTTCTTCCAAAAGCCATGCTAAATATATGGCTATTCTGCTTCCGCCGATAATGGTAACGTTTTTGGCTCTGTGAGAACTTCTGCCCAGGTAGTTGAAGAATTTGTTAATATCTTTTCTTTCACCTATAACATACACCGTGTCATCTGCACAGAATGTAAAGTTTCCCTTTGGTATTGTAATTTCATCATCTTTTCTTACTGCGCAAAACAACACCTTTGATGGAAGCTTTTTAGTCAAATCCATTAATTTAATATTAACTATGGGATCTGTTTCAAGGACACGGAACTCTACCATTTCAAGCATATTGTTTGCAAATGTTTCAACATTTGTAGCTGATGGAAATTGAATCATTCTAGCTATTTCATCCGCAGCATCCATTTCCGGATTTATAACCATGTTAAGTTCAAGTTCCTGCTTAAGCATTTTATATTCGTTAGAATAATCAGTATTCCTGATGCGGGCAACAGTAAACTTAGCACCTAACTTTTTTCCGATTACACAGCAAATCATATTTAATTCATCACCGTCCGTTACGGCTATTAACAAATCTGTTTCGCTTATATTTGCTTCTCTTAAAATTTCTACGCTTGCACCGTTTCCTCTGATGCACATTATATCGAGTGTTTCATCAGCATGGTTTAAAACTTCTGCATCGCTGTCAATCAATATTATATCATGTTCCTCGGTAGCAAGCTGCTGTGCTAAGGTGTAGCCAACTTTCCCACCACCGACAATAATAATTTTCATTTTCTCCTCCAAAATCTTACACTATAAATAAAGAAAAATTTATCTAATAAAATACAATGTATTATATCACAAAACTTATAATTTGCAAGATAATTCAATGATATTAATAATATCGTAATAAATAACAGAATAAATGAATAAATGGTATTGATATTATTGGTGTATAAGCCCCTTCACTAACAGGTGTCATAAAACGAACATGTCAGATTTATGACATAATGTCAGTAAATTGACAGCTGCACTGACCATATTAATAAAATGGCTTAATTGTTATGGGAATTTCAATGATTAAAAAAATGATAACGTTGGCATATTTATTGCTTATTGTTTGATTAATTAAATTTAATGAGGGAGAAAAGATATGAGAATTGAAAAGCATCCAATCCTCGACTTCCATAAGGACAAAAAAATTGCTTTTTCGTTTAATGGAGAGACAGTTGAAGGTTATGAAGGCGAAACAATAGCGGCTGCACTGCATGCTGCCGGTGTGAAAGTACTTGGTAAAAGCTTGTTCATGCACAGGCCGAGAGGATTTTACTGCGCTATCGGAAACTGCTCATCTTGCTTAATGACAGTAAACGGAGTCGCTAACGTAAAAACTTGTGTGACAGACCTGGAGGAAGGCATGGTAGTTGAAACTCAGGAAGGTAGGGGAGTGATAGCATGAGAGAAGCAGAATTAGTTATAGTCGGCGGAGGACCCGCAGGATTGTGCGCGGCAATAAGTGCTGCTGAAAGTGGTGCAAAGGTTTGTGTAATAGAAAGAAATAAGAATCTTGGAGGACAGCTTGTTAAACAAACTCATATGTTTTTTGGATCAGAAAAGCAATATGCTTCAACCAGAGGAATTGACATATCAGGAATTCTGCTGGAGAAATTAAACAGCTACAAGGAAAACGTTGAGATATTGACAGAAACAACTGTTGTAGGCATGTTTGAGGACGGAGCGATAACTGTTCTTCACAAAGAAGAGAATTATTTCAAAATTAAGCCAAAAGCTGTTATTGTTGCAACAGGCGCATTTGAAAAAGCATTAGCATTTCCTAACAATGATTTGCCCGGAATTTATGGAGCCGGGGCTGTTCAAACATTAATGAATGTTCATGGAGTTAAACCTGGAGACAGGGTTCTGATGGTAGGTGCAGGAAATATAGGTCTCATAGTTAGCTACCAGCTGATGCAGGCAGGAGTTGAAGTAGCTGCAATATTAGATGCAGCCCCAAAAATAGGGGGATATCTGGTGCATGCTTCTAAAATCAGAAGAATGGGTGTGCCTATATTGACGTCCCACACTGTAAAAGAAGCAATAGGAAAGGAATTTGTAGAAAAAGCTGTAGTGTGTGAGGTTGATGAAAAATTTCAGGCTATTGAAGGCACGGAAAAAGAATTTGACGTTGATGTAATCTGTATATCTGTTGGACTGACACCATTAAATGAACTGCTTGCTATGAGAGGATGCCAGATGAAGTATGTTCCGCAGCTAAGCGGCTTTGTCCCACTAAGAAATGAAAATTACGAAACCACAATAGAAAATGTATTTGCTGCAGGCGATGCAACCGGTGTGGAAGAAGCAAGTGCCGCAATGGTAGAAGGTTATCTGGCAGGTCTTTGCGCAGCCTCTAAAATTGGATATACACCATATAATTTTGAGGAAAGAAAGAGCGATTACGTAAAACAATTAGATGATTTGCGTTCAGGCCCGGTTGGAAAACACATATTGGCAGGAATTGTACAAATAGTTATATAGTAGGAGGTTGAAATGTTCGAAAAAACTGGAATACCAAGTAAAGAAATGGTGAGGGAGAAGTTTCCTTCAATAGATAGAATAAATAAAGGTCCGGTAGCAGTTGTAGAATGCTATAAGGAAATTCCCTGCAATCCATGTCAGGACGCATGCAGATTTAATGCAATCAATGTGGGAGAAGATATAAATAACATTCCGGAACTTAATACGGATAATTGCACCGGCTGTGCTATATGCTTAAGCAAATGTCCCGGGTTAGCCATAATGGTAGTTGATGGTTCGAAATCTGAAGAAACCGTATTGATAAAAATACCATATGAATTTCTGCCTCTCCCTAAGGAAGGAGACAGGGTCAAAGGATTGGACAGAGAAGGCAAGTATATTGCAGATGTAAAGGTTTTAAATATTTTAAACCCGAAATCATTTGACAGGACTCCGGTTATTACTATAGAGGCTGACAGAAAATATATGTACGACTTAAGAAATATTAAAGTGGAGGCATAGCATAATGGATGAAAATACAATAATCTGCCGATGTTCAGATGTAACATTAAAACAATTGAGAAATTTAATTAATGAAGGATATGTTACTTATGATGAAATAAAAAGAATAACACGTATAGGAATGGGGCCGTGCCAGGGCAAGACTTGCGGACAGCTGGTGATGAGAGAAATAGCAAATGCTACCGGACAAAATATAAAAGATATTAAATTCCAAACTACAAGACCTCCTGTGGTGGGTGTTAAATTGGGATTAATTGCTGAGGAGGGCAGAAGAAATGAAGAGTAGTGCAGATGTAGTAATTATAGGTGCAGGAATATCCGGCTGTTCAACTGCCTATAATCTGGCTAAAAAAGGTGTAAAAAACATTGTGGTGCTGGAAAAAAACTATATATGCAGCGGTTCAACGGGAAGATGCGGAGCAGGCGTCAGAATGCAGTGGGGAACAGAAATGAACTGCAGAATTGCAAAAAAAAGCATAGAATTTTACGAACATGCCAATGAAATACTTGAATATGACAAGGACGTTGATTTTAAACAAAAAGGTTATTTGCTGATTGCAGATACTGATAAGGAAATTGAGCAGTTTAAAAAGAATATTGAAGTTCAGCACGCTTGCGGTATTCCGTCGAGAATGGTTTCTTTAGAGGAAGCAAAAGAAATCGTTCCCCATTTAAATACAAGTGTTTTGAAAGGAGCCGCTTACTGCGGCAAGGATGGCTTTTTAAACCCTTTTAAAACAACGGATGCCTATTATAAAGCAGCTAAGAGGCTTGGAGTTGAATTCTACACATTTACGGAAGCAACCGGCATAAAGACAGAAAAGGGGAAAATTACGGGAGTTGAAACAAACAAAGGCTTAATTTCAACAAATATTGTTGTAAATGCAGCGAATGCATATTCTAAAAACATATTTGATATGATAGGACTGGATGTTCCGGTATATTCAGAAAGGCATCAAATACTTGTTACAGAACCTGTAGAGCCCATGCAGGACCCAATGGTTATGTCCTTCGGATTAAACCTTTATGTTCAGCAGTCGCCCGAAGGCTCGTTTATAATGGGCAGAGGAGATGAAAATGAGCCTAGAGACTTAAGAGTTACATCCAGCTGGCACTTTATTGAAGAAATGGCTAAGACAATTGATTTGATCCTGCCTCCTATATCAAAACTAAGAGTAGTAAGGCAGTGGGCAGGGCTTTACAACATGACTCCTGATAAACAGCCAATATATGATAAAGCTGATAATGTTGAAGGATTTTATTATTGCGTCGGATACAGCGGTCACGGATTTATGTTCGGTCCGATAACGGGCATAGTAATGTCTGAAATGATACTGGGAGAAGAACCTACAATAGATGTGAGCATGCTTAATTTAAATAGATTTAAAACAGGCAATTTGCTGCTTGAGCCATCGGTAGTGTAAAGAACAATTGCTGAACGATAGCTGAACTATTGTTAGAAACTGAAACGCTTTGCGTTTTCGTTAAAAATATGTTCGGTATGTTTTGAAGACAACAAAATAGTTTATACTTACGGGTGTCGTAAGATTATTTGATTTTTATGGTTTAAAGGAATATAATGCTATTAAATAAAAATAAGGTAACAGGTAATGACAATTGTTCAGCCATGTTCAGCAACTGTTCATCAATTGTTCACCAATTGTTATCATGGAGGGATGTTATGAGAGAAAAGTATTTAAACAAGCTTGTGAATATTTTACATGATAAAAAAATGGATGCCATATTGATTGCTCCATCAGAAGAAATGGAATTTATAATGGGTCACAACACGCATCTTTGCGAAAGATTCCAGGCATTGATAATTAAAAATGACGGAACATATTTTTACATATGCAATTTACTTACTGTGGATGAAGTACAGGCTGTTTTGGGACCGGACATAAAAGTGTACGGCTGGTTTGACGGAGATGTATTTACAGATACAGTTAAAAAGGCTTTTGAAGAAAACGGACTGATAGGAAAAACCATAGGTGTCAACTCTACAGAAAGAGCATTTTTGATTCTTCAAATAATGGAAGCAGTTGATGTTAAATTTGTTAACGGAAAACCGCTGTTGGAAGAAATGAGAATGATTAAGGATGAAGTTGAACTGGAGAATCTTAGAATAGCTGCCAGAATAACAGATGAATCCTACGAAGAACTTTTGAAGTTCATAAGACCGGGAATCAAAGAAGCAGATATAGCAAGGAAAATGAATGAAATATTTAAAGAAAAAGGTGCAGAAGAAGGCTTTACAATGGTTTGCTCAGGCCCTAATTCCTCATACCCTCATTACAATTCAGACCAAAGAATAATTCAGGAAAAAGATGTAATAGTTCTTGATTGGGGATGCAAGTACAACGATATGTGTGCAGATATGTCAAGGACAGTGTTCGTGGGCGATATTACCGAGGAAGAAAGGAAAGTTTATGAAATTGTGCTTGCTTCTCAGGAAGCAGGAGAAAAGGCAGCAGTGGAAGGAGCATATATTCCCGATATTGATAAGGCATCAAGAGAAATAATTGAAAAATCAGGATACGGTAAATACTTCCTAACAAGATTAGGCCATGGTATAGGCTATTCAGTGCACGAAGCTCCGGACATAAAAGCAAGCAATAAGAGAAATCTGGAAAAAGGAATGGTTTTTAGTATCGAACCCGGAATTTACATAGCAGGCAAGTTTGGAATGAGAATCGAAGATATTGTAGCCGTTACCGAAAACGGAAATGAAGTACTGAACAAAGCATCAAAAGAAATTAAGATAATTAATAATTTGTAATAATGAATGTTTTAGAAATAAAAATGGCGGCAGCTCTGATTGTTCAAAGCTGCCGCTCATTTTGCCCAGTGTAGACTTTTCAAGAAATCCGTCCGGAGCTTCGGACTTCATACGCTTTTTTGCTCAAACTGACTGTTGTAAATATCCGCATAAATGCCGCCCATCGCCAGAAGTTCCTTGTGGTTCCCGGTTTCCGCAATGTCGCCGTTGTCCATCACGAGAATTCGGTCTGCATCGTAAATAGTGGATAAGCGGTGGGCCACAACAAAACTCGTTCGGCCTTTGAGCAACCGCTTCATGGCTCTTTGAATAACCATTTCTGTCCGGCTGTCCACATTGGAAGTGGCTTCATCCAGAATGAGAATTTCAGGGTTAGAAACAAAAGCTCTCGCGATTGTAATGAGCTGTCGCTGTCCCTGAGAAATAATATCGGCATCCTCGTTTAATATGGTATTGTAGCCAGCCGGGAGTTTCTCGATAAAATCATCGGCATAGGCGGCTTTTGCAGCGGAGTATATCTGCTCTTTCGTCGCGTTCTCATTTCCATAGCGGATATTATCGTAGATCGTGCCGGAAAACAGCCATGTGTCCTGCAAGACCATCCCAATCCTTTGCCGTAATGCTTTGTGAGAAAAATTGCGAATGTCCTTGCCGTCAATACGAATACCTCCGCCCTGTATTTCATAGAACCTCTCAAGCAAATTGATAAGTGTAGTTTTACCGGCGCCTGTATGTCCGACAATCGCCACCATTTGCCCGTCCTGCACTTCTATGCAAAAATCTTTCATCAACAGTTCAGCTTTATAGCCGAAATTTACACGGTCAAAAACAACCTTCGCGGTTTCCGCGTCGTTATTCGGAAATTCATTTTTGTACACCGCCATTTCCTCCTCGTCAAGCATATCAAACACGCGTTCTGCCGATGCAATTGTGGAAAGTATGCTGCCCCAAAGCTGCGCGAATTTGGTGAACGGCAGTGAAAACTGCGTGGAATACTGAAAGAATGCCTGCATATCCCCTATGAGAATCGTTCCGGATATAACATGTACGGCTCCTACAACAGCTATTACGACATAAATAATGTTATACAAAAATGCAATACAGTGGAACATAACTCCGCTGACAAATCTTGATCTCCAGCCGGCTTTATACATTTCTGCATTGATTTGACCGAATTGTCGTATCGCTGTCTTTTCGCCGTTAAAGCTCTTGACGGTCAAAAAGCCATGATAGGTTTCTTCAATCTGTCCGTTTAGTTCACCTAGAGATTTGAAGTATGCCTTGGTATTTTTTTTGGTAACTGGCGTAAATATTTTCATAATCAAGAGACCGCCGGGGATCATTACGCAGGTCACCAAGGCGAGTGTGAGATTAATGGAGATCATAATCCAAGAGATACCAATAATGAGAATGATGCTGGAAATCAGCTCGGTTAAGCTTTGCTGCAAATTTGTTACAATATTTTCAATGTCATTGACAGCCACCGACATTAGAGTGCCGTTGGAGTTTTTATCAAAATAAGAAACCGGAACTTTATTCATCTTAGCCTTCAGTTCGTTTCGCAGAGCATATGTGGCCTTTTGTGAAACAACTACCATAAGCCTTTGCTGTAAAAATGTTGCGATAAATACGCCGCCATACAGCAAGGCAGCGATAAACAGCACCGTTTCCAGCCTGCTAAAGTCGATACCTGTGTTTTGCCGAATGGCGTCAAATATAATGGTAGTAGCGTTTCCTAACATTTTAGGACTGTATACCTGCATGACAGTACCAGCGATTGCTGCGATAATTGTGAATACGATTAACAGGCTGCTTTTTTTCATATAGCCTGTCAGCCGCTTTATGGCTGTCCACGTATTTTTTGGTTTTTGTGTTACCATAGCTGTTTGTCCTCCCGCCGGCGCTTTTTTGTTACTGTTCATATTGCAATGCCCTCCTTATGAAATTGGGAATCAATAATCTCCTGATAGACAGGGTTAGATTCTTTTAGTTTTTCATGAGTACCAAGCCCCGCAAGTTTTCCGTTATCGAGAACTGCAATCATATCGGCGTCCATCACTGTGCTGATTCTTTGTGCAACAATAACCATAATGGAACCCAACAGCTTGCTTTGCATGGCATGCCTCACATTTGCGTCAGTCTTGAAATCAAGGGCTGAAAAAGAATCATCAAATACATAAATATCGGCATTTTTAAGCAATGTCCTCGCGATGCAAAGCCGTTGTTTTTGTCCTCCGGAGAAATTCCCTCCCGCTTTTTCCACCACGCTGTCCAGGCCATTATCCAATGCGCGGACAAATTCTGTTGCCTGAGCCATGTCCAGCGCCGTCCATATCTCTTCATCTGTAGCGTCTGGTTTTCCTATGAGCATATTGGAGCGGACAGTACCCAAAAACAGCGTAGTTTTTTGCGGAGAGAAGCTGACCAGATTATGAAGCCCTGTTTGCTCGAAATCGCGTATATCCGTTCCGCCGATACAGATACAGCCCTTTTCTACGTCATACAGTCTTGATAACAGGTTGACCAGAGATGATTTGCCTGCGCCCGTGCTGCCGATAATAGCCAGCGTTTGTCCTTGCCGCACATTAAAACTAATACCCTCCAACGTTTTTTTCTCTGCACCTTGATATCTGAAATCGACATTTTCAAAGCTCAGTGTATTTACGTGACCAATAGCGCGTCCCGTGACAGACAGTGGATTTGTAATACTTAGCGGCATGTCAAGGACTTCATTGATTCTCTTAGCCGAAACCAGCCCCCGGGGGACGGCTAAAATCACGGTAGTCAACATTCCGAATCCTCTTAAAATGTATAGTGAATAACCTACCGCTCCAATAATCGCGCCAACTTCCATTGTTCCGGCTGCGGTGCCTTTCCCTGCGACCCATGTGATGATAACGGCAGTCAAGCTAATCAGCAGTGTTATGAGCGGAGTGAATACGCTCATAATAGTTTCTGCTTTTATAGATGTGTGGGTATATTCACGATTTGCGGCTTTGTATTTTTCGTACTCCCATTCTTCTTTGGAAAATGCGCGGATAATCTTTACACCGGTCAGCCCTTCTCTGAAAAAGAGGTTCAGACTGTCCAGCAGCTTCTGTATCTTTGCATACAAAGGATTCGCGAAACGGTAAATAACGAAATATGATATCGCTAAAAACGGAATCATGCCCAAGTAAATCATGGATAACACGGGACTAAGCAGATAGGTCATAAATATCCCGCCTATGAGCGTTGCCAGCGCAAAAATAAGGTATTTACAGCTCATTTCAACCAAGGTTTGCACTTGAGTTACATCGTTGGTACTGCGTGTCATAAGGGATGATGTACCAATTTTGTCAAATTCATGTTTTGAAAAGCTAAGTGTTTTGCGGTAAATATCCGTTCTCAAATCACTGCCCAGCTTATAGGATATCTTTGAAAAAAGGTACATGTTGAGCACCGTGCCAGCTAAACATAAAATGGACACTCCAATCATCGCAAAGCCTTTTGACCAAACATACGAGACATCACCTCCCATTACGCCGATGTTGACGATGTCTGCCGTAATATATGGCAGATACAGCATACAGCCTGTCTGAACAAACAGAAAAATAATTGCCGCTGTCATCATGCCGGGAGACAGGCGTTTAATAATTTTTAACATAATCAAACCCTCCTTATTTTGTGCGGCGCTTGTGACCAGCATTTTTTACTTTACAAAGCACCGCTTTTTGTTTATAATGAAAGCATAGACTATAACGCAACGTTCGAGTCAAGAATTTTTAAAAAATTACTTACAAATAGTATTGGTCTATCAAAATAGAGAGGAAGCGGAAATGAAAAGCGTAAATGAAGTGAGTAAGCTCTCCGGCGTAAGCCGCCGTACTTTGCAATATTACGATGAAATTGGATTGTTACCGCCAAGCGCGGTAAAAGAATCAGGCTATCGACAATATAATGACGAGAGCCTGCGCCGATTGTGGAACATCTTATTTTATAAAGAGCTTGGCATTTCCCTTTACGACATTCGGTTGCTGCTTGAAAGTCCAAAGGAAATGGAAAAAGAGTTAATGCGGCAGCATAAACAAGTTCTCTTAGAAAAACAATCACAATTGCAAAAATTGATACTGTCAGTTGACCGTATATTGAATGATGATTTTGATGTCTCAATGCTTAGGGACTTTGATAAAAATAGAATTGAAGCAGCAAAGAAAACATATGCAAATGAAATCCGAATGTTAATGGAAAGCGGCTTTTTTCTTCCATTAGTGAAAAGCGGCATACTTTCCAACAACGATGTGTCTCTTATAAAAAACGCCTCGAAAATAATGCAGGTGGATTTTGGTGAGCTCATTGCTCTTGGAGAGGAAGTTATCCAAAAGTTCCGTAAGGCAATGAAGGATGGCCCGGACAGCTTAGAGGCAAAAGAGGCGGTTACTGCTTACAGGGAACTTATAAATACATTGATTCCCTGTGATAATACAGCTTTTCACGAAATCGGACAGGCATATTTGAATCATAAAGAAGAATTGGATAAAACGATACCGGGACTTGCGGAGTTTGTGAACGCGGCTATCAGGTATGTCTATCCATAATCAAACTGGGATTATGCAACTACAAAGGAGTATGCTGTTAAGAGCGTTCATAAAAAAACCGCCCTTGCCGTGGATGAGGTTATCACACCTATTAATCCGGACAAAAAGCGGTTCTTTTATATTTCTGGTTTTTTTGTACCGCCGATAGAAACAGCGATGCTTTTGCTGGAGTAATTAATACTTTACCGGCTTTATATAAACAAGACGGTTATTATAGTGACAAATTGTGCGAAGTCACCATTATGACAATGAAGAAATTCTTATAATCGTAATATTTCCTTGTGGTGACATCTTAGGTATATTGATGTCATCACCTGTATTATTGACCAATTTCAATGTGGATGGAGCTGTGGCAACTTCAATTAAAGCTGTTCCGAAAACCTGAGTGGATACAACTGGAGAAGCCGTCTGAGATATCGTAACACCATTTAACAAAAGATCAAAAACAATTGTTTTAGAAGCCTGTGCTCCGTCTACAGCTACCCACCAGTTTACCAAATAGTATCCCGTTTCACTTATAATAAATTCTCCGGAGTTCAGCTTATAAGAAAGTGCTCTCTCGTTTGTACGAATTGTGTCAAAGGGAACAGAACTTCTATTCGACAGAGTCGATGCTTCGCCGCTAGTCCATTTACTATCAATAAAAACTGGGCTAAATGCCGGTGCTGCAGGGCCTGCGGGGCCAGTGTCGCCGGTAGGACCAGTAGGACCAGTGTCACCAGTAGGACCGATAGGACCAGT
>DFOA01000057.1:64666-112571 GCA_002381185.1 Firmicutes bacterium UBA3553 | reverse complement strand
GAGGTCGTGGGTTCGACTCCCACTATTCACCCCAATAAATTAATATCGAGGCGCTATAGCCAAGTGGTAAGGCACAGGTCTGCAACACCTAGATCTCCAGTTCAAATCTGGATGGCGCCTCCAAAAACCTTGCACCGTTAGCTCAGTTGGATAGAGTGTTCGGCTACGAACCGGAAGGTCGTGGGTTCGAATCCCTCACGGTGCACCATAAAAAAAGCACATGCTTACACAGGTGCTTATTTTTTTTATTTAACAGTATATCTATTTAGGTAATAGAAGGACTAAATTAATTAATATTGAATTAGTCATTAAGAAAAAAAAGATCCTATCAAAATGGTAGGATTTTTCTTTTTAAATATTACCAATATTTAAGAAAAACAAGAAAATTTCCTTTAAGATTATGGTCTAATATAGAATATTCAAGATTTGTAATGAAAAACTCAGTGGAACAGCAGATTAAACAGTCTGCTGTTCCACTGTATTCATCGAAATGCATAAACAGCAAAATGTGCCGCATATTTAATGGAAGTATTGAAATTACAATGAAAATTATTGATTTATAACGCTATGTAATGTATAATATAAGAATAATTTCAGAAAATAATAAAGGGTAATTATAGTGTAAAAGATGATATATAATAGTACTGTTTGCATATTATTATTCCCAATAACAAAATGAAACAACATTTCTACAATTTTGTTNNTACATTATGATTATATATGCCAAGTGAAAGGTTGTCAATAATTTCTGTAAAATCTTGTCGCTTTTTATCGATTTTTGTAGCAAATGGTACAATATTACAGCTGTACAATTGAGTAAAGTTCATCTTTTTGTTCCTGATTAATACCTATGTATCGAAGGGTTACGGCTTGGGAGCTGTGATTAAAAGTGTCCATAATCAGGCCGATGTTAAATTTAGATAATTTATAAGTCCAGTAACCCCATGTCTTACGCAGGCTATGCGTTCCGAAGTTTTCTATTCCGAGGACTTCAGCAGCTTCTGTCATAACCTTGTAGACCTGGACACGCCCCAAATGACCTCCCTTCCTGCTATGAAACAGATAATCATTATAACTTAAATTGAATTCCTTTACGTATTCATTTAAACATTTTCTTAAGGTGTCATTTATTTTAATGCGCTTTTCTTTCCCGGTTTTTTGTTCAATTATAATCAAATGTTCTCTGAAATTAAAATCATTTCGATATACATCACTGATTTTAATCGGAATAATGTCACTTATGCGCAATCCTGTATTAATTCCCATTTTGAAAAGAACAGCATACTTAGGATTGTGTTTCGCCAGATAGTTATACATCTGTTTTATTTTTTTCATGTCTCGAATCGGTTGAACTGTCATAGCATGGCTCCCTTATATATTTATAATATAGTATTACATAATAACCTATATATCGCAAATATGCAAAACATATATAATATCTAAATTGCGAAAAGCAAGCAAAATCAAGTTATATAGGCCTCATTGAATGAAACAAAATTGTAGAAATGTTGCTTATGTATATATAGGGGATAGTAGTATAAAAGCAATGCTATTTTGCTTTATGAAACAGATGAAATACTTTTACTTAATTATGAATTAAATGTTCATAAGCATCAAAACAGTCATAAATTTAAAATTGCAGGAGGAAAAAATGAAGAACTTTAAAATTCGTAAAAAACTGATTGTGACATTTGGAATTGTGCTGCTTTTATTTGTGGGGGCAATGGCAAGCGCAATTATGGGAATGAGGACTCTGTCTTCAAATTTTAAAACCTTTTATGAAGGACCGTACGCTACATCTAATGCATCTATGAGTATGAGACGTATACTTCAAGGACTTGAAAAGGACATATTATTAATGACCGAAGACTCTTCGGATATTGATATGTATATTCAAGATATGAACAGCCTGTTGGAAGAATTAAACGGTGAAATAATAACATTGGAAGAAAATCTTCTTACAGAAGAAAGCCAGGAGCGGTTAGAGCAAATAAAATTGGATGTAAAAGAAGGGGCTGGATACAGGCAGCAGATTGTGGAACTGGTTAAAAGCGGGAAGTCAGGGGAGGCGCGTGTAATTTATAAGAACAACTATTACCCATTGCAGCGGCTCTTAGGACAAAGTCAGATGAAATTGGAAAGTCTGCTGACGAATTAGGAGTAAATTTCTATAATAGCGGAAAATCAGCTGAAGAACTTGCCTATATTACTCTGGTTGCTTTTTTTGTAGTTGCACTTGCAGTTATTATTGTACTTGTTATTTATATTGTAAGGAGTATTACCAAACCTGTTTATGAAATCGAGAGAGCCACAAAACTTCTGGCAGAAGGTGATTTAAGCGCTATCGTCACATATGAATCCAAGGATGAATTGGGTTCTTTAGCGGATAGTGTCCGTAAGCTTATCAGCAATCTCAGGGGATACATATTAAATATTTCAGAAGTGCTTAAAGGGATGGCAGATGGTGATATGACGGTTACAGTTGACATGGAATATAAAAAGGATTTTGCTCCTATTAAAAGTTCTATGGAAAACATTCTTAATTCTATGAATGTTACGCTTCTTCAGATAAATCAGTCATCCCAGCAGGTAGCAGCAGGTTCTTACCAGGTAGCAGCAGCTTCCCAGATGCTTTCACAGGGGGCTACTGAACAAGCGAGCTCTATAGAGGAGCTGGTGGCAACAATTACTGAAATTACCGATCAGGTCAACAGAAATGCGGCAAGTGCACAGCAGGCAAATGCAATGGTTTCTGAAACTTCTGCTGAAATTGAAAACGGAAACCGTCAAATGATGCAGCTTGTAGAAGCTATGAATAATATAACCAGGGCATCAAATCAGATACGAAACATAATCAAGACTATCGATGACATAGCATTTCAAACTAATATACTTTCCTTAAATGCCGCAGTTGAAGCGGCAAGGGCAGGGAACGCGGGTAAAGGCTTTGCAGTGGTAGCAGAAGAAGTTCGTAATCTTGCGTCGAAAAGTGCAGATGCTGCAAAAGACACAACGCAGTTAATCGAAAATGCGCTTCTGGCGGTTGAAAACGGCACTACAATGGTAGCTCAAACAGAGCAGTCGTTGGATACAATTGAAAAAAAGGCGGAGCTTGTAGCTAAATTTGTCAATGAAATTGCGGATGCATCCAATTCACAGGCTGTGGCGCTAAGTCAGACAAACTCCGGAATAGAGCAGATTTCATCTGTGGTTCAGGACAACTCTGCCACTGCTGAGGAGAGTGCTGCATCCAGTGAAGAACTGTCCGGGTTGGCAGAGTCATTGCGTAAACTTATAGAGCAGTTCAAGCTTAGAAATAAATCAGTTGATTATGAATATGCATCTGATAATCCAAATGCGGCAATTTAAAATTTGGGAGATCATCCATGAATAAAAAAGGTTTTACATTACTTGTCATTAAGTACAAATTAACAAAAAAATTAAATTTTATTGATGAACTCCAAAATTTATTCAATGTGACGGTTCTTTCATGCGATAACGGAATTCAGAATCGAAATTTTAAAGCTGCAATAAGCCGGTTATCAAGACCGCCTGAATACAGAAGGCAAATTGTTCTGGAAGACTATAATTTATATCATCATATGTCTGCCAAACAAGAAGCATGTATATTTTTAAGTTCAATGGTAATGCGCCATCTGACAGGATGCAGCTCCAGACATTCGATGCGGACCAAATTCATGCTAAAAACATTAGTGGATGAAGCATTGAAGCGAGATTTATATTCGGATGATCTCTCAATTGAAAATAATATGATGATTTCGAATGCGGCATTGTTTCATGACTTGGGGAAACTGGGCATTTCCCCTTCTATTCTTGCTAAGCCAGGGAAATTGACACAGGATGAATATGATATCATCAAAACACATACAACAATCGGCAGAGATATGTTGCTATCGTGCAAAAATATCCTGGGTCATAATGACAAACAAATTCAGTTTATTTCTGAAGTTGTTTATTCTCACCATGAGCGTTGGGATGGTTCCGGCTATCCACAGGGTCTGAAGGGCGAAGAAATTCCTGTGTCGGCACGCTTAATGGCAATTGCGGATGTCTATGATGCCATGACAAGCAGGCGCATATACAAAGAAGCATGTCCTCATGAAGAAGCTGCAGAAATAATTTTAAAAGGTGCTGGTACTCATTTTGATCCCCAGGCAGTGGAGCTTTTTATAGCGTTTCAGACTGATTTTCACGATATTGCCTCATATTACAGTGACAAATTAGCAATAAAATAATCTATCTTTGTGCGACATCCGTCATTATCAGCATAATTGGGCCCGATACGTCAAAAGTTAATTTTTGTATTTGAAAATATTAGCTTAATAATATATAATGATGTATAATATTACCATTAAGGAGAAGTACATGAATAAAACTAATATAAATGCTAAATTGAAAGGCAATATGGCTTTTGAAATGCAAATAAACGGTCATACTGTAATAACAGATGCTACACCGGAAAATGGGGGCAACGGTTATGGTCCGAGTCCAAAGGCATTGTTGCTGGCAGGGCTTATTGGATGCTCGGGAATCGATGTAATGATGATTACTAAAAAGATGAGACTTGATATTGAAGATGTCAATGTAGAAGTCGAAGCAGAAACAAGAGATGAAGATCCTAAAATTTATAATTACATTAAATTGATATATAAGTTTAAGGGAAAAGACCTCCCTTACAATAATTTAGAGAGAGCAGTGAAACTTTCCATGGATAAATACTGCGGTGTTGCCGCAATGCTTAATAAAGCTGTTCCTATAACTTATGAAATACAAGTAATGGAATAATTGTGAGGGTGCAATTGCTACTCTTCACTGCGCTTGGATGTTGTTAAAAGAGCTTGTCAATAATCAAAGCACTATTAATTATAGTGCTTTTTTCGTTGATAAAATTTACATGTTAGATTATAATAAATAATGCTGTAAAAATGTTTAATTTTATTGGAGGAAAAATGAACTGGACTGAAGTTACAATATATACAACAACAGATGGTATAGAAATTATAAATGGTGCATTGTTAAAAATCGGCATTAATGATGCCGTAATAGAAGACGCAAGCGTATTTGAAGACTTTTTACATAACGAAACATTAAACTGGGATTACTTTGATGAAGAACTTGCAAAAATGCAAGAGTGCGAAAGTTGTATTAAAGTGTACTTGGCAGATAACAATCAAGGTAAGCAATCGCTAATAGAAATTCAAAAGTTTATTGAAGGCTTGAAAGAAGAATTTAAGGAAACAGATTTAGGACGTTTAAAGATAGAAACAAGGATTTTAAATGATGAGGATTGGGCTAACAACTGGAAGCAGTATTTTAAACCATTCACTGTTTCCGATAAAATAATTATTAAGCCATCATGGGAAGAGTTAACAGAATCTTCAGATGGTAAAACAGTTCTTGAAATAGATCCCGGCATGAGCTTTGGAACAGGGCAGCATCATACAACACGGCTTTGTATTGAGCAATTAGTAAAGCACATGAAGGCAGGAACAGAAGTGCTGGATATGGGCTGCGGCAGCGGTATATTGTCAATTGCTTCTATTCTGCTCGGCGCAGATAAAGCCACAGGTGTTGACATAGATGAAAACGCGGTGAGAACGGCAAAGGAAAATGCAGCTTTAAACAATATTTACGAAGACAGATTCACTGTATACTGCGGTGACGTTACAGGAGATGAAGGGCTCCAAAATGCCATAGGCTGCAATAGATATGACATGATTGCGGTTAATATCATTGCTCAGATAATAATGGGAATGAGTTTTACATTTCCTAAGTTTTTGAAAAAGGGAGGCCTTGTTATTGCTTCCGGTATAATAAAGAAATATGTAAATGATGTGGTTGAAGATTTCAAAGCTCTTGGATTAGAAATTTTAGAGATAAATAACAGCGAAGAATGGGTAAGCATAACAGCCAGGTACAATGCATAGGCAATAGATAAGAGATGGATTAGCAATTGATGAGCGATGGAGGAGAGTTATGTTCAGATATTTTTGTGCTGATGATAATATAAAAAATAATACTGTTAAAGTAATCGGGGGAGATGCGAAGCATTTAAAAACGATACTTCGTGCCGAAGAAGGTCAATTTATTTCTGTTGTAACTGAAAGCAGTGAGTTTAAAGCGGAAATAATTGAAATAGACAAAGATGAAATTATGTGTGAAATTGTAGAAAAAATAAACATAAACAATGAATCAAAAATAAATATAACGTTGGTTCAGGGGATTCCTAAACAGACGAAAATGGAAACAATAATCCAGCAAAATGTCGAGCTGGGGGTAAAAAGCTTCATTCCTTTAATAACTGAAAGAACAGTTGTAAAGCTAAACGACAAGGACAGGGAACAGAAAAAACTCGATAGATGGCGTAAGATTGCAAAAGAATCCTCTAAGCAAAGCAAACGAAACATCATTCCTACGGTTGAGGAAATTGTAACTGTAAAGGAGCTTGTTGAAAGGCTTAAAAATGAAGATGCTGAAATAATAGTTCCATATGAGCTTGAAGACATGAAAATATTAAAGGATGTATTATCAATAACCAAACAAGATTATTACATAATAATAGGACCTGAGGGTGGATTTGATATAAAAGAAATCGAAATGTTCAAAGAGGCCGGGGCACACATTGTAACACTAGGAAAAAGAATTTTGCGTACAGAAACTGCTGGAGTTGTTGCGTCATCAGTTGTTATGTATGCCTGTAATGAAATGGAGTAAAAGCTGCTTTTAAGCAGTTTTTTTTATATCACTAATTACGTTTTTCAGAGCGGTTTTTTCTGAAAAAAGGTTGGTTGGTCCTATCCAGCATAATTCTGAGATTTAAAAGGTTTTTTATTAGTTTCACCTAAATAAAATTGATAATTTTAAAAGTATGACGTATTTATTATTAATTATGTTATATATTTATAATATAAAGAATTTATGTTATTAATTTTGTTTATTTAAGAAAATTAAGGGAAGACAAAATTAATAAAATCAGGTATAATATTATTTAGGTTAATTAATAAAAAGGAGGAAACAAGAATGAAAAAATTGCAATTAACAACCAAGATTTTTATCGGTTTGGCATTAGGTATTGTTTTAGGAATTATTCTTCAGCCAAACCCTGATTTTGCAAACAATTATATTAAGCCGTTCGGTACATTGTTTTTAAATCTGATTAAACTGGTAATAGTACCGCTGGTATTTTCTTCACTGGTGGTTGGTGCATGCAGCATGGATGATGTCAGAAAACTTGGAAGAATCGGGGGCAAGACAGTAGCTTACTATATGCTTACCACTGCATTTGCTGTGACAATCGGATTAATTTTAGCTAATGTGACAAATGTAGGCGGAGGATTCAGTATACCTGTTGATGCAAATGTTCCCATTCCTGAGACACCAAATGTAATAGACACACTTTTGAATATTATACCTTCAAACCCTTTAAAGGCATTGGTTGATGGTAATATGCTCCAGATTATAGCATTTGCATTGATTATTGGTGCAGGTATTATAGGCATTGGAGAGAAGGGAAAGATTTTATTTAATTTCTTTGATTCATTTGCGGAAGTAATGTATAAAATAATTGCAGTTATTATGCAATTTGCTCCTATAGGAGTATTCGCGCTTATTACACCGGTAGTTGCCGTAAACGGACCTGGAGTTCTCCTGCCGTTACTTAAGCTGATAATTGTAGTGTATGCCGGCTGCGCATTACACGCTATTTTGGTTTATTCCTCAACAGTCAACATATTTGCGAAGATATCTCCGCTTCAATTCTTTAAGGGAGTAGCTCCGGCGATGGTATTTGCATACACTACTGCAAGCAGTTCCGCAACATTGCCTATTAACATGAAAAGATGCGAAGAAAATTTAGGGGCGTCTAAATCAATTTGCAGTTTTGTTTTACCGCTGGGAGCAACTATTAACATGGATGGAACAGCAATTTATCAAGGCATTTGCGCATTCTTCATAGCTCAGGTTTATGGTATTGAATTACCATTAAGTGCCCAGCTTACAATAATTTTGACAGCGACTTTAGCTTCTATAGGAACAGCAGGAGTTCCCGGAGCAGGTATGATTATGCTTGGTATGGTTTTGCAGTCAGTTGGACTTCCAATTGAAGGTATCGCCCTAATAGCAGGAGTTGACAGAATTCTTGATATGATGAGAACTATGATTAATATCACCGGAGATGCTGCATGTACAGTAATTGTGGCAGCAACTGAAGGAGAATTAGACAGGTCAGTTTATGAAAAATCATCAAAGGTAGCCTGATTAAATAATAAATTGTATAATTAAATTAGTCATGATATAATCGGAGCTGGCAATCAGCTCCTTTTATTATCCCTTGCAGCACAATCACGATTTGTGTGACTGAGAGGGGGCAGGCAAATCGGTGATGAAGCCTGTGAATATTCAGCTATGATTAAATCCATTATGTTAACGAGGTATTATGAAAAATCTTGGAATATATGTTCACATCCCATTTTGCAGACAGAAATGCAATTATTGCGATTTTTATTCAGTTAATTGGAATGATGAATCAGAAGATAAATATATAGAAGCAGTTATAAATGAAATAAAAGGTTACAGAGATAAATTAAAGGGTAAATACAAAGCAGATACCATCTTTTTCGGCGGGGGAACTCCCACAATTATTAAGCCTGAAAATTTGAGCAGAATAAAAGAAGGCTTAAGCGATATACTTGAAATTGAAAAGCAGTCCGAAATAAGCATGGAAGCAAATCCAAACACATTAACATGGGAAAAATTAAAGGGATATAAAGAAATAGGAATCAATAGACTGAGTATAGGAATTCAATCGTTGAACGATGAAATTCTAAAAAAAATCGGCAGAATTCACAACAGCCTTGAAGCCCTGGAAGCTATAGACAGAGCAAAAAACATTGGTTTTGAAAATATTAATGCGGATATTATGTTTAATATTCCCGGTCAAACTGTAAAAGATATAGAAGACACCCTTTATAAAATAATTGAAAGAGGTGTTAAGCATATATCTTTCTATTCATTAAAGCTTGAAAAGGGAACACCCATGTATGCGATGGAGAAAAACAATAAAATAATCATGCCCGATGAAGAATACGAAAGGGATATGTATTATGCGGGAAGAGAAGTAATGGCAAAAAACAGCCTGTTCCAGTATGAAATTTCAAATTTTGCAGAGGCAGGATTTGAATGCAGGCACAATTTGAAATATTGGAATCAGGAAGAATACATAGGCTTGGGGCCTTCCGCACATTCGTTCCTCAATAATACAAGGTACAGCAATCCATCCGATTTGAAATTATATTGTGAATGCGGCAATTCAAGGAATTTTGAAAGAATAATACTTGAGGAACTAGGAAAAGATGATCTGATGTTTGAATATATTATGCTCCGTCTGAGGTTAACAGAAGGACTGAATGTGAAAGATTTTAATAATATATTCTCAGCAGATTTCAAAAAAATATATTCAATGCAGATTAATTATTTAATTAAAAATAACTTGCTGGAAGTTGAGGGTGATAATATTCGTCTGACTGAAAAAGGAATGGATATATCTAATTATGTAATCGAAGAATTTATGGAATAAACAAAATCTGGTTTAATATATGCGACTGTAGGGAGCAAATATAATGATGAGGCAGATTGCGGGAATCTCTGACCGGCGGTACCTGATAATGAGATTCTTCACTTTGTTCAGAAAGATATAAAACAGCTTCTTGTGTCAATCATACTGTTAAAATTTTTAATAATATCTATTGACAAAATAATTGTAAAGTAGTAAATTATACATATAGATTTAGCACTCGACCGAGGAGAGTGCTAACAAAGAGGTGAATGAAATGTCTTTGGATAAGAGAAAAATTAAAATTTTAAAAGCAATTATCTCCAGCTATATAGATAATGCAGAAGCAGTCGGCTCAAGGACAATTTCAAAGAAATACGAGCTTGGCGTAAGCCCGGCCACAATCAGAAATGAAATGTCTGATTTGGAAGAAATGGGTTTTTTAATCCAGCCTCATGCTTCATCAGGCAGAATACCAACAGACAAAGCTTACAGATATTATGTTGACGACCTGTGGAAAAAGGTACTGGGATCAACTAATGCTAATATAGATCAATTAAGAAATATCATAGAAGACAAAGCTAATGAAATGGATTCGGTATTTAAAAACTCGGTTAGAATTCTTTCTCAGTTTACCAAATATACATCATTCATAGTATCTCCGCAGCTGAAACAGTCTTCGATTAAAAGAATTCAGCTGGTGCCTGTTACTGACAGAAAGATACTTTTGATATTAGTGTTACAAAGCAATATAGTAAAGCAAGTAATGCTAAGATTAAACAGTCCCATACCTTTTGACCAAATGGAGAGAATATCATCATCACTGTCAGAAAAGCTTCAGGGATACAAATTAGAAGATATAGATTCAATTAAGGATAGTTTAATACAACAGCTTTACCATTTAAGAGAAAGCAGCAGTGAATCATTGGTGGAGCTGTTGCCGTTCTTGGTGGATCAAATAGGCAAATTTGAAGACTTCAATGTATATTCGGATGGATTAACAAATATTTTAGATTTGCCGGAATATAATGACGTTGTTAAAGCAAGGGAATTTATTTCATTTGTTGAAGACAAGGACAGCATGGCGAAATTATTCCAATTTACAGGAGGAAGCGACATAGACATAAGCATCGGCCGCGAAAATGAATATGAACAGCTTAGAGACTGTAGTTTAATAACAGCTACTTATAAGTTAAACGGCAAGCTCATTGGTAAAATTGGAGTAATTGGACCTACTAGAATGGATTACAGTAAGGTTATATCAACAGTCAAATCAATGTCTGAGGCAATGAATGAAATAATAAGTCAAAACTTTGACGAGGAAAATAAGGAGTGAAGAAATGGCTAGGGCTAAAAAGCATGATGAAGAAAATTTTAAAAAAGAAAATGAACTAAATGATGAAAAAGAAAAAACAGAAGCTCAAAATGAAGCAAATGAGTCAGCTTCTGAATCAAACAATAATGAACAAACAAACGAAGCCGAAGTAACAAATGATGCGCAGGAAGATGATGCAGCCAATGCAGAAATTAAAAATCTGAACGACAGATTATTGAGATTGCAGGCTGACTTCCTAAATTATAAAGCAAGAACAGAAAAGGAAAAAGCAAGTACCTACGGCAGTGCAGTTTCAGATTTAATATTAGATTTGCTGCCTGTTGTTGATAATCTTGAAAGAGCATTGGCTGCGGATAATTCAGCAGACAGTTCTTTCAAAGAAGGTGTTCAGATGGTTTATACTCAGATGATGGGAATCCTTGAAAAAAAGGGGTTAAAAGAAGTAGAGTCCTTGCATAAGCCTTTTGATCACAATGTACATTACGGTGTAGCGTTTGAATCAAACGATGAACACGAAGATGGAATTATAATTGATGTATTGCAAAAGGGCTATACTGTTAATGACAAATGTATCAGGCCCGCAATGGTAAGAATCTGCAGAAAATAAGAAGCCCTAACCCTATTTTTCAGAGTGTTTTTTCTGAAAAATAGCGGTAGGTCTTTCGCAACGAGTTCCCAACTTATGTGAGCGGCAGCGAGCAAATAAATTGGTGAACGAGACTACGCACATAAAAAGCAAATAAATAAAAAAATTATATTCAAATATATATGGAGGAAAAGAATGAGTAAAGTTATAGGAATTGACTTAGGAACAACAAACTCTTGTGTTGCTGTTATGGAAGGCGGAGAAGCCGTTGTTATAGCAAATGTGGAAGGTAAAAGAACGACTCCTTCAATAGTTGCATTTACAAAAGACGGAGAAAGATTAGTGGGAGAAACTGCTAAAAGACAGGCAGTAACAAACCCTGACAAAACTATTTCATCGATAAAAAGACACATGGGTTCTGACCATAAGGTAAATATTGACGGAAAATCATACACACCACAAGAAATATCAGCATTTATACTGCAAAAACTAAAAGCCGATGCAGAAAGCTACTTGGGTGAAACAGTTACAGAAGCAGTTATCACTGTTCCTGCTTACTTTTCAGACAGCCAGAGACAGGCGACTAAGGATGCAGGAAAAATAGCAGGACTGGAAGTAAAAAGAATCATAAATGAACCGACAGCTGCCGCATTGGCATACGGTGTTGACAAAGAAGACCATATGCAGACTATTATGGTATATGACCTTGGCGGGGGAACATTTGACGTTTCTATTCTTGAAATAGGTGAAGGCGTATTCGAAGTTAAAGCAACAGCAGGAAACAACAAGCTGGGTGGAGATGACTTTGACCAGGTTATAATGGATTACTTAGCAGATCAGTTCCAGAAAGAAAACGGAGTTGATTTGAGAAAAGATAAGATGGCGCTCCAAAGATTGAAGGAAGCTGCAGAAACAGCAAAGAAGGAATTGTCAAGCGCAATGACTTCAAACATCAATCTGCCGTTTATCACAGCAACTCAGGAAGGACCAAAGCATTTGAACATGGACCTTACAAGAGCTAAATTCAATGAGCTTACAGCATTTTTAGTGGAAAAAACAGTTGAACCTGTTAAAAAAGCTATGTCAGATGCAAAACTAGCAGCTAATGATATTGACAAGGTATTGCTTGTTGGAGGTTCTACAAGAATACCGGCAGTTCAGGAAGCGGTAAAAAGATTGACAGGTAAAGATCCGCACAAAGGAATTAACCCTGATGAATGCGTTGCATTGGGAGCAGCTATTCAAGGCGGAGTATTGACAGGAGAATTCGGAACTGACATATTGTTGGTTGATGTGACTCCATTGTCATTAGGTATTGAAACATTAGGCGGAGTATTTACAAAATTAATAGAAAGAAATACAAGAATACCTACAAAGAAGAGCCAGGTGTTCTCAACAGCAGCAGATAATCAGCCCGCAGTTGATATTCACGTATTGCAGGGTGAAAGACAAATGGCCGCAGACAACATTACATTGGGAAGATTCCAATTGTCGGGAATTGTGCCTGCTCCTAGAGGAATTCCGCAAATAGAAGTAACATTCGACATTGATGCCAACGGTATCGTTAATGTTAGTGCCAAAGATTTAGGCACAGGAAAAGAACAAAAAATCACGATTACTGCATCAACAAAAATGTCAGATGATGAAATCGAAAGAAAAGTAAAAGAAGCTGAACAATACGCTGATCAAGATAAGAAGAGAAAAGAAGAAATTGAAATAAGAAATAATGCAGATACATTGCTATATCAGACAGAAAAAACCTTAAAGGACTTAGAAGGAAAAATTTCTTCAGAAGAAAAAGCATCAGCTCAGGCAGCAGCAGATGAGTTAAAAAAAGCAATTGAAAGCAATGACGCAAATCAAATGAAGGATAAAACCGAGAAATTGACAAAAGTATTCAATGATCTTGCACAGAAGCTTTATGCTCAGACAGGTGCTCAAGGAGGACCTCAGGCAGATCCTGACTTTAACCAGGGTTCAGCTCCGGAAGATGATAATGTTGTAGACGCAGACTTTGAAGAAATCCACGATGACGATAAATAAAGAGAATTCTTGAAAAGTAATAAATTTTCATATATAATAAGTATGTTATTGCTAAGCTAAATCCTGGTGGGGTTTAGCTTGGTTAATGTAAGGACATTAATTTCATGTTTTAAAATACAAGAAGCAAGGCGGTGAGACAATGGCAAAGAGAGATTATTACGAAATACTGGGAATCAGCAAGACTGCAGATGCCAATGAAATTAAATCAGCTTTCAGAAAACTTGCAAAACAATACCATCCGGATTTAAATCCTGACAATAAAGAAGCGGAAGCAAAATTCAAGGAAGTAAATGAAGCATATGAAGTTCTCAGCGATCCAGATAAAAGGGCCAAGTACGATCAGTTCGGTCATGCTGCATTTGATCAAAACGCAGGCTTTGGCGGCGGAGGTGCCGGATTTAATGACTTTGGGGATATATTCGGAGACATATTCGGCGATTTCTTCGGAGGAGGCTTTGGAGGTACTGGTCAAAGAGCTCAGAGAACAGGTCCGAAAGCAGGTTCAGATCTTAAAATTAAACTTGACATAGAATTTGAGGAAGCAGCGTTCGGAACCAAAAAGGAAATAAAAATAAACCGTATAGAAAAATGTCATGTATGTGACGGCTCAGGAGCTAAAAAAGGAACCAGCAAAAAAACGTGTCCTACATGCAACGGTTCAGGAAGCATAAGGACTGTTCAAAGAACACCTTTCGGGCAATTTGCAAGCACAAAGATTTGTACAACATGCAACGGAACCGGAGAAGTTGTTGAAGAACCATGCACATCATGCGAGGGAACCGGAAAAGAAAAAAAATCAAGAAAACTTTCAATCAACATCCCAGCAGGTGTTGATACGGGTTCGGTAATACCTCTGAGAGGCGAAGGAAACCATGGTGAGCGCGGAGGTCCGGCCGGTGATTTATATGTATATATTAACATTAAGCCACATGAAATTTTTGAAAGAGACGGAAACGATGTATGGTGTGAAATACCCATTTCGTTTGCTAAGGCGGCAATAGGCGGTTCAATCCAGGTGCCCACTATCGAAGGCAAGGTAAAATACGAAGTGCCTGAAGGAACTCAGACAGGAACTGTATTCAGACTGAAAAACAAAGGTATTAAAAACCTAAGAGGAGCCGGTAAAGGCGATCAGTATGTAAGAGTTAAAATAGAAGTGCCAAAAAAACTTACAGACAAACAAAAGACTATATTGCAGGAGTTCGCCCAGGAAATGGGGGAGCAGCAGGACAAAGATGATAAAAAAGGCTTTTTCGGCAAAATGAAGGACGCATTTAAGGATTAAATTATTAATACTAAAAAGAGACGCTTTAGGGTGTCTTTTTTTTAAACCTCTGAGCTGTGCCTCTGGTTCGAATTTCGGTATAAGTATAAATAAAATGATTAAAATTGACAATTCTAAGAATCAGTGCTAAAATAAGCTTGTCACAGGGCAAGTGGCAAGAGGTAAAAAAATTTTGGAGGTAAAAAATGAAATCATTAATTAGAATGAGAATGAGCGCACATGATGCACACTATGGCGGAGATTTGGTGGATGGCGCCAGAATGCTGGGACTTTTCGGAGATGTGGCTACAGAGCTTTTAATCAGAAATGACGGAGATGAAGGATTGTTTGTGGCATATGACAATGTTGAGTTTTTGGCACCTGTTTATGCCGGAGATTACATCGAAGCTGAAGGAGAAATTGTTTCATTGGGAAATTCGTCAAGAAAAATGAAATTTGAAGCAAGAAAAGTTATAGTACCAAGAAAAGATATAAACGATTCAGCATGTGATTTTCTGGAAGAGCCTATAGTAGTGTGCAGAGCAAGCGGAACATGTGTTGTAACAAAGGACAAGCAAAGAAAAAATAAGTAATATTATAATATTGTAAAGGAAGCAGACGTTAAAACGGCTGCTTCCTTTTTGTAATTAAAATATAATTGAAATGAAATTATAATAAAACTGATAAATATTAAATATGTAATAGCTTACATATATACTTATAATACATAATGGTTATCCCCCGAAAACCTAATTATGGCATTTTGATGCAGCGAAGATTTTTGGAAAAGTTAACTTATGGAAGAAGTCCTCGCTTGCGTTCAAAATGGAGCGCAACAAAATTAGCTTTTATCTATGAAGAATTATATTGTTGAATAAAACTGCAGACGCTAGTTTCCAATAAACTGTACTAATATTGAAAAATAAAAGAAAAATAGCGTTAATAATTTAAGTTTGAATTGACAAAATTCATTTGCTAAAATATAATTAATTTAAACATAATTCGCAAAATATTACAAAAAGTAATATAATTTGTGTTATTTTTGAATAAAGGAGAAATTATGAACAAATACAGCAAGACTGCAAAACTTGGAGATATTCTTCTGCAAAAAAAAGAAATAACACGTGAACAGTTAAATGAAGCCTTGAAATCGCAGGCAGGAAGCGGTAAAAAGCTCGGTGAAATACTGATAGAAAAGGGTTTTTTAAATGAGACGACAGTTATGCGCACACTGTCCGAACAATTAGGCTTAGATATTGTTAATTTAGACAATTACCATGTTAATATAGATGCAACAAAATTAATATCAGAAAGACTTGCGAAAAGAACAAATTCCATACCCATAAAAATAATAAACGATAGAATTATTGTAGCCATGAGTGAACCTCTGAATATTTTTGATATTGAAGATATTGAAATGGAATCAGGAAAAAAGGCTGAAATCGTTTTATCAACCAAGAGTCAGATTAACAACGCCATAGAAAAATATATGGGCAGGAGAAGCGCTGAAAAGGCAGTCGAAGATTTCAACAAAGAAAACCTTCTGTATGATGATATTGATGCCATAGATGAAGAAACAGACATAAACGTAAGCAACTCACCTGTTGTAAGACTAATTAACTCGCTTATAAGACAAGCATTGAAAATGGGAGCAAGCGACATACATATAGAACCTCTGGAAAACAGAGTAAGAGTAAGAGTAAGAGTGGATGGAGACTTACAGGAAATTCTGACACCGTCAAAGCATACCCAATCCGCCATAGTCACAAGGGTGAAAATAATGGGCGGTATGAACATAGCAGAAAAAAGAATTCCGCAGGATGGCAGAATAGAACTGAAAATAGATGACACAGTAGTAGACCTCCGTATATCTGTGCTTCCCACAGTGTATGGGGAAAAAATAGTTATGCGTCTTTTAGACAGAGGAAACTTTTTAAAATCCAAAAAAGAATTGGGATTTACGCCTGGCAATATGGAACTATTCGACACAATACTAAATTCTCCCAACGGAGTAATCCTTGTAACCGGCCCAACAGGAAGCGGAAAGACAACAACACTTTATGCTGCTCTTAATGAATTGAATAAAATGAACAGAAACATAATTACGGTTGAAGATCCGGTAGAGTATAAAATAGAAGGAATCAATCAGGTTCAGGTTAACACAAAGGCGGGCTTATTGTTTTCAACAGGATTAAGATCTATATTAAGGCAAGATCCGGATATAATAATGGTTGGAGAAATCAGAGACGAAGAAACTGCAGAAATAGCAGTTAGGGCGGCTATCACCGGCCACCTTGTCATATCAACCATACATACAAATGATGCGCCTTCAACTATAATGAGATTGCAGGATATGGGAATTAAACCCTTTTTAATATCAGCATCAGTAAGAGGAATAGTCGCACAAAGACTTGTAAAAAGAGTCTGCGCAAACTGCAGAACAGAATATGAAGCAAATGATATAGAAAAAAGCCTGTTGGAAGTAGAAGGCAATTTGACGCTCCAAAGGGGAAGAGGATGTCCTAAATGTTACAATACTGGCTATAGCGGCAGAATCGCCATACATGAAATCCTGAAGGTAGACAAAGCAGTCAGAGAAGCAATTCAAAGCGGGAAAAATATCGATGAAATAACCAGGGCTGCAGAAAAGGGCGGAATGAAGACACTGAAAGATAATTGCAGGGAATTGGTCTTATCCGGAGTAACAACAACTGAAGAATATTCGCAAATTGTTTACAAATTAGATTAGCGGGGGTAACGATGAATATAAATGAACTACTATGTAAGCTAATAGATTTAAAGGGGTCTGATTTACATATATCTGTTGGCTGTTCACCTATTTACAGGGTAAATGGGGTATTGTTTAATATTGGAAGTGAAAAGTTGACCCCTGACGACACTGAAAATTTGGTTATGCAGGTAACAAATGATGAACAAATAAAAGAAATAGATGAAATAGGGGATTTTGATATGTCCTATGCAATTCAAAACTTAGGGCGGTTCAGAATAAATATATTTAAACAAAGAGGAAGCTATTCCATAGCAGTCCGAGCTGTTCAAATGGAAATTCCAACATTGAAGGAAATCAATATGCCCGAAATTTTGTATGATTTCGCACAAAGGCAAAGAGGACTTGTACTGGTTACAGGACCAACAGGCAGCGGGAAATCAACCACACTTGCCTCAATGATAAATATTATCAATAACGAAAGAAAGTGTCACATCATTACATTGGAAGACCCCATCGAGTACCTTCACAAGCACAATAAAAGCATTGTAAATCAAAGAGAATACCGGAGCGATTTCAAATCCTTCGCAACAGGGCTTCGTTCCTGCTTAAGACAGGACCCGGACGTTATACTTCTGGGAGAAATGAGAGATTTAGAGACCATGGAAATAGCACTGACGGCTGCAGAAACAGGGCATCTGGTTTTTTCGACGCTTCATACCACAGGAGCTGCAAAGACCATAGACCGTATAATAGACGTATTCCCTCCTCACCAGCAGCAGCAGGCGGTGGTCCAGCTCGCTAATGTAATGGAAGGAGTAATATCACAGCAGCTTGTACTTGATATAGAAGAAAAAGAACGTATAGCCGCAGTTGAAGTAATGGTTTCCACACCGGCAATAAGAAATTTAATCAGAGAAAAGAAAACTCATCAAATTCAGAATCAGATTCAGACAGGTTCAAAGTTTGGAATGCAGACAATGGATTCGAGTCTTTTGAAAATGTATAATGAAAAGAAGATTTCAAGGCAGACACTGCTGAAAGCAGCGGTTGACCTTGAATATGTGATGAAGCTTATATAATCAGAGTTGTCATCCTGAACGAAGTGAATGATCTCATCTTTAAATAATAAGGAAGGTAGCTATGGCAGTTTATAAATGCAGCGTGGTAGACCCTGCAGGCAAAAAACATAAAATAAGCAAAAGCGCAGAGTCAAAATCAGAAATAGCAGATTATTTAAAACAAAACAACTACGTAATAATTGATATAAAAAAATCAGAGAGCTCTGTTGAATTAAGCGGACTTAAACCTAACAGAATCAAGTCCAAGGATCTGGCGGTCTTCTGTAAGCAGCTTTATGCCATGCTAAAAGCAGGCGTAACAATTGTAAACAGTCTCGAAATACTGAAGCAGCAGACAGAAAACAAAAGGCTAGCCAAGATAATCGGACAGATGTACGAAGACCTGCAAAAAGGAAATACATTTTCTGAAGCATTGTCCCATCACAAGGATGCGTTTCCGACGATTTTCATAAGCATGGCAGAAGCGGGAGAATTAAGCGGTAACATAGATATTATAATGAACAGGCTGTCAAATCACTTTGAAAAGGAATATAAAATAGAAAATAAAGTCAAGGGTGCCATGACGTACCCAATGATACTTGTGATTGTGTGTGTTGCGGTGGTAGTATTTCTGCTCACGACAATCATGCCTACTTTCGTTGAAATGTATTCAAGCTCAGGCGTGGAGCTTCCGAAGATAACACAGGTGATGATTTCAGTCAGCGAAGCTCTGAAAAACTATTGGTATATTTTTGTTGTAGCCGTAGTGGCGATTGTATTTGCAGTATCTGCTATGAATAAAAATGAAAATGTTAAATTGAAGGAAGATTATTATAAATTACATATACCGGTAGTAAAGAATTTAGTCCTGAAGGTTGCAACCTCAAGGTTTACAAGAACCCTATCAACCCTTATGGGCAGCGGTGTTCCTCTTTTGCAGGCACTTGAAACAGTATCGGGAGTAACGGGCAATACATATATTGCAAGCAAAATAATGGAAGCAAGAGAAGATGTAAGGCGGGGACTGGCATTATCACAGCCTCTAAGACAGCAGGGAGTATTTCCTCCCATGGTTCACTCCATGATAAAAATCGGTGAAGACTCAGGTTCCATTGAGGAAATATTGGACAAGACCGCAGATTTTTACGATGAAGAAGTGGACACAGCAGTCACACGTCTCACAACCATGCTTGAACCTATAATGATTGTATTTATGGCAATAATAATAGGCTTCATAGTAATAGCAATGGTAACACCTATGTTCGACATGGTAAAGACAGTGCAGTAAAAACAATGGTTGAACGATTAAATTGTCAGCGTAATTATTACATGTATTTAAACTTTCAATAATCGGCATTTGGAATACTATTAGGTAAAATATTATTTAATACAGCCCGTTGTTGAGAGGTTAAAATAAAAACTAGAAGAGAAGAGGAGAAAGATATGGTTAAATTAATTAACAAATTAAAAAACAAAAAAGGATTCACATTAATTGAATTGATTGTTGTATTGGCAGTGTTGGCAGTTATAATGGCGATTGCAGTGCCTAGATTTACAGGTATTCAGAATGAATCTAAGAAGAATGCTGATGCTGCAACTGCTCAACAAATAATAAAGTCTGCTAGGCTACAAGAAGCAAAAAATAACGATGGAGATATAATTTTAGATATTGATGTTACTAGCTCAAATTGGGATGAAGATATTATGACTTATGATGGAACTAAGTTCACTTTAAGCTATAACAGTACAGATGAAACATATATTGTAAGTTGGACGGCTGATGATGGAGATGATTTAATATTAGTAGAAGGTGATGAAACATATAAAGATGCACCTTAAACAGGACAAAGGACACGGGGACGTTTCATCTGTCTCGTTAATCGAGAATTTGAGGGATAGTTTTTTGAGCCTCTCAAAATAAACACAGGAAACCACAATGACACTAATTTTCTTAATTTACGGCCTATTCATAGGCTCATTCCTGAATGTGTGCATTTTTCGCATACCTTCAGGAATTTCAATAGTAAAACCGCCTTCCTCCTGCGGGAGCTGCGGGCATAGACTTAACTACATGGACATGCTGCCTGTTATAAATTACATAACTAACAAAGGCAAGTGCAGGTATTGCGGGTCACATTATTCGATACAATATCCGCTGATAGAATTATTGAACGGATTGCTGTATACTTTGGTGTATTTAAAATTCGGTCTAACATTAAACTCAATACTACATAGCTTAATCATAAGCTTGCTGATAACAGTCAGCATAATTGACTTAAAACACAAAATCATACCCGATGGACTGAATATTGCCGGGGGAATAGTTGGAATCATTTATATAATTATCAACAAAACTTTTTTTAACAGCATTGCAGGAGCCTTAACAGGGCTGGTATTATTTTTGGCTATAGCACTTTTGACAAATGCCATGGGCGGAGGAGACATAAAGCTTATGGCTGCATTAGGATTGATATTCGGCATAAAGGGAGTATTGTTTATATCATTATTTTCCTTTGTAATCGGAGCTGTAATATCTGTAATTTTAATATTATTGAAAATTAAAGGCAGAAAAGACGAAATTCCCTTCGGGCCCTTCATATCTTTATCTGCTTTAATATATATATTCTTTGGAGCAGAAATAATTAATTGGTATTTAGCACTTTTCATTTAAAATACAAGCAGAAAGGTAAAAGACATGAGGAGAATTTTATCTGTAGAAATTAAAAACCGTAATATAAAAATATTGGAAGGAACAAGAAATGGCTCTTCCATAACAATTTACAAGAATCTGTTCTTAGACCTTGAGCCGGGAAGCATTGATGACGGAAAAATCATTGACATGGATTCCATTGCCGAAACAATTGAGCTGGCATTAAAAAGCAATAATATAAAATCAAAAAATGCCGTATTCATAATTAATACAAACTCGACTATTACCAGAACCATGGAATTACCCGTATTAAAAAGCAAATCAGAAACATTTTCCATGATAAAAAACGAATTGGATCAGCTTTTGCCTGTGGACTTAAACCAATACAAAATAGTATTCAAGAAAACAGATACAATAAACGACGATGAATCAGAAAAAGGCATATATATAGCCCATGGACTGCCAACAGTTATTTATGAACAATACATAGAGTTATCCGAAAGACTTAAATTAGAATTATTTGCAATAGATCTTGCCTCCAATTGCCTTGATAAAATGGCGATGCAGAAATTAACAATTAATAATGAAAGCTTAAAGTCAGGAGCTTCAGCAGCATTTATTGACATAGGATACAGCAATATTTCATTTAGTGTTGTAAATAACGGTAAAAATGTATTTTCCAGAATATCACCAAATGGGCTTCATGACATAGTCAAGAACTTTGAGGCTGCTTTTGACATAGGCCGTGAAGGAGCATTAAGGGAAATAGAAAAACTTCAGCTTATTAACATTGCCGAAGCTATGCAGGAAATTTCCAAACTAAACATTTTGGAAGACAACATAAACATATGGATAGACGAATTCAACAGATACATACGATACTACAATTCAAACAACAAAGACAGACAAATTGAAAAAATATATATTTACGGAAGCTATGCAAAAATAGCAGGACTTGAAAAGTATCTCGAGTCCCGGCTTAACATAAATGCCGAAGAAATAAAGGAAATTTCAAATATTAACTATAAGGCAGCAAACAATAAAAACTTTGATGTAAAATCATACCTTAACAACATATTATCATTGTACATTGACAAAAAAGACATTAACTTCCTGTCAGACAGAAAGAAAAAACACAAAAGCAAATTTAATGTTGGTGTTGCCTTTATGGCTCTTGCATTAATTGCGGTGTTATCAATTACATATTATGGGTATGCCTATATGGTAGAAAAATCTTCATTGGAAAAAAACCTTGCAGTAATGGATGAATTTATAAATGATGAAGAAAATATAAAACTGTACAATGAAGCAGTTGAAATGAAGAAAAAAGCATCATTGCTGCAGTCATATAAAAATGAGGCGGACAAGCTGATGTCAACAATTAAAAATGAAGATGCAGTCAATACAATTATATTCGAGCAGGTTGCCGCAGCCCTGCCATTTGGAACAAAAGTAAATTCCATGACCATTGACAAAAGCAGCATACAAATGCAATGTGCTTCTGCTTCAAGGCAGGAATCGGCTCAGTTTGTAAAAAACCTGAAGCAAGTAGAATTTATCGATAATGTATACATACCCGCAGTAGTGGACACAGCTGAAGGCGCTGGTGTAAGTTATTCTTATTCAATAGTATGCGACATAAAGGATGGAGTTTCAAATGAAGCTGAGTAAAAGAGAAAAGGTGCTTATTTGCATATTAATAATTACATTGATTATATATGCGGCATATAAAATTATTCCCGCTGCCGATATGTTTAATCTGGAAGAATTAAGAGCTGAATACAATCTGAAGAGCAGTGAATACAATAATATGTCACAAAACATATTGCTTAAAAACAAGTATGAAGAAGATGTTAATGCATTAAGCGAAGAAATTAATAACCTGAATGTCATTTCCGATCTTCAGCAGCATCAGGTGATTGTGCTGCTGAACAGCTATCTTGTTAATAACAACATTGATGCCAACAGCATAAACTTCACCGATGCAGCAGTTGTTCCGGTAAATACGGCAGCAGCTCAGGCAGTGACAGCGGAAAAAAGCTCACTTGAAACTATGATGTCAGATATTGATAATTTTTCAGCTTCCGGGGAAAGGGAAAAGGAGAAACAAAGTTCTTCAGCTGGTGACGAAGCTGCAGGGGCAGGAAGCGAATCAGAACAGTCTTCTGAACAGGCGGCAGAACAGCAATCAGCCTTAACGGTTCGATCAATAACTGTAAATGTATCATTTGAAAGCACATACAATGATATGATTAAATTCATTGATGCTATACAGAACAACCCCGTAGATATATCAATAACCAACATAAGTATTGTTGCACCACCTGGTGATATCATTCAGGGAACGATGACTCTGAATTTCTACGAAATACCGAAGCCGAAGGGATTTAAGGAAAATAACAAAGAGTTGATATGGGAAGAGCTTGCGGACTATGGCAAGAGCAATCCGTTCAAATCTGATGGAACAGTTTCTGTGATTACAAGTTCTGTCAGCAATTATGACTTTTATGTGAGTATCAAACCTGAAAGTTCAGATTTGCCGACATTAATAGTTGGGAAAGCTGAAGACGCGGAAAGAGCAACTTATCTATACGCAGACAGCAACAAAATGGAAGATGTGGAGTTTCAATTCAAAAATGAAAACAACACATATTACTATAAATATAAAACAAAAATCGATACATATCCAAGTGACGGCTGGAAGGAATTTGAGCCACAAAACAACGGAAGTATATATATAAAAATTTATTCAAGTTCGAGAAATTCAACAACTGATTCAGTGGGGGCAAATATTTCTGTAACCAATACATCTGGTCTAAAAGTTCGCTTTGAGGTTGAAGGAGACGATTCTTCAAGTCCCCGTGTATATTTCAAAGATCCTAAATCAGTTATAGTAACAAGAAAATAGAGTCGAAAAGTACAATACTGTTACTGATAACAGCAAAGAGGTAGTTATGTTTAAAGTATTCAACGACAGAGGACTGACATTAATAGAGATAATTGTAACCCTGGCAGTATTAGGGGTAGTAGTGACGCCTCTCATGTCAATGTTTATAACCTCGCAGAAAATAAATACTGAAAGCGAAAAAGAATATAAGGCTATACAATTATCACAGAAATGTATGGAAGAAATTAAGAGCATGGAAATCCTCGACACGAATCATTCAAGCGGTTATCCCTACGATACGAGAAAAAATGCATTCATTAGAGAATTCAGCGAAGATGGTTATGACCTGACTGTCCAGATAAAAAGGTCCGGTACAGAAAGCGGAACAGCGGGCGGAACAAATCCTGCTGATGAAGTTACGGAATTTTCGACACTAATAATTAAGCGTACATCTCCTTCTGTATGGGACCAGGACGAAGGAAAATATGTTGACAAGGGTAACGGGGAAGTGGATATTACCATAACTGATTCTGATAAGCAGAATATTAAGGTATTGCTTAATGCTGATGCCAAAATAGATGTAATAAATGAACGAAGTGATAAGGTGAATTTATATATTTATGATATAGTCGGCGGAACGTTATATAACTGTGATGTTTCTGTTAAAAAGGGGCAGGTTAATACATTCTTCAATAATTACACAGAGAACGCAGATTCAATTGTATCTGCCGAAAAAACAGCCAAAAACATACTTTATGATATTACCATAAATGTCGAAAAGGATGGAAAACCGGTTATAAATGAAATTAAGGGTACGACAATCTTCAAGTATGAGCCGTAAGCTAACATTTAATTAATGAGGGATATGTATATGAATAAATATATTGCCTGCAAGAAAGGTTCAACAATGGTTTTGCTTGTCATAGCCATTGGAGTTATATCATTGCTTGGAACATCTGTGTTGGGTGTTACAATGATGAATTACAAAGTCAAGAAGACAAACACTGAAATTAAAGAGGCCTTTTATATGGCGGAATCCGGTCTGGACTATTCATATGCCAAAGCATATGAATTAGTCAGTGAGGCAGTCCGGCATGCCAATAAGGAGGCTGAAAATTTTATTGCATTGTTTTCATATGATAATCCTGATTTAGACAGTTTGATGGCGCTTTACCCTCTGTGTATAGAAAAAAATGAAGAAGATTCCGAATTAATCGGCATGAACTATACATTTATTGAAAAAGAAATTCAGAAACAGGCAGAAAAAGAGTTTAGGAGATATTATGAAGAATATTTGACGACATTTAATTATGACAATAAAGGAAATGATGATATAAAAACGGCTGTCGCAACTCCGGCTGAAAGCAATCCAGCAGTAACCGTGTCCGGGAATTATGAATGGACGGCTGTGTCCGGTGATGATAAAGAAAAAATGACATTATCAATAACTTCAGAATATAAAAATAAAAAAAATATATCAAGAACAACCACTGTAAATTTAATAGTATACACACCGGAATATAATGAACCTTACATAGTGGAAACAGAGGTAATTCCTGTTAATCCATTTTGGAAGAAGCTGATTGTTGCAGAGAACTTAACAATAATGGATAACAACTCCATATCTTTTGACGGAGATGTATTTATAAATCAGAATGTTATATTGCACGGTAATGGCAGTGTAGATTTTGAGAAAGATTTAGCCGTAAAGGAAGATGTCGATATCAGGTCTTCTAAAACCATTAATACCAAAAATGTTTATACAGGCAATATACTGTTAAACGGAACCGGAGCAAAATTTCTTTCATCAGGCTTAGCTGTATATGTGAGAGATGATTTAGAAATGAATAAAAACGGTACGGAAGTGAATATTGAGGGGAATTATTATGGATTTTCTCATGGCCAAAGCGGTCATGACAAATCAAGCAGTATAATCATAAATGATAAGGCAATTGACAAATTAAGAATTGGGGGCAAAACAGTCCTGCATGGATCATCATATATCAGAGTGAATAGGGATAATATAAATTACTTTGATGATGCATCATATCAGACCGGAGAATCCTTATCAATTGTAGGTAATTACAGAGCTTATATGTCGCCGCTTACCGATGATGACGCTAAAACAGAATCGGGAGCAAGCCTAAAAGAAAACAATATTGATTTTGTTGATTACAACTATCTACGTCTTGCAGATTCATTTAAAAACGGAAAAAAATTAAACATTTATGATAAAGCTGATTATTTGTATTTCTACAATGAAGAATATAAAGATTTAGATTCATTATTGGGAAAAATTGATATCAGAGATGTTTATTCAATCGGAAGTGCCATAAGAGGAAATGAGTTCACCAAGTCTACTTATATATTAGACGAGGATATTGATGGTTCATATGAAAGAGAATACATAAAAGAAACAGGCTTTTTAGGATTTGAAAAGGATGATCTTGAATTGAGTTCAGGAGAAACAGCTGGATTAAAGTTTGATAAGCAGGTTATGTTTAACAATATGGATTATATAGATATCAGCGGCAAGGATAGCAGTAGATATAAAATTATTGGTGATTCACGCAATCATATATTAAATGAAGGAACAAATATAGAACTGATTATAACCAATGGCAGTTTGGATATGAATGATACAGGGAATTTTACCGGATTAATAGTGGCAGAAGGAAATGTAAATATTTCAGGAAATATAAACTTTAAAGGAGCTATAATAAGCGGAGGCAATATAACAATAGATACTGCCGAATCGAAAAACTTCACGTACAGCAGGGACATAGTTCTTAAGATAATTGCAGACTATAATCTTTATAAAACAGTTTTCAAGCAGGATACAACAGGAGATACTGCTAAAGTTACTACATTCAGTACAAATAAGGAAATTACGGAAGGTGAAAAAACAGTAAATGTAGACTTCAGCACCTTGCTCAAGTTTAATAATTGGAATTTGAAATGATATTACAATAATAAGTTTTAGGGGAGGGTTAATTTGAAAAATTTTAAAAATGCAATTTTAAAAAAGATTACATGTGCTGCTATTGCTTTGAGCATGATTTTGATTGGAAGTCTTGCGCATATTGAAGATGTATACGCAAGTGACAGCTCTGAAAATCCGATTTTTTATAATCCAAGCGACACACTGAATTTCCCCCAGTATCCCAACCCGGGATATGTGAGGCTGCACAAGGATGCTCAGTGGGTTGAAGGCGAAGATGATGTGGCAAAGGTAACTATGAAGATGGATGGTAAGGGTGTGCCCAAGACAACTGATGTAGTGCTGGTAATAGACCGTTCCGGAAGTATGGCGGACAAGCATACTGTTACCAGGACATATGAAAAAGAAGTAGAGGTAGACAGGCAGATTCCGTACAATGAAGTTCAAGTGAGCTTTAGTGCTTCAAATGTAAGATATCAATATTTTGATGGTTGGTGGATTTTTGGTGCTTGGAAAGATGCTACAGCTTCAAATGTATCTATAAGTATGACGGCATATCTGGACCAACCGGGAAATTTTAAGGGGTATAAGAACAGCACCCTGCAGGTGAACGGATTTATTTCAAGCGACGGAGGATACAATCTTAACGGTTCTTCACGAGATTTCAGCAGCTGGACATCTTTTAATGATAATGACTGTCTTGATGCTCTCATACAGATTTTTGGAAGCAAGACATCGACGGTGACTTTAAACGGGAGCCAGATTGTTGTCAGTTTTCCTTCTGACAGGAATACACTTAAAAGTACACAATCCTATTATACAGTTAAGGAAAAAGAAATTCAGACTGTTACAGAAACATCTAAGGTGGCTAAAATTGAGAGTGCTAAAGATGCGGCAAAAGAGTTTGTCGATGCTTTGCTTTCTGATGACACTAAAAAAACCTTAAACAGAATAGGTGTGGTATCATATTCCAGCAACGGATACGGGAACGGAACCGCATACGCAGATTCTCAGCTTTCCAACAACAGCACATCATTAAATACAGCCATAGGCAGGATAAATGCAAATGGTGGTACTCATATACAGGCTGGAATCAAAATGGCGCATGAAATGCTAGCCGGCAGCAGGGCTGATAGCAGATATATTGTTGTTTTAAGTGACGGCGAACCTACATACAGCTATACTGCTACCCAGGCTGAGTCGGTTACGGCTCAGGACCTTGCTTTGAATTATCCCGGAGATATTGCATACAAGCTCACATCCTTCGGCACAGGCATTAAGGGTTCCGGAAACAGCTACACATACAGCGGGTACAGTGTTAAAAATATAAATACAAACAAAAATGTAAGTGTTAACAATAATGGCATACCGACCATATCTCAGGCCCTGGAGGCAAAAAAGTCCGGTATTGAAATTTATTCCATAGGTTTTGATGTGGCATCCAGCGATGAAGCCAAGTATACTATGCGTCATGTGGCATCATCACCGGATAAATTCTATGAAACTTCAGATGATCTTAGTCCGGTGTTTGCCAATATAGCCGGAAGAATTGCCAAGGCGGGAACAGATCCGAGAGTTGTCAGCGTAATTGTCCCAAATGACGATGAAGGGTATTATTTTAAAATTTTGACAGATGCTGAACATCCGGTTACCGCCAGTCCGGGAACAGCAGCTGTTGAGGAAAACGGCATGAAAATCTTATGGGATTTAGATGATATAACAGAATCAACGGCGACTTTGACATATTATATAAAACTGAATGTCCTGGGAGGTCATTCAATATTACCTGATACAATGCTTGATACAGGAGGTAATTCATCTGTTGTATATAAAAACCATAATGAAAAATGGGTAAGTCAGAATTTCCCAAGTACTAAGCTTTCTGCCGGTGAAGGCACAATAAATGTGTCGTATTTTCTGTCAAACAGCAAAGGAGAGCCGGTTAATGCTGATGGACAGGTGATACCATTTAAAAACAGGGTCGTGATAGAGGGTTCAAGTTATATAGAATCTGCAGCATTGGGGCAAAAAATAACCACAGCCACGTATGCAAAACCTATATCAAGATATATTAACCAGTCAACGTCCGCATTGAACGAAAACGGAAATGCAGCTGCAGCTGAAATCCCTGTATCCAGAGAACCTATATATCTGAACTTCCCTTATTATCCGGAGGCTTCCTACAGTGTAATATATAACGGCAACGGCAACGTAAGCGGTACAGCACCGGTTGATGGGAACAGGTATTATGTAAATGATAAAGTAACAGTAGCCGGCAAAGGCAGTCTGCTAAGAACAGGCTACACATTCCTTGGCTGGAATACAGACAAGGATGCTGCGCAGCCTCAGTTCACAGAGGGAAAAACAGTTACAATGCCGGCAAAAAATCTGATGCTTTATGCTGTCTGGTCTAAATCCCAATATAACTTGACGATAAAGTATCAGTATGAAGATGGAGAAGTGTTTGATACGTATACAGGTGCTTACAAAGTCGGCGAAGGGTATAATGTACAATCACCGGCTGTTGATGGCTGGAGAACTGACAAGGAATCAGTAGCAGGAACGATGCCTGAACATGATGTAACTATAACTGTTTTGTATGAGAAAGTCAAAAATGAACTTACAGGTCATTCTATGTACACAAATAAAGGATTAAATCCTATAGATGCAGGTAAAACAATCTTTAATCTGGTGTCAGGGTTTGACTATACATTCGGTTTCAGCTTTAAGACTAATGAAAATTCTCCGGAATTCAGCATTAATTTGACAGAAGATACAGGGAAATATACATTAAGTAATTTCATACTGTATGAAGGGAATACAGTTGTTTCCTCTGCAGCTTCTATAGGCAATTTAAATAAAGCAAAAATAGAATTCGGAAAAACATATACAATAACATACAAACTAAAATGTAATGAAGTGGGTGCCGGATTATCAATTGAAGTGAACAACAGCAATTTAGTTGTTAAGGAAGGTGTTCCTAAAATAATAAAATTGATATCAAATCCTTTGCCTCCTCTTGAATAATGAACACAAAATTTTGAGCTTAGCCATTAAGCTCAAAATTTTCTTTAGCGATGTGAGGTGAGCATGAAAAATAATAAAGGTTTTACTTTAATAGAACTAGTTGTTGTACTGGGGCTGGCAGGTATAGTTATGTCAGTTGTCATGTCTTTTTTTATCACAAACTATAAAAGCTATGAAACAATCAATACTGAATCAGAGGTACAGTACCAGAGCCAATATATTATTAATTTTATGACTAATAAAATCTTAGCTGCAGAATCATTTGAAGGCAAGACAGGTAATAAATTTATTTTTAAGTATGCCGGTGAAATAACAGCTACATTTGAATTAGATGAGGAGAATAATAAAATAAAATACACCTATGATAATGAGCTGCCTGTCGATATAGGCAAACACGTAAAAAGATTAATAATTGAACAGAATGGCGTAAATATTAGTGAAGTCAAAATAACTCTTATACTTGAAAAAGGAAATGATGAAGAAGGCTACAAGGCGGAACAAGTTGTGTATATGAGAAATTCAAAAAACTAATGGAAATAATAAATAAGCCGATTTAATATATTTATATAAGTTTTGGGGACATATCCTTCATTTTAGGAAGGGTGTCCCCAAAGTTTGTTTTTGTAATTCTATATTTTGCTGTTAAAGTATTCCATAGTTACCTGCAGTTGTTTCTTTAATATTTCCTGCCACATTTTTTTGTGTATTTCTCCGCTCCCCTTTGATACTTTAGTTCTTTTTACAGTTCCGTCTTTCAATATTTTTCTATAGTAATAATAGTCGGTATCTTTATATAATTCCCAGTTGTCATTGTCGCAAAACCTTTTTAATTCTCTCCATTTAGGCATTCTATTGACTCCGCTATATCATTGATGTCATCGGATAAAATTGCTTTTAGTACAAAGGGTATGTGTTCTTGCCTGTTCGGAGCGGATGTCCAGTATTCAAATTCTTTATAAAAATCTTCAGCATATTCTTTAATGGCTTCAGCCATTTTTAATTTGACTTCATTTTCAGTAGGAGCATTTTCGATCAGATCGATAGTGTCAAGAGAGAGGGTAATTGAACCGTCATCTTCTATATACTTTTTTGTTGTAAATTTGTAAGGACTTAAAAGGTTTTTGAAAATATCGGTATTTGATAATATTAACTTATCTCTTGTCCTCTTGATAAACTGAGGTTTTTTTCTTATGGCATTATCTATGACAGAACTCCATTCTTTTCTGGCGTCTGTAGCATTTATTAGAAACATATCATTCAACTCCTTCACCTCCATTATATAATTATATGTACATAGTGTCAATTATGTACGTATTATTATATGAAATATTTATTAAATTATCCTAGAAATGTATAAGGTTCTAATCATATGGTAAAAAATTTATAAGTTAGATATTTAGGTTATGATTATTGTATTAATTAATTTTAATATTTTTATTAAATTAAGAAAACATAAGGTGATATTTTCTTAACAATAAACGCTTTGACATAATTTTACATTTTTTATATAATGGATATACCAAATTTTGTAAAAGCAGTTATATAAAATAGGTGAAATCAGGGAATGCATTATGAGTTTGATTTTAGTAATAGAAATTGATAATAACAGTATAAAAATTATGGAAGCTTCAAAAAAGGGTAAATCACTGACAGTTTTAAAATGCTTTTCATTGACTGCAGCCTCAGGAATTGAAGAGGGAAAAATAATTGATACTGATTCTGTTGCTTCTTTGGTAAAAGAGAAACTTATCAAAAATAGCGTTAAAGCAAGGAAAGCTGTATTTGTTATTAATTCCGGCTGTGTAATAACAAGAAAGATAAGGCTTCCTCTGCTGAACAAAAAAGATGAAATTTTATCTATGATAAGAAATGAATTAGAACAGATAATTCCAGCTGATTTAAGCCGTTATAAAATTATATATAAGATTGTTGATGAAACATGCAGGAATGACGTAAAAGATGCTTTTTACGTCATTTATTGCCTTCCGGAGGACATTTATTACGGCTGCAGGGAACTGGCAAGAAAATTAAAGCTCAGGCTTGATTATATTGATGTATCGTTTAACTGCCTTAATAAAATTTCTATCCATGATATAACAATAAATGGTAATTCGCTGAATTCAAACGGCATATATGCATTTGTTAACATAAATTCACAATTTATTTCTTTTTGTGTTTTGAATAAAGGCATTAATGATTTTTCGAGGATATTTTCTTATAATGAAAAAGATGACTTTATCGGAGGCACTGCAGAATCACAGGCTTCATACAGCAGCAAGTCATATTATTCAACATTTTTTATGAATGAATTGCTGGATGAAATAAGTAAATACATAAGATACTTTTATTCAATAGATAATTCTAATTATATAAATAAACTGTATATCTACGGAGATTATTCGAACGATGAAAATATGATTAAATTTTTATCAGATAATTTAAAGATTGAAGTTGAAGTGATAAATCAAGTTTCTGATATTCAATCTGACAATAAAGGCTCAAATGAAAATTTGTGTCCGGATAAGAGTTTAATTTTAATTTTATCTTTATTTAATGATAAAAAAGATATCTGTTTTTCAACCGATAATTTTATTGAATGCAGGTATGGCTCTAAATTCTGTTCTGCTGCAGTCTCAATAGTTTTAATTATTGTATCATCCGTAATCGCTGCGGTGAGCTATTATAATATTGTATTTATAAATAAAACCGATACTATGAGAATATATGTTGACAATATCAACAATGCCAGACGCAATAGTGAGATTGAAAATTTAAAGAAAGACATTTCTTTATTGGATAATTATTTGGAGCAGGCTGTAAACCTAAAAAAATTTATAAATCAAGACGATTATGTGAGTTCAACAATCTTTAGAGAAGTTTTTCGCGCAATTCCCCAAAATACCAGGGTTACTTCCATATCTGTCGACAGAAACAGCACTCAGTTATCCTGCTTTTCCGCATCAATGGAAGATGCAGCTTTACTTTTACATAATCTCAGGGAAATAGATTTTATAGAAGAAATATATTTGCCTGTTATAGAGGTCAGACAGGAAGGCGACGGCAGATACTCATATTCTATAGCGTGCAAATTAAAGGATGTGGGCAGCTTTGACAACTAAAAGCGGCGTAAAATACCTAAATGCTATAATTATTATATTGATTATTTCTGCCTTATTTTTTTATATAGCATCTGATAACTGGCTGTCAAAATTTAATTCGACAATAGAGAAGCACATAGAAATCAGTCATGCTTATGACAATATGCTTCAAAACTTTAAAACGTATGATTCCTTAGAAAAAAGGAAGAGCAGCTTATTAGATGAAATAAATAGAATTAATATGGAAACAGGAATTTTGCAGGAAGAGATAATATCAAATTTATATGGGCATTGCTCAGAAAATAATATTATTATTTCAAAAATTAATTTTTCTGAGGCTGTTCCTGTCTGTTTTGATAATGAAGAAAATTCAAATGAAGATAATAAGGATAAAACAGCAGTGACTGTGCGTGTTACCATAGAATTTAAAAGTAACTTTGATGACATGCTTGAACTTATTGATGATATCAAAAATGATGATAGAGATATTGCTGTTACAAATATGCGATTGCTGTCATTAGATGACAATGATGTTATTGGTATCATGGATTTGAATTTCTATGCTATTCCGTTCGTTAGAAATAGGTGATTTATGAAAAAGTTATTGAGCTGCTGCTATGGTTTTACTATGGTAGAAGTCATTTTGTCCATGGCTGTGCTTGGTATTGTAATAGTGCCATTAATGGGTATATTCGTTCTATCGGCAAAAATAAACCGAGAGAGCAGCAATGAATACAAATCATTTTTAGAAGCCCAGAAATATATAGAAGAAATTAAGGCAATGGAATCAATAGATTGTACGAAGTTTTCATACAATCCAATTAGCTGTATGTATGAAGGCACAGTAATCCAAACAGAGGATAAGTTTGGTGCGACAGTTAAAGTTATCCCTCAGGGAGGCTTTTTATATTCCATTGAAGTTAATATTATTGATGATGGAAAAGTTGTGAATTCATTAGTGGGAAGTAAAATATTTCATTGAATTATATCAGGTGTTTATAAAAAATGAAAAACAATAAAGGGTCTGTATTAGTATTGTTAACTATTATTATAGCAGTAATAACCGTATTAGGATTTACTTGTCTTAATATAAGCTTGACTCAATATCAGATCAGAAAAAGCAACAGTGCAGTGAAGAAGGCGTTTTATTTATCTGAAAACGGGTTAAATTACGCTTATTTACAAGTTTTTGAACTTTTGTGTGAAGCTATAGCCGACTCAGTCGACAAGGCAGATGAATTATTGTTAGCAAAACCTGGAGATGATGAGGCGGCAGAACTGTTTTATAATAATTACAGACTATACATTATCAGCAATGCAGCTAACAGAGTTAACTCAAACTCTAATCCTCGCATAGAAGTTTTAAATTGCAGCAGAGTGAGTGTTGACGGTAAATTAACAATAAGAGTCAGTTCAAAATATATATCTGAATCAGGAATATTAAAAGTTACATCTGCAGATATTATTATATTAATACCTGATTATCAAAAAACAAAATCAGGAGCAATCGACTTTACTTCATTGCTCTATTTTAATAACTTTAATTTATGATGCAGTGAGGTTGATATGAATTCTGAAAAGAAAGGGTATACATTAATTGAATTGCTGATTACTCTTGGTATTATGAGCTTTGTTGCAATCTTAATTATTACATTTTTTACAGTTAATTTAAATAACTTTGTAAAAATAAAGGATACTTCGGAACTCCAGTTTCAATCGCAATATATTTTAAATTATATTTCAAAAAAAATAATGGAATCAAAAAGGGTTTTTGATATCAGGACGGATAAAAGCGAACGCGTGATTGATTCTGCCAGGGAATACAGCATTTCAAAAATATTATTTTTATATAATGAACAAGAAGGTTTGTGCTATATTTTTGAGGTGAGGAATGATGGCATAATATATTATGGAAACGGAAATGCAAAGGTCAGGGCAGATACTGAACTGGGCAGATATGTTTCAGAGCTTAGGGCAGCCCCTTATCCTGAAGGAAAAACTTTTGCCCAGACTTCCGCTTTAGAGATAACTATAAAATTAGTAAAAGGCAATCAAGCATATGAGGCGAGACAGGTTATATGTATGAGAAGCAGTTAAAAGGACAAATTTTGAAAATATAACACTTTAAAGAAATTAAAACATTGACAAATATTGAATTAATTTATAAAATGGGATATGTAATTAAATCCTTGAGGGATGAACTGTGAAAAATGATGGTTTTACTCTTTTTGAAATAATTACCATGCTTTCTTTAATGGGAATTGTAATGGCAATTTGTGTTCCTAAAATAACTACAGATTTTGGATATATGGACAAAATGGCAGAAGAATTTCTGACAGACGTGAGAGTTATTCAGATGGAAGCTATGAAAAATCCAACATCTATATACCAGTTAACTGTAAATTCTTCTGAAAGAAAATATTATTTGAGGGATGAGGGCAAGGTTGTTAAAACTGTAAAATTTAAGGAAAGATATAGTATAAAGTATACAGGAACAGGTTCTTTGTATTTTAATTATGATGGAACACCTATTCATGCAGGTACTTTTATTATAGCTGACACTAAGACAGGCAAGTCTAAAAGTGTTACCATAGTTCCCGCGACAGGAAGAACTATTATATTGGAATAAGCAGCAATCTGCTGGTTATAATATACATAAGGAGGAGACAATTAATGATTACAGCAAGTGATTTTAAAAAGGGTATTACTATATCTTGGAATAATGGATTATGGCAAATAGTAGATTTTCAACATGTTAAACCAGGTAAAGGAGCAGCTTTTGTCAGAAGTAAATTAAAAAACATTGTGACAGGAGCTATCAGAGAAGAAACTTTTAACCCTACTGAAAAATTCCCACTGGCAAGAATAGAAACAAAGGATATGCAATACTTATATAATGATGGTGAATTATATTACTTCATGGATCCTGAATCATTTGAACAAATTCCGTTAAATCATGATCAGGTAGCTGATGCTATAATTTATATTAAAGAAAATGATTTCGCACAAATGAGATTCTTTGAAGGCAAACCATTTGAAGTAACTGCTCCAAACTTTGTTGAGCTGGAAGTTACAGAAACAGAACCTGGCTTTAAAGGTGATACTGCAACAGGTGCAAATAAACCTGCTTTTGTTGAAACAGGCGCAAAAATAAATGTGCCGCTTTTCGTTGAAATAGGTGATAAAGTGAAGATTGACACCAGAACAGGTGAATATCTATCAAGAGTATAAGGAGGTAAGTCATGGATTTTTTGTATGAAAAAATTTCTTATTTAAGGGGTCTGGCTGATGGCTTAGACGTTAAGGCTGACTCCAGAGAAGGCAAGTTATTTAATGCTTTGTTGGATGTTATCGAAGAAATGGCCGATGGAATGAGTGACATAGTTGAAGAACAAGATGAAGTTAACGAGTACTTAGATTTATTAGATGAAGATTTATCAACAGTAGAAGAAGAATTATTCGGTGACTTGGAAATCGATGAAGATGATGATGACTATGAAGACTACGACGATGATTACGACTTCGATTTTGATGATGACGATGAATATGATGATTACGATGATGACTTTGAAGGCGTGGACAGCAAAGAACGCGAAGATTAATATTTTGTAGAAAAAAAGCATTTCTTTATGAGATGCTTTTTTTTAATATTCCTCTTGACATTGGTACCATACTATAGTATAAACTATGGATAAGAGGTGAGGATGATGAGAAAAAAGTTTCTTAAATATGCGGTACCCTCGGTTTTATCAATGTGGGTGTATTCCTTGTATACGATGGTTGACGGAATATTTGTCGCCAAAGGAGTGGGAGAGACGGCACTTGCTGCGGTTAACATAAGTATGCCGTTTGTAAATGCCGTATTTGCCCTGTCTATAATGTTTGCGGTGGGAACATCAACTGTTTCAGCTATAAGCCTGGGAAACAAAGAAAACAATAAGGCAAGCGAAATTTTTACAATGAATATGACAGTGCTGATTGTAATCGGTATCGTAGTAACTGCGGTCGTACTATTAAATCTTGAAAGCATTGCGTATTTTTTAGGAGCGACAGAAAATACTGTTAATTATGTTAAAGAATATTTGGGTATTATCAGTGCGTTTACCGTATTCCCAATTCTTTCATATTATTTTGAAGTGTTGGTGAAGACGGACGGCAAACCGAGACTTTCCACGCTTTGTGTTTGCATTTCTGCTGTTACAAATATTGCTCTTGATTATATATTTGTAATAAAGCTTGGTTATGGAGTCAGGGGAGCGGCATTAGCGACAGGGATTGCTCAGATGATTCCAGTTATGATTTATGTTTTGTATTTTATCTATAAAAGCTCTAAAATTAAATTTGTACGCTTTAAATTTGAATTCTCTGTTTTTATGAGGACAATGCTCATAGGCATGTCGGATTTTATCACGGAATTCTCTTCAGGATTTATTATTTTTATGTTTAACATAACCATTCTTAAAAACATAGGAGAAATAGGAATAATAACATATACGATAATTATGTATATTAACAATATTGTAATAATGACAATGACAGGAATTTCCCAGGGAAATCAGCCTTTGGTCAGCTACTGCTACGGCAGGGGGGATACAAAGACATATCTCTATTTTCTTAAAACTGCGATTAAGTCAGCAGGAGCTATTTCATTGCTCATATATGCCGTGTGCATGTTGTTTGCGGAAAGGATATGCGGCATATTCATAAGTGCGGATGAAACCAGGCTGATTGAATATTCTGCAAAGGCCATAAGATGGTATTCTTCCGCTTATTTGATTCTTGGATTCAATATTATCTTTTCGGGATTTTACGCTGCACTGGAGAGGCCGCTGTATTCAGCCATTATATCAGTAGGCAGAGGATTTGCGGTTATTACGGCAAGTCTGATTGTTATGGCGTCGCTGTTCGGTGAAAAGGGAATATGGATGTCTTCATTCATATCAGAGGCAATTTGTTTAATTGCCGCAATAGCTATATTTATCAGATTCTACTACAAAGAGTTGTTTGATGATATAATGGAAAAAGAACCGTTGGGGGACTATGACTGAACTGAAGACAGCAAATGATAAGTGAAAGATAAGAAAGATAAAGAAGAGGATTCTCAGACTGTGCTTAAAGAATTATCGTATCATTTGGGTGACAGGGGAGAATCTCTTTTTGTTAAGGCCAGATATTTCTGGGGTCGACACCGTAAATCTGAACTATTTCAAATAAATTGCTGTTTGCTATATCTTTTGGTGTAACTAACCATGAACCGTCATTATCAACATCGTAACCGTACTGCATAAATGGATACCATGCCAGGTGAGAGCATTGTGTGGAACTGATGTTTTTGGGGTCAGGATTTTTTTTGCTGGTAAGACCTACAGTCAAACCATAGGGGATGTCGTATAAATTGTCCTTTGCAAATTCAGCAATAGCATTTAGCGTTTCCTGTGATGTATCCTTTAATTTTAACATTATAAATGAAGGATACACTCTCCATTTGTTTATATTCTGGAATCTTGTGTTGCTTCCTAATATTACCGCTTCCAGGGTTTCTTTATTTTCAGCGTCTGTAATTATTGCTGCATGACCGTGACGCCATCCAAGTGAATGGGTAGCTTTAGTTATAAGAACATACCCGTTTTTGTAAGGTGCAAGGTCAAATCCGTACATTGGTTTGCCTTCACTGTTGACTATAGATTCCTGACTGGTAATAATTCCGATTGGTTCACATAAAATATTGCTGTTTTTAAAAAAGTTCTCCTGATAGCCAAGTATCTTATCTGCACCGTTTTGACCATTCATAATTTCATCAACTGCCGTTTTACCAAGACCTGTCTGATAAAATAATTCCTTGTAATCATCTTCAGTAAAATTCTTTTTTTCTAGTATTGATGAAATATCTTTTCTGTCATAGTCCGGATGAAAATATCCTTCCGGCTCGATGATTGCGTCCATAACCGCTATAATTACAAATAACATAAGCAGAACAACTGATGTTATTATTAATTTTTTGTGCTTAGCCTGTTTGAATTTATTATATATCATATAGGTAATCTGCTTTCTCTTAAATTGAATTAATAAAAATATCATATTAATTATATAACATTAAATATAAATTACAAAGAAAAAATAAAATTAATTAAACTTCAAGCTATTAAAATTATAATTATTATGATAAAATATATATTATTAGTATGTAGAAATTATGGAGGTTACTATGAACAAATATAAAAGATCAAATACTATGATGAGAGTTATTTGCCTGGTACTGGCCGGAGGAATGATATTGACAGCATTTATGAGTATGCTTATATATCTTATGTAGGAGAACCATAATGAAAGAAATCGTAGATAAAATTAATACACAGGAATTATCATATCCGGTGGAAGAGAGACCTAAATACCATATAAACTGTGCTGAAACGCTTTTGATGGCTGCCAACGAAGAGTACAAGCTTGGCCTGGACGAAAGATTTATTAAAGCGGTCTGTCCGTTCGGAGGCGGCATTCAGTCAGAAAAAACATGTGGAGCACTTTTAGGGGCAATCGCAGCATTAGGAATAATGTACACAGAGGAAAAACCGTCAACAAATGATAAAATGAAGGAAATTACTAAAAAGCTTGTTGAAGAATTTGAAAAAGAATTCGGTTCTTTAGACTGCGCATATATAAAGGCACATCACAGAAGTGAGACTGAAGGCTGTAATCCTGTGAAATTAAGAACTGCAGAAGTTTTTGAAAGAGTAATGAGTGAATAAAATATACAGTTATTCTGGGCCGCAGGTGAAGAATTTCATCTCTGTTGTTGTCCGATATGACTCGAATGAAAACAATTTAAATTAGGTGTAAAATGGAATACTTTGATTTTTTAAAAAATAAAAATGGTGTAAATTTAAACAGTCAACAAATGGAAGCAGCTTCCTTTGATAAAGGCAACGCACTTGTACTTTCGACTGCAGGTTCCGGAAAGACAACCGTTACAATTGCAAGGGCGGGAAAGCTGCTGTATGAAAAGAAATGCGACAGAAAAATTCTTACCATTACATTTTCAAAAATGGCTGCTAATGATATGAAAGAAAGATTCCAATCGTTCTTTGGCGGCATGTATAAATCTAAAACTGAATTTTCAACCATTCATGCCTTTTCTTATAAAATTGTCAGAAATTTTTACAAAAGAAAAGGCATTGATTTTGATTTGCTTACAAATAATTATCAGGTTTTGGGTGAAATATTGAAATCATATTATTCACAGTCATATTTTAATTATGTAAGTGATGAAGAAATTGAAAACATTGCATCAACCATAAGCTATGTAGACAATATGATGATAAATCCCTCTGAATACAAAGATTATGGCATTGAAATAAAAGGCTTTGATAAAATTTATGAATTGTATAAAACATACAAAACTCAAAACAGGCTCATTGATTTTGATGACATGCTTTTATATGCATATAAAATTATATTAAATTCTGACTTTTACAGAGATTATACAAAAAACACATACCAGTATGTCCAGATAGATGAAATGCAGGACACTTCCAAAATACAACATGAAATTATTAAATTGATTACTGACAACAATCTTTTCATGGTTGGCGACGATGACCAGGCGATATATTCATTCAGGGGAAGTCACCCGGATTTTATGCTTCAGTTCAAAGATATTTATCATAACGGAAAAATATTTTATCTGGACAATAATTACAGATGCGATAAAAACATAGTTGAAGGTGCAAGAAATTTTATAGAAAGAAATAAGAAAAGATATAAAAAAGCAATTAATACCGATAATCCGAGAGAAAATGAAATCAATATAGTCAGGGTTAAAAGCAGGGCGGATCAAGCAAAATTAATAATCGATGAGCTGGCCGGGGCAGGAAACAATTCTGTGGGTATATTGTTCAGGTATAATATGTCAGCCATGATTCTTGCTAACAAGTTAAACGAAAACAACACAGACTTTTATATTAAAGAGGATAAGACAAGATTTTTTAAAAGCCCTGTTTTATATGATATACTGGCATTTCTAAGTCTTGCACTAAATCCGAAAGACAGGGATGCATTTTCTAGAATATATTATAAAAGTTATACCTATTTCACAAAAAACATGTGCCGTATTGTAACGGAAAGCCCTAGGGATGATTTGACTGTTTTTGATATATTGGATAATTACAAATATTTTGATCATTACGTTTATGATAAAATTCATCAATTCAGGATAGACATAAATTATATAAATAAATTAAGGCCAAAAGATGCAATAAGATTTATCAAAATAGAACTGGAATATTTGAACTATCTGGAAAGAATGCAGGATGAAGGCCGCAATAATTTGACCAGTTCATTGCATATAATGGAGATACTGGAGGAAATAGGTTCTTACTGCAGCAATGTTAAAGAGTTTATAGAAAAAATATACAACCTTCAAAATGTTATAAAAAATGCGTCTGAAAATAGCAATTCAAATATAACTCTGACAACCATTCACAGTGCAAAGGGATTGGAATATGACTATGTCTACATGATAGATAATATTGAGGGAGAATTCCCTTCTGAAAAAAAGAATATGTCAAATGAAGAATATGAGAAAATAATAGAAGAAGAACGAAGGGTATTTTATGTTGGCATGACCAGAGCAAAAAAGAAATTAAACATCATTGTGCCTGAAAAGCCGTCGTTGTTTATAAACGAACTGATTCAGGCAAATAAGAATAAATAAAAAGTAATCGAAAAAAGAAACTTATTGAAAAATTATTACGAAAATTGTATAATGGAATAAATTGTAAGGGTAAAACGACGGGGGTATATATGAAGCTCAACATCAATACTTTGGGTGAATTTGATATAAAAATAAACAATCAGTCAATTTTAAAGGAATCAAGCCGCACATACAGACTGTATAAATTATTTGAATATTTTCTGACTTTCAGAAACAAAAAGCTGTTGCCGGAAGCTATCATTGATAATATATTGTCGGATAGTGAATCCGACGATCCAAAAAATGTGCTTCGAACTCAAATATTCAGATTAAGAAAGACTATAAAGGGTTTTTTACCAAGCGATATGGATGAATCCAAATATATGACGATTAATTTTATTAATGGATACTATTTTCTTGAAATCGGGGAAAATACCATAATTGATGTAGATGAATTTGAAAATCTCATAAGGCAAGCAGATTTAGAGCGGGAATACAATATTGAAGCTTCAGCAAATCTATATCAAAAAGCGTTGAAGTTGTATAAAGGATTATATCTTTCCGATAATTCATATGAAGTCTGGCTGGTCCCTGCAAGAAATTATTATCAGCGCCTTTACCTGAAAACGTTATATAAGCTAATTGATATATTAAAAGAAAACAATGAGAACGAAAAAATCATTACATTGTGCGAAGAATCTTTTCTTATTGAACCATATGAAGAAAATATACACATAAATCTGATGGAAGCCATGCTGGCACAGGGTCAGCAAAAGAATGCACTTAATCATTATGAGTATTCATTAAATTTAATAAAAAAAGAACTAGATACAAAACCTTCAAACAATTTTACCGAAATGCTCGACAAAATACAGAACTATTCAGCGAGAGATGTACATGCGGATATTGACAGCCTGGAGAGGGACCTGGAAGACAGAAACTTGCTCGGTGCTATGCAATGCAATATTGAATCCTTTAAATTTTTATTTAATTTGCAGAAAAGGAAATCATTCAGAAATGATGAGAATGATTATCTCTGCATAATAAATATTAATTGGAACCAAGACAGAAATTCCAGAGAATTGTCGGAGCTTTTGAGGAACAGCTTAAGAAAAGGCGATGTTTTTACATTCTGGAATAAAAGTCAAATATTAGTGATGCTCCATAATGTTAGAGATGAAGGAATCAAAAAAATAGAAAACAGAATTTATAATAATTTGAGGAACTATACAAAATTAAACAGCAATGACATAAATATGATTTTCCAGCCTTTAGTATCTGAAAAATCTATGATGTAGCTGCGTCATTACTATAAATATTGTTAGCTTTGCTGTCATTCTGAGGGCGCAATCCCGAAGAATCTCATCCGCTAAAATTAAGGCTCTTCATATATGATTGCATCAAATGCTCTCATATATAAAGAGCTTTTTTGTAATTAAAATGTAATTGTAATGAAATTAAAATGTATACTCCAGGAAATGGAAATGTAATTTAAACAATATATAATAAGAACATCCAAATGATAATTATTATTCATAAAGGGAAGGAATAGAGGAATGGAATATCCTGCAGCTGATTTTTACCTAAAATTCAAGGCTATATACAATAAGGAAGGTAATTTTATAGATTATGTGCTGGTATATATCAGCGACATGTTCTATGAAATCGCTAAAATTGAGCCTAAACAGCTTTTAGGTAAGAAGTTTTCAGAGATTGTTGTGGATAATGCCGACAAACTTTATTTTAAAGAAATCTATTTAAGTATGGTACCAAATGCAAAACTAAAGTGTGATATATATATTGATGAGCTGGAGAGATGGTATTTAATAAATATATTTACCGATAAAGGCAATGACGAAGATTACGTCATGGTACACTATACGGATGTGACTGATATAAAACTCAACATACGTAAGCAAGAGATTGTATCTGATGATATTCAAAACGAAATCATTACCCTGAAAGACAAAGTAAGACTGTACTACAGGGATAAAATGACAGGTTTATATAATAAAAATTATTTTGAGGAAGAACTCTCAAGATTAGACAGTAAGAGGCAGCTGCCTATAAGTGTCATTATGGGAGATATTAATGGACTTAAACTTATTAATGATGCATTTGGCCATGATATTGGAGATGTTGTGCTAAGAAAGACAGCTGAGATTATGACCGGTTCCTTCAGAGATGAAGATCTCATAAGCAGGGGTGACGGAGATGAATTCATAATTCTTCTCCCCAAAACATCTGAAGAAACTGTAGAAAATATTATTGAAAGAATAAAAAAGAAATGTGAAAGCAACCATTTGGATTATATAAAAATAAGTATCAGTCTTGGCGCTGCAACAAAGACTGATGAAAATGAAGACATCCGGAAGATATTAAAAAAAGCTGAAGACAGAATGTATTTAAAAAAAATTAAGGAAAGTAAAGAAGCAAAACTATCTGTGATTAAATTTCTCAAAAGCAGGCTTGAAAAAATCACATATGAAACGATGTCTCATTATGAGAGACTCAAAGATTTGACTATGATGATGGCAGATGCATTAGACTTATCGGACGCTGAAAAAGGTGAATTGAGCCTGTTATGTGAATTTCACGATATCGGGAAAATAGGAGTATCCAAAGACATACTTCAGAAAGAAGGCACATTGGATTACGAAGAATGGGAAAATGTAAAACGCCACAGTGAAATAGGCTATTACATAGCAAAAGAATTCAAAGACACTTCTCCTATTGACGAATTGATTCTAGTTCATCATGAACGCTGGGACGGCAAGGGGTATCCCGGGCTGTTCAAGCAGGATGAGATTCCCGTAGTGGCAAGGATATTCGCCATAGCAGACGCATATGATGTTATGATTAACGACAGACCATATAGAAACCGAATGTCCAAATATGAAGCGCTAAATGAAATAAAAGAACAATCAGGCAAGCAATTCGATCCGCATATATCTGCTTTATTTATAAGACTAATGGAAAAAGAAGAAATAATTGTGTAATGGTATAAATCTAAAAAATATGTTATTATATACATGTCCAAAAAATATGTTTACAATATTTATTTGGTGGTATAAATAATACATATTAACTGAAAAATTCATCTATGGGCAAACCTTCCGAAAGGCAGGGACGCAAAGCCATGAAGTCTAAAGCAGTTTACTGCCATGACTGTTCAGCTGCAAAATATTAAACTATTTTGCAGCTTTTTTATTTAAAGGCGATGCGTGTTGTTCTGCACACTGTCATTCTGATACAGTGAAGAATCGCATCATTACTCAGTTAGAGTACAACTAACCTTAACCAAAGGGACAAGTTGTTTCTATATAAACAAAAAAATATTGGAAGTTAGTAACTAATCAAGAAAGGGGGTGATACAAATCAAATGGTTATTAATGATTCAATCAAAAAAAGAAATAAAGAAACAAAAATCTTAAAGAAAGGAGGACAAATCATGCAAAAAAACCTATTTAAAAAAGTTTTATGTCTTACAATTGCTTTGTTGATGTTAATGCCGAGCATGCCGGGGAATTTGGCGAGTGCTGCTGAAATAGTAAACAATGCTTATGTTAAAGTCAACACTGATAATAATACTAATAGCAGCGGAAGTAGAACTTTAATTTTACAAACCTACTTAAATGGCACTTTAGTAGATAGTACTTCAAGAAGATTTCATAAGAATAATTCTGATTATGGTCCTGGAGATGTAACTGTTACTCCGAAATCCCAATATGTGGTAGTTGGTATTGAAGTAGATCAAAGAGGCGGAGGAGGAGGGTTTTCTCCGTTTACTAACGGCAATAAGTTGGAGATTGAAGGCAATAAGACAAGAACTATGAAGATTTATTTGAAGACGGTTGACACAAAAGACTTGAATGTTTATTACTATTATGATGGAGTGTTGGATGAAACTAAGTCTATCAATGCAAATCACGCATATGGCTCACAAGTAACCGTACCGGGTAAATCTGCTACGGGAATGGTATTTCAGAAAGCTACTATAAGCCCTGATACAGTGGAAAGAAGTATAGATATTTCCACAAAGAATATTACTTTACAAATACCGTATGAGTCTGTAACGATAAACTATTATTATGTTACCGAAGGTAAGGTAACAATAGATAAAGTGTCGGAGCAAGTTGATGATACTGATGAATACGAAATATCATTGTCTGTGCAGGGAACTCCAATATCGACGAGCAAGAATGCTGATGTTGTGCTTGTATTTGATAAATCAGGAAGTATGGCATGGGGCATGGGGGGGCAAGGTAGTTCTGGACCTTCTAGAATGGCAGTATTGAAACAAGCAGCAAACACATTTATTGATAAGGTGCTACCGGCAGGAGAAGTAAGTCTAAATCAGGTGTCGATAGTTGCATATTCAGGAAGTGATGGTCGGGGAGATACAGCATGGAATGATGCATATATATTGCAGCCATTTACATCAATAAACACAATTGCTAAGGATAGTTATTCGGGATTAACTGCAAATGGCGGAACTAACATGGAAGCTGGTTTTAAAACAGCTAAAGATGCTTTTAATACCTCAAATGGTGCAAGACAAGACGTAGACAAGTATGTAGTTTTTATGACTGATGGTGATCCTACTTTTTATTATAATTCAAGCGGATATACCATTGGCGATGGAAGCGGTTTTGATGCAAATGCGGTTACGCCTGCTATAAATGCAGCATTGGCCCTACATGGCGAGAATGTTAAGATTTATACAGTTGCCTTGATAAGCAATGATACAAACGCTCAAAATGTATTAAATCCAAGTGGAGCCAATAAATATCAGGAGAAATATTACCATGCAACGACAGCAGATGAATTGAATGAAATCTATGGGCTGCTTTCAAGGGAAGTTACAAATACAATAGCTACTAACGCTATAGTTACAGATTATATAGCTGATGAGTTTGAGATTGTTGAACCATTACCCGATGGAGTTACTTATGATTCAGAAGAACATGCTGTTACATGGAACCTTGGAGATGAAACAATAACTACAGACAACAAGCAAGTTACATTTAGAGTCAGGATATCTGACGATAAGTACGGGAGTGCTTATACAAATAAAATAGCAACCTTAACTTATGATCATGTTATTGAGGGGCATAAAACAGATGAATTTCCATTGCCTGTGGCTGTGCTTAAACCAGTTGCAAGGCTTGATTTTTACAGTGTGTATAAGGGAGGAACTCTTAATGGCAGCACTGTATTGGTAAATGATACAGATTCGAAGATTATTGCACTGGAAGAAATTTATAATGTATCTGATCTTGTTGTTCTTACAACTCCTGCAAGCAATCCTGAGCATGGAAGTTTGACATTAAATCCTGATGGTACATTCACATATGTTCCGGATCCTGGTTATACGGGAATTACTGATACATTCCAGTATACTATTCAGACAGTTATAACAAGAAAAGATGGAACAGAGGATGGATTAACTGGTACATATACCAGTACTGCAACAGTAACAATTAATATTTTACTGCCAAGAACGCTGACTATAAATTATTTTGAAGGGACACCTTCAAATTATAAACCTTTAAAGATTGGCGGACATGAGGCAATAGACGATGTAAAATTTGAGGGTCAGTCAGTTGAAGTTAATGCTCCCGATGCAACAGGTTTTACATTTGCTCAAGCAACTCAGGCTGGTTTAGAGAGCCCGTCTATAACGCCAAGTGGCAAGGTAACCGGCGCAATGCCAGCAGGTGAGGCGACAATTAATTTCTATTATACAAGAAACAGCTACGGCTACACTGAGACACACGTGTATAACGGAGTTATAGATCCTACATACACAAAGAATGAGCAAAGAGCATATGAGTCAAGCATTAATTCAGCTAAGCATGACAAAGCTGGATATTCGTTAAGTACAATAACTGCAAGCGCTGGAACGACAGATTTGGCATCAGGAACTGTAACAGGAACGATGCCAGCAGATAATGTGACAGTTGTGTATGCATATACAGAAAATGAAGCTGTAACAATAAGCTACGCAGCAGGAACAGGCGG
>DFOA01000057.1:64305-64533 GCA_002381185.1 Firmicutes bacterium UBA3553 | reverse complement strand
GAACAGGCGGAACAGTAAGCAGAGCAAGTGAAACATTGTCACCTGCAACAGGAACAGCCCAAGGCTCGACTGCAGCAGCAAATGCAGGATACAGTTTTGTGAACTGGACTGATGCAGAAGGAAATGAAGTAAGTGATAAATTAACTTTCATACCGTCAAAAGTAAACGGATTGAATGTTGCTGGAACTTACACAGCAAACTTTGCAGAAAATGAAGCTGTAACAATAA
>DFOA01000057.1:0-64252 GCA_002381185.1 Firmicutes bacterium UBA3553 | reverse complement strand
AGCTGTAACAATAAGCTATGCAGCGGGAACAGGCGGAACAGTAAGCAGAGCAAGTGAAACGCTAGCCTCTGAAGGAACAGCTCAAGGTTCAACAGCAACAGCAAACCCGGGATACAAATTCATAAACTGGACTAAAGATGGAATAGAAGTAAGCACAGATGAAACATTCGTACCCGAAAAGGTAGATGGGATTAATGTGTCAGCAACATATACAGCAAACTTTACAGAAAAAGAAGCTGTAACAATAAACTATATAGCAGGAATAGGCGGCACAGTGAGCAGAGAAAGTGAAACTTTAGCGCCTGCAACAGGAACATCAAAGGGTTCAACAGCAACTGCTGATACGGGATACTACTTTGTAAACTGGACTAAGGATGGAGTAGAAGTAAGCAAAGATGTAACATTTGTACCTGGAAAAATAGCTGGGTTGAATGTGTCAGCAACATATAAAGCTAATTTCAAGAAAGATCCTTCTGTCAAAGATTCGGATTACTATATAGTATACTGGAAATACCAGACTGAAGAAAATTCTGATATTTATGAAACCCGCTACAGACTTCCTGAAGGAAGTGGATTTGCAACTGCTGATGAAGTTAAATCGGTATTAGGTGAAGATACTATAACTGTTCAGAATTTTGTACAGCTTCACAATGTTGAGGGATACACTTATAACTCTGATAAGACTATTGTTGATACAAATAGAAATCCTGTCACAACCGGGGCAAGCATAACAGGCTCAGGAATAACTGGTTCAGCTATAACTTATACAACAACCATAAAACTGTATTATGACTTAGTTAAGAACATGGAGGATTTAAGTATCACTGATTATACAGGTGTATATGATGGTGAAACTCATAGTGTAACAGTAGGAAATCTGTTAGAAGGAGATACTGTTAAATACAGTAATAATGGTAAGGATTGGTATGATTATTTTGGATTTAGAGATGTCGGAGAAAAACAGATCGTATATGTCAAGGTAACAAATTCTGAAAATGGAGAAAGAATGGGCTATGGTTATGTAACTATAACTCCGAAACGAGTAACTATAACAGCAAACAGCAGAAGTTTTGAATATAATGGCTCTGAAAGAATAGTAACGGGCTATCAAAACCCAGTTGGTCTGCTATCAGGTCATGAATTAAGAGGCATCGAAGCTAGTGGTAGGGGAACAAATGTGGGAGCATATCCGGTTACATTTACAGGCGGATCTATGATTGTAGGTGCTGGAGAAGTGGATGTGACACATAATTATAGCATTACATTAGTTCCCGGTACACTTACCATAACAGAACCAGGCGGCGGTGGAAACCCGGGTGGTGGCGGAAATCCTGGCGGAGGAGGTAATCCACCAACAACCATTACAGAACCTGAAATACCATTGGCCGAACTTGAGAAAGATGACCACTTTGCATATATTATAGGTTATCCTGAGGGAGACGTTAGACCTCTAAATAATATAACAAGAGAAGAAGTGGCGATGATTTTCTACAGGCTGTTGACTGATGAAAGCAGAAATGCATTCTTAAGCGATGTGAATCCGTTTACGGATTTGGAAGGACACGGCTGGTCCAACAGAGCTATTTCAACATTATACAATGCAGGCATACTGAAAGGATATCCGGACGGAACATTCAGACCGTCAGATCCTATATCAAGAGCAGAATTTGCAACTATCGCAGCTAAGTTCGATAAACTCGAGCTGCAAAATACAACGAAATTCACAGATATATCTGGCCATTGGGCAGAGATGTATATAACTTCTTCAGAAATCAAGGGATGGATTAAAGGTTACCCAGATTTAACATTTAAACCTGAACAAGATATCACAAGAGCTGAAGCCATGACATTGATTAACAATGTACTTGAGAGATCGGTTCCTGAAGAAAACATACATCCGGATGCAATGTTCTGGCCTGATATTACAAGTGATGATTGGTATTATGAAGCTGTAATGGAAGCAACAAACAGTCACGATTATATGTACGAGGAAGACGGAGATGAACTCTGGACAGGAATGAAAGCCAATAAAGTATGGCCGTAAGATGAATAATTGCAAAAAGCGGGGCTTAAATGCTCCGCTTTTTACTATAATCAAATGGTGTCTGAAATGTGTGAAAGAAATAGTTTGCAAATAAGTTGTTAAAATAATTTAAATAAGTTATACTTATAGTTGAAAGGAAGCTTCATGCCTTTCACTGATATAAAAGTCATTAAACTGGAAGGTGATTTTAATGTTAAATATAAAAAAGAAAGCACACAGATTGATTGATGCATTGCCGGAAGACCAAGTAGCGTACATTATAAGCATAATAGAAGGAATTAAAGGCATAAGCATATTGGATGAAGAGCCGGATGAATTTGATATGTTTTTGATTAAAGAATCTGAAGAAGATAATGAAGACTCGATGCCTTTAGAAAAATTTGCAGAAGAGCTTGGATTTAAAGCAGATGAATTACAGAATTGAAATAAAAAATAAAGCAAGAAAATTTATTGGAAAACAAAATCCGGAACAACAGAAAAGAATATTGAAGGCCATATACAGGATACCTAACGGAGATATAAAAAGGCTGACAGGACTAAACGGTTTATATAGATTAAGAGTTGGAGATTATAGGATTATATATTCTATGGATAATAATAAATTGGTAATATTAATTATGAATATAGGGAACAGGGGAGACATTTACAATTCCTTGCAATAGGGATAAGAATGTCTCCTTGATTTTTTCTTATTAATACTTTAGGAAAAAGAGCAGTTTGCTGACACTTTTTCGTTCAATAAAATGTATACATATCACACTTTTCATACCCAACTTTATAAATAACAGGATGAATTCATCATATAGTAGATATATGAAGATATATTATCATTATTATCGTTTAATATTCCCCAAAAAGGGTATAACTTAGTTTGTCAGATTAAATTTGTGGAGGATGTAATGAAATCAATCAATGAAGAAATGAAAACATATAAATGGGAATGTACTGTGTGCGGAGAAATAGTGGAGGGTACTGAGCCTCCCAATAAGTGTCCGGTATGCGGTGTTGGCCCTGAATATTTTGTGAAGGTGAAAAGCGAAGAAACCAGCGAAACGTCAAACGAAAAAGAAAAAATAGTTATTATAGGGGCAAGCGGTGCAGGTATGAGTGCTGCTGTTGAAATAAGAAAAAGAGATAAAACAAGTGATATAACTATAATTTCAAAAGAAGACGTAAAGGGATATTACAGACCGCAGCTCTCCAAGATGCTCAGCAACGAAGATATTACAATTGAATCAATGACAATAAAAAACGATAAATGGTTTGAAGAAAACAATGTTAATCTTCTGTTAAATAAACTTGTTACTAAAATAGATACTGATGGCAGGAAGGTTCTATTAGAAAATGGTGAAGAATTAGAATATACAAAACTTATAATTGCTTCAGGTGCTGAGGTATTTGTTCCACCATTCCCAGGCAGAGAAAAAGAAGGTGTTTTCACCTTAAGATATGCAAGTGATGGCAGGGCAATAAAAGAGTATGCAAAGAACAAGAAGACTGCAGCAGTTATCGGAGGAGGAGTCTTGGGACTGGAAGCTGCAAATGAGCTTAAGAATCTTGGGCTTAAGGTAACTGTTATCGAAATGGCGGACAGAATTCTTCCGAGGCAGCTGGATGAGGATGCATCTGAAGTATTAGAAGAAATAGTAAGAAAAGCAGAGGTTACGTTTAAAAAGAGCGTAGGAACAAAAGAAATCGTTGGAGATGAAAAAGTAAAGGGAATTCTTCTTGATAACGGTGAAACTGTGGATGCGGATCTAGTAGTAGTTTCAACTGGGGTCAAAGCAAACAGCAGCATTGCAGAGGGATGCGGCATTGAAATTAAAAGAGCCATTGTTGTAAACAATAAAATGGAAACATCAGCTCCTGATGTTTATGCCTGCGGTGACTGTGCTGAGTACAACGGAATAAACTATGCTCTGTGGAGCGAGGCTATTGAACAAGGCAAGGCCGCAGGAATTAATTCGGCTGGCGGCAGCTATGTTTATGAAACAATTATACCTTCCACCACGTTAAATGCATTCGGCTCAAAAGTATTTTCAATTGGTGATGTTGGCTCTGATCCGAGCGTAAAATATGAAATCTATAAGGACTTTGACGGAAAGAACTTCAAGAAATTGTATTTTAAAGACAGCATATTATCAGGAGGTATACTCATGGGAGACACAGTTAAAACAGCAGCTTTAACTGAAGGATTTAAAAAAAGAAAAAATATGGAGGAAATGATAGAAAAAATCAAATCATAATTTTATATTTTTACTATATAAAAATGCATGGCTATATTCATCAGCCATGTATTTTTTTTTATTTTTGGAGACAGGTTATGACAAAATATTTTTATTTCGTACTTTATAATGAATAACATAATTGCTGAAATAAACAGGCAGTATTGCCGGGCCCATATCGAAGCTTAAAACTGGCGTATCCTCTCTCGCCTGTATTACAGACAAAGATAACTTTAAGTTCACGTAAGACATAGAAATGATTTGTTTGCGTGAACTTATTAGGGGCACTAAACGTACTACTATTACTATGCGAGGTGGAGATGGTTTATTATATTGAATATGTCTTCGCTGAAAATTTCTTAATTGATTTTATACTTCTGTTTATTACAGGTAAGCTTATTAAAAGAGTCATTGTGTACAAAAGGCTTATGGCTGCCTCGCTGATTGGAGCCATTTATGTAATATTGACAGCATATATAGGCAAGGATTTCATGATGTATTTTATAGTTAAATTAAGCGTCTCTGTTTTAATGATAATGATCGCTTATGATACAAAAGGAATTATTGCAAATATAAGAGTTATACTGTGCTTTTACATGACATCATTGATAATGGTCGGGATTATAACTGCATTATATTACTTGACGTATGACAGGTTAACGGTAAATGCAATTGTATTATCCTTTTTTCTGGGATACACAGGGTTGCATTTCTTTTTTAAGGAGATAAGAGCAAGGATAGATAAAAGCAATTACATGAGAAATGTAACAATCAGCATGGGAAATTTGAACGGTACACTGAAAGCATTTATTGATACGGGAAATGAACTTACCGATCCCATGACAGGAAAACCTGTAATAGTAGTGAGCATTGAAAGTCTGAGAAATATTTTAGATAAGGAATTATACAGCAGTATCTTAAAATTTTACAGCAATAAAGAAAGCAATTATGAAAGCTTACTAACCGAGAATAGTAATTATAATCTAAAGATAATCAGATATAACACAATCAGCTCTAAAGGTGAAATGATGGTTGTTGTTACCCCTGATAACATTGAAATTAAGGGAAAGTTCACAAGCATACCCACAGCTGATGCGGTTATTGGAATAAGCCCAAAGAAAATAAGCCAGAAGGAGGATTATGACGCATTGTTATTTCATAAAATACTAGAATGGGAGATGGAGCAAAACAATGAGCTTGTTAAATCATGTTAAAAATTTTTTCAGAAAAATATTTAACTTTATAATAGATAAGCTGGGATCTGCAAAGGAGCTGTTTTATATCGGAGGAAGCGATACACTTCCGCCTCCGTTGTCTCAGGAAGAAGAAAAAGAAATTATTAACAGATTAAAAGATTCTGATGAAGCAAAGACTATATTAATAGAACACAATTTAAGGCTGGTTGTATATCTTGCCAAAAAGTTTGAATCGACCGGAATAAATGTTGAGGACTTAATATCCATAGGAACAATCGGACTAATAAAGGCTGTTAACACATTTAAGGCTGAAAAAAATATTAAGCTTGCAACATATGCATCAAAGTGTATTGAAAATGAAATATTGATGCATTTAAGACGTGTGGGCAAGGCAAAGACGGAGATTTCACTGGATGAACCATTGAATATAGACTGGGATGGAAATGAACTTTTGCTTTCTGATATTTTAGGAACTGAAGAAGATGTTGTATTCAAGGATATGGAAAACGAAGTTGATTTGAATCTTCTGAATGATTCAATTAAGAAATTAAGTAAAAGAGAATATACAATTATGAAATTGAGGTTTGGACTTAATAATTCTAAGAGCTTCACACAGAAGGAAGTAGCTGATATGCTTGGAATTTCCCAATCTTATATATCTCGTCTTGAAAAGAAAATACTTAACAGGTTAAAAAAGGAAATCAACAAGGCAGTATAAAAAGCATATACCAGGAAATAATTTTTAAGGGGGATAATATTTTTAAAGGGGAAAAACGACGATGATAAACAAAGTAGTTATATGTGGCGTTAATACTTCTCAATTGCCTACAATCAAACCATCTGAAATGAGAGGTATGATTAAGAAAATCCAAGAAGGTGACACCGAGCTTAGAGAACAGTTTATTAAAGGCAATTTAAGACTTGTACTAAGCGTAATTCAAAGATTTAATTCTAAAAATGAGCCTGTTGATGATTTGTTTCAAATCGGTTGTGTTGGTCTTATAAAGGCCATTGATAATTTTGACTTGTCTCTTGATGTAAAGTTTTCTACATATGCTGTTCCTATGATAATAGGAGAAATCAGAAGGTATTTAAGAGACAACAACTCCATAAGAGTATCAAGGTCAATGAAAGATACAGCATATAAAGCTTTGCAGGTGAGGGAACGACTTACATCCAGCAGCTCGCAGGAACCTACAATTGCCGAAATAGCTAATGAAATCGGCGTTGATAAGGAAGAAATCATATTTGCATTAGAATCAATACAAGAGCCCATATCGTTGTTTGAACCAATTTACAATGATGGAGGAGATGCTCTTTATGTTGTGGATCAAGTCAAGGATGAGAAAAATATAGATGAAAAATGGATTGAGAAAATAACATTGGAGGACAGCATCAACAATTTATCTGATCGGGAAAGGCAGATAGTCGATATGCGCTTCTACAAAGGCAAGACCCAAATGGAGGTTGCGGAGGAAATAGGCATATCACAGGCCCAGGTTTCGCGTCTTGAAAAATCGGCACTGACTCAACTGAAAAAAGGATTTAAGTGACGACATCCCAAATTTAAGTTTTGTGATGATGCTTAATCCTTGAATGGCAGTGAAGGGTGTTTTATAAACTAGTAATTAAGAATAATTGAGGGATTTGTGCTCAGGTGCAAGTCCTTTTTATTATTAATTCTTCGTTATTAAATTAATTGAAGAGTCATAAATATATAAAGTTGTACATACCTTATAATATATCTAACAAGCATTATATAAGGGATGGTGAATGCTTTGACTAATTATTGGGATTTGATCGAGAAGGATGTTGTTAACATTAAAAATGGCGAAATAATGGGAAGATTTGATGATGTGGAGATAGATACCAAGGCAGGAAAAATTCAGGCATTTTACATAGAAGAAGTGGGCAAATTCATGGGTATGCTTGGTAAATCAAAGGAAAGAAGAGTAAAGTGGGAAGAAATCTTAAAAATCGGTATGGATGTAATAATTGTAAATGTTGATGATGATATAAATAACAGGGCAATAAAAGACATGCTGGAATAAAACAATAGCTGAACAATTGGTGAACTATAGCTTAACAATTGCTAAAAATATGGGCGCTTTGCGCCCATTAAACAATTGTTTCTCAATAATTCACCTATTGTTTCTCAACCGTTCAGCTATTGTTCTTCTCGTCCATTCTTCTGCTTCAAGTATGGTTTCAACAGAATCAATTTCAGCCGGTGTGTGTGAAAGCATTACCTTTTCATTTATGTTTCCTATGTCAAGGAAACTTATTTTTTTATTCAGGAATAAGCTGACGCAAATTTCATTTGAAGCGTTCAACACGGCAGGCATAGTGCCGCCTGTTTCCAATGCGTAAAAGGCAAGCTTTAAGCATTTAAACGTTCCAACATCCGGCTTTTCAAAAGTCAAATTTCCTATTTCGGTCAGGGAAAGACTCTTGTAGCTGTTTTGTACTCGTCTTGGATAAAACAGGGCAAATTGAATAGGTACACGCATGTCGGGATGTCCAAGCTGGGCAATTGTTGAATGATCTTCAAATTCAATTCCCGAGTGAATGATGCTTTGCGGATGAACAACGACTTCTATTTGTTCGGGTTTAACATCAAATAAAAATTTTGCTTCAATAACTTCTAATCCTTTGTTCATCAATGTTGCGGAATCAACAGTTATTTTTCTTCCCATGGACCAGTTAGGATGCTTTAATGCATCTTCAAGAGTTACATTTTTTAAGAATTCGGAATTTTTTCCCCTGAATGGTCCGCCGGATGCTGTAAGAACTATTTTGTTTATTGCTTTTTTATCGTTGGCCATAAGGCTTTGAAATATTGCGCTGTGTTCACTGTCGACTGGAAGAATATCAGCTTTGTATTCTTTTGCTAAGTTCATTATGTAGCTTCCGCCTGTAACCAGGGTTTCCTTATTAGCCAAGGCGATTGTCTTATGCTTTTTAATGGCTGCAATTGTAGGCTTAAGGCCAATCATGCCTGATACGGCGGTTACAATTATTTCACTTTCTTCATATTCGGCTGCAGCAATGAGGCCTTCCATTCCGGACATGATTTCGGTTTTGATATCAGTTGGAAGCATCTTTTTAAGCTGTAATGCTTTTTCTTCATTCATGACACAGACAAGCTTTGGATTGAACTCTAGAATCTGGCTTTTTAAAAGCTCTGTGTTGTTGTTGCCGGTAATTGCACATACTTTTATTTCAGTTGAATGTTCTCTTACCACATCCAAGGTCTGTGTACCAATGGAACCCGTGGATCCCAGTATACTTATATATTTCATGGCTGCTCCTGCTTGTTTATTTAGATAATAAATTTTTAATAGTTATTTCGGGATTGTCCCCGTTCATGACCATTTTATCATATAATGCAGCTATTGCAAACAATAAATCACGTCTATGCATTTACAATAGCTGAAATTATTTGTACAAGTGTTTTATTTGAAAAAACACTTGTAATAATTCTGAGAACAGTGTATTATAAAATATCATTAGGACACAGCGGAGGTAAAAATGTTTCAAGGGTATGAAAGCACCAGAAACTCAAAATTAAAGACTGCTGCCTCAAAGGCCGTTCTGAAAGGTATTGCTGATGATGGCGGTTTGTATGTTATGAGAGATTTAGAGAATAAAAATATTAATGTAGAAAATTTAAGTGGCAAAAGCTACATAGAAATGGCTGAAGCAATTTTAAAGGAAATGCTTGATGATTTTCCTGAAACTAAAATAAAGGAATGTGTTTCCAAAGCATACACTAATAAATTCAACAAAGATGAAATTACGCCCATTGAAAAAGCAGGCGATTTTTATATAACAGAACTTTTTCACGGCCCCACATCAGCGTTTAAAGATGTGGCTCTTTCTATACTTCCTCATTTAATGAAAGCTTCATATGAAATGAATGATATAAATGGAGAAGTAATAATCCTTGTTGCTACCTCCGGAGATACGGGAAAAGCTGCACTGGAAGGCTTCAGAGACATTAAAGGTACGAAAATTGCTGTTTTCTATCCTGAAGGAGGAGTCAGTGAAGTTCAAAAATCTCAGATGATAACTCAAGAGGGTGCTAATACCTATGTCTGTGCAATAAAAGGAAACTTTGATGATGCTCAGACAGGAGTGAAAAAAATATTTACAAATGAAAGACTCATTAATGAATTTAAAGTGGTAAATAAAATATTCTCTTCTGCAAACTCAATTAATGTGGGAAGACTTGTTCCTCAAATTGTATATTATTTTTACACATACATAAAGCTTGTGGAAAAAGGGGCAATAAAAATGTGGGACAAGGTAAACTTTTCAGTGCCTACCGGGAACTTCGGCAACATATTGGCAGGATATTATGCAAAGATGCTTGGTCTTCCTGTGAACAAGCTTATATGCGGCTCCAATGAAAACAATGTCTTATATGATTTTATAAAGACAGGAATTTATGACAGAAACAGAAAGTTTTATAAAACAATTTCTCCCTCGATGGATATTTTGGTTTCAAGCAATCTTGAACGCTTTCTCTACTATGTGAGCGGAAAAAACAACGAAGAAGTGAAAAATCTGATGAATAAATTAAATTCAGAAGGCAAATATGAAATTAGCTCAGAAATGAAGAATAAAATAAATTCAGAATTTTATGCAGGATGTGTATTCACGGAAGATACGGAGAAAACTATAAAAGAAACCTTTGAAAGGTATGGATATCTCTTAGACACGCACACTGCTGTTGCATATAAAACTCTTGAAGAATATAAAAAGGAAACAGGAGACAAAACAGTAAGCGTTGTTCTGTCAACAGCCAGCCCTTATAAATTTTCAAGAAGTGTTTATAAATCTTTATATGGAGATACAGATAAAAATGAATTTGAAATAATGGAGGAGCTTTCCGAAAAAACAGGAATTCCTATACCCGAAAATTTAAAAGGCTTGAATAAAAAGAAAATAATACATACATCAGTATGTGAAATAAACGAAATGGAAGACTACGTAAGAACAATGGATTAGCAATTGCCAATCAATTGTTCAAGGAGGTTTTATGGTTAAAGTAACAGTTCCGGCAACTACGGCTAATATAGGTCCCGGATTTGACACATTGGGACTAGCCCTGAATATGTACAATGTTTATGAATTCATGGAAATAAGTGAGGGCTTGATAATTGAAGGCTGTCCGGATAAATATATAAATGAAGATAACTTAGTATATAAATCCTTTCAGATAACAGCCGATATAATAGGTAAGAAAGCTAAAGGGCTAAGGATATCAATGACCGCAGACATACCTGTATCGAGAGGTCTCGGAAGTAGTTCCGCATGTATTGTGGGAGGAGTTTTCGGAGCAAATGCTATGCTGGGCGGAAACTTATCAAAGGATGAGCTTTTTAAAATTGCAGTTAACATCGAGGGACATCCTGACAATATAGCTCCTGCGGTTTACGGGGGATTGACCGCTTCAATTGTTGAAGAGGGGACGCCGTACTGTGTGAGCTACAATATAAGCGATAAACTGAAGTTTTGTGCACTGATTCCAGATTTCGAAACTTCAACGTCTGAGGCGAGGAAGCTTCTGCCGGAGGAAATAACCTTTCAAGATGCAGTTTTCAATGTGTCTCGTACGGCAGTCCTCTTAAAGGCATTAGAAGAGGGCAGTTTTCAGCTAATTAATATCGCATTAAAAGATAAGCTGCACCACAAATACAGAAAAACTCTTATAAATGATTGTGATGACATTAAGAAAATCTGTGCTGAAAATGGTTCGAAAGCATTGTTCATAAGCGGTTCGGGACCCACATTGATGAATATTATTGAAAATTCTGATTTTACAAACAAAATTAAAGATAGTATAATGAATCTTAAATATGAATGGGAAATAAAGTATTTATCAGCAGATACAAAAGGTGTAATTGTTGAACAGTAATTAAGACCTTCTGAGGACTGTCACCAATAGGAATCCTCAGGAGGCTAAAATATAAAACTCAAGAGGTGGACATATGTTAAAGAAATATTTGATTGTAAGTAAAAAAATATTGCCTGATGTTTATGAAAAGGTTATTGAAGCAAGAAATTTAATCAACAACGGCAGCGTAAAAGGTATAAGCGAGGCAGTTAAAATGGTGGGTATCAGCAGAAGCACCTATTATAAGTATAAAGACTATGTTTTTTCTCCTTCTGAAAATTCAATAGGAAGAAAAGCTGTTATATCTATGATGCTGAGACATGAAAAAGGAGTATTGTCAAGTGTATTAAACTATATGTCTTCAGAAAATGTCAATATTCTTACAATTAATCAAAGCATTCCCATTAACGGCAAAGCATCTGTTAATTTGTCACTTGATATCTCTGATATTAGCAAGTCTATTGACGATATAATTGCAGAACTAAAAAAAGTTAAGGGCGTAAGTGCCGTAAAATTATTATCCATAGAGTAGGAAAATAAAATGTACGGATTGGTATTAGAAGGCGGAGGCGCTAAGGGTGCTTACCATGTCGGTGCCTTTAAGGCGCTCAGGGAACTTGGCATTGAAATAGGCGGAATAGCCGGAACATCAATAGGAGCCATAAATGGCGCAATGATGGTCCAAGGCGATTATGATTTATTAGAGAAGGTATGGTACAGCATCAATTCATATGAATTGTTTGACATAGATGAAAAAGCAATTGTAGATTTAAAAAATTTAAATCTACAGGAAATAAACTTTTCATACCTGCTGCACCAATCAAAGGAAATATTGAATAACAAAGGGCTGGATACTTCAAAAATCAGGGCATTGTTTGACACATATATTGATGAGGAAAAAATTCGCAACTCTCATATTGATTTTGGAATTGTAACGGTGGATTTAACAGACAAAAAACCTCTGGAGCTTTACATGGAGGACATTCCAAGAGGGAAGATGATTGACTTTCTCATTGCCAGCGCCAATCTTCCTGCTTTTAGAATTGAGGAAGTTGACGGCAAAAAATATTTGGATGGCGGTTTTTACAATAACCTTCCAATCGGACTCCTTTGCAAAAAAGGATACAAGGATATTATTGCAGTACGCACCATGGCAGTGGGCGTAGTTCGACGGGTTAAGGAAAAGGATGTAAGAATTACATATATACAGCCGGCAGACGGAAGTCTGGGAAGTATGCTGGGAGCTTTGGACTTTAACAGAGAAAAAGCTGATCAGTTAATAAAGCTTGGATACTATGATACAATGAAAGTGTTCAAAAAACTGAAAGGGTTCAGATATTACTGCATTCCATATGAAGATGATTTTATTAAACTGATTATTGAGTATTTATTGGGCAACAGGGATAAAATTGAAAATGTTGCAAGTATTCTGGGTTTTGACGATATAAGCAAGGACCGGGTAATTTTTGAAAAAATCATGCCTCGTCTGGAAAACATACTTGATATGAAGGGCCGAGCCGATTATGAGGACATATGCATACGTCTGGCTGAAAGAATTGCGGAAAAGCTAAATATTGAAAGGTTTAAAATATATACATCCTTAGATTTTTTAAAATTAACCATAGAAACATTCCGAAGGAATCCAATAGAGTTCACAAAAAATGTGCCGGCATTTATAAAGCACAACAAAATATTGGCATTGGCGGTAAAGGAAGATTTAATTGTGGAAATATTCACAGAACTGTTTATGAACAATGGATAGGCAATTGATTAGCAATTGGTGAGAGATGGATAAAAAATAGGGGCGCGAATGCGTCCCTTCTTTCTATTGCCGATCCATCGCCAATCAATTGTTGAAATAATCCACTATTCCGGCAGCTATTTTTTCTGCCATTATATCCTGAAAGCTTTCGTTGTGGATATTTATTTCTTCCTGCGGATTTGACATGAATCCTATTTCAATAAGTGCTGCAGGAGTGTTTGTTTCTCTCAGAACTTCATAGTTGCGGTCTAAAATTCCATCTCTGTATACGCCGTTTACGGTAATAGCATTTAAATAAATTGCTTCTGCCAAATCATAGCCGTAGCGCGGATCTTTGTAGTTTATTGTATTGTAATATGTGGACAAGCCGAAATAGTCGCTGTTATTCAAGGAATTGTGGTGAATTGACAGCAATATGTCTGCATTCAGCTTATCTGCCATCCTGCCTCTTTCCTTGTTGGCTATATAGTAGTCTCCGGTTCTTGTCATATAAACCCTTGCTCCCATGGATTCCAAAATACTTTTTAATTTTAACGTAACTTCCATGTTTACATATTTCTCGTACTTTCCAGAATAGCTTATGGCTCCCGGGTCTTTGCCTCCGTGACCGGGGTCAAGGAGAATTGACTTTCCTGACAGAGGATAAGTTTCTGATAAATAATCACTTGAACACCAGCCTACGGTGCCGCTGACAGAAACAATTTTGTCCCAGCCGTTTTCAGAGCCTACCACTTTTACTGTTGATCCCTTGGTTAAAACCTGTACTTTATTATGATTTGCTGAAGGACCAGACCTGATGTTTAAATCTGCAGCGGTCTTTTTATATCCTAATTTTTCTTCAGAGTAATAATTTTGATTATATGTGGTGATCCATCCTGCAACATAGCCTGCTTGTCCGTCAGGAAGCATTATTTGAAGCCAGCCGTTTTTTTCACTGATCACATCATAAGAATCGTATCTGTTTCCCTGGGCTAATACACTGCCGTTTAAGGATGCCTGATTTCTTATGTTTGTTTTGTCATAGAGCAGGTATATTTTTTGCGAATTTCCGTATTCTAAATCTGTGAGCCAGCTTGCCACATAGCATTCATTTCCGTTGTATTCAATTATGTGCCAGCTGTGATATGTATCAATATATTTTGCCTTATCTCCCGGGTTAAGCTGACCTACTGTTTTAGACAGAGTTGTGGGAGATGTGCGGACGTTTATTTTATACTCTGTGTTGTTTGCAGCGTATCTTTCTGCAGGAACAGTTACAAAGTATTTTTCTATCCAGCCCGATGTTCCGTCTTGAGTTCTGACGCTGTACCAATCATTTTTTTCTTTGATGATTTCTAATTTTGTGTTTAAGTTTAATACGTCAGTAATCTTTGAAGAGTAATCAGCATCCTTGTATAATGCAATATCAGATATGTTTGTGTATCCGATGGTGTCTGCATACACAGCGGAAATGGACAGTATTAAAATGACAATAATTAAAAACAATAGTTTTTTCATGCTGCCCCCTTTGTGAAATATATTCTTTATTAACAATATTCTAACATTTTTCGACAAAATAACCATTACAGTTTTGTTACATTGAGGAAACTATTAGTAAAAAATTGCTTGATACAATCATTTGCGTATTATATAATGATTTTAAAGTACGAAGGGGAGAGATTCTTATGAAACTTTACAACACATTATCAAGAACAATTGAAGATTTTAAGCCTATAGATGAAAATTTGGTGAGAATGTACACATGCGGACCTACAGTATACAACTATGCCCATATAGGGAACTTAAGGACGTATATTCATGAGGATATACTTGAAAAAACTTTAAGATATATAGGATATAACGTTAAGAGAGTTATGAACATAACTGACGTGGGACATCTTGAATCGGATGCCGACGATGGCGAAGATAAAATGCTCAAGGGAGCCAAAAGAGAAAATAAAACTGTATGGGAAATCGCACAGCATTATACAGATGCATTTTTTTCGGATATTGAAAAACTGAACATAAAAAAAGCGGATGTTGTGGCAAAAGCAACTGATTATATAAATGAATACATAGAGTTTATAAAAGGACTGGAGCAAAAAGGCTACACATACATGGCAAACGGCAATGTGTATTTTGATATTACAAAAGTAGAGAATTACACAAAGCTTTCAGGCATGGACTTAGAGCAGCTCAAGACTGCATCGAGAGAGGATGTGTCAGTAGATGTTCACAAAAAAAATCCACAGGACTTTGTTCTTTGGTTTACAAAATCCAAATTTGAAAATCAGGCAATGAAATGGGATTCGCCGTGGGGCGTGGGATATCCTGGATGGCATATAGAATGCTCGGTAATAAGTCTTAAAAACCTCGGAGAACAAATGGATATTCACTGCGGAGGCGTTGACCATATTCCTGTTCACCACACAAATGAAATAGCCCAGACAGAAAGCTATACGGGAAAGACATGGGTAAAATACTGGTGGCATAGTGAATTTCTGATTGACCAAGGCGGTAAAATGAGCAAATCAAGCGGAGAGTTTTTAACACTTTCTTTACTTGAGAAAAAGGGGTTCGATCCATTGTCATACAGATATTATGCTTTAAACTCGCATTACAGAAAACAGCTTGCATTTTCTTTTGATTCTCTTGCTTCTGCAGAAAATGCCTATTTAAAATTAAAAAGCAGAGTGAAAAACATAAAGGAAAATACAGATGATGCTTCAAACATAACAGAATTATCCGAAGCTGCAGTAAAATATAAGGAAGAATTTAAAAATTGCCTTGAAGATGATTTAAATACAGCTAACGCGCTAACAGTATTATTTAATTTGCTTAAGGCAGAAGCTATAAGCAATAACGAAAAAATAAAACTCATTGAAGACTTTGAACAGGTTTTGTCGTTGGATTTGTTAAAAGAGGATAAAGAAGAAATTCATGATGAAATGGTTGAATATATAGAAGAAATGATTCAAAAAAGACAGGAAGCAAAAAAAAATAAAAATTATCAGATGGCTGATGCAATAAGGGCAGAACTTTTAGAAAAAGGAATTGCATTGGAAGATACAAGACAGGGTGTAAATTGGAAAAGAATAAATTAAATAACAGTGAATTAATAAGAATAGTAAGTGATGAAATAGCAAGCGATGAAAAAAACAAGATGATGTATTCACCTGCACAACTGGCTTATGCAGGTGATGCTGTTTATGAGCTGCTTGTACGAAGTCATATAATTCAAAACCACGATATAAACGTAAATAAAATGCATAAGCTCTCTGTAAAGTTTGTAAGAGCAAATGCCCAGGCCTATTTAATCAGCAGACTTGAAAATGAGCTTACAGAAGAAGAAAAAAGAATAGTTAAAAGGGGCAGGAATGCCAAGGTGACTTCTACTCCAAAGAATGCTGAATTAATGAATTACAGATATGCAACAGGCTTTGAAGCGCTATTTGGATATCTGTATTTAAGCGATGAAATTGACAGACTTATGCAGCTGTTCAACAGGGTTATAGAAATACTTAACGAAAAGGATGAAAAAAATGAGGATAATTGAAGGAAGAAATCCGGTTATTGAAGCATTGAGAAGCGAGGTGCAGATAGATACCATTTTAATCAGTAAAGAAGCTGCTCAAGGATCATTAAACAAAATAATTGAGCTTGCCAAAACTAAAAATATACTTGTAAAAAATGTTGATAAAGCAACTTTAGACAGACTAAGCGAAAATAAAAGGCATCAGGGCGTAATTGCTGAGGCAATGGAGTACGAATATAAGGATATTGACGATATGTTGAACTATGCAAAAAAAAGAGGTGAAAAGCCTTTTGTTGTCATACTTGATGAAATAACAGATGTACACAATTTAGGTGCAATAATCCGTACAGCGGAATGTCTCGGAGCTCACGGTGTCATTATTCCTAAGAGAAGAGCCGCCCAAATCAACGGTGTTGTGGCAAAATCATCTGCAGGAGCCATTGAGTATCTTCCTGTTGCAAGGGTTACTAATATAAGTCAGACTCTTGAAGAACTGAAAGAAAAGGGTTTGTGGATATACGGAGCCGACATGAACGGGAAAAATATATATGAAGAAAAATTTGATGTACCTGTGGGACTGGTTATAGGAAGTGAAGGTTCCGGAATAGGGAGACTTGTAAAAGAAAAATGCGATAATCTTGTTAAAATTCCTATGAAGGGTAATATTAACTCGTTAAATGCATCCTGTGCCGCTTCAATAATAATATATGAAATAATGAAACAAAGGGTCATTTAAAATGCCGAGAACTAAGAAAGAATATCTGTTTATAGATGGATACAATATAATTAACCAGTGGCATTATTACAGGAATGTATCCGAAAATATAGCAAATAGCCGAAATAAACTCATTGAGCTTTTAGTTGAATATCAGGCCTACAGAGGTATCAAGGTAATTGTCGTGTTTGATGCCCACCTTGTAAAAGGAAGTGTTGAAAAAAAGGAAACAATTGCCGGTGTTGAAGTCGTTTATACGAAGGAGCATGAGACTGCTGACAGTTATATTGAAAAACAATTGGACAAGATAGGCAGATATGAACTTGTGCAGGTTGCTACCTCTGACAGCGCAATACAGCAAATTGTAATATCAAGAGGCGGAACAAGGATATCTGCTCAGGAAATGCTTTTAGAACTAGAGAACACAAAAAAAGATATACGCACAAAAACTGACAAGCCTCGACAAAAGGGTACAAATATAGACCAGGTATTGGACCAGGAAACCCTAAAAAAGCTTGAAAAAATTCGTAGAAATATTTAGTGTCTTGACATTAATTGTAAATATTAATATAATTTTCTTGTATTACTTAATAAAATATTTAATAAATTATTAATATTCTCTGGAGATGTCGATGATAAGTTCTATAAGTATATATAACAGCTTAAATTTTTATAAACAGGAATACGATACTTTCTCAGATGAGGAACTCGTCGAAAAAATAAAAGATGGCAACGAGCATGCAGAAAGGTGCTTATATAAAAGATATACATTTATAATAAAAAGAATTGCAAGCTCTTTTTTTATAATAGGTGGAAGCATTGATGACTTGTTTCAGGAAGCAATGATTGGACTTATTAAGGCTGTAAACGGATTTAATAAAGATCTGGGAAACAGCTTCAGAAGCTATGCCGAGGTTTGCATCAGAAGACAAATAATTACTGCCATAAGAAAAACAAAGCCTCATGAAATACTGAACGTAAGTACGTCATTTTATGATTTTACCAATGAAGGCAAAGAAATTACCCTATTAGATGAATATGCAGATTTAGACAGCCTTAATCCTGAAAATCTATTTATCTGCAAAGAGGAAAAAAATCAATACTACAACAAAGCTGCAGAATTTTTAAGCAATTTTGAAAAAGCTGTCCTTACTGAATACGGAAAAGGTAAATCCTATGAAGAAATTTCACTGAAGCTTAATAAAAGCGTAAAGTCAATTGATAATGCGATGCAAAGAGTTAAAAAGAAAATATGTTTCAACAAAGAAAAATTAATGGACTGAACAAAATGGTTAAGTATAATTATTTAGCCGTTTTTTTTATGCTAAATTTGCGATTTTACCTTCAATAGTTTTTAACCTAATTTTACTATTGATTTATTTTATTTTTGTTGGTATAATTTACATTGACAAATTTACACGAATGACATAATGCTTGCGTAGCTCAGTAGGTAGAGCACTTCATTGGTAATGAAGAGGTCGGCAGTTCGAGTCTGCTCGTAAGCTCCAAATCTTAAAATATAATAATTTTTCTCAGGAGGAGATTAAAATGGCAAAAGCAAAATTTGAAAGAAGCAAGCCGCATGTTAATATAGGAACAATCGGCCATGTTGACCATGGCAAGACTACTTTAACAGCAGCAATTACAAAGACATTACATGAAAGATACGGTACAGGAGAAGCCGTAGCATTTGACAATATCGACAAAGCTCCGGAAGAAAGAGAAAGAGGAATCACTATTTCGACTTCTCATGTTGAATATGAAACTCCAAACAGACACTATGCACACGTTGACTGTCCAGGCCATGCTGACTACGTAAAGAACATGATTACAGGAGCAGCTCAGATGGACGGAGGAATCCTGGTTGTATCAGCAGCTGACGGCCCGATGCCTCAGACAAGAGAACACATCCTTCTTTCAAGACAGGTTGGTGTTCCGAAATTAGTTATATTCTTAAACAAAGAAGACATGGTAGATGACCCTGAATTAATCGAATTAGTTGAGATGGAAGTAAGAGAACTTTTATCTGAATATGAATTTGACGGAGACAACACTCCAATCATCAAAGGTTCTGCATTAAGAGCACTTGAAGATTCATCAGGAGAATGGGGAGATAAAATCCTTGAATTGATGAAAGCAGTAGACGAATGGATACCAACACCGGAAAGAGATATTGACAAACCATTCTTGATGCCGGTAGAAGATGTATTCTCAATCACGGGAAGAGGAACAGTTGCAACAGGAAGAGTTGAAAGAGGAGTACTGAAAGTTCAGGATAAGATTCAAATCGTTGGATTAAATGATGAACCAACAGAAACAACTTGTACAGGTGTTGAAATGTTCAAGAAATTACTTGACCAGGCACAGGCAGGAGACAACATCGGAGCACTTTTAAGAGGTGTTCAGAGAAATGAAATCCAGAGAGGCCAGGTTTTAGCAAAACCGGGTTCAATAACACCACATACAAAATTCAATGCAGAGGTATACGTATTAACTAAAGAAGAAGGCGGAAGACACACACCATTCTTTAACGGATACAGACCGCAGTTCTATTTCAGAACAACTGACATCACAGGACAAATCGACCTTGAAGAAGGCGTAGAAATGTGCATGCCTGGAGATAACTCAAGATTTATAGTAGAATTAATCCACCCGATAGCAATAGAAGAAGGATTAAGATTTGCTATAAGAGAAGGCGGAAGAACAGTTGGTTCAGGAGTTGTAACATCAATCATAAAATAACTTCGTTATTTTATGGTGAACGATAGGTGAACTAATAGCTGAACAATTGTTAATGGAGGGGACGCGAAGCGTCCCCTTAACTATGCTCAGCTATTGTTCAGAAAAGTTCAATTATCGTTAAAAAAACTGTTGACAACTGCAATTTCATGTTGTACAATTAATTGTATTTTTATGAAAGAGCTCTTTGGGGGGCTTTTTTTAATGAATGAAATATTTTATGTATTTATTGTAAAAATAAGGTAACCATAAAAATAAAATTATTGACAGCCAAAATGTTTTATGATATCTTATATTGGATAATGAGTCTTATTGCAAATAAGGGTCTGGAGGTGTTGAAATGAGAGTAGCAGTTAAATTAGCTTGCACAGAGTGCAAACAAAGAAATTATGATACAGAAAAGAATAAAAGAGAAAACCCTGAAAGAATAGAGTTGAACAAGTATTGCAAATTCTGTAAAAAACATACTCTTCACAAGGAAACAAAATAACCGTATTGAGGTGTTGGAAATGTCAAATAGAGAAAATGAAAAACCAAAGTTTACAGATCGTGTAAGTAATTATTTTAAAGGTGTAAGAGCAGAATTAAAAAAAGTTAATTGGCCTACTAAAAAGGAATTAACAAATTATACTGTTGTGGTGCTTGCTACTACTTTTGCTATGACACTTGTAATTTGGGGACTAGATATCATATTCCAGAATTTGGTTAAGTTGATTGTATAAGAAGGAGTAATGCGGGTATGAAGCAAGAATCACAGGGACCAAGATGGTATGTTGTTCATACATATTCGGGACATGAGAATAAAGTAAAAGCAAATATCGAAAAGTTAGTTGAAAACAGAGAAATGCAGGATACTATTTTCGAAGTTAGAGTGCCGGTTGAAGAAGTAGCAGAAGTTAAAAACGGCAAGAAGAAAATGAAAGAAAGAAAAATGTTCCCGAGCTATGTTATCATTAAAATGATAATGACTGATGAATCTTGGTATCTTGTTAGAAACACAAGAGGTGTAACCGGCTTTGTAGGTCCTGGATCAAAACCTGTTCCATTGACAGATGAAGAAGTAAAAGCACTTGGTGTTGTTGAAAGACTTCCTGCAATCGAACTTGTACCGGGAGATACCATCAAAGTTAAAGAAGGACCTTTTGAAGACTTTATTGGTGCTGTTGAAAGCATCAGTCAAGAAAAGAGAAAAATCAAAGCTTTTGTTTCAATGTTCGGGAGAGAAACTCTTATCGAACTTGATTATGATCAGATTGAAAAAGTTTAATGCTTTTCAATAGATACATCGTTATACGATGAAGGAGGTGCAACAATATGGCTAAAAAAGTAACAGCTTTAGTTAAACTGCAGATACCAGCAGGAAAAGCTACTCCAGCTCCACCGGTTGGTACAGCATTAGGACCTCATGGTGTGAACATTATGGGATTTTGTAAAGAATTTAATGCAAGAACAGCAGATCAAGCAGGTATGATAATACCGATTGTATTAACTGTTTATCAAGATAGATCATTTACATTTATCACAAAGACTCCACCTGTAGCAGTTCTAATAAAAAAAGCAGTAGGAATTGAAAGCGGTTCAGGAGAACCAAACAAAAAGAAAGTAGCAACACTTTCTAAAGCAAAATGCGAAGAAATTGCAAAATTAAAAATGCCGGATTTAAACGCTAATACTATAGAAGCAGCTATGAGCTTAGTAGCAGGTACTGCCAGAAGCATGGGCGTTAATGTAGAGAAATAGTAACATGGCACTGTGGGAGGCCTAAAAGGGCTGTCGGACCACTAAGGAGGTTAACAATATGCCAAAAAGAGGAAAGAAATATCAAGACAGTATGAAATCAATTGACAAATTGAAATTATACGAATTAGAAGAAGCTGTGGAAGCAATGCTTGGAACAGCAAAAGCTAATTTTGATGAAACAATTGAATTGCACGTAAAATTAGGTGTGGATTCAAGACATGCAGACCAACAAGTAAGAGGAGCTATAGTTCTTCCGCACGGAACAGGTAAAGTTGTTCGTGTATTGGTATTTGCTAAAGGCGACAAAGCTAAAGAAGCTACTGAAGCCGGTGCAGATTACGTAGGAGAGGCTGAATTAGCTGACAAAATTCAAAAAGAAAACTGGTTTGATTTTGATGTTGTAATTGCAACTCCGGATATGATGGGTGTTGTAGGTAGACTTGGTAGAGTGTTAGGTCCTAAGGGATTAATGCCAAACCCTAAATCAGGAACAGTTACATTTGATGTAGCAAAAGCTATTCAGGAGATTAAAGCAGGTAAGGTTGAATATAGACTTGATAAAACAAACATTATTCACGTTCCTGTAGGAAAGAAATCTTTCGGTAATGAAAAACTGGTTGACAATGTTAAGACAATAATGCAGGCTATTGTTAAAGCTAAACCTGCTGCAGCTAAAGGTAAGTATATCAGAAGCTGTGTAGTAGCAAGCACAATGGGACCTGGACTTAAAGTTAATACAGCAAGACTGGTTGAATAATATCGGCAAAGAACTATATTAAATTGATAATAAAAACAACAATTAAATAAATACCGCAGAAAGTTGGTACTCTCAGGAGTTTAAATATCCAGCCGAGGTGAAATTAATAAATCAATTTCTCTTCGTCTGCGGAGAGATTTTTTATATGCGGTTTATACGCTTATAAGAGGAGGTGTAACGTACATGAATCAATCAGTTTTAGAACAGAAAAAACAGGTAGTCAGTGATATAACAGAAAAGCTCAGAAGTGCAAAATCGGTTGTATTGGTTGAATACAAAGGTTTAACAGTTGAAAAGGCTACAGAGCTGAGAAATAAATGCAGAGCAGCCGGAGTTGAATATAAAGTATACAAAAATACTTTAATGCGTTTTGCATTTGAAGAATTAGGATACAAAGATATAACAGCAAGCTTGGAAGGACCAAATGCTATTGCAATGTCTTTCGATGATGAAGTATCTGCAGCAAAGATTACAAATGACTTTGCAAAGACAAGCAATGACACTGTAGTATTAAAAGCCGGAATAGCTGAAGGCAGAGTATTGAATGCCGAAGAAGTAAAGGCATTGGCAAGTGTTCCGACAAGAGAAGTTCTTCTTGCCCAATTGGCTGGAGTATTACAAGGAAATATCAGAAATCTTGCTTATATGCTTGATCAAGTAGCTAAGAAAAATGAAGAAGTTGCGTAAAGATGCCCTAATCCAATTTATGCGACGAAAGGAGCAAAAAAATTGGTGATTGAGACTGCGTGGGGCATAAAAACAAATAAAATTATTTTAAAATCAATAGGAGGATATTTAAAATGGCAAGTGAAAAAATAACAAAATTTGTTGATGAAATAAAACAATTAACAGTATTAGAATTAAATGAATTAGTAAAAGCAATCGAAGAAGAATTTGGTGTATCAGCAGCAGCTCCTGTAGCAGTTGCAGGTGCAGCAGCTGGTGCGGCAGCTCCTGCTGAAGAAGAAAAAACAGAATTTGATGTAGTATTAACATCAGCTGGTGCTGGAAAGATTAAGGTTATTAAAGTAGTAAGAGAATTAACTGGACTTGGCTTGAAAGAAGCAAAAGATGCAGTTGACGGAGCACCTACTACATTAAAGACTGGCGTTTCAAAAGAAGATGCTGACAAAATGAAAGCTGCATTAGAAGCTGAAGGCGCATCAGTAGAAATAAAATAATACCCAAGCAATGATTAGAAAAGACTTTACATAATCGGTAAAGTCTTTTTTGGATTTTTATGTATATTATTTTTATATCTGCAAATAATAATTAAGGTGTATTTTCTAAATTATGTCAATATTATTATAATTTTCAAGTTAAAATGATTTCTTACAATATAAGCAATACTTCCTAAAAAAATAAAATTTTTAGAAATCATGTAGAAATATTAAAAAAAATTAAAAATTATATTGACAGAAAAATTTTATGGTGATATTATTATATATTGCCATGAGCATAAAATGTTGGCACAGAATTTGTATGCCAAAAAATATTAACTAAGGGGTGAAAAAATGCCGCATCCTGTGAAAATAGGTAATAGAGTGAGAATGTCTTACTCTAAAATTGATGAAGTATTAGATTTGCCGGATTTGATTGAGGTTCAGAAAAAATCTTACGAATGGTTTTTAAGCGAAGGACTTAAAGAGGTGTTTGAAGATATTTCTCCAATCGAGGATTATACCGGCAATTTGATTCTGGAGTTTGTGGACCATTCTTTATATGGAGAACCTAAATTCAGCGAAGTAGAATGTAAAGAAAGAGATGCAACATATTCAGTTCCTTTAAAATTAAAAGTAAGACTAATAAACAAAGAAACTGGAGAAATTAAGGAACAGGAAACATTTATGGGTGATTTCCCTCTGATGACAGACAGAGGTACTTTCATCATAAACGGAGCAGAGCGTGTTATTGTCAGTCAGTTGGTAAGATCACCAGGTGTTTATTACAACATGACAAGGGATAAGGTAGGCAAGGAGCTGTACGAGTCCACACTTATTCCAAACAGAGGAGCATGGCTTGAATATGAAACAGACTCTAACGATATTATATATGTAAGAGTAGATCGTACGAGGAAACTTCCTGCCACAGTGCTTGTAAGAGCTATGGGGCTTTCTTCCAATTCACAGATTATTGAAACATTGGGAGAAACAGAACAGCTTTTGAAAACACTTGAAAAGGACAACACTGCCAATTCAGACGAAGCATTAATTGAAATATACAAAAGATTAAGACCGGGAGAACCTCCTACATTAGACAGTGCTTCATCATTAATCAATTCTTTGTTTTTTGACCCAAAGAGATACGATCTCGCAAAAGTAGGAAGATATAAATTTAACAAGAAACTCAGCCTGGAAAACAGGATTATAGGAAGACGTGCAGCTGAAGATGTAATTGATAAGGATACTGGTGAAATTTTAGTACATAAAGATGAACCTTTCAACAGTGAATCCATAGATAAATTAGAGGCAGCAGGAATTTTTTCAGTAAACATTTATAACTCTGAAGAAAAAATTACTAAAGTATTAAGCAATAAGTTTGTAAACCCAAAAGTATTTGGTTTAGATATAGATTTTGAAAGATTAGGATTAAAGGAACGCGTTTTCTATCCGGTGATGAAAAACATACTTGAAGAAAACAGTTCAACAGAAGATATTGAAAAAGCAATAGTTGATAATATGAAACTTCTTTCACCGAGACATATTATTGTTGAAGATATGATAGCTTCAGTAAACTATCAGCTTGGATTATTTAAAGGCGTTGGCGGAACTGATGACATTGACCACCTTGGAAACAGAAGATTACGATCTGTCGGAGAACTTCTTCAAAACCAGGTTAGAGTCGGGTTGTCGAGAATGGAAAGAGTAGTCAGAGAAAGAATGACTATTCAGGATGTTGATGTTGTGACTCCGCAGGTTTTAATCAACATAAGACCTGTTTCGGCCGCGATTAAAGAATTCTTCGGTTCAAGCCAGTTGTCGCAGTTTATGGACCAGACAAACCCATTGGCCGAGCTTACGCACAAAAGAAGAATGTCTGCATTGGGACCGGGAGGTTTGTCAAGAGACAGGGCAAGCTTTGAAGTCAGAGACGTTCACCATTCTCATTACGGCAGAATGTGTCCTATAGAAACACCGGAAGGTCCGAACATCGGTTTGATAACCTCTCTTGCAACATATGCAAGAATTAATGACTATGGCTTCCTTGAAGCTCCGTACAGAAGAGTTAACAAGGAAACAGGTCAGGTAACTGAAATAATTGATTATTTAACAGCTGATATAGAAGATACTAAAATAATTGCTCAGTCAAATGAGCCGCTTAACGAAGATGGAACATTTGCTAATACCCGTGTTGTTGTCAGAGGTATTGATGGTATCAACGAAATTGTATCAAGAGATAAGGTTGATTACATGGAGGTTTCTCCTAAACAGGTAATCTCTATCGGTACAGGTATGATTCCGTTCCTGGAAAATGACGATGCCAACCGTGCGCTGATGGGTGCAAACATGCAGAGACAGGCAGTGCCTTTGTTGATTACAGACGCTCCTATTATAGGAACAGGTCTGGAATACAAAGCAGCAAAGGATTCAGGGGCAGTTATTGTAGCGGAACATGATGGTGCTGTAGCTTCTGTTACTGCATCGGCAATATTGATTAAAAGAAAAGATAATGGCATGATTGACAAGTATCCGTTATTGAAATTCAAAAGATCAAACAGCGGAACATGCATAAATCAAAGACCTATCGTTTATAAAGGCGATGAAGTAAAAAAAGGACAGATTATTGCAGACGGTCCATCTACGGACAACGGAGATATGGCAATCGGAAAGAACCTCCTTATAGGTTTTATGACCTGGGAAGGTTACAATTACGAGGATGCGATGCTGTTGAATGAGAGACTGGTTATGGATGATGTTCTCACATCTGTTCATATTGAAGAATATGAATCAGAAGCAAGGGACACCAAGCTGGGGCCTGAAGAAATAACAAGAGATATTCCAAATGTGGGAGATGATTCCCTTAAGGATTTGGATGAAAGAGGAATTATAAGGATTGGCGCGGAAGTAGATTCCGGAGACATTCTTGTGGGTAAGGTTACTCCTAAGGGAGAAACAGAATTGACCGCTGAAGAAAGACTTTTAAGAGCCATATTCGGCGAAAAGGCAAGAGAAGTAAGAGATACTTCATTGAAGGTGCCACACGGTGAAACAGGAATAATTGTCGACGTTAAAGTGTTTACAAGAGAAAACGGTGATGAGTTAAGCCCTGGAGTAAGCAAGATGGTAAGAGTCTACATTGCAACAAAACGTAAAATAAATGTAGGAGACAAAATGTGCGGCCGCCACGGTAACAAGGGTGTTATCTCCCGTATAATGCCTGAAGAAGATATGCCGTATCTGCCTGATGGCACTCCATTGCAGGTTGTTTTAAATCCTCTGGGTGTTCCTTCACGTATGAATATCGGTCAGGTGCTTGAAGTGCATCTTGGCCTTGCAGCTAAGAAATTAGGATGGAATGTTGCTACTCCTGTATTTGATGGAGCTATAGAAGATGATATATGGGATGCTCTTGAAATGGCAGGATACCCCAGAAGCGGTAAAATTGAGCTTAGAGACGGACGTTCAGGTGAGTATTTTGATGGTCCGGTAACTGTTGGCTACATGTATATGTTAAAACTTCACCATTTGGTTGATGATAAGATACATGCACGTTCAACAGGACCGTATTCATTGGTAACTCAGCAGCCGCTGGGCGGTAAGGCTCAGTTCGGAGGACAAAGATTCGGAGAAATGGAAGTTTGGGCATTGGAAGCATACGGAGCAGCTCATACGTTACAGGAAATATTGACTGTTAAGTCAGACGATGTTAACGGAAGAGTAAAGACATATGAAGCCATTGTCAAAGGTGAAAATATTCCTGAACCTGGAATTCCTGAATCATTCAAGGTACTTGTAAAAGAATTGCAAAGTTTGGCGTTGGATATCAAGATAATTACCAGCGAACAAGCTGAAGTTGAAATAGTCGATACGATGGAGATTGATGAAGATTTGCAGGTTGACGGTGAAAGCTTAAGTGACATAAAGTATGTTGAAGAAGAAGGCATGAATGAAGTTGATATGCAAGCTGAATCTGATGGTATTGAAGACATTGACGATATAGATGTTGAAGATATTGAAGACATTGATATTTATGAAGAAGATATTGATTTAGATGATGAAGATTATGTCAATGATGATTTTTAAGGTGTAGGTATTGGTACACACCTAAATAGGTATGAGGACACACCTTTAATGAAGGGATGGTCTTTGAGGGAAAGCATTAAAGGAATGTCCCCGATTACAAAGTCTTTGAGGGGAAACATTAATGGAATGTCCCCAAATAAGATTGAAAAAAAATTATAATGAAGGGAGCGAACTCCTTGATAGATTACAATAATTTCGAATCAATAAGAATTGCTTTGGCCTCTCCGGACAAAATAAGACAATGGTCTAGAGGAGAAGTTAAAAAACCGGAAACAATCAATTACCGTACACTTAAACCAGAAAAGGATGGTCTGTTCTGCGAAAAAATATTCGGACCGACCAAGGATTGGGAATGTCATTGCGGAAAATATAAAAGAGTCAGATATAAAGGAGTAGTCTGTGACCGCTGCGGAGTAGAGGTTACAAAAGCTAAGGTAAGAAGAGAAAGAATGGGGCACATCGAGCTTGCAGCTCCTGTTTCCCATATCTGGTATTTCAAAGGCATACCATCGAGACTGGGCCTTATTCTTGATATGTCCCCGAGAGCATTGGAAAAAGTATTGTATTTTGCACAATATGTTGTTACAGAAGCCGGTGACACATCATTGTCGGAAAAACAACTTTTATCCGAAATGGAGTACAGAGAATACAAAGACCACTATAAAAATGCATTCAAAGCAGAAATGGGTGCAGAAGCAATCAAAAAGCTTCTTGAAAAAATAGACCTTGAAAAAGAAGCGGCAGAACTTAAAAGCCAGCTTAAGGACAGCAAGGGACAGAAAAAAATCAGAATCACGAGAAGGCTTGAAGTAATAGAAGCATTTAGAGTATCCGGCAACAGGCCGGAATGGATGATTCTAGATGTAGTTCCTGTTATTCCTCCTGAATTAAGACCTATGGTTCAGCTGGACGGAGGACGTTTTGCAACATCAGATTTAAACGACCTGTACAGAAGAGTTATAAACAGAAATAACAGGTTAAAAAGACTTCTTGACCTGGGAGCTCCTGACATTATAGTCAGAAACGAAAAAAGAATGCTTCAGGAAGCCGTTGACGCCTTAATCGACAACGGCAGACGCGGAAGACCTGTTACTGGTCCCGGAAACAGACCTTTAAAATCTCTTTCAGATATGCTTAAAGGAAAGCAGGGACGCTTCAGACAAAACCTTCTTGGAAAAAGAGTTGACTATTCGGGACGTTCAGTTATAGTTGTCGGCCCTGAACTAAGATTCAACCAATGTGGTCTTCCGAAGAAAATGGCCCTTGAACTGTTCAAACCCTTTGTAATGAAGAAGCTGGTTGAAAACGGAACAGCACACAACATTAAAAGCGCAAAGAAAAAGGTTGAGAAAGTTGACAATGCAGTATGGGATGTATTAGATGAAATAATTAAAGACCACACTGTAATGTTAAATCGTGCCCCGACTCTTCACAGGCTTGGTATACAATCATTTGAACCTGTTCTTGTGGAAGGAAAGGCAATTAAACTTCATCCGTTAGTATGTACAGCCTATAATGCTGACTTCGACGGTGACCAGATGGCTGTCCACGTTCCGCTGTCGGTAGAAGCCCAGGCAGAATCAAGATTTTTGATGATGTCAACAAACAATATTTTAGCTCCGAAGGATGGAAGACCAATTACCACTCCTACACAGGACATGGTTCTGGGAAGCTATTACATGACACTTGAAATTGAAAATTCTAAAGGTCATGGAATGATATTCAAGGATTATGATGAAATGATGATGGCGTATTTCAACAAAAATGTTGATTTGCATGCAAGAGTCAAAGTAAGAAAGACAATAGATGGTGAAACAAGATTTGTTGAAAGTACTGTGGGAAGATTCATATTTAATGAAAATATACCTCAGGACTTAGGCTTTGTAGACAGGGATAAAGATAAATTCTCACTTGAAATAGACAAGACCGTAACTAAAAAATCATTGGAAGAAATTATATACAGATGCTTTAGAAGATACGGAAATTCTGCAACAGCAGACGTATTGGACGGAATTAAATCAAAGGGATACATGTATTCAACCAAGGGAGCTATAACAATAAGCGTAAGCGACATTACAGTTCCTGATGAAAAGAAAGATCTTATTGAAAAAGCAGAAAAACAAGTTATCGAATATGAAAAAAAATACAGAAGAGGCTTAATGACTGACGAAGAAAGATATGAGAATGTTATTAAGATATGGAACCAGACAACAGAAGATGTAACTAATGCACTTATGGAAAACCTGGATCCGTTAAACTCTATTTACATCATGTCAGTATCAGGAGCCCGTGGAGGACGTAACCAGATTAAACAGCTGGCAGGTATGCGTGGTCTTATGGCAAGTGCTACCGGTAAGACAGTTGAGGTTCCGGTTAAATCAAACTTCCGTGAAGGACTTACAGTTCTTGAATTCTTCCTTTCAGCTACAGGAGCTCGTAAAGGATTAACAGATACAGCTTTAAGAACAGCAGACTCAGGTTACCTGACAAGAAGACTTGTTGACGTAAGCCAGGACGTTATTGTAAGAGAAGTGGACTGCGGTACTACAGATGGTATTGAAGTTGAATCTTTCATTGACGGTAAGGAAGTAATTGAGGAAATGAGCGAGAGATGCGCCGACAGATACGCATCCGATGATGTGATTAATCCTCAAACAGGCGAAGTAATGGTTAAATCAGGAGAATTTATTTCTGAAGAAACCGCGCATAAAATTCAGAATTCAGGTATAAAGAAAGTCAAAGTAAGATCAGTTCTTACGTGCAAGACACCACACGGTGTTTGTGCAAAATGTTATGGAACAAACCTTGCAACAGGAAAGCTTGTTAACGTGGGCGGAGCTGTTGGTATAATTGCAGCCCAGTCAATAGGTGAACCTGGTACACAGCTTACAATGCGTACATTCCATACAGGCGGTATCGCAGCAGCAAGTGATATCACTCAAGGTTTGCCGCGTATCGAAGAACTTTTTGAAGCCAGAAAACCAAAGGGGCAGGCAATTATAACAGAAATTCCCGGAAGAGTAACTTTAACCGAAAAAATACACAAAAGAGAAGTTACAATTACAAACAATGAATCAATGGAAAGCAAGACATACCTGATTCCATACGGTTCAAAGGTATTGGTTACCGAAGGGGATTATGTAGAAGCTGGAGATAAGCTTACAGATGGTTCAATTAACCCTCATGACATAATGAACATCAAGGGAATGAAAGCACTGGAATCCTATATTCTTATGGAAGTTCAAAGGGTTTACAGAATGCAGGGTGTTGATATCAGTGATAAGCACGTCGAGGTAATAATCAGACAAATGGTAAACAAGGTTCGTATTGAGGACGCAGGAGACACTACTCTTCTTCCAGGAAGTCTTGTATCATCATTTGAATTTAAAGAACAAAATGAAAAAGCAATTGAAGAAGGCAAGGAACCTGCCTCAGGCGAAGTTGCACTTCTTGGTATTACAAAATCATCTCTTGCTACCGATTCGTTTCTGGCATCAGCATCATTCCAGGAAACTACAAGAGTATTGACAGATGCCGCAACAAAAGGCAAGGTTGATAATCTGCTGGGACTAAAAGAAAATGTCATCATAGGAAAACTGATACCTGCCGGAACAGGAATGAAGAAATACAGAAACATAGGGGTAACTACCAAGGATGTTGAAGTAGAAGAAAAAGAACCAGCAATTAATGAATAAAGAGGTATGGAGACACACCTTCAAGTTAGGATAGTGAAATAAGCTTGAAGGAATGTCCCCAAAATAATAAAAAAATATTTGACATCTAAAAAATAAGATGATAGAATACTTGAGTGTTTTAATCCTTAAATAAATTAATAACATAGTTCAAATTGACATTCTGATGCGAGACGTAAGAGTCTCTGAGTCATTGTATGAAATGGAATTCTTATGTGTCGCTCAGGATTGCTTGTATGAGATTATAGTTAGAGATTAAGGGTGATTGAAATGAAAGACAATAAAAAAATAGTGATTGGAAAGAAGCAGACTTTGAGGGCTTTGCAAAGAAACGAAGCTGAAAGGATATATATATCAAAGGATGCTGATTTGCATGTTACTAAGTCAATCGCAGATGTATGCAAGGAACAAAATGTTGAAATAGTCTATTTTGACAGTATGAAGGAACTTGGGTCATCTGTCGGTATCAATGTAAACGCAGCGGCTGCTGCCGTTTTAAAATAAACAATGTCGCAAGGAGGTGCACGAATGCCATCAATTAACCAGTTAGTGAGAAAAGGCAGAGAACAAGTAACATATAAGTCTAATTCTCCAGCATTAAATGTAAGTTACAACACACTTCAAAAAAAGATGAATGAATCAAATTCACCGCAAAAAAGAGGAGTATGTACTTCAGTTAAGACTGTAACACCTAAAAAACCTAACTCAGCTTTAAGAAAAATTGCCAGAGTTAAATTAACAACAGGTGTAGAAGTAACTGCATACATTCCAGGAGTAGGCCACAATTTACAGGAACACAGTGTTGTTCTTATAAGAGGTGGGAGAGTTAAAGACTTACCAGGGGTTAGATACCACATTATAAGAGGTACCCTTGATACAGCTGGTGTTGCTAAGAGAAAACAATCTAGGTCCAAATATGGAGCTAAAAGGGAAAAACAGAAAAAATAATTAGACGATATCCGGCACACTATGCAGGTTATGATGCATCGCGCCATAATATATATACACAATTGTCTTAGTTTCACGGTGGTTACCGTGGAATGTCAGAAGTTGTTATCTTGATGCTTAGCCGTCTTGTTTCATGAAATGAAGCCATAGAAACTAGCATCAATGAATATGCATTTTGTGCACAACGGCATATTTATTGTCGAGTACCTGTGAATTAAATTAATATTAAGGAGGGAAGTAAAGTGCCAAGAAAAGGTCACATACCTAAAAGACAAGTAATGGAAGATCCAATTTACAAAGACAAGGTTGTTTCAAAATTAATCAACCAGCTTATGTATGATGGAAAAAAGGGTGTTGCTCAAACAATTGTTTATGATGCATTTGACATTATAAAAGAAAAAACCGGTGAAGAACCAATAGAGGTATTTACAAAAGCCATGAACAACATCATGCCGGTTCTGGAAGTTAAAGCAAGAAGAGTCGGTGGAGCAACATATCAAGTACCTATAGAAGTAAGACCAGAGAGAAGACAGACTTTGGGATTAAGATGGCTCGTAGGTTATTCTCGTAAAAGAGGAGAAAAAACTATGCGTGAAAAGCTTGCAAAAGAAATAATGGATGCAGCTAACAGCGTAGGAGCAAGTGTTAAGAAAAGAGAAGATACACACAAAATGGCAGAGGCTAACAAGGCGTTCGCACATTTTAGATGGTAATATGCTTAAATTAATATGCTTATATTAAGTAATAAACTTAAATTAGCAGCGTGAAGGAGGTTAATATGAGTAGAGAATATTCTTTGGAAAATACCAGAAATATCGGTATTATGGCGCATATAGATGCGGGAAAAACTACAACTACTGAAAGAATTCTGTTCTACACCGGGAAAATTCATAAAATAGGAGAAACTCATGAAGGTGCATCTCAGATGGACTGGATGGAGCAAGAGCAGGAAAGAGGAATAACAATAACTTCAGCTGCTACTACTTGTCATTGGAAAGATGTAAGAATTAACATTATAGATACACCAGGCCACGTAGACTTTACAGTTGAAGTTGAAAGATCATTAAGAGTGCTTGATGGTGCAGTAACAGTATTTGATGCTAAAATGGGGGTTGAACCTCAATCAGAGACTGTTTGGAGACAGGCAGATAAATATGGTGTACCAAGAATTTGTTTTATAAATAAAATGGATAAGATGGGTGCAGACTTCTTCTATTCAGTAGGAACAATTATTGAAAGGTTAAAAGCTAATGCTGTTCCGATTCAGTTGCCTATTGGTACAGAAGAAAACTTCAGAGCTATCATAGACTTAGTAGAAATGAAGACTATAAACTATGGTAATGATGAGGGCACAGATATAACTATTACAGAAATACCAGAAGAATATGTTGATCAAGCAAATGAATACAGAGAAAAATTAGTAGAAGCTGTAGTTGATACAGATGAAGCATTGATGGAAAAATACTTAAACGGTGAAGAAATCACAGTTGAAGAATTAAAAAAAGCAATAAGAATTGCAACTACCAATGTTAAAATAATTCCTGTACTTTGCGGAACTTCATATAAACATAAAGGCGTTAGACTGATGTTGGATGCAGTAATTGATTACTTGCCAAGTCCGGTAGAAGTTCCTCAAATGAAAGGGTATGATCCTGATACTAAAGAAGAGATTCCGGTGGGAGTTAAAGACACTGATCCTCTAGCAGCTTTAGCATTTAAGATTATGACTGACCCATTTGTTGGGAAACTAACTTTCTTTAGAATTTATGGAGGAACATTAGAATCAGGAAGTTATGTATTAAATTCTTCTAAAAATAAAAAAGAAAGAATTGGCCGTATCCTTCAGATGCATGCCAACAAAAGAGAAGAAATCAAGACATCTTATTCGGGAGACATAGAAGCGGCAGTAGGCTTAAAATTTACTACTACCGGAGATACATTGTGTGATCCAGATCACCCAGTGGTATTAGAATCTATGGAATTCCCTGATCCAGTTATAGAAGTAGCAATTGAACCTAAGACTAAAGCAGGACAGGAAAAAATGGGAATTGGTCTTCAGAAGCTTGCTGAAGAAGATCCAACATTCAGGACATTTACAAACCCTGACACAGGTCAAACAATTATTGCCGGAATGGGCGAGCTGCATTTGGAAATTATAGTTGACAGACTTTTAAGAGAATTCAAAGTTGAAGCAAATGTAGGTAAACCGCAGGTTTCATATAAAGAGACAATTTCAAGCATGGCTGATGTAGATGTTAAGTATGCTAGACAATCAGGTGGTAAAGGACAATATGGTCACGTTAAAATCAAAATGGAACCTCAAGAACCTGGCAAAGGCATGGAATTTGTTAATGCAATTGTAGGTGGAGCTATTCCAAAAGAATATATTCCAGCTGTTGAAGCTGGTATAAGAGGAGCGGCAGAAAATGGTGTACTTGCCGGATTCCCTGTTATTGATTTTAAAGTTACATTATATGATGGTTCTTATCATGAAGTAGACTCTAGTGAAATGGCATTTAAGATTGCCGGTTCCATGGCGTTTAAGCAAGCTATGCAAAAGGCATCACCAGTATTATTGGAGCCTTACATGAAAGTTGAAGTAACAACACCGGAAGAGTATTTGGGTGATGTTATGGGAGATGTGAGCTCTAGAAGAGGTAGGGTTGAAGGATTCTCAGACAGACACGGAATCAAAGTTGTTGATGCATTAGTTCCGTTATCTGAAATGTTTGGATATGCTACAGTACTTCGCTCCATGAGCCAGGGTAGAGCAGCTTATTCAATGGAATTTGACCACTTTGAAAAAGTACCAAATAACGTAGTAGAAAAAATAGTAAATAAATAATTTTACCCAGGAGGAAATTTAAATGGCAAAGCAAAAATTTGAAAGAAATAAACCCCATGTTAATATAGGAACAATTGGCCACGTTGACCATGGTAAGACTACTTTAACAGCAGCAATTACAAAGACATTGCATGAAAGATACGGCACAGGAGAAGCTGTAGCATTTGACAACATCGACAAAGCTCCGGAAGAAAGAGAAAGAGGAATCACTATTTCAACTTCTCACGTTGAATATGAAACTCCAAACAGACACTATGCTCACGTTGACTGCCCAGGCCATGCTGACTACGTAAAGAACATGATTACTGGAGCAGCACAGATGGACGGAGGAATCCTGGTTGTATCAGCAGCTGACGGTCCGATGCCTCAGACAAGAGAACACATCCTTCTTTCAAGACAGGTTGGCGTTCCAAGACTAGTTATCTTCTTAAACAAAGAAGACATGGTAGATGATCCTGAATTAATCGAATTAGTTGAAATGGAAGTAAGAGAACTTTTATCTGAATATGAATTTGACGGAGACAACACTCCAATCATTAAAGGTTCAGCATTAAAAGCACTTGAAGATCCTTCAGGAGCATGGGGAGATAAAATACTTGAATTAATGGCAGCAGTTGACGAATGGGTACCAACTCCAGAAAGAGATATCGACAAACCATTCCTGATGCCGGTAGAAGATGTATTCTCAATCACAGGAAGAGGAACAGTTGCAACAGGAAGAGTTGAAAGAGGAATACTGAAAGTTCAGGATAAGATCCAAATAGTTGGATTAAATGAAGAACCAACAGAAACAACTTGTACAGGTGTTGAAATGTTCAAGAAATTACTTGACCAGGCACAGGCAGGAGACAACATCGGAGCACTTTTAAGAGGTGTTCAGAGAAATGAAATCCAGAGAGGCCAGGTTTTAGCAAAACCGGGTTCAATAACACCACATACAAAATTCAATGCAGAGGTATACGTATTAACTAAAGAAGAAGGCGGAAGACACACACCATTCTTTAACGGATACAGACCGCAGTTCTATTTCAGAACAACTGACATCACAGGACAAATCGACCTTGAAGAAGGCGTAGAAATGTGCATGCCTGGAGATAACTCAAGATTTATAGTAGAATTAATCCACCCGATAGCAATAGAAGAAGGATTAAGATTCGCTATAAGAGAAGGCGGAAGAACAGTTGGTTCAGGAGTTGTAACTAGCATAATAAAATAATCATTGAACAGTGAATACTGAACAATTAATAAAAAAATAGCTTTCTTGCGAAAGCTATTTTTTTTATGGAATTTATCATCCTTAAGTTGAAATACAATCTCTGCTGCAGCTTTGAAAAATTTTATGGATTTTTGTACATATGCAAGATAATTATACATAGATATTATAATTTTTTGTACATTATTATAAAAAACAAATGCATAAATTCACATATTAAATAATGTGAATTTTATTATGCTGCATTTTATCGTATTTTATTACTGAAGCTGTGAAGTTTCGAAAAAGAAAGAGTTGGCACAGTAGTTGCAATAATTTTATTTAACTTATATTATTATCTTAACCGTTGTTTTATCAGATTTGATAATTTTGAAACACAGGAATTTTATATAAGAACATAAATTTACAATCTTTTAAGACCAGGACTTATAGGTAGAATAATATAGGTGTATATTATTTATGAAAACATTATCAACTATTTTTCAGGAGGAAACTTATGGTTGAAAAGGAAGGGAGATGGTACTTGGCCGAAATTTACCTTATAACTGTGTTGCAGGGGGAATGTCCCGCTGTCACACGATTTCTGCGACAGTGCGAACTGTCCCCATTTTTAAAATTTATAATATTAAATAAGGAGAAACATTATGATGAATTTTTTAAATAATTTTGTTGATTGGGCAAATGGCTATATTTGGGGTATCGGTATGCTTGTGCTTATTGCTGGTGCCGGCATTTATTTTACAATAAGATTAGGCTTTTTCCAATTTGTTCGTTTTAAAGATATGTGGAGCCGTATTATGGACAAAGGCGACTCTGAATCAGGCATTTCTTCCTTTGCATCTTTCTGTACAACAATGGCTATGCGTATCGGTACAGGTAATATAGCAGGTGTTGCCGTTGCAATTTATATGGGTGGTCCAGGCGCAATGTTCTGGATGATACTTATAGGTATGACCAACTCCGCTGTATGTTTTGCTGAGTGTACACTTGGTCAGCTTTATAAGATTCGTGTTGACGGCGAATACCGCGGCGGCGGTGCTTACTGTGCAGAACGTGGTCTTGGATGGAAAGCATACGGTACATTTATGGCTGTAGTCTTTGGTGTTGCTGCTGCTATATTTATGCCGGCTGCTGCTACATACACAATTTCTGATGCATTCCACCAAGCAACAGGTGTTCCGATGGCTGTTACATCTGCCGCTGTTGCGATATTGCTTTTTATAACAGTTTTTGGAGGTATCAAACGTATCAGTTCCGTAGCTTCTATGATAGTTCCGTTTATGACAGTTGTTTACATGGCGGTTACTATTATAGTAGTAGCGTTAAATATTACAAAAGTTCCTGCATTGATTTCTAACGTTGTTACTTCAGCATTTGGAATGAACGCTGTATTTGGAGCTACTATTGGCGCTGCTATTCAGCAGGGTGTTAAGAGAGGTACGTTCTCATCTGCATCAGGTATGGGTGAGGCTACACCAACGGCTGCTGCTGCTGAAACCAGCCATCCTGTTAAACAAGGCTTATCAAATGCTGCAGGTGTATGGTTAGATACAGTTATCGTATGTACATGTTCAGGTCTCTTGATTCTTTTAACTGACACTTTCAATACAGCAGCCGGCTACAATGGCAGCGGTATTGCTGCAGGCGTTGGGGGCGGTGTTGTATTTGTTCAGGCGGCTGCCAGTACAGTTCTTGGCGGATTAGGAAATATCTTTATTGCAGTTATGCTGTTATTATTCTCTTTTACATGCTTAATCAGCTACTACTACGAAGCGGAAACAGCGGCTATGTACTTATTCCAAAAACCTGAACAGCAAAAAATTCGTAAAGCGATAACAAGAACTATGCAATTTGGTATGCCTGTATTAGTATTCTGCTGGGGGATCATTGAATCCGGTACAGCTTGGAATCTTTCAGACCTTGCTCTTGGCACAACTACATGGGTTAATATGTTAATCGTTATCATGTTATTCCCCAAATGTATCGCTTTGTACAAAGACTATGTTGAGCAAATGAAAGCAGGCGTGGATCCTTACTATGATCCTGACAAGCTTTCCTGGAAAGGCGTTGATGTGAAACTTTGGAAAGAAATAAATGCTAAGAGGATACAGGAAAATAAATCACTTTAAAAATCAAAGCATGGATTGTTCAATATCTATTAAGCCACCATCCAGAAATTTTTTGGATGGTGGCTTATTGTGAAACAACGTTGCTATCTACAGATGAAATTTAAAAATGTTTAAAAATAAGAGTATTAAAAAATAACAAGGTACCGGTATCAGGTTCTTGAAAAAAGTATATTAATTTTTCAATATGTGATATAATATATACATGTGTAAAAAATTCACAGTAGGTGATTAAATGGATTACAAAAATGTTTTAAAGCTGATATCTGAAAATATTTCCAGCGGATTATTTATTGTAAATAAGGAAGGGATTGTCGTTTTTTATAATCAGTCGGCAAATAATTTAGCTGGGCTCAATGAGGAAAACGCCATAGGAAAACATATGCTTGAGATATTCCCCAAGCTTACGGAAGAGACAAGTACGATAATAAGAGCATTAACTACCGGAGAAGTTATAAAGAACTATGTACAGAATTATTATAATTATCAGAGAAAGCTTGTAACTATTTTATCAAATACAGTTCCAATTTATGAAAATGGGGAAATTGTAGGGGCAATTGAAATATTTTCAGATGTTGACCAGTATAAAAATATTAATCAAAATAGATATAATAAAAAACAGAAAGGTAATATAATAGAAAAAGCTCACTATACAATCGACGAAATTGTGGGAGTAGGCCAGTGTGTAAAGGATGTCAAACAAAAAATAAAAAAAATAGCAGACAGCAAGTCACCCGTATTGGTTTATGGAGAAACAGGAACAGGAAAAGAGTTAATTGTACAAAGCATTCATAATTTAAGCCAAAGATGCGATAACCCGTTTATAGCGCAAAACTGTGCGGCTATTCCTGGAACCCTGTTGGAAAGCATGTTGTTTGGCACCACATTGGGAAGCTTTACTGGTGCTAAGGATTCTAAGGGACTTATAGAAGCGGCTGATGGAGGTACTTTATTTCTGGACGAAATAAATTCAATGGATATAATGCTTCAGGCAAAGCTTTTGAGAGTGCTTCAGGAAGGTCATATAAGAAGAATAGGTGAAAATAAAACCCGATTCGTGGATGTAAGGATTATAACCGCATTGAATCAGAATCCTTACAAAGCTATAGAAGAAGGCAGATTGAGAAGTGATTTATTTTATAGGCTAAATGTTATAAACTTCAGCCTTTTGCCCCTCAGGGATAGAAGCGAGGATTTGGAAGTACTTTCATATCATTTCTTAAATGAGTTCAACAGATCCTTAGATAAAAATATAAAGGGGTTTACAAATGAAGTGATTGAATTTTTCCACAGCTATAATTGGCCAGGAAATATAAGAGAACTGAGGCATTCCATTGAGCATGCCGTAAATATGACCGAGAAGGACATTATAGCAATAGAAGATTTACCGAAATGTGTTGATATAAATCATAAAGCAACAGACTATCTTCAGGAAAACAGAGGGGAAGAGAAAAACGTAATAATTATTAATGAAACTCTTGATGAAATGATGAATGAATATGAGCGTAAAATAATAAGCAAATCGCTGAAGCAGAATGACTACAATGTAGTGAAAACATCAAAAATGTTGAATATTCCAAGACAGACACTGTATTATAAGATGAAAAGGCTGGGAATAAAGGCTGATAAAAGTATGGAATAGATTAGAATTTGGGGCTTAATAATTAACGAAATGTAACAATTATTAAGGTTGCGTAATATTTAAAAAAATATAAAAAAAACACTTGATTTATAAGATTTTATGGTATATTATTATAAAGCTTGCCACATGCGATGACGCAAAAGGTTGCTGATTTACAATATAATCAGGGAATTTTTGCAGAGTATGTCCTGTTAAGAAACAGGGCGACCGGTATTGCGAATTTTTAAAAATAAGAAACACCCGGTTGGGTGTATCGAGCAATTCCGAGTTGTATGGATGACATACGAAGAAGGAGGTAAAAAATGGCAAACGCACAGAAAATAAGAATTAGGTTAAAAGCTTATGATCATCAATTAATCGATCAATCTGCACAAAAAATTGTAGAAACAGCTAAAAGTACTGGTGCAACTGTAGCAGGACCAATTCCGCTACCGACAGAAAAACAGATTATCACAATACTTAGAGCAGTTCACAAGTATAAAGATTCCAGAGAGCAGTTTGAACAAAGAACACACAAAAGATTGATTGACATAACTAATCCTACTCCGAAGACTGTAGATTCATTAATGAAGTTGAATTTGCCGGCTGGTGTAGACATTGAAATCAAATTGTAAAAGCAAGTAGAGAAAAATATATTAAATATACACTCTGCTTAGAATGATTGCCGAAAGGCAATCCGCTGTAAGAAAATAGGAGGTGTAAAAATGAAAGCAATTCTTGGTAAAAAAGTCGGAATGACTCAGGTATTCACAGAACAAGGAGACGTTGTTCCGGTAACTGTTATTGAATCAGGCGATATGGCTGTGGTTCAAAAGAAAACTGTTGAAAAAGACGGTTACAACGCAATTCAAGTTGGTTTTGGAGATATCAAATTAAAAAATGTTGGTAAACCTTTAAAAGGTCATTTTGATAAATCAAAAGTAGAACCAAAGAGATTTTTAAGAGAATTCAGAGTAAACAACATTGATGACTACGAAGTTGGTCAGAAAATCGGCGTTGATATTTTCCAAATCGGAGAAAAAGTTGATGTTGTAGGAATTTCTAAAGGCAAGGGATTCCAGGGATCTATTAAAAGACACGGACACCATACAGGTGATGCCAGCCACGGTTCAAAATTCCACAGATTAAGAGGTTCTTTAGGAGCATCTGCAGGTGTTGGAAGAGTAGTAAAAGGAACTAAGGCTCACGGACATATGGGTCATGAAAAAGTAACAGTATTAAACCTTGAAGTAATCAGAGTTGATGCAGATAAAAATGCAATACTTGTAAAAGGTGCAATACCAGGACCTAAAAAAGGTTTAGTAAAAATCAGAGAAGCAGTTAGAAAATCTAAGTAATAATTGCATGGAAAGGAGGATTAAAGATGCCAAAAGTAGCTCTTTATGATATAACAGGCAGCCAAGTAGGTGATATCGAATTAAGCGATGCAATATTTGGTGTAGAAGTAAACACTCATGTAATGTATGAAGCTGTAAAAAATTATTTGGCTAATCAAAGACAAGGAACTCAATCAGCAAAAACAAGAGCTGATGTGAGAGGCGGCGGGAAAAAGCCTTGGAGACAAAAAGGAACCGGCCGTGCCAGACAAGGAAGTATCAGAGCACCGCAATGGAAAGGCGGCGGAGTTGTATTTGCTCCTAAACCAAGAGATTACAGTTACTCAATTCCTAAAAAAGTTAAGAGACTGGCTCTTAAATCAGCATTAAGTTCTAAAGTACAAGATCAAGAAATAATTGTTGTAGATAGATTAGTGCTTGAACAAGCAAAAACAAAAGAATTGATTAAGGTATTAAAAAATCTTAACTCAGCTAAAAAGACATTAGTCGTTATTCCTGAAAGAGATGAAGCTGTAGTTAGAGCAGCAGCTAACATTCCGGGAGTAAAAACAGCTTATGTTAATACAATTAATGTTTATGACATTTTAAACTGTGATTCTTTCTTAATTACAAAAGAAGCAGTTAATAAAGTGGAGGAGGTGTACGCATAATGCGCGATCCACACGATATTATAAAAAGACCTATAGTAACAGAAGCCAGTATGGATGCTATGGCAGACAAAAAATACACTTTTGTTGTTGATAAGAAGTCTAACAAAACAGAAATAAAAAATGCAGTGGAAAAAATATTCGGAGTTAAAGTAGCAAGTGTGAACACGATGAACATGCTTGGAAAGAAAAAGAGAATGGGCACAAATGTTGGTAAAAGAGCTGACTGGAAAAAGGCCATTGTTACTTTGACAGAAGAAAGCAAAACAATAGAATTCTTCGAAGGAATATAAGATGCCCTAACCCCATTTATTCGACCGTAGGTAGAAAGAAATGGATGGTAGGTCATTCGCAACGAATTCCCAAAATATGCGACGTAAGGAGCAGATATTTTGGTGAATGAGACTGCGCAGATTTAAAAATATTGAAATTAGTAAAAGGAGGAAAATCTCATGGGTATTAGAAAATACAGACCAACCTCTCCGGCGTTGAGACAAATGACTGTTTCAACATTTGAAGAAATTACAACTAATGAACCTGAGAAATCTCTTTTAGCTCCATTAAAAAGCAAAGCTGGTAGAAACTCATACGGCAGAATAACTGTTCGTCACCAGGGCGGTGGAGAAAAGAGAAAATATAGAATCATTGATTTTAAAAGAAATAAAGACGGAGTACCTGGAAAAGTTGCAACTATCGAATACGATCCGAACAGAAGCGCTAATATAGCACTTATCAATTATGTTGACGGAGAAAAAAGATATATTATTGCTCCTTACAAATTAGTGGTAGGAGATACAATTGTTTCAGGACCAGACGCAGACATTAAAATCGGTAATGCACTTCCTGTAAGAAACATCCCTGTAGGTACAATGATTCATAACATAGAATTAAAGCCTGGCAAGGGTGCCCAAATGGTACGTTCAGCAGGAAACGCAGCTCAGCTTATGGCCAAGGAAGGCAAGTACGCACAAGTAAGACTTCCTAGCGGCGAAGTAAGAATGATAAGCATGGATTGCAGAGCTACAATTGGTCAGGTAGGAAATTTAGATCACGAGAACATATCAATAGGTAAAGCCGGAAGAAAAAGACATATGGGAATCAGACCTACAGTAAGAGGTAGTGTAATGAACCCTAATGACCATCCTCACGGTGGTGGTGAAGGTAGAGCTCCTATAGGTAGACCAGGCCCTGTTACTCCTTGGGGTAAACCGGCACTTGGATTAAAAACTCGTAAGAAAAACAAGAAATCCAACAAGATGATCGTTAAGAGAAGAAATTCAAAATAGTTAAAACAGGTTAGTGAAAGGAGGAAATAGTGAATGGGTAGATCATTAAAGAAAGGGCCTTATTGTGAACCAAGTCTTTTGAAAAAGATCGTGGAAATGAATGAAGCCAACAATAAAAAAGTGTTAAAAACTTGGTCTAGAAGATCAACAATATTCCCCGAAATGGTAGGCCATACATTAGCTATACATGATGGCAGAAAGCACGTTCCTGTATATATAACTGAAGATATGGTTGGACACAAACTCGGTGAATTTGCGCCAACAAGGACTTATAGAGGACATGATAAGACTGATAAATCTTCAAAAGTTAAATAAGAAGGGAGGCAAGCTTAAATGGAAGCTAGAGCAGTTGCTAAATATATAAGAGTATCACCCAGAAAAATGAAGTTCGTGTGTGATATGGTAAGAGGAAAACAAGTTGACGAAGCTTTGGCAATTTTAAAATTTTATCCAAGTAAGGGAGCTAAAATTTTAGAAAAGGTAGTTAAATCAGCTACAGCTAATGCAGAAAACAACTTTGAAATGGATAGAGATAAATTATATGTTTCCGAAGTTTATGCTAATCAAGGGCCAACTCTTAAGAGATGGAGACCTAGAGCAAAAGGCAGTGCGTATAAAATATTAAAGAGAAGCAGCCACATAGGGGCTGTAGTTAAAGAGAGAGAATAGAACAGTAAAGGAGGTAAAAAATGGGTCAGAAGGTAAATCCTCATGGACTTAGAGTTGGTATAATCAATGATTGGGACTCTAAATGGTATGCTGACAAAAGGAATTTTGGTGAAAACTTAACCGAAGACTACAAAATTCGTGAGTTTATAAAAGATAGCTTGAATCAAGCAGGAATTGCTAAAGTTGAAATCGAAAGATTTGCCAGCAGAATTAAAGTAAGTGTATTCACAGCAAAACCAGGTATGATAATCGGTAAGGGCGGTACTGGCGTTGACAGTTTAAAAGCCAATATAGAAAAAATAACTGGAAAGACTGTTATAATTAATGTAGAAGAAATTAAGGTTCCTGAATTAAACGCTCAGCTGGTTGCAGAAAATATTGCAAGCCAGATTGAAAAGCGTATATCTTTCAGAAGAGCTATGAAACAGGCAATGCAAAGAACAATGAAGTTAGGTGCAAAAGGTATTAAGACTAGTGTGTCAGGAAGATTGAACGGAGCTGATATGGCTAGAACTGAAGGATATTCAGAAGGTAAAATACCTCTTCAGACTTTAAGAGCTGACATAAGCTACGGATTTGCAGAAGCAAATACAACATTCGGAAAAATCGGTGTTAAAGTATGGATCTGCAGAGGCGAAGTTCTGAGAAAACCGGGTTCATTATTATCAGATAACCAGGAACCTACAAAAGCATTGGGCGACAATAGGGACAACAAGAAAAAAAGAAGACCAAACAATAACTTCAATAAAAGAGAGAAAAAGTAATAAGTCCTGAAGGAAGGAGGAAACAATTATGTTAATGCCTAAAAGAGTGAAACGCCGTAAACAACAAAGAGGAAGAATGACTGGTGTTGCAACAAGAGGTAACAAAGTCACTTATGGCGAATACGGCCTTCAAGCATTAGAACCAGCTTGGATTACATCAAACCAGATAGAGGCTGCCAGAAGAGCTATGACTAGATCTGTTAAAAGAGGCGGTCAAATTTGGATTAAAATATTCCCAGATAAACCAGTTACAAAAAAACCAGCCGAAACTCGTATGGGTAAAGGAAAGGGATCACCTGAATACTGGGTAGCAGTAGTTAAACCGGGCAGAATATTATTTGAAATGTCAGGGGTTTCTGAAGAAGTAGCGAGAGAAGCAATGAGACTTGCCATGCATAAATTGCCTATCAAATGCAAATTTGTTACCAAAGATCAGGCATCAGAAAAGGATGGTGAAGCAGATGAAAGCTAATGAATTAAGAAATAAATCTGTTGAAGAACTGAATAAATCTGTATCAGATTTAAAGACAGAACTTTTCAACTTAAGATTTCAGCTTGCAACCGGAGAACTTGACAATCCGATGAGAATTAATAAAGTCAAGAAAGATATTGCGCGTGTTAAAACAGTTCTCAGAGAGCGCGAATTAAATATTAATGCGCAGTAATAAGAAAGGAGGATCTTTACTTTGGAAAGAGGCAACAGAAAAGTAAGAATTGGAAAAGTAGTCAGTGATAAAATGGATAAAACAATCGTAGTTGCTACTGAAAAGCTTGTAGCACATCCTCTTTATAAGAAACAAATAAAAATGACTAAAAAATACAAAGCACATGATGAAGAGAACAAGTGCAAAGTTGGAGATACAGTAAAAATAATGGAAACCAGACCATTATCTAAAGAAAAATGCTGGAGATTAGTTGAAATATTAGAGAAAGCTAAATAGACCCTAAGACAATTGAAGGGAGGTAGAAGTCATGATACAAACTGAGTCAAGACTAAGAGTCGCAGACAATTCCGGAGCTAAGGAAGTTCTTGTAATAAGAGTAATGGGCGGTTCAGTCGTAAAATATGGTAATATTGGCGATATAATTGTATGTGCGGTTAAATCTGCAACACCTGGAGGAGTTGTTAAGAAGGGTGATGTAGTTAAGGCTGTTATCGTTAGAACTAAAAAAGGCGTCAGAAGAAAAGACGGCACATATATCAGATTTGATGAAAATGCAGCTGTTATTATAAAAGACGATAAGACACCAGTGGGAACTCGTATATTTGGACCTGTAACAAGAGAATTAAGAGATGGAAAGTTTATGAAGATAATCTCACTAGCACCGGAAGTACTTTAATGGGAGGTGTATAAAGATGCACGTAAAAAAAGGCGATAAAGTTGTAGTTATAGCAGGCAGCGACAAGGGTAAGGTTGGAAAAGTGCTTATCAGCATGCCAAAGCAAAATAGAGTCATTGTTGAAGGCGTGAGAATGGTTACTAAACACCAAAAAGCAACCAGCCAGATACAGCAAGCAGGTATATTGCACCAGGAAGGCGCTATTAATGCTTCAAATGTTATGCTATATTGTGACAAATGCAAATCAGGCGTTAGAGCTGAAATTAAAATAGAAAACGGTAAAAAAACAAGAGCATGTAAAAAGTGCGGTTCAGTTTTATAATAATGCTCGAAAGGAGGTACGAACTATATGGCTAGATTAAAGGCGACATATAATGAACAAGTAGTGCCGGCACTGATGGAAAAATTTCAGTATGAAAGCATTATGCAGGCACCTAGAATAGAGAAAATAGTAATTAATATGGGCGTAGGCGAAGCAAAGGAAAACCAAAAATTCCTTGACAACGCAGTTGAAGAATTAACAATTATAGCAGGTCAAAAACCTGTTGTTACAAAAGCCAGAAAATCAATTTCCAACTTCAAGTTAAGAGAAGGCATGGCTGTAGGATGCAAAGTTACATTAAGAGGAGAACATATGTATGAATTCTTCGATAAACTTGTAAACATTGCATTACCAAGAGTTAGAGACTTCAGAGGTGTTTCAAAAACAGCTTTTGACGGAAGAGGAAACTATGCTTTAGGTATTAAAGAACAGTTGATTTTCCCGGAAATAAATTACGATAAAATCGATAAAATAAGAGGTATGGACATAATCATAACAACCACAGCCAATACAGATGAAGAAGCTCGTGAGCTTTTGAAATTAATGGGAATGCCTTTTAGTAAGTAAGGGAGGGAGCGAAAATGGCAAAGACATCTCTAAAAATTAAACAACAGAGAAAACAAAAATTCTCAACCAGAGAATATACAAGATGCAAGATTTGTGGAAGACCTCATGCTTATTTAAGGAAATTCGGTATATGCCGTATATGCTTTAGAGAACTGGCTTACAAAGGTCAGATACCTGGAGTTAAAAAAGCTAGTTGGTAAAATTTTATAAAATGGAAGGAGGTTACTTACATGGTAATGACAGATCCTATCGCAGATATGTTAACAAGAATAAGAAATGCTAATCATTCAAAACATGAATTTGTTGATATACCGGCTTCTAAGATAAAGAAAGAAATAGCTAACATATTGTTAGAAGAAGGATATATTAAAGGCTTTGATGTTATAGATGACGGTAAACAAGGTATTATAAGAGTTGAACTTAAATACCAGCAAAACAAGGAAAGAGTTATAACAGGCATTAAGAGAATATCAAAACCCGGACTTAGAGTTTACGTTGGAAAAGATGAAACTCCAAGAGTTTTAGGCGGCTTGGGTATAGCTATACTTTCAACATCACAAGGAATTGTGACAGATAGAAAAGCAAGAACACAGGGTGTTGGCGGAGAAGTAATCTGCTACGTATGGTAATAATAACGAATAGGAGGTGCTAAGATGTCAAGAATAGGTATTAAACCTGTAAATATACCTGCGAATGTTGAAGTATCAATCGATAAAAACAACTATGCGGTTGTTAAAGGACCGAAGGGTCAAATTGAACAACAGCTTCCAAAATCAATTACGATAGAAGTTGAAGGTTCAGTGATCAATGTCTCAAGACCTGATGATCAAAAAGAACATAGATCACTTCACGGACTTACAAGAACTCTTGTTAATAACATGGTAGTTGGTGTTACAGATGGATTCGCAAAAACACTTGAAATAGTAGGTGTAGGATATAGAGCACAAAAACAAGGAAATAAATTAGTATTAAACTTAGGTTTTTCACATCCTGTTGAAATGGAAGATCCGAAAGGAATCGAAACAACAGTTGAGGGTACAAATAAAATCACAGTTAAAGGTATAGATAAACAGCAAGTAGGCAACTATGCAGCTGTAATCAGAGACTGGAGAAGACCTGAACCTTATAAGGGCAAAGGAATTAAGTACTCTAATGAAGTTGTTAGACGTAAAGCAGGTAAGACTGGTAAATAATAAGTAATTTAAGAAAGGAGTGAGTATTAGTGCTTAAAAAAATTGATAAAAATCAAAAGAGAAAAGAAAGACACTATAGTATTAGAAATAAAGTCGTAGGAACTCCTGAGAGACCAAGATTGAATATTTTTAAAAGCTCTAAGCACATATACGCTCAAGTAATTGATGATGCTACTGGAAAGACTCTTGCATCTGCATCAACATTGGATAAAGAGTTAATTGCACAAGTAGCCGAGCTTACTAAATCTGATGCAGCTAAATTAGTAGGCAAGACAGTAGGAGAAAGAGCGAAAAATAATGGTATAAATGCAGTAGTTTTCGATAGAGGCGGATATTTATATCACGGCAGAGTAAAATTACTTGCAGACGGAGCAAGAGAAAGCGGACTTGAATTTTAATAAGGAGGTTAGTCATGGAACAACGTGGACGTATAGATGCAAGCCAATTGGATGTAAAAGAAAAAGTTATCAGCATCAACCGTGTTACTAAAGTTGTTAAAGGCGGTAGAAACTTTAGATTTTCCGTGTTAGTTGTTGTTGGTGATGAAAATGGTCATGTTGGAATAGGAATGGCAAAAGCTATTGAAATTCCAGATGCAATCAGAAAAGCCATCCAAGATGCTAAAAAGAATATGATTGAAGTGCCACTGATTAACACAACAGTGCCACATGAAATAATTGGCAGATTTGGCGCAGGCAGAGTTCTTATAAAACCGGCAAAAGAAGGTACAGGAATTATTGCCGGAGGTCCTGTTCGTGCAGTGTTAGAACTGGCAGGAGTAAGAGACATAAGAACAAAATCATTGGGATCAAGCAATCCTAGAAATGTAGTAAATGCAACAATTGAAGCCTTAAAACTTCTAAAAAAACCTGAGGATGTAGCAAAAGTCAGAGGTAAATCCGTAGAAGAAATATTAGGTTAAGAGGTGAAAATTATGGCAAAGATAAAAATTAAACAAACTAAAAGCATCAATTCTAGAACTCCTAACCAGATTAAGAATATGGAAGCTTTAGGTTTGAGAAAAATAGGCCACGTGGTTGAAAAAGAAGATACACCTCAAATCAGAGGAATGATCAAAAAAGTAGAACACATGGTAGAAGTTATTGAATAAAACTATAAGGAGGTGTTAAAAATGAAACTTCATGAATTAAAACCTAATCCTGGTAGTTCAAAAAATAGAAAGAGATTAGGAAGAGGTACAGCCACAGGACAAGGAAAAACTGCCGGCAGAGGTATGAACGGTCAAAAATCTCGATCAGGCGGTGGAGTAAGACCAGGATTTGAAGGCGGACAGATGCCTCTTTACAGGAGACTTCCAAAAAGAGGATTTACAAATATTTTTGGAACTCAGTTTGCTGAGATTAATGTTGAAGTATTGAACAAATTCGAAGATGGAGCAGAAATTACTCCGGAGCTTCTTAAATCAGAAGGTATAATTAAGAAACAACTTGATGGAGTAAAAGTACTTGGTAACGGTGAGCTTGCTAAAAAGCTTGTAGTTAAAGCTCATAAATTCAGCAAATCGGCAGTAGAAAAAATAGAAGCTGCCGGCGGAAAAGCTGAGGTGATTTAAGTTGTTTGAAACTTTAAAAAATGCATGGAAAATACCTGATTTAAGAAAAAGAATGATTTTTACGTTTTTGATGTTAGTTGTTTACAGACTTGGAGCTGTTGTACCTGTACCAGGTATAAACAGAGAAGTTGTAAACAGTATGTTTTCAGGCACCGCAGGGGGCTTGCTGGATTTCTTTGATATGATGTCCGGAGGAGCTTTTAAAGATTTTACAATATTTGCGTTAAATATTTATCCATACATTACGTCTTCAATTATTCTTCAGTTATTGGCTATAGCAATACCAAAGCTTGAAGAAATATTCAAACGTGAAGACGGAAAGAAGAAAATGGCTCAATGGACCAGATATGTAACTGTTATTTTGGCATTGATTCAAGCTACTGCATACAGTGTTGGATTCTTTAATTCAGCAATCATAGATCAGAGCTTCTTATCAATATTGTCTGTAGTAATAGTTCTTACAGCTGGTACAGCATTCCTAATGTGGTTAGGAGAATTAATAACAGAAAAAGGTATCGGAAACGGTATATCACTGATTATCATGATTGGTATAGTATCAAGATATCCAAGAGATTTAGGAACTATGATATTCCAAGTGCAAAATGGCGCTGTTAACATATTGGAAATTTTGATATTCCTGATATTTGCCTTTATAATAGTGGTTGGAGTTATTGCTATTCAGCAGGGCGAAAGAAAAGTACCTGTTCAGTATGCGAAAAGAGTTGTAGGAAGAAAAATGTACGGCGGACAAAGCACACACATTCCTATGAAAGTGTTAATGGCTGGAGTTATGCCTGTAATATTTGCTTCAACACTTTTAGCAATACCACAGACATTAGCGTTCTTCTTCCCAGGCATGGCCTCAGGAGTACAAAAATATTTTTCAGTTGCACAAAGTCCCGGAGTATATATTTATACAATATTAAATATATTACTTATAATATTCTTCACATATTTCTATACAGCGGTACAGTTCAATCCATTTGAATATTCAAATACCCTCAAAGAAAACGGAGGATTTATACCCGGTATCAGACCAGGCAGACCAACTGCAGAGTATTTAAACAAGGTTTTAAACAGAATAACAATAGCAGGAGCTATAGCACTTGCAATTATAGCGACAATACCAACTTTAATATTCTCGTTTACAGATTTAAACATTAATTTTGGCGGAACATCACTGTTAATTGTAACAGGTGTTGCTCTTGAAACAATGAAACAAGTAGAAGCTCAGATGTTAATGAGACACTACAAAGGATTTTTGAAGTAAAGAGAGGTAAGAAAATGAGAACAATTTTATTGGGACCACCGGGAGCCGGAAAGGGAACTCAAGCTGAAACAATTGTAAAAGAATTTTCAATACCGCACATTTCCACAGGAGATATATTCCGACAAAATATTAAAGAAGGAACTGTTCTCGGGAAGAAAGCTAAAGAGTATATGGACCAGGGATTACTTGTTCCCGATGAATTGACGGTAGAACTTGTAAAGGATAGACTGCTTCATGATGATTGCTCAAACGGATTTCTTTTAGACGGATTTCCAAGAACAATTTTTCAGGCAGATGCCCTTGAAGATGCTTTGAATAGCATGAATCAAAAGTTAGATTATGTTGTTAATATAGAAGTAAGAAAAGAACTTCTTATCGAAAGAGCTGTCGGAAGAAGAGTGTGCAAGGACTGCGGTTCAACATTCCATACATCTTTCAACAAGCCTGAAAAAGAAGGAATTTGCGACAATTGCGGAGGCGAGCTTCTTCAGAGAAAAGACGATGCTGAAGAGACAGTAGCCAAGAGAATCAATGTTTACCAGGAGCAAACAGAACCGCTTATAGATTATTACACTAAAAAAGGTATAATAATAAACATAGACGGAGAGAAACCTATAGCTGAGGTTGGCAAAGACATTGTTGCAAAAATGAGGAATAAGTAATATGATTATCCTCAAGACTAAAAGAGAAATAGAAATAATGAGAAAAGCCGGACGTTTAGTAGCTCAGTCTCATGAACTCGTGAGAAAGAATATTAAACCCGGTGTTACTACTAAGGAACTTGACCGGTTGGTTGAAGAATTCTTAAGATCTCAAAATGCAATACCTACATTTAAAGGTTATGGCGGATTTCCATTTTCAATATGCGCTTCTGTAAATGAAGAGGTTGTGCACGGATTTCCTTCTGACAGAAAGCTTTTAGAAGGTGACATTGTCAGCATAGACATCGGTGCTACATTTGAAGGATACGTAGGTGACAGTGCAAAGACATTTTACGTTGGAGAAGTTGAAGACGAAAAAAGGCGTTTAGTGGAAGCAACAAAACAGAGCTTCTACGAAGGAATCAAGTTTGCTAAGACTTCATACAGGCTGTCTGACATATCACATGCAATACAGCAGTATGCTGAATCGCAAGGCTTCTCAGTTGTAAGAGACTATGTGGGGCACGGAGTTGGTAAGAATATGCATGAATCACCGCAAATACCAAACTTCGGAAGACCCGGCAAGGGACCGCGGCTGCAGGAAGGAATGGTCCTTGCTATTGAACCTATGATCAATGCAGGAACGTATAACGTGAAAGTACTTGGCAACGACTGGACAGTAGTGACTGTGGACGGAAGACCATCGGCTCACTATGAGCACACGGTTGCAATTACTGACGGAGAACCAGAACTATTAACCGTAATATAGGGGTGATTTATTGGAATTAACAACAGATTTGAAAATTGGTCAAATAGTTAAATCAAAAGCAGGCAGAGATAAGGACAGAGTTTTTATCATAAGCCGGATTTTAGATGAACAACATGTCTTAGTATGTGACGGAGATCTTAGAAAACTAAGCTCCCCTAAAAAAAAGAAAGTGAAGCATTTAGTGATTTATAATACAGTGTTGACAGAATTTGCAGAAAAGTTACAAGGTAATGAAAATCTAGATGATGCATTTGTAAGAAGGCTGTTAGAGCCTTATACACAGGGTGCATCTAAAGAAATGGAGGTTGAGTGATCAATGTCCAAGAAAGATGTAATAGAAGTCGAAGGGAAAGTCCTGGAAGCACTTCCTAATGCTATGTTCAAAGTTGAGCTTCCAAACGGGCACCAGATTTTAGCGCATATTTCTGGAAAACTGAGAATGAACTATATCAGAATTCTTCCAGGAGATACAGTTGCACTTGAATTGTCACCGTATGATTTGACAAGAGGAAGAATAACCTGGAGGAAAAAGTAAGGAGGTATTACAATGAAAGTAAGACCATCAGTAAAACCGATGTGCGAAAAATGCAAGATTATCAGAAGAAAAGGTAAGGTAATGGTAATTTGCGAAAATCCAAAGCACAAGCAAAAACAAGGCTAATGGATAAATTTAAAATATTAAGTATCTACGAAGGTAGGAGGTGTAAGCTTAATGGCCAGAATCGCTGGTGTTGACTTGCCAAGAGAAAAAAGAGTCGAAATTGGTTTGACTTATATATATGGAATAGGCAGAGCAACTTCTAATAAAATTTTAAAAGACACAGGCATTAATCCTGATACAAGGATTAAAGACCTGACAGAAGATGAAATACAACAATTAAGAAATGAAATAGATAAGCGTCCTGTAGAAGGTGATTTAAGAAGAGAAATAGCGTTGAACATAAAGAGATTAAAAGAAATCAACTGCTATAGAGGAATCAGACATAAAAAAGGATTGCCTGTCAGAGGACAAAATACTAAGAATAACTCTAGAACTAGAAAAGGTCCTAAGAGAGTTTCAGGAAAAAAATCTAAAAAGTAAAAGGAGGGACTTAAGTGGCAGCTAAGAAACAACAAAAAACAACAAGAGTAAGAAAAAGAGAACGTAAAAATATTGAAAAAGGCCAGGCACATATTAAGTCAACTTTTAACAATACGCTTGTAACTCTTACTGATTTGCAGGGAAATGCAATTTCTTGGGCAAGTTCAGGTCAATTAGGATTTAAGGGTTCAAGAAAATCTACTCCTTATGCAGCAAGCATGGTTGCAGAAGAAGCTGCAAAAAGAGCTATGGAACATGGCTTGAAAACAGTAGAGGTATACGTTAAAGGACCGGGCTCAGGAAGAGAAGCTGCAATCAGATCATTGCAGGCGGCCGGACTTGAAGTTAATTTAATAAAAGACGTTACTCCGATACCACACAATGGTTGCAGACCGCCAAAACGTAGAAGAGTATAATAGAAACGAGGTGAAAAGATGGCAAGATATACTGGACCTGTATGCAGAATATGCAGAAGAGAAGGATTAAAGTTATATTTAAAAGGTGATAGATGTTATACAGACAAGTGTTCAATAGGAAGAAGAAATTACGCTCCTGGACAACACGGTCAAAATAATAAAAAATTAACTAACTACGGTATTCAGTTAAGAGAAAAACAAAAAGTAAGAAAATATTACGGAGTTTTAGAAGGCCAATTTGCAGAATATTTTAAAATAGCTGATAAAATGGCTGGTAAGACTGGTAGTAACCTGTTAAAACTGTTAGAGCTCAGATTTGACAATGTGATTTACAGATTAGGGTTTGCAAGTTCAAGACCTGAAGCAAGACAATTGGTAGTTCACGGACATTTTACAGTAAACGGTAAAAAAGCAGATATTCCATCAATGATTCTTCAAGTAGGCGATGAAATAAAAGTTAAAGAAAAGAGCCAAAGCTCAGCTAAATTCAAAGCTTTAGTTGAAAATCACAAAAAAACTGCACCACAATGGTTGCAGGTAGATCCTGATAACTTTGCAGGAAGAATAATTGCTGATCCTGCTAAAGAGGATATAGAAATACCAATAGAAGAGCATCTGATTGTCGAGTTATACTCTAAGTAATAAGAATTAAGAATTATTACCCTCGGCAAACATCACATCTAAGGAGGGTTGGGATGATAGAAATAGAAAAACCTAATATTACATTAATTGAAAAAAATGATGATAACACATATGGGAAAATAGTAGTTGAACCACTTGAAAGAGGTTATGGAACAACACTTGGAAATTCACTCAGAAGAATACTTCTTTCATCGTTACCAGGAGCAGCTGTAACATCAATCAATATACAAGGTGTATTGCATGAATTTTCTACAATACCCGGAGTCAGAGAAGATGTTACAGAAATAATTCTTAATATAAAGAATCTCGCTGCTAAAATGAACGTACAGGGACCTGCGCAGCTTCTTATAGATGCAAAAGGTCCTAAAGAGGTTACGGCAGCAGATATCATAACAGGCACAGATGTGGATATAATCAATGAAGACCTGCATATTGCAACTCTTGAAGAAGGTTCCGAACTCATTATTGAAATGGAAATGGAACAAGGAAGAGGGTATGTTGTAGCAGAAAGAAACAAGAAGGAAAGTCAGCCCATAGGCGTAATTCCCATAGATTCTATCTACACACCTGTTAAAAAGGTAAACTTCACAGTTGAAGATACCAGAGTCGGAAATCGAACAGATTTTGACAAATTGACAATTGAGATATGGACTAATGGTACAATTGAACCTGAAGAAGCTGTTTCTTTAGGGGCGAAAATATTAAATGAACATCTCAACTTGTTCATATCATTGACAGACCACGTAAATGACGTGGAAATCATGGTTGAAAAAGAAGAAGATGAAAAAGAAAAAGTTTTGGAAATGACAATAGAGGAACTTGATTTATCAGTCAGATCCTACAACTGTCTGAAGAGAGCAGGAATTAATACTGTTGAGGAGCTTACATACAAGTCAGAAGATGACATGATGAAAGTAAGAAACCTTGGAAAGAAATCTTTGGACGAAGTAGCGAAAAAACTTGAAGAGTTAGGGTTATCTCTAAGAAAAAATGATAACTAGTTGTAAAAAGGAGGACTAAGCATGGGTAGTCACAGAAAACTTGGTGTCACTACTAGCCACAGAGTAGCAATGCTCCGTAATATGACTGCTGACTTAATCAATAATGGCAGAATTGTTACAACAGTAACAAGAGCCAAAGAATTAAGAAGAGTCGCAGAAAGAACAATTACTCTTGGCAAAAGAGGAGACCTACATGCAAGACGTCAAGCGGCAGCTTATTTATATGATCCAAATGCTGTAAGTAAGCTATTTGAAGAAGTTGCTCCTAAATACAAGGATAGAAACGGTGGATACACTAGAATTCTAAAATTGGGACCACGCAGAGGCGATGGAGCAGAAATGGCGATAATTGAACTTGTTTAATTGAGACTTTCATTTCGCGGATGAACATCTGGGAAATGTTAAGGGGTCTTAACTGATATGCGTAAGCATAGTGTATAAGTTCATTAAATTAAATAATGACTGATAGGGATTATTCCCTTTCAGTTTGAAAAAAGCAATTTAAAATTATTTAAGTTGCTTTTTTTATGCATCCGTCAGGAAGCAAGCAAATTGGAGATGAAGCCTGCAAATATATTATATTTATGCATTGAAAAGTTTTGCATTTTTGATATAATATATAATATAAGGAAGTGAAATTATGAAACTCAATATTGCAGTTTGTGATGACTACAAGGAGTATGGGGAAATAGTAACCGAAATAATAAAGATGGTTGCTTCAAATAATAATATTGATTGCAATATAAGCACATACAATTCAGGAGCAAATCTTGTACAGGCTTTTAAGGAAAATGAATTTGATATTATATTTTTAGATATGGAAATGCCGGAGCTAAACGGCATACAAACAGGGTTGTTAATCAGGGAAATCAGTAAAGATCCTGTTATTTTTTATTTGACTTCACATAAGGAATATGCATACGAATCCTATAAGGTCAAAGCCAGAAATTATCTTTTAAAGCCTGTCAGTGCATCTGTTATAGAAAAAAATCTTCTTGAATGTATCGAAGATAAAAAGGAAGATGTAATGTTCCTGGATGTAAAGGATGTTAAAGGAGTGAAACACCGGATACCTGTAAATGAAATAACACATATATTACGGAAAAAAGAAGACAGGAAGGTACATATATACCGCCTGGACAAAGAGGAAGTAATAATTGTACAAACCCTTGAAAGCATTGAGAAGGAGCTGACATACAGGGATTGTATCGTAAGAGCCAGCAAATCCTGCCTGATTAACATGGACAATGTCAGGACAATAATAAAAAATACAATCTATTTCAGCAATGAAGAAAGAGAAGTTGCAAGCCGGCGGTGCCTCTCGGAATTGATTAATAAGTTTAAACTAAAAAAACTGGCGGTGAGAGCATGATTAAGTGGTATTTAATAGAGTCATTGGTTAATTTTCTTCAGGTTTTTGTAATATTTAAGGTATTTGAATTAAATTATGATCGAAGATTTACATTCAGATATTCGGTAGAAGTAGCTATTTTAGCTATGACAACAATATTGTGTATACTAAATTATAATGTGGCTATTGAATCAAGTCCCTTTATATACTTAAGTTACATTTTACTTATCTATATTTTTTCTGTTTGTATATTTAAAGGGAATATATTTTCAAAAGTAGTTACAACATTTTTACTTATTGCAATATTAGGCATATGTGAACTATTGGCCGCTGTTTTTATCACTTCAATATCAGGATTGGATTTAAAGTTACATCAAGAACAAAATTTTTTAAGATTTGAAGGTATGGTAATATCTCAAACACTGTTTATTTATGTCTATATGTTCATGAGAAAAAAAGTGAATAAAGAAAAATTGAATTTGCTTAATAATAGATATTATCTTCTTGTAGGGTTAATATTATTCTTAACTGTTGCTATAATGGTCATGGTTATCTGGATGTATGGAAATATTAAAATAGAAAATGAAAGCGTAAATAATAATTTAGTTATCCTCACGTTGTGCGTATCTCTTATATCCATAATTACAATAGCATTAACTAATCGAATCATAAAGGATATGGATGAAAAACACAAAAATGACCTTGAGCTTCAACATATGAAAATGGAACACACTTATTTTTCCGATGTCAATTCAGTTTTGGAGGAAATAAGAATTTTACGTCATGATATGAGAGGCGAGCTTGCCATAATTCACGGATACAATGAAATGAACCAGAGAGATAAGATAAGGATTCATATTGAAAAAAAGCTTAGTGAAATGGACATACAGCTTCTGCCTCAAATAGATAAAGACAATATAATTACTTCATTTTTAAATTTCAAACTGAAAGAGGCAAGCTCTAAAAATATAGATATCCAAATTCAAAGCAGCCTGTCTGAAGAAAATGAAATATATATTGACAAAGAAGACATATGCCGGATATTGAACAATATTATTAACAATGCAATTGAGGCATGCATGGAATGCGAAGAAAAATATATAAAACTTAGCATAGATATGCTGGGCAGCTGCATTATAATAAAATCGGAAAATCCTTATACCGGGAAATTAAATAAAGAAGGCGACAAAATACTCACTGTTAAAAAAGATAAGACAAGACATGGCTACGGACTAAAAAGTATTAAAAATATTGCTGAAAAATACGGAGGATTCATAAAATTAAATTATGATGACAAAGTATTTATTGTGGAAGTCCAGATGCTAACCAAAATATAAATGGCAATGAAGCAATTGGAATATGGATATTGAATTTTTTCTTGTAAGCAATTTATTACAAGTTTATTTTAGGTCCTTAAATGCCGTTCAAGCAATAAAAACAACCGAATAGGCATCTTGCGCAAAAATTGTTGAATATTGTACAAAAATAGGATATTATGTTGGTAACGTTTGAAGGGAGGAATGTAAAGTGAAAAAAACCTTATCCTTTATGTCATGTATTGCTGCATTTTTGGTGGTGGCTGCTCAAACAACCATGGGTACGACATGCATATTGCTGTATAACCAGCCAAAGGTTCCACAATGCCTGATGAAAGATGATAAATAAGATTTCCGTTTTGTTGTCTGAAGGAATTGGGTCAAAACTCAATTCCTCAGATAATGAAAAAGAAGTGTATGCTTACAGCATAGAGGTATTGCTTTCATTACTGTTAAATATTATAATTTTATCTGTTGCGGCGTACATTCTGAACAAAAAATTGGAACTTTTAATCTTTATAATCTTTCTTTCAGGTTTGAGGACCTTTGCCGGAGGATATCACGCCAGAACTCACATGGAATGCATATTATTATCACTGTCATTTTTTGTCATATCGGCTATGTGCGGCACATATCTAAAGCAATACGGGGAAGTTATTTTAGTATTTGGAGTCATATTTTCTATATTAATGGTTTTCTGGCTTGCGCCATCTGAAACAGAAAATAAACCTTTGAGCAAAAATGAAAGAAAGAAATACAAGGTAATAAGCAGAATAATAGTCATAACATTAGGTCTAGCAGCTGTTGCCCTATATTTTATACGAGATAAAAGCGGATATATTTATATTACAGCAGTCGTGGCAATGGTAATTGAATCGGTAAGCCTGTTGAAGAAGTGAAGCATTGTGTATTGGGTCATAATAAAGCAGTTCAGTAGATGAGCTGCTTTTTTGTGCATCCTGAAGTACACATTGACCTATTAAAACATAGGGCGAACATATTAGAATAATACTACTGTTTAATTCGACAGAAAAGTAATAATTATACAAAATTTAACAATGTATTATATATCGCTTATATAACTTGATATAAATAATATTGAAATTTCAATCTCGTTTTATAGAGAATTTGCCATTCAAACAACAAAACAAGCCGAATAGGCGTAAAATAACAAAATATATTGAATATTATACAATTTTATTATATCATATTACTATGTTTTGGGGGCAATGATTTAAATATTTTTTATTTGTTAATAATTAATATATTTCTAAAGTTACATAGAAATATTTTGAACCTGTGAGCAGAAAGTGAAGCAATTACAAGAGTATAAGGGGTGTAATAGACAGTTGGTACTGTCTATTATTTTTTGTGTACCCAAATAACTCCCAACTAAGTCAAATATTAAAAAGATGTTGTAAAATCATATGAATAGTGTTATTATTTAATGCAGTGAAAAAATAATAACTATGCCAGGTGCGTATATGATAGAAAATCTTATTAGAATAGAGAATGTAAAATTTAAATATGACAAAGACAATTCAGCCTTCGCGGTTGATGGAGTAAGTCTCAATATAAGAAAGGGCGAATTTACAGCCATTATAGGACACAACGGCTCAGGAAAGTCAACGCTTGCAAAACTTATAAACTCCATACTTCTGCCCACAGAAGGAAAAATATATGTCAAAGAAATGGACACGGCAGATGATTCTAAGCTTTGGGATATAAGGCAGGCAGCAGGGATGGTTTTTCAAAATCCTGACAATCAGCTTGTAGCTACCATTGTTGAGGAGGATATTGCCTTTGGGCCGGAAAATCAGGGAGTAGAGCCTTCAGAAATACGAAAAAGAGTAGATGACGCATTAAATGCTGTCGGAATGTATGAATTCAGAAAAAGACCTCCTCACATGCTGTCCGGCGGACAAAAACAAAGAATTGCAATTGCAGGTATACTTGCTTTAAATTCTGACTGTATAATTTTGGATGAACCCACAGCCATGCTTGACCCTTCGGGCAGGAAAGAAGTAATGGAAACACTCCGTAAATTAAAGGAAAATGGAAAGACAATTATTTTGATAACACATTATATGGATGAAGCGGTACAGGCAGACAGAGTGGTAATAATGGATAGAGGCACTATTAAATTAGATGGCAGTCCAAAGGAAGTTTTCAGAAACATTGATGAAATTAAAAAATTTGGCCTGGATGTTCCACAGGTTACAGAACTTGCCCAGGAACTTTCAAAGGAAGGTTTAAGTCTTCCAAGTGATATAATTGATGTAAAGGAATTGGTGGACTTGTTATGTCGATAAAAGCAGAAAACATTAAATATATATACAGCGAAGGAACGCCGTTTCGGACGGTTGCTTTAGATGAGGTTAATTTAGAAATACATGAAGGTGAATTTCTTGGAATTATAGGGCACACAGGTTCAGGAAAGTCAACGCTCATTCAGCTGTTAAACGGTTTAGAAAAACCGACTGACGGAAAAATAACAGTAGATGGAATAACTGTCGGCATGGACAAGAAATTATTAAGCAAAATCCGCCAGACCGTTGGACTTGTTTTTCAATATCCGGAATACCAGCTTTTTGAAGAAACTGTTGCGAAAGATGTTGCCTTCGGACCTATGAATTTAAATCTGGCTCAGGATGAAATAGACAGAAGAGTTAAGGAATCACTGGAGCTGGTTGGATTTAATTATAAAAAAATTAAGGATGCTTCTCCATTTGATTTGTCAGGAGGGCAGAAAAGAAGGGTTGCAATAGCAGGAGTTCTGGCTATGAAACCAAATTACCTTGTTCTTGACGAACCTACAGCAGGACTTGATCCTGCAGGAAGAAATGAGTTGTTTGCTCAGATCAAACTACTTCATAAAAAAGCAAATATGACTGTAATTCTTGTATCACACAGTATGGAAGACATAGCAAAGTTGGTTGACAGAGTAATTGTATTGTATAAGGGTAAAATACATATGGAAGGCAGCCCTAAACAAATATATTCCCAGGCAGAGGAATTGGAAAAAATAGGACTCGGAGTACCACAGGTTGCGCAGATTGTTAATGAACTCAGAAAGCGCGGCTTTAATATAAAACCTGATATAATCACAGTGGAGGAAGCAAAAGAAGAAATACTAAGGGAAGTGAGGAGACGACATGTTTAAGAATTTAACCATCGGACAGCATTATCCTGTTGAATCTCCGGTTCATGACCTTGACCCAAGGGTAAAAATCATAATGACATTTGTTTTCATTATTTCATTATTTCTCATTGAAAATTTCTCAACGTATTTAATAGTTGTAATATTTTTGGCAGCAGCTATAAAGCTTTCAAAGGTACCAATTAAATTTGTAATAAGAGGCTTGAGGCCCATACTGATGATAATTGTCATTACATTTATTATTAATCTTCTGATGACACCGGGTAAGATAGTATATCAGCTTGGATTCATAAAAATAACCGAAGAAGGATTAAAGCAGGCGGGTTTCATGGCAATAAGGCTTACGCTTCTGATAATGGGAACATCATTGCTTACGCTGACTACATCGCCTATTATACTTACAGATGGAATTGAAAGCCTTTTAGGGCCGTTTAAAAGGTTTGGACTTCCTGCTCATGAGCTTGCTATGATGATGACAATAGCTCTGAGATTTATTCCTACACTAATGGAAGAGACAGAAAAAATAATGAAGGCTCAAAAATCAAGAGGAGCTGATTTTGAAAGCGGAAACATAATGAGCAGGGCAAAAAATCTTGTGCCCTTATTGGTTCCATTGTTTATAAGCGCATTCAGACGAGCCGATGAGCTTGCGATGGCTATGGAAGCAAGATGCTACAGAGGCGGAGAAAACAGAACAAGAATGCGCCAGCTTAAAATATCAAAGGGTGATTATGTTGCAACAGGAATATTTATAGTTTATTTTGCAGCGATAATTGTAATTAAAGTATGGTAAGAAATATTAAAATCAAGGTTGCCTATGACGGTACAAACTATCATGGCTGGCAGACCCAATTAAACAATGCTACAATTCAAGAAACCATAGAGCAGGCAATCTGCATAGTAATGAAGCAAAAAGTCAATTTAACGGGTTCTGGAAGGACTGACAGCGGTGTCCACGCTCTCGGACAGGTGGCAAACTTTACTGCAGATACAAATATTCCGGAAGAAAAAATAAAAATAGCTTTAAATGCAAATCTGCCAAAGGATATAAGAATTATTGAGTCAGAAGATGTATCCTTAGATTTTAACTCAAGATTTAATGCTCACGATAAGACATACATGTATCAAATTTACAATGACAGGGTGTGGAATCCTTTCTACAGCAGGTATTCCTGCTTTGTCCCAGCAAGCTTGGATTTTGAGAAAATGGAAAAAGCAGTGAAGTTTTTAATCGGAACGCATGATTTCAGAGGATTTATGGCAGCAGGCTCTGATGTTAAAACAACAGTTCGAACTATATATGAGGCAAATCTCATTAAAGAAGCAAATTTAATAAAATTGTACATAACAGGAAACGGATTTTTGTACAATATGGTTAGAATAATAGCAGGCACTTTGATTGATATAGGCAAGGGTATAAAAGATATAGACTGCATTGAAAATGCTATAAAAGATAAGAACAGAACAATGCTCGGTCAGACTGCTGAACCACAGGGATTGTTTTTGATGAACGTTAATTACGATGAATTTGCTATAGATTAGCAATTGGCTAGTGTTATAAAAAACCAGGAAAAGTTCAAAAATCACTTGACAGACATTCTAACTTAATGTAGAATATCATAGGTATGATAAGATTGAGAGAAAAACCGTCGTTCCAATGCCCCGGAGTTAGGTTTTTTCAATATATTATAATTTGATTTTAAATTAATAGTAGAAATACAGGAGGAAACATCATGAAAAGCTTCTTGGCTAAACCTAATGAAGTTAGCAGGGCATGGTATGTAATCGATGCCGAAGGAAAGACTTTAGGTAGACTTGCGACAGAAGTTGCAAAACTTTTGAGAGGTAAACATAAAGCAATATACACACCACATGTTGATACAGGCGATTTTGTTATAGTAGTAAATGCTGATAAAATAGTGTTGACAGGTAAAAAGTTAGACCAAAAATTATATAGACACCACTCTCTTTATCCAGGTGGATTAAAGGAAACTCCTTACAGAAACTTATTACAGGATAAACCGACACAGCCAGTTTATCTTGCAGTAAAAGGAATGCTTCCAAAAAACAGCCTTGGAAGAAAAATGTTAAAGAAACTTAAAGTATACGCAGGTCCAGAGCACAACCATCAAGCTCAAAAACCAGAAGTATACGAGTTTTAGGAGAGGAGGACGATTAGATGGATGCACAATACAGAGGAACAGGTAGAAGAAAAAAAGCTATAGCGAGAGTAAGATTAGTTCCAGGAACTGGAAAAATCGTTATAAATAAAAGAGATTTAGAAGATTATATTAAATATGAAACTTTAAGGGTTTTAGTAAAAGAACCTTTGATGATAACTGATACAATGGGTCAATATGACGTATTGGTAAATGTAAAAGGTGGCGGATATACAGGTCAGGCAGGAGCAATCAGACATGGTATATCAAGAGCGCTTTTACAGGTTGACGGAGAATTAAGACCAATTCTTAAAAAAGCCGGATTCTTGACAAGAGATTCAAGAATGAAGGAAAGAAAGAAATACGGTTTGAAAAAAGCAAGAAGAGCTTCACAGTTCAGCAAGAGATAATAAAATATTGGACGGTTGTCCAGAGGGGACGGTT
>DFOA01000018.1 GCA_002381185.1 Firmicutes bacterium UBA3553 | reverse complement strand
CGCCAAGAAATAGTAGCTACTGAAGGATATATCATAGCTGAGAGCCTGACTCGCTGCCATATTCCAGTGAGGGTGTATTCTTATTGCAATATGAGGGATTATACTATTATTAATATCTTCCGTGAATATGATGAAGTAAATAAGAATAATAATATATTCAATTATAGTGCCGCGGGGTTTAACAGAGACGGATTGGCAATACGTACCTCGATACAAATGATGAAGAGGTCTCATTATGAAAATAAGATACTTATCATTCTTTCCGATGGCAAACCGAATGATATGAAGAGCATCTCCACCGGCGGGTTTATTTCAGTTCATCATGAGTATGCAGGTGATATCGGCGTAAATGATACTGCTCAAGAGGTGAGAAAAGGACGTAAAGATGGAATTTCTATTCTTGCCGTTTTCACGGGAAAGGATGAAGGTGTTGCCGATGCTGTAAAAATATATGGACATAATCTTGCCTGCATCAAATCACCCGAGAGATTTGCTGATACTGTGGGAGTCTTGATGCAGAATGTATTAAGTAACCTTTAATATGTATATATTATTATGAATGATATGCAAAATATTTTTGATAAAATATGAAATGCTATAGTTCCGGAAACTAAAGTGGTAATGTATACGTATATACATAAGGAAATAATCAGAATTTTCTTAAGCTATGTGGTTTTGATATTTGCTTGTCTTTTTATCCGTGAAGCGATGCTATTCAGTATCTTTCCCTCTCCTACAATATAATTCTGGTTTATAAAATCATAAAGCGTATTAGGCCTCATACGCTGTGCGAGAGGCCCTGATTTCTTTCTTGAATTTATATATTCATGTATACCCTTTATAGTTTTTTACCTGTGGTGAATTTGAGAGCATTTTTTTTCATTTCCTTTTTATCATATGCTTTCAATATAAAAGATGAAACTGCCAAAGACAGTACTGAAGAAATTCCTGAAATTATATCCTTTCTAGGACTGTCAGATACAAGTTGAATCGTAACAATTACAATCAACATAATCAAAAGCGGCACACCGAATAAAACTAATACATGTTTCAGCATTGTTTCACTTCCGGTTGTTATTTCAACATAATCACCTACTTTATAATCTCCTGTTACATCTGTTTCAATTCTTATACTATTTTGAGTGCAGGATCCTCCGCAGTTGTTGCAGCTATCACCGCATGCAGACACTCTTTTAACCGATACAATCGCTTTAGCTCCGTTAATTTGCTCTATCTTACCAACTTGATTCATTATATTCTCCCTTTCTTACTACTCGGTAGCTTCTATGCCGAGCTCAATTAATTGTTTTTTAATAGCATAGATCGGTGCGCTTAGATTTTTTCTATTATGAAACAGCCCCCTTTTAAAAGGAATATATACATATTTGCAAAATCAGGTCGAATATCCATAAGTGCTGAAATAGATTTTCGTGAACTGCTGACCTCAAGTCCATGAAAGGTCTAGCTAAAATGATAGAAAAGCATAACCGCTGCGTATTCAGGGTAAACCTCTTCATGTATTGCAGTACATTCTCATCGGTCAATATCAGGTTCATAATCACACATTAGAATACCTCTATAGTTGAATGATTGAAACATCATTCAACTATATTATATGTATTTGCAATATCGATGTCAAATATAATTTTATCAAATAATAATATGCTTTAAATTACTTCCGGCTATTATACCAGGAGAAGTCAGATGGTTTTATTGAAAGTTTTTTGGTGAGATATTACAAGACTTCAATCACTTATCATCTAACTTCTCGCACATTATAAAACCAGAACGCATAGACAGTTCTGGTTAAGGAGAAACTGTTTGCTTATTACAGTGATAAACAAACAAATTCAATTATTAGTTTTGCTCCCTTATGCTCCATTTATCTGATGGTAGCTATATCTTTAGTATTTTTTGCTGTTTTTCCTTTGTATATGATTATATAAATAAGGTTCTTAGGATTGTAACGAAGATCGCAATCGATACTATTGCAGCTTTACTAGTTGTTTGGTGACACTGTTACACCATTAGTAATGCTTGGATCAAATAGTTTTACATCTACGTTTCCATCAGAAGAATCAACAATATACAGCTTAACTGTAGGAAGAATTTTTTCAAGTGTTTCAAGCAATAAACGGTACTTTGTTGTGTCTTCAGTATAAATATCAGAATTTTTCTTGTATTCTGTCAGCATGCTGAGGAATTTCTCGGTATCACCTGTTGCCTTAGCCAGTTGATTCGCCTTATACGCTTCAGCATCAGAAATCATTTTATTTGCTTTAGCACGTGCTTGAGGAATCAGACTGTTATAATATCCGTTTGCCTCATTTATGGATGTTTCCTTTTCTTCTTTTGCTGTAGTGACGTCTAGAAATGCTGATGACACCGGATCTGGAGGAACTATGGCTTGAATATTGAAAGCTGTAATCTGTATTCCCGCATCATAGCGATTCAGTGTATCTTGCGCTAGCTTTAAAATAAAGTTTTGTGCTTCTACCTTTTCTGTTCCAAGTATATCATCAACACTAATATTTGCCATAAACTGTACTAATGATGCTTCAACGCTATATCTCACCAGTTGTTCACTGTTACCGTTAACATTGTACAAGAATTTTGCCGCATCACTAACCTTATAATGTACAATCGCCTGTGAGGTAATAATATTTTCATCTCCGGTTAACAGTTGAATCGCTTGGGGCATGTCCCCAGGCTGATGTACATGTTCGGGTAGTATCATGCCAATATCGGCGCGTCGAACTTCAGACACATTGACTTTCTGTACCTGATCGATCGGAGAGGGAAAACGGTAATGCAGTCCTTCGCTGACCGGAATGCTCTGAACAACCCCAAATCTTCGGATTATAGCTTGCTCACCGGGATTGACAATATAAATACCTGTAAGTAAGTAGATTCCAATAACGCCTACAGTAAGCAAAAGGAATGCTTTTTTAGGATTGATATGCTTAAAAGCATTTTTCAAATCATTAAAAGTTGTTCCATCTCTAAAAGAATGATTCTGCCTTAAAATTATAAATAATAAACGGCATTTTGAAGAAAAAAGTTTTAAAACTCTAACTAATTTTTTTATTATATTTTCCCTATTCCTTTTTGGAGTAAGGGGGTTTTTAGAATTGTTATCCATTGAGAATCCTCCGCTCGCATAACTAATTTTTTGCTCCGCTTAAATATTTTAATATCTCGGCAGTAGATGGCAGAATTAATGTAGTATTTCCGTCAATTGTTTTTTCGTAAGTCTCAAGCGTACGAATAAATTCATAGAAGTTAGGATCTTTTTGGAAAGCTTCACCATAGATTCGGATTGCTTCAGCATCCCCTTCACCTTTAATCTGCTGTGTTTGCTTATATGCCTCGGCCAAAATCAGTTGCTGCTCTTTCTCAGCGTCAGCACGAATTTTTGCAGCCTCCTCGCTACCCTCAGAACGATATTTCTGTGCCATCTGTTCACGTTCTGCGCTCATACGGTCATAAACACTCTGTTTATTGGCATCCGGAAAATTTAGAACTCGAATCTGTGTGTCAACAACCTCAATACCATATTCAAATGCACGTTCTTTTGCATAATCTACTGTTTCTTTAAGCATAGTGTCCAATGCCAGCTTTTCTTCATCTATATTTACAAGCTGTTCAAGATTATACTTACCTAACTGTACACCAAGGCTGGAAGAAAAGACGTCCATGATTCGTGCTTCAGCGCCTATACGATCTTTAACTGTCTTTAAATATAAGATTGGGTCAACAATTTTCCAGGTTCCATAGTAGTCCAGGGATACACTTTTTTTATCCAGTGTGAGAAGTTCAATGGAAGTAGTTTGATATACTTGAACACGTTTATCAAGACGCTGAACAGACTGAATCGGATCAGGAAGCTTGATGCGGAGTCCCGGCTTATCAATAATAGATACTGGATTGCCGAATTGAGTAACAATTGCATATTCTGTTACATCGACCTTGTAAATCATAAGAGTCATAACAAGAAGAGCAAGTGTAAGAGAAACGTATAATATGATTTTTTTACTGGGCTTTCTTTTACTTGATATCATTTAAATACCTCCAATATTTAATAAATAGAATAGTATGTTTTAATTGCTTGGTGTGTTGTTTTTACTGTTTGAAATCCATAGCTCAGCATTGTCAATATTGACACCGCTGCCTAACAGAAGCTTTTGAACATTTGGTAAAATACGTTCCATTGATTCCATATATAGCCTGAATTCTGTTACATCTTTTGAAGTAGCATAAGCATTAAGCTTTGAAATGAAGAGAGTAGCATCTCCTTCAGCATTTTTAACCTTTTCTTCCTTGTATCCTTGTGCTTCAGAAATATTTTTATAAGCCTCTGCCTTAGCTTGAGGAATAATTGTATTACGATAAGCAGTTGCTTCATTGATATAAATACTTCTGTCCTGACGGGCAGTAGCTAGGTCTTGAAAACTAGCAATAACATTTGCCGGAGGAGAGGATTCAACTAGCTGTATACCGACAATTTCAATACCTGTTCCGTTTAAATCCATTGTGTCTTGCAGCAATGACATTGCATATTGCTCAATTTCGGCCTTACCCTCGGTCAGAATATAATCAATTTTATTTTTTCCGACAATTTTCCGAATGCTGGTTGTTATACTGGATTGAAGTAATGCCTTAGTATCTTTCACGTTCAGAACATACTTCTCGGCATTACTTATCTTATAATGTACAGACATATTGATATTTACTAAATTGGTATCACCGGTTAGAAATTCCTGCACTCCTGTTTCAATCTTTTGAATATTGCCTGATTTAACTAATGTTACCTGTTCAAAAGGAGTTGGTAAACGATAGTGAATACCAGGATATACATTTGCGTTTACAACCCTTCCAAAACGTCGGACAACGCCGCTTTCGTCCCATTGAACAATATACACGCCTGTTAATAAATAGACTACAACTAAAATACCGCCTATGCGAACAAACATTTTTTTGCTGATTTTAAATCCGTGGTTATGTATATGATGTGAGTCATCTGTTTTTTCATTTGGATGAAGCAAAGCCTGAAGATTGGAGGTAAAGATTTCATAACCGGCTATTATTAATAGAACCATCGCTACAATAGCGGCTATTTTATCTAAGCTTGGCATACCAAACAGCGAACCTAAAATACCCACCAATACGGCAATAGAGCAATACATATCCATTTTAGAATGATAACCATCGGCGATTAGGCTGTGTGATCCTGTTTGTTCACCAACATAGATTTTGTATCTTGACATAAAGTAATTTATTACAACACCTACAAATGCACCTGCAGCTGCGAAAGGAACATATCTCAATTCTGTAATTTCACCACTTAAAGCATCGGAGAGAATTTCTATTCCCATATAGAAAATAAATATTGATACAAAAATAGCAAGAAAATGCTCGGCTTTTTTAGTTGCTATTTTTAGTTTATGTGCTCCGTAGCGTGCTAGCATAAGTCCTGCAAAAACTACACTAGTGACAAATAAGTCGGTAAAGGAATGCCATGCGTTCGCCAGTAGACCGATACTTCCAGACAAATTTGCCAAGAAGAAACGGAGTAAAATCAATATTAAATTGGCGACAATTGTAATTAAAATGGTTTTTTCTTTTCGTCCCATAATTATTTCTCCTAATTTTAAATATTATCATTATTTTCTTTTATCAAACGACGAATTGTCTTGTTATAAATTGTAAAGTTTGCATTTTCCAACATTGTTTTTTCCATGTTCATCTCTAATTGAACATGCTGCTGCTCACTAAGATGACTCTTAATACCTTCAGCGACCTGATCATAGCTTTGCATTTGCTCTTCAGTACGTGATCGTACCTGTAGAATGAAGTATCCGTCTGAATATTCCAATATGTCGCTAACTTTATTAATTTCTAATGAAAAGGCAGCTTCTGCCAATGGAGGAACGAGATATTCTTTATACAGGTCTCCTTGAAGTTGACCTCCATAGTCAGCAGAGGGATCTTCTGAATATTGTTTTGCCGCTTCTGCAAAGGACATTCCGTTGTTAATAGCACTTAGGGCTTCCTTGGCTTTTTGAAACGCCTGTTCTTTCTTTTCCGCATTTTCTCCCTGGCTGATCCAAATTAAATTAAGTTGTACAGAAGCAGGAATAATAAGATCTTTTTTGTTTTTTTCATAAAAATCACGTATTTCTTCTTCTGTAGGCTCTGTTAGCTTTTCGTCTACTTCGTCCTGGTGAAGAATTTGTGCCAGGTATTGGATTTTCATTTCTTCATAGCTGTGATCTTCCTGTTCATTTGAGGATTTATCGCTGCTTTGTTCAAGCAGCAATTCCTGTGCAATCATCTGCTCCACTAACTGTTTTTTAGTCTCAAAGGATGAAAATTCTAATTGGTAGATTTCGGACAGTTCCTTAAATTCCGTGTAAAATTCTCCTAAGGTGTATCGACGGCTGTGAATGCTAAACAACATTTCACTTTTCCTCAAGGTATATTCAGCCTCCATATTTTTAGTAAGCAAAATGTTCCGAATTTCTGATTTGACAGAATCAAAGGGCTTTACTCCTGCCTTATTTATTTCAGTCAGCATTACAATACTTGCTGATCCATCTGCATTAGTGATAGGATCGCTAATATCACCGATATTCATTTTCCATAATAAAGACTCTAAAGCAGCATCACCAGTTCCCTTAACAAGAGTTTTCATACTGGATATACCGTCTTTGGAAAAAGATGCGGCGATATTTTCAAAACTTTCTCCGGAACGAATTTTACGAACTGCATCTGTGGCAGAATTCATAGAATCATCATTATTTATTAAAATTTCTGAGTATTTCGCGGTATCCTTTGTCTGATAATCTGTAACATTTGTTTCATAATAAGATAATATTTCATCATTTGTTGGTTCAGTCACCTTAAGAATATCAAAATTCACCTGAAGTCCTGCTGTTTTCTTCAATTCTTCTATGTATTGTGGAAAAAAATCCTCATCTTTTTTCATAGCAAGTATTTTACGAATATCATCCTCAACTTCCGATAATGGTTTACCTATATAAGTGTCCTGATTTTCTTCATAGTATTGCTGAATTTCCCAGATTGGAATTGATTCAGCTGTGATGTTTTCATCATGTAATCGAGCAACATATTGTTCAACGGTGACGTTATTAAGAATATCCTTCATGTTGTGTTGTACGTCTTCACGCTGAGTAATTCCTTTTTCATCTGCCCATTCTTGAATCATTTGCTCAACTGCAAGTCGCGTTACCATGCTTTGATATCCTTCGAATGAATCTATAGGATGGGATTCACATTCTTCATCAGGTGTACATTTAGAGTGGTCATATCCATGTGTTGGACAAATTATATGCTCTCGCTCCCTTGCCTGCTCCAGAACTATAAATGCCTGCAACTGCTCGGTGGTAATATATTTTCCATTATAGGAGCCCACAACATCTGGACTTGGTGGCTTAGGCTCAAAAAGAAGAGGAGCAAACCTTGCCAGTACTATGCACATAGCTAAGAGTAGGGTGAAAACTACTTTTTTCAGAGTTTTATTTTTTTTCAGAGGTGCTTCACCCTTATTGTCCAATTGAGATTCATACGTATAAGAAATATCAGGTAAGTTTTTCGTATATGTCTCATCTGAATGCTCTGATTTACAGTGTACTGCATTATCATCTGAAACAAGCTCTGAAGGTTGTTCGGTGCTGTCGCTTAAATCAACCGCTTCGTCATTATTTAATGGTGGAGATTCTAACTCTTCTTTTGATATGAATGATGAAATAGAACCTTTCTTTTTTATTCCGAGTACATGAAAAAGATCTGCTATAGTAGAACCCTCATCCTCCTCATGTTGAGGCGGATCTTTGGTTTTAGTCTCATCATCAGGAATGAGGTTTTCTCCATCGCTGTGTGGATTTTTATTTGTACTCATTTAATCCCTCCTGTCAATTTTTATTTTGGATATACTATATAGAATATATGTGGCGAATTTATGAGGATAATACGTTTAAAGTTTTATTAAAGTTTTATTAAAAAAATATTAATATTTTATAATTTCGTAATTTCCTCACATTTTTACCACATTATGCTGGTAATGTTAAAACGCTAAAATATATACATTAGCGTAATCTTTTGCGTATGACTTCAGTAGGTTAAAAATTGAGAAGAAAAAGGAAGGAGGGGATGTTGCCGAACTCATATGAAAAATATTTTAAACCTATTATCAATTGAATATTTACAAATTATTAAAAATGGAGATGCAAACTATTAACATGAAGAATAAATTAATATTGTTGATATCTTACAATAGTAAAATGAAAAAACCCTTGATAATTTTTGTGCTAATATGTGCGGTAATAATCAGCACATTGATAATTCGTTCGATTTATGTGCCTGCTTATGCAATTAAAATAAATGGTCAAAACATAGGCGCTGTTGCAGATGCATCAATATTTGAGCAAGCTGTTGATTCCGTAGAAGCAAAAGCTGCTGAAATTTTAGGCAAAGAATATAAGCTTGAGTCCAATGCAGCCATTAGTAAGACGCTTGCAGCAAAAGAACAGTTGATTTCCTCAACTGAATTAAATGATTATTTACTAGAGCAAATAAATGAAATTAAAAAAAGCTTTATTTTAACGGTAGATGGAGTAGCCATTGGTATGTCCGAGGATAAATCATCCTTGCAGGGAATTCTTGATAAAATAATTTCACAGTATACCAATGAAAATACTACATCTTACCAGTTTGAACAAGATGTTTACATTACATATGATTATACTGACGCCACAATGCAAAGTGATCAGGAAGCTATTTATAAAATACTTACTGATAATAAAGAAGAAGCAGCTTTATATACTGTTGTAGAAGGAGATACCTTTAGTGAAATTGCTAAAAACAATGGTATGAAGCTCAATGAGCTGATGGCTCTTAATCCGCAAGTCAGCATAGACAGACTGATGATTGGCGATGTCCTCAACATTAAATCAGCAATACCGTTTTTATCTGTGGAAACGTCCGACAGCATCACATATGTTGAGGAAATAGAAAGCCCTATTAAATACGTAGACGATGCATCTATGTATGTAGGCAACAGTAAAACAATAACAGAAGGATCAAAAGGAACATCGCAGGTAAATGCAGATGTTACTTACTTAAATGGAAAGGAGATTGAAAGAAAGGTTACCAAATCTACCGTTATAAAAGAACCTACAGAAACAGTAGTGGCTAAAGGAACAACCCCGCGACCAAAAACAGCATCTTATGGTGAATATATATGGCCGGTTTACGGAACGGTTACTTCCAGTGTAGGAAGTCGATATATTTTTGGAAGAACAAGCTATCACAAGGGCTTGGACATTGCAGCACCATATGGAACTAATGTTAAGGCTTCGGATGGCGGACGAGTTACATTTGCCGGATGGGATGACAGCTATGGAAAGCTTGTCATTATAACCCATGATGATGGTACTCAAACATATTATGGTCATAACTCATCCCTGCAGGTTTCAAAGGGTGAAAAAGTTTATCGTGGACAAACGATAGCCAAGGTAGGTTCAACCGGACAATCAACAGGTAATCACAGTCATTTCGAAGTACGAGAGAATGGTTCTGTTCGAAATCCATACAATTATCTCTATGCAAGCAGATAGGCGCTTATATTATTGAACAGATAAAAATGAAACTGAGACATGTAATTAATAGAATGATAATAATATTACTGTTGCATGTATTAGGAAAAATATAAGAGGGCAGAAAAGTGCCATTAACAATACCGCTTTACCGAGTTTATTCAGTAAGGAGGTATTGTTCGTCATTGTGTACCTATTCTATAGGAAGCATTATAGAAAAAGTTGAACCGTGACCGACTGCACTTTTTGCCTCAATCTTTCCTCTGTGCGCTTCAACAATTGCTTTTGTGATGGATAGTCCAATTCCCATGCCGCCTGTCTTTTGATTTCTTGACTTATCTACACGATAAAATCGTTCAAATATGTTTGTTAGGTCATCATCAGGAATTCCTGCTCCCGTATCAATCACTTCAAGAAGGTGCATATCTTTTTCCGTATGATATTTGATGGATATTTTTCCTCCAGGTGGAGTCGCTACAAGTGCATTGGATATTAAATTTATCATACATTGCTTAATTCGATGCATATCACCAAAAATATATGCTGATGGATTCTCTATGCTTATGGACAGCTCAATGTCCTTATCCCTCGTCTCATGTAAAAAATCGCGAGCCATACATTCATATAGCTCAGAAACAGAAAAATAGCTTTTATTTAAGCTTATTTTTTTATCTTCAAATTGATTCAACTCCGTTAATTGATTTACGATATTTGTAAGTCGCATAATCTCATCATGGCAGCTTAAAAAAAGCTCTGGAGTTGGCTCCCATACTCCATCAATTATTGCTTCCATATGGCTTTGTAGATTACTTAGCGGTGTTCTGAGCTCATGGGCAACATCTGCAGTTAATTGACGCTTTTGACAGTCTTTTATTTTAAGTGCTACTGACATTTCATTCACTGAATGAATCAGTGTCATGAAGTCAGAGGCAGCAAATTTTTCTGTGATTTGTGTTCCGTAATTTCCAAAGGCTATTTTATGTGTTATATCTACCAAGGCCCGAATAGGCTTTGTAAGGTAGGTTGCTATGTAGCTGCCCAATACTATGGCTATAAGCAAAAAAGTAAAACCTAAAACTAATATTAATCGGTTTAGTGAGTCAAGAAGCTTTAATTCACTTTCATTGAAGGAATAAGGTCCGTAAAAGCCAAGAGTTAAAATTCCAACTTTAGTGCCCTGATAAAGCAAATCATAATTTTTTTGTTCAAGCCCACCGTTAAAAGTAGGGTATCGGCTGTGCATATTAACTTCCATATGCTGCAGCATAAGTTGACATTCCTGGGCCTTGTGAGTTGAAATATCCCAATCAAGCTCCTTGTTAATTGTCTGCACATGTATCATTATTCCACTTTGTAAAGCAGCATTTCCTATTACCTCAATACCATTCATGTTATAACTTTTAGAACTTGGAATATATTGAGCGTTTATCTGTTCAATAATCTGATTTATTTTCTGTTCTTGCTGATAATAAGCGTATTCCTTAAAAAGCTTATCAATAGAATTATTAAAAACAAGACTCAATGAGCCGATTGTTAGTATCAGCAAAAAGGAAAATGATAAAATCAATTTACCGCGAAATGATTTAATCATATTTCTTTTCCCTTTAGTGGTTCTCTTATTTCAGATACAAATTTGTAGCCAAACCCGTGAACCGTAACAATATATTGAGGGTTTTTTCTATCAGGTTCAATTTTGCTGCGAAGACTTTTAATATAAGTATCAATACTTCGATCATATCCGTTAAAATTGTCATCAAGTGCATATGTAATTAATTGGTCTCTTGTGAAGGTGCGATTTGGTGCTTTTGCTAAAGCACGTAAAAGCTTAAATTCTGTTGGTGTTAAGTTTATGACTTCACCATTCTTTTTTACAACACAATTCTTGAAATCTATTGTCAAATCTCCGTTATTATATGAAACAGGCATACTTAACAGCTCATCACACTCTGTTCGGCGTAATACTGCCTCAATCTTGGCAACAACCGTTCGGGGACTAAAGGGTTTTGCTAAATAATCGTCTGCACCAATTTTTAACCCCCTTAAAAGATCTGTCTCATTTGATTTGGCAGTAAGCATAATTACGGGAACTCTGGATTGTGTACGAATTCTGTAGCATAATTCTTCACCTGTAATGTCTGGCAGCATCAAATCCAGAACAACAAGAGCAATTTCTTGACTCTGAAATAGCTCCCATGCACGCTTTCCGTCATGTGCAGTTAAAGTGCTGTATCCGTTTTTTTCAAGATATGCTTTTAACACCTGCGTAATTTTAACTTCATCATCAATTAATAAAATAGGCTTATTTTTGTACATTTAATTGAACACCTTCTTTCGTATGATAAAGGCCAAGATAATTCTCTTGGCCCCTGTCTTTCCTTACTGATACTGCTTAACATTCAAGACACGTATTGCATTTAAAATAGCAATAACGGAAACTCCGACATCAGCAAATACAGCAGCCCACATTGATGCAATTCCGAAGGCCCCCAATATAAGAACCAAAAATTTAACTGCAAGTGAAAATATAATGTTTTGACGAACAACCTTTAAAGTCTTTTTGGAAATTTGCATAGCGGTAGATATTTTTGAAGGCTCATCTGTCATAATTACTATATCAGCAGCTTCGATTGCTGCATCAGAGCCTAGACCACCCATGGCAATTCCCAGATCTGCACGGGCAAGTACTGGGGCATCATTGATTCCATCCCCAACAAAAACCAGTTTGCCTTTTTCGGACTTTTTGTTAAGAAGCTCTTCAACCTTTTCCACTTTATTAGCAGGCAGAAGCTCTGTATATACTTTATCAAGGCCTAATTGCTTTGCAACTTTTTCGCCTATTGCTTTTGCATCACCGGTAAGCATAATTGTTTGCTTTACTCTTGCTTTTTTCAATGCATGAATGGCTGATGCAGAGTCTTCCTTGATTTCATCTGCAATTACAATATATCCTCTGTATTGATTATCTATAATAACATGAACAATTGTCCCTATTGCATCTATTACATCGG
>DFOA01000031.1 GCA_002381185.1 Firmicutes bacterium UBA3553 | reverse complement strand
AAGGTGGTTTTATAATCATGATTAAAGAATTTCTGTTTGAAGTATGCTCAAACCATTTTGTTTCCGGATTTGAACATATAAACGGCGATATATTAAAAAAATATTTTGAGCCTTATACAGATTCATGTGAAAAAGATAAGGTTGGAAGTTACATATTCAAACAAGATGGCATTAATAAAACAAAAATAATGCTGGCTGCACATATAGATGAAATCGGTTTAATGGTTACAAAAATATTAGACAACGGATTTCTAAGTTTCACATCCGTAGGAGGAATTAACCCCGCATCATTGGTTGCACAGGAAGTAACAGTATACGGCAGAGAAGATGTCTTTGGAGTAATAGGTATTAAACCCCCTCATGTAACTCCTGAGGAGGAAAGAGGCAACGCATTAAAATTAAAAGACCTGTACATCGACACAGGATATTCAAAGGAAAAGCTTGAAAAGCTGGTGAGAGTCGGAGATATTGCAACTGTAAAAAGGGAACCTGTATCCCTGCAGGGAAATGTGGTTAGTGCAAAAGCTCTGGATGACAGGGCATGTGTTGCAGTAATGCTTGAAACAGCAAAAGAATTAAAGAAGCTTTCTCATAAAAGCAATATTTATTATGCTGCAACAGCTCAGGAAGAAACAGGCTACAGAGGTTCAACCACAGCAAGCTACAAAATTAATCCGGATATAGGAATTGTACTTGATGTGGATTTTGGAATGGCTCCTGGTATGCCTCCCGAAATATGTGAATTGGGCAAAGGGCCTATAGTTGCTTTTGGAGGGAGATTAAATCCAAAACTCACAAAAAAATTCATAGAGGTATGTAAAGCATACAATTATCCAATGCAGTATGAATCATCACCTTCCAAGACGGGAACAGACACAGAGGCTGTTCAAATAAACAGAGAAGGCGTACCGTGTATTTTATTGTCAATCCCCCTCAGGTACATGCATACGTCTGTTGAAACAATAGACATCAGGGACGTTGAAATAACAGGCAAAGCAATAGCTCGTTTCATAAACGAACTGGATAATTCTGATTTGGAGGAAATATTATGTTTTTAAAAGAATTAACTGAACTTTCCGGCGTATCAGGTTGCGAATATGAAGTAAGAAATTACATAAAAAATAAATTAAGTGAAATAGGCTGTGAGTATTATGTTGATAAATTAGGCAACGTAATTGCTCATAACAAAGGAAGAAAAAATAAAACAATCATGATTGCCGCTCACATGGATGAAGTAGGGTTGATTGTTTCTCATATTGATTCGGACGGCTTTATTAAATTTCAGGCTGTGGGAGGCATTGACCAAAGAGTTTTGAACTCCAAGGTTGTTTTGGTGGGAGAAAATAAAATTCCGGGCGTAATAGGATCAAAAGCAGTCCATTTAATGAGTGATGAAGAAAGGGGAAAATCCATTCCGATTGATAAACTTTATATAGATATAGGAACTTATTCAAAATCAGAAACAGAAAAGCTGGTAAGTATAGGAGACTATGTAACATTCAAAAGTGATTATGTTGAATTCGGGGATAATTTAATAAAAGCAAAGGCACTGGATGACCGTGCAGGCTGCAGCGCTTTATTAGAATTATTGAGCATGAAGCTTGATGCTGATTTCTACGGTGTATTTACTGTAATGGAAGAGGTTGGATGCAGAGGCGCTCAGACAGCCGCATATGCGTTAGAACCAACATACGCCATAGTGTTAGAAGGAACTGTATGTGCTGATATGCCGGAAGTCAAGGACCATTCTAAAGCAACATTAATCGGTAAGGGAGCTGCATTGTCTCTTATGGATAATTCAACATTGTATGATATTGAGGAAGTCAGAAAGGTAGAAAATATTGCTAAGGTAAACAACATTCCTTATCAGTTCAGGACTTCTTCTGCAGGAGGCAATGACGCAGGGCCTATCCATAAGACAAAAGAAGGAGCCAAGGCAGTGGCTATTTCAATTCCATGCAGATACATTCACTCATCGGTAAATGTTGCCAGCAAAAATGATTATAACAGTGTAGTAAGCTTAACAAAAGCTGTGATATTAGAGAATCAGAAAGGGGAATAAAATGAATTATAACAGTGAATTAATGAAAAAATTATCGGATTGTTTTTCTCCATCAGGAAGAGAAAAAAATATTCGTGAAATGATTATAAATGAAATAAAAGATTATGCCGACGAAATTAACATCGATGTGCTTGGAAATGTAATTGCAAGAAAAAAGGGCACCGGTAAGAAAGTACTTTTTTCAGCACATATGGACCAAATTGGTCTGATAATCACTCATGTTGATGAAAAAGGATTCCTCAGGTTTTCAAATGTTGGAGGAATACATGCAAAAGAGATCATAGGACTTCACATGGTGTTTGACAACGGATTAGAAGGCATTATATGCTCAGAAGAAATAAATGATAAAGAAAAAGTTACAATGAGCAAGCTCTTTCTTGATGTTGCGTCTACTTCTAAAGACTTCGTTAAAAACAACTTTAAAGTCGGTGACATGTGTGTATTTCAATCTCAGTATTACGAAACTGAAGACTGTGTAATATGCAAAGCTGCTGATGACAGAATTGGATGCTATATCCTGATAGAAGCCCTGAAAAGCCACCCTTCCACAGAAAATGACGTCTACTATGTATTTTCAGTTCAGGAAGAAGTCGGCTGCAGAGGAGCTAAAACGGCAGGCTACAGCATAAATCCCGACCTGGCAATTGCAGTTGATGTTACAGCTACAGGAGATACGGAAGATGGAGTAAAAATGGATGTGAAACTTGGAGATGGAGCAGCTATCAAAATAATGGATAAATCCATTATCGCTCATCCTGAAGTAAAAGATCTTTTAACAAGTTTAGCAGTTGAAAACAACATAAAATATCAGTATGAAGTTCTTGAGTTCGGAGGAACAGACGCTGGACCACTCCATCTATCAAGAGAAGGAGTACCAAGCGGCGCAATTTCCATTCCAACAAGAAATATTCATTCATCAGGAGAAATATTCAGCAAATCTGACGTAATAGAATGCATTAAATTAGTTCAAGCAGTAGCTGCAAAATAAATTTATAAAAAAGAATGACACCGTCATTCTTTTTTTGTGTGAAGAATAAAAAACAATCAAAAAAAATTCTTGACAGTTATTACGTTTAGTGATATAGTGTGTATTACACTAAACGTAATAATAATTGAGGTGATTTAAATTAGAGACAATATCAAAGGCGGTGCGCTCACTGAAACAACCTTTCTTGTTCTTTTAGCTGTTTATAAACCAAATCACGGTTATGGAATTATGCAGTTTATCGAAAAGGAAACGAATGGAAGAGTTATTTTAGGAGCAGGAACGCTATACGGAGCAATAAATACTTTGTTAAAGAAACAATGGATTATGCCAATAGGTAATGAATGCAGCGGAAATAAAAAAGAGTATATCATTACTGAACTGGGGAAAAAAACTGCAGAAGAAGAATTAAAGCGGCTCGAAGAAGTGTGGCGATTAGCCGTAACTATTATAGGAGGCGAAATAGTATGACAAAAACAGTTTTTCACTATTTCTTTGATTTCATGGAAGAACAGGAAAAATGGCTGAATAAGATGGCAGAAAAAGGCTATCGGCTGAAAAGATGCGGTAAATTGTCCTATGTGTTTGAAAGCTGTAATCCTAATGAATATGAGTATGCCGTTGAGTTTGTTGCGGATAAATCTTATTCAAAATCAAAGGATTATAGACAATTCCTTGAAAGTATGGGCTTACGCACGTTTACCAAAAACATTAACCTTAATTTTTCTATTGGTAAAATAAAGTTGAGACCTTATGCAAAAGGTATGGGGCAGATTGCGACTTCACCCGGTGCCTTCAATAAGGAACTATTAATAGTTGAGAAAAAAAGAGATGGAAATCCCTTTAAGCTTCATACGAATTTAGATGATTTAATATCAAGCTATCGTGCATTCCGTAATGCATACTTTTGGGTCACTCTGTGCCTGCTTGCGTTTTTTGTCATAACATTCATACCATATGGTTTCACAATTGAATCTGCCGTATGGTTACACATGGTCAGAATAGTTGTCGGAATTCTTACTGTATTATTCATATTTCCGGCTATAAAATATTCCTCTGTGGTGAAAAGGCTCAAAAAAGAGCGCAGAACCCATGAATAGGAGGCTATATCATTGCAGGAAAACTATTTCTTGTTATAAATAAAATGAAGTGTTACAATTATTTTATACAGTTTGTTTAAATAATAGGGGGTATAGGTCATGTGTTATGGAGATAAATTGAAAAATAAAATTGAAAAGATTATAAAGCAATATGTAGCTAATTATTCAGAAATTAAAAATGTTCAAACTAAATGGGAGGAACCTCTTATTGCCTATGCAGATGCAAATGATGAGATGTTTTACAAACTTAAAGATGTGGTCAGTTCTTCACATGCCCTTCCAAAAGATAGCTTAGAGGAAGCTCAAACAGTGGTTGCATATTTTATTCCTTTTCACGAATCAATAATTAAAAGCAATATAGGAGGAAGGGAGTGTTCAAAGGAATGGGCAAGGGCATATTTAGAAACAAATCAGATCATATCAGATTTAAATACATATATAAAAGATGAATTAGAAAAGTTAGGGTACAAGGCGGTAATTACTCCTGCGACCCATAATTTTGACGAGAAAAAATTAATTAGTGATTGGTCTCACAGACATGTTGCATATGTTGCAGGATTAGGAACCTTCGGGCTGAACAATATGCTCATAACCGAGAAAGGATGCTGCGGAAGATTCGGCAGCTTTATAACAGATGGGAAAATTGAGCCAACTAAAAGAATTGATAAAGAAAATTGTTTGTACAAGCATAAAAATATATGCAAGAAATGCGTTGAAAAATGTGTGAATGATGCTTTGAAAGCAGATAGCTTTGATAGATTTAAATGCTATGAAATGTGCCTTTTCAACGACAAACTTCACTCAGATATTGAAGGTTTTACCGATGCATGCGGAAAATGCCTGGTTGATGTACCCTGTTCTCATGGAAACCCTGGAAATACTAAAAAGATTTTATTATAAAAGAAATTAAATTAAAGCCAGGAAAACATTCTCTGTTTTCTTGATTGAGTTAAAAAAATATGATACCATTAGTTGGGAAAAGCTGGGTGTTATATTTTTTTACATTTTTTTGTAACGAATCATTTTATAAGAGTACTTATTAATAGGAGGCGATCAAGTGCAGAATATGGATGAACTATATACGGAATATTTTCAAACTGTTTTCAAATATTTATTCTGCTTGACTTTTGATGCAGATTTATCTGAAGAATTGACTCAAGAAACCTTCTATCAGGCAATTAAGACATATGATAATTTCAGAGGAGATTGCAAGGTCTCAGTCTGGCTTTGTCAGATTGCAAAACACCTATGGTATAAAGAATGCAAAAAAAGAAAGCGAAACACCTCCGAGCAAATTGATGAACTAGCTGACAGACTTGAATTGAAAGAACAAGTTGAAAGTTTAATATTGACTAACGAATCTAAAATGGAATTATTCCATAAATTGCAAGGCTTTGATGAAAAGACAAGAGAAGTTATGTACCTGCGGTTTACAGGGGAATTGAGTTTTAAAGAAATCGGAGAAATATTAAATAAAAATGAAACTTGGGCCCGCGTTACTTTTTATCGAGTAAAACAAAAATTAGCCAAGGAGGGACAGGAATGAAAAAAGAATTACCATGCTGCATAGTTCAGGACATACTTCCTAATTATATTGAAAAGCTCACAAGTGATGAAACAAATCAAGCAATAGAAAACCATATGTCTACATGCGAAGAGTGTAAAAAAGCATGCGAACAAATGAATTCAGATTTAGGCAGCAGCACCATGAAGGCACCGGCTATTGAAATGAAATTTTTAAAAAAATTTAAAATAACAAAAATTTTGGCAGCAGTAATAGCCATTATACTGGCACTTAACTTTTCTTATATGTTATATGTCACTGAATATAAGTTTTCAAATGACAAAAATATTCTTTCGTCAGGAATTACAGAATTTTTATCTCAGCCTTCTATAAATGCATATGTACTTGAGACAAAAGAAGTTGATGGTAAACTTGTTGCTGCATTTAAGGATTCAACAAAAACAAATGTTAATGGAGTTGCAATTTTTGCTAAAGGGCTCAATCAAAAATACCGAATAATAAGCGCAGAAGTTGAGACCTCCGATTATTCCTCAGTTTTACAGGTTTTTCCTATTGAAATCAAGAATAAAAGATACCTTGTTGTGAGCGGATATAACCTTTCGGATAAAATAAAATATTATGGCTTAGATTACAATGCATATACAAATCCCGACGGTTTTTCAAAGGATCAAGTAAAAGTATCAATTAAATTTAATGTTAAAAACCAACAATTCATTGAAATTTATAGTGCTGAATATATAGATAAACTTTTTAATGAATCTATGCAAAATAAGTTATACAATCCTCATCTCATAGCAACATCAATGTATGACGCTGACGGTACTGAAATTACCGAAATTTACAGAAATCGTGAAGATACTGACAATTCTATTAGTAGCAGCGCAGTTAAAGAGGATCTATGGATGATTTATATATCTATGTGTGCTGTAATGGAATTAGGGGTAATATTAATGGCATTTTTTTTAACTGATATAGTGAAAGAGAAAATATGGATATCTATATATGTTGTAATGGAATTAAGTATCCTGCTGATAGCGATTTTTTTAATTAAATAGCTGCTTGTAACAGCGGGAACAATCTTTATATATCGTAATATTCCGGCAGATAATATCTGCTTTTTTTATGCCATGTCTCATGAAGAATTTAACTAAAATTTGCTAATTGGGTGTAAATAAGTTACAATTAAATAGTATTTTGGAATTGTAGAATACCATGCAACAAGAATTATGAAACATTTATGGAAGTAATGGTTATACTTTGAAATCAAAACTATGTAAATGAAGCTAACGATGGAGGAAATTTATTAATGGGAAATAACCATGTTTTTAAAGACATAATATCAGACTATGAAATAGCTCGCCCTGGATATCCGATTGAATTGTTTAATGATATCGTAAATTTTTCAGTATTAAAAAATAATGCAAGGGTATTGGAAATAGGTTCAGGTCCTGGGCAAGCTACAGATTATTTTGTAAAAAATCTATATTCCATTACTGGGTTAGAGATAGAAGAAAAACAAGTGCAGTATTTATTAGAAAAGTATTCGGAGTATAAAAATTTCAATTCTATTTGTTCTTCCTTTGAAGAATATGATGGTTTAAAGGAAGACTACGACTTAATTTTTTCGGCTACTGCTTTTCATTGGATTAAGCCGGAGGTAGGATATCCTAAAGCCTATAATTTGTTAAAAAAAGGTGGGGTAATGGCTGTTTTCTGGCATATGTCATCTGTAGTCGAGCCAAAAACCGAGATGCAAATTGAAATAAGAAATATATGCCGAAAGCTTGCTCCTGAGTTTGATGACTATTTAACTTTAGAAGAAGCAGAAGATTTACATAATCTTAGATTCTTAGAAATACAAACCAATAATTTATTTGACAGACCGGTTTCAAAGATATACAGGTGGGATGATGAATATACTACTGAAAGATACTTAAAATTAATCAATTCTTTCTCTGATTTTCATGATTTAGATAATTATAAGAAGAAATCTATATTAGAAACTGTTGCAGATTATATAAATAGCAAGAATGGTAAAATAATTGTTCCGCAGGAAGTAAGATTATATATGACTAAGAAGTAATAATTCGCAACATTCGAATGTTATGCATCAATAGAAATTTCAAACATTAATCATTCTATATAACAACACTCGATCATATATAACATGACCATGAAAACTATTTCTTGATGCATTTATTATAATATGATAATATTAATTTTAGGAAATTATTAACATTATTATTGTGATAGATATTATCTTATGACACATTAAAATATCAGCGGAGGCTATATGGAAATTTCAGAACAAATTGTTCAATTAGAAAAAAACAGTCCCATGAAGTATTTGGATTATCAGCTCACATCATGGGGAAGGATGTTCAGCGATATGGATAATAAAGAAAGCTACACATCCAATTACGCCGTTATTGATAAAAATGAAAATATTGATGACATCATTAAAGAAATAGAAGAATACTATAATTCAAAAAGTATAATTCCTAAAATTTTTTACCGTCAAGGTTCTTTGAAATTAGATGTTTTAAGACCTTATTATGAAAAATATGGTTATTCAATAAGGGAATTTGATATAGATTTAATGGTTTTAGATATTAATGATGCAATTAACAACAAAATTAAAGAATGCGAAATTAAAACGTTCAGCCATGCACTGGAAGGACAGGAATATAATCTGGCCATAGAACAAGATGACGGCGAAACATATGGCATCAAACTGCTAAATAAACAAATTGCTGCCGGAAATAATATGTTTTTTGCTTATGATGAACTAAGACGCCCTGTCAGCATGGCATTGGCTGAAAAATACAACAATACAGTCTATATATCAAACGTCTATACCACACCGTCAAATAGACGCCAGGGCTATGGAATGGCAGTTATAAATGCGGTTATAACATACTACATGGGTTCATTGATATATCTGCACACACATAACTCCGAAGCAGCAAGCGTTTACAGGAAGCTGGGATTCTCCGGCGAAACATTTAAATCATGGTGGGCTGTGAAAGGTTCACTGCCGGAGTGGTGCATGTAAAATTATGATCAAAAATATAATAAGGGGGAAATTGAAAAATGATCAATTACAGTTTATTAGAAAATACCGATATTGAAGCATTACATAAAACATTTGTAAACGCATTTTCTGATTACCAGGTTAAAATAGACTTGCCTCTTTGGAAGTTCCGGAATATGCTTTTAAGAAGAGGATATAATTCACAAATTTCAATGGGTGCATTTGAAAATGGAGAGTTGGTCGGCTTTGTTTTAAATGGACTTAGAAACTGGAACGGAAAACTTACTGCTTATGATGTAGGAACAGGAGTTATAGGCAAGTATAGAAAACAGGGCATAACGGGCAATTTGATTCAAAATATCAAGGAGATGTTAAAAGAAGCTGAAGTTAAGCAATACTTGCTGGAAGTTATAAAGTCAAACACTGCAGCATTTGAACTCTATAAAAAATCAGGATTTAAAATTATACGAGAATTTAAATGTTTTAAATTAGATAAAAGCAACCATATTCCCGATACAAAATATAAAGTTGAGCATATTGAAAAAATAGAGTTGAATGATTGGGAAAAAACCACTGAATTCTGGGACTTTAAGCCTTCATGGCAGAATTCTGTGGATTCGATAAATGCCGTCGATACGCTCTGCTATTCTATTGTACGCCTTGACAATGCGGTTGTCGGGTATGGAGTTATTGATAAAAAAACGGGAGATATTGCCCAAATAGCAGTAGATAAGAATTACAGGCGCAAAGGAATTGCCGGTAGTATTATTTCGGATTTGATAAATTCTACAGAGTCAAATAAAATAAGCATACTTAATGTTGATGATCAATGCAAGTCTATGCTTGAATTTTTGCATGATTTAGGATTTGAAGATTCTGTCGGACAATATGAAATGGTGTTAAATTTATAAAGACAAACAACGTTAGAAACAGCCATAATGGTATGGTTTTTTGGAGGAAAAATGAAAAAAGTAAAAATTACTGTGCTAAAAAAGGAATTCTACGAAGATTTTGCGGAAAAGTATTTAACCGATGGGAAAGAGGTCGGCCCCTGCCCTTTATTAAATGTGGGTGAAATATTTGTTTATAACGGCAGTGCTGAAATGCCCAAAGATTTTTGTCCGTGGGCATGGATTGATATTTACAAAGGAGTCAGTTCATTATCAGCCGGCGCAACCAATACTCCATGGAATAATCGGGATGGAATGCAGATACTTTGCTGCACTGACGGAACAAGACCAGTTGTTTTTTCTTTAGAGGCAATTGATTAGTCATGTCAGTCATGCAAGATTTAGACAAAAATATGATATTACAATTATTAATAAAAAATTAACTGGAAGGAAAAAAGTTATGAATAAAAAAATTTCATTGATACGTTCTGAAAATTTAGCAAAAGTAAGCTATGCATATGCTGGAAAGATTCCGAATGGCATGGATTTAATATTTTTAGCAGGCTCATGTCCTATCAACAAAGACGGAGAAGTGACATTAGTAAATGATTATGAGGGACAGGCAAGATTATGTATAGAAAATTTAAAGGAAGCATTGAAAGAAAGCGGTGCTGCATTAGATGACATTGTGTATACCAGAATTATTGTAGCCTCTCAAAAAAGATCGGATTTAGTAAGGGTGTGGGGTGTAATAAGCGAAGAATTTGGTGAACATGATGTCCCCAGTACATTATCAGGCGTTACTGTGTTAGGATATGAAAATCAATTGGTAGAAATAGAGGCAGTGGCAGCAGTTGACAAACAGGATAACCATATAGATACAATATAACTTAAAGTTTAGAGGTGCAATATGAATGAATTAAGGGAAATTACCGCAAAAGGTGAGAAAATTATAATAAGGCAAACAAAAAAATCAGATGCCAAGGCACTTATAGTATATCTTAATATGATAGGAGGAGAATCAGATTTTTTGACCTTTGGTCCGGGCCAGTTTCATATGACTGTTGAACAGGAAGAAGAATTTATAGAAAACACCCTTAAAAAGAATAATGCTTTGTCTATTTTGGCTGAGATTAACGGAAGGGTAGTTGGAAATTTAAATTTTATAGGCGGCCCCAGAGAACGAACTGCCCATACAGGAGAATTCGGCATAAGTGTTTTAAAGGAATATTGGGGTAATGGTATAGGTGAAGAGTTAATTAGATTTTTAATTGATTGGAGTAAGAATTCAGGAGTAATAAAAAAAATCAATTTAAGAACCAGAATAGACAACACGAGGGGAATCAATTTATATAAAAAGCTTGGATTTACAGAAGAAGGCGTAATTAAAAGAGATTTATTGATTAACAGTGAATTCTATGACTCATTAGCGATGGGAATGCTTATAAATTAAAGTTTAATTTAAGACTATAAATTTCTTATAGTCTTTTTTTATAATTGAACAAACTGGAACTATTTCCTAATTAATACGTCTATAAATATATAAACATTTTGGAGGTCGTTATGGCAAAATATGAAAAGAAAATCGTCGGTAATTTTGAGGAAATTATAAATAAATTACAAAATGAAATTATAAACAGCGGAGTTTCCATGAATTTAGTTGATGAAAGTAACTACAGCCTGGGAGATACAAATGTAGCAGTTCGCGTGTATGATAAATATTTCATGCGAAATGGAAACAGAGCAAGTTTAAGCTTAACCGTAGCAGGTTATGGCAATGATATTTTTATTTCAGCAATCGGTGCCGGCGGCGGGCAAGGCGTAATCTTTAATTTCAGCCTCGGAGCTGAAGACGAATTGGTTGACATAGTAAGGTTCTGCATAGAGCGAATGGAATAAAAAATAATATGAGGCTCCTATAAAGCCGGGAGGAAATTAATGATAATCAATAGCTGCAAAAAAAAGTTTTTATTGATTGTATTTTCAGCGTTAATTCTATCTTCATGTACTTTAGCAGATAACAAACCAAATTTTACAAAAGATACCTACCCGCGTGTGGACGGATCTACTGCCACAATGCCACTTTCCGAAAACCTGGCAGCAAGTTTGTTATCCATAACACCGGAGGAGGCTAAAAATTATATAAAACATAATACAACCCATAATGCATATGAAAACCTGATAGACGGAAAAGCAGATATTATATTTGTTACAGAACCCTCTGAGGAAGAATTATCCATGGCTGATTTGAAAGGCATTGAACTTGAAGTTATCCCCGTAGTAAAAGAGGCATTTGTTTTTTTAGTTAATAAAGATAATCCTGTCACAGACATATCGACAGAAGATATCAGAGCTATTTATCAAGGCAAAATAAATAACTGGAAAGAGCTGGGCGGTCCCGACAAAGAAATTATCGCCTACCAAAGACCTGAAAATTCAGGCAGCCAGACACTGATGCAAAATCAGGTAATGAAGGGGCTTCAAATGGCTGATGCACCTACAGAGCTTAAACCTTCGGCAATGATGGGGTTGATTGACGTTATTGCTTCTTATGACAATTCTGACAAGGCTATAGGGTATTCCGTATATTACTACGCCAATTCCATGTACAGCAAGAATATGGTTAAATTTATAAATGTGGATGGTGTAGAGCCAAACAATGAAAATATAAGCAGCGGTAAATATCCCTTTACAAGCGCTTATTACGCCGTTATAAGAAAGTCAGAACCTGAAAACTCCAATACAAGAAAGCTGGTAAGCTTTATTTTATCGGAGGAAGGGCAGAAGCTTGCGGAAGACAGCGGTTATGTTCCGCTGGGGCAGGTGGAAAATGAAAAATAAAATTTTCTTATTAATAGCAATTTTAATCACTTTGTCAATAACCGCCTCATGCAATAGAAAAAGTAATACTCAAGGAGGTGAAACGAACAATAACGAAACACCTGGACTTAGTGAAGATGTTTATGAATCAGAAGATTTAAATATCATGCCCTTTAACGAAAGAAAGTTTATTTACAGAAATGGCTTGAAAATTGAAAGTAAGCAGGAAACAATAAATGAGGGTAATATAAATATAGGAAAATACTACCCCCAGATAAACGGTTTGGTTAATAAGGAAGTAGAAAAAAAGGTAAATGAAAGCATTGCAAGCTCTGTTGACGTTCTGAATAAAGAGATTGAAAGCTTTATTATTTCCAAATTCACTGATGAGAATGCGACATTTGACTCATCAATAAGTGCAGAGGTAAGTTACAGCTGCAACAATGTAATTTTTATTCATTATTATAGCAATGTTACATGTAATACAGGCTTGGATTCGGATCCATACAGGCATATAAGCTTTGAGAGAGCTGAGGGATTTGACTTGAATACAGGTAATAAACTGGAGTTAAAGGATTTATTTAAAAAGGGAGCCGACTATAAAAAAATAATAAATGATTATATCTATATGGAAATAATAAGATGCAACTATGACGATCCGGATTCCATGTACATGAACAAGCCCTTCCAAGGAATAAAAGAGAATCAAAGCTTTTCATTTAATGAAAATTATCTTACAATAATAATGGATGAAAAAAACGATGAATTCAACACCTCAGTATATCCTGTCACAATAATGATTCCTTTAAAAGAAATCGGAGATGAGCTTGCTATTTTTGACCGGTATTTCGACGAAGAAATAAATATTTTTGAAAATGAAAGATTCAAGCAGCTCATGACCAATTTTATATATTGCAATGTCAAAGGCACCATTTTAGAGCGTGAAAAAAATTATAATATCCAAATTGAAATAGGAGAGTTTATAAACCTGGACGATATTGAAACAAAAAATATACTGGAAGCTATGATATCTCAAAACATGGATGTGGACGGCTTCAAAGAAAGAGCAGATGCATTTGCACTGTCCAATCCCGGTGAATACTACGGGTCCATGGAGCATCGTATTTCAGTGAAAATGTCGGCGGGTGGATACCTTAGCATGACGGTGGATTCAGTAATTGACGAACATGGTGTCACAAAAAATGAAAATAAATATATAAACTATGATTTCAACAATAATAAATTTATGACGTTTAAGGATCTTTTTGCGGATGGATTTGATTACAAAACCAAAATTATTGAATTTATAAAGAAAGATAATAGTTATTATATGCAAGATACAATAATAAATGAAGAGGATGTAATATTGTCAGAAAATGAATTCTCTTTCAATCAAAACTATATCTTTGTAAATTTCTCTCAGCCCATGCAAGATATTATTAATAATTATGCATGGGTCAGATATGAAGATATCGGTTTTGAAAATATAGCTATTCTCCAAATTCAGGAGCAAAACAGATACACCGGAGAAATAATCGTTGACGGCTTTTACGGCAATAAAGGCAGAATATACTTCGTACCAGATAAGGAAACAAGAGAATTGCTGAAAAATGAACACCCTTATACAACAGCCAAAGGGGAAAGTATTCCGCTGGATTATGATGATATCAGCATAGTCAAAGATTTGCCGAAGGAGCTTGGGATTTACAAGGCTGAGGTAGAAGCAGATTACAAAACCGGAAATATAATTTCAAAACTAAAATCCATTAAGCTTACCGAAAAAATCGGTACTGTGGAATATGAGGGCAAGGAATACCCTACCAACGAATTAGACGAATATGTAAATGTAAAAGATAGGGTATGCGGACTTATTGTAAGCAATGTAGACAGAATTGATGGAGGCGGCATCATAATAGAATTTGAAGGGGAAATAGAGAGTGAAGGCTTTTACAATGTCTACCCCGGCGGCGAATATTTCGATTATAAAAGAATCGGCAGGATTGTCCCTGATGGTGAATCAGTAAAAAACTTCCCCGCCTATAAGGGAGAGGTTAATCCTTGGTCGGTATACTTCATTGAGACAAATGAATTATACAGGCAGCTTGCTGAACATTCTGCAATAGGGAGAGGTAAATTCAAGTCTAAAAACTATAGAATAGTTTATAACCACGGTATGGGGGTTAGTCCGAGAGAAGCTCTCATAGAAATAATATCATTGGATGAAAAATACAAGGGATTTTTTACTTACGATGATAATTCAATAACAAGACCGCTGGTAAATGAGAAGAATAAATATAAAGCGGGCTTCATGGACAAATATGCAATTGTCTATAATGTAGATGACTATAATAATGAAAGCTCACCAAGAAACTATTACTTTTTTGGATTTGACGAAATGTCAAAAATAAAGATACTTTCGACGAATGAATTTTATTATGGATTAAATGAAAATAATGGTGAATATCCAAATGAGTTTGAATTGATAACTGACACAGGCATCGAAAAGCCCCACAGCATAAGCTTTAGGTATTTTGATAAAATACATTCTTCAAACGGTAAAGACAGCATATGGAAAAATTACAGTTACGGATATTTTAAAAACGATGATGAAATCGTGAGGGTTTTCGAAGGAGAGAGTATTTCAGGCATGACTGCCGAGGACATAAATGTTGAATATATTTGTACCCAGGATTCATCAGATGTATTAATAAGAATAAGGTGCAATTTCTCAGGAGAAACAACTTTAACGGGAAAATTAACCTCATATTTTGATGAAGGCTACATGACTGACATGGTTTATTTCGTAGCCGATGAAGAAGGAATTAAAAAACTCCCCATATATGATGACGATATGAGATCACAAGGCAGTATAGCTTTCGACTATGAAAGCGTCAAAGAAATAATAGGAACAGAAAAATTTGAGAAGAATTGTGAAATAACAATAAATAATTACGAAATTTATAAAGCTCACACAGAAGCTAAGGATACTGCAGATCTGGTAGCTGTTAAATTTCTTGAGTAAAGTCACACTAATTGAGCCTTTGACTGTTAAAGAGATGAAAACAGCAAAGTTTAATGGATACTGTTAAAAGAAACAGAAAAATATTATGAGGAAAAGATATGATAAAAGTTGAAATAAGAGAGAGAATTCCAGACGATGCGGAAAAATTTTGCGAGTTTCTCAGTAAGCTTGATAATGAAGCCGAGTACATGTTATTTGAAAAGGGTGAGAGGAATGTAAGTGCTGAAGTTATTAGAAAAAATATTGAAAACATTATAGCCAACGGAGATGCGTGTTATATTGCTTTACATGAAAATAATATCATTGGATTTATTATTGCTGTAAGAGAAAAATTTATTCGAACTGGGCATGTTGCCTCTATAGTAGTAGGTATCATGGCAGAATATTGCGGTAAAGGCATAGGCTATGAACTATTTCAGCAAATTTTCAAATGGGCAGAAAAAAACAACGTTAAAAGGCTTGAACTTATGGTAATAACAGAAAATATCAGAGCGGTAAATCTATATAAAAAATCAGGCTTCAAAATTGAAGGGCTAAGAGAAATATCAACTTTAATAAACGGAAAGTATTACGACGAATATTATATGGCGAAATTATTATAATGAACAGCCAGCAAGGTTCTTCAAGTATAAAATATAAGCTATTGCGTATATTAATTGTTAAATACATTTAAATTTAACAGGAGATTAAAATGGAAGAGCCTAAAATAGCACTAAAACAACCAATAGCTGTCCAGCTGAAACAAGGAGAAACTTATTATTACTGTACATGCGGCAGAAGCAGCGACCAGCCGTTTTGTGACAGTTCCCATGAAGGAACTTCGTTTACACCTTTGAAATTTGAAGCAACTCTAGACGGAACATCACATTTGTGTGCATGCAAGCGCACTAAAAATCCTCCATATTGCGATGGAGCTCATGAGAATCTTAAATAACTATTAAGGCTTTGCATATAGCGAAGCTTTTTTATTTGTAAGTTTTCTATAAGTTTGACTTTAAAATCTAATTATGATAACATATTCCTATACTTTATAACAAGGAGAACTAAAATGTTTAAAGAAATGAGAAGAAAAGACAAGCAATTACCTATGGAAGAAAGCATTGAAATATTAAAAAATAATGAAGTGGGCGTCTTGTCTACTATATGCGAAAACGGGTATCCCTATGGAGTTCCTTTAAACTATGTATACTATAACAACTGCATATATTTCCACTGTGCAAAAGCGGGACAAAAACTAGACAACATAGAAAACTGCGACAAGTCCTCATTTTGTGTATACTCTGATGTTGAGCTTATTCCGGATAAATTTGATACCAATTACAAGAGTGTTATTATATTTGGAAAAGCTGTTGAAGCAAGCGAAGAAGAAAAAGCAGAAGCCCTGCTTGAACTTATCAAAAAATATTCTAGTGAATTTATGGAAAAAGGCAAAAATTATATTGATAAGTCAAAAAATACTGCAAAGGTTTATAAAATAAGTATAGAGCATATGACAGGCAAAGCTCAGAAGTAAAATCCAGTTATAATTTAAAAGAAATGATAGTATTTTGTCACAATATATATATAAACAACCATTATTACAGGTTGTTTTATTTTTTTACCAGTAATTTATTAATAAAAACTATATAAAAAAATATATTTTATTAAGGAGATATCAGAATATAAGATTCTTTATTTTGCTTACAACAGTAATTAGTTAATAAAATAACTTTTATTCTAAACAGCTTGTATTATTTTGTCTGTTATTGTAAAATAGCATTGTTAATATATTAACTTTTAAATTAAGTTTGTAAATAACTTTATGTTATTATAAAAATTTAGGAGGCTAAAATGTTTAAAAAATTTACAAACGGCTGTGTATTTATTATGAATAAGTACCTGCCAGACGCTTTTATTTTTGCAATTGTACTTACAATTATTACTTTTATCGGTGGTGTTGCATTAACTGACCAATCACCGTTTCAAATGATTCTGCATTGGGCAGGCCCTAAAGGATTTTTTGGCTTACTGTCTTTCACTATGCAGATGGTTTTAGTACTTGTATTAGGCAGTGCTATGGCACAGGCAAAAGTTTTTAAGGACTTGCTGAAAAAAGTTGCCAAAACAGCAAAGACACCTGTAAGAGGAATTATGATTACTGCGTTTATTTCTGTTATTGCATGCTGGATTAACTGGGGATTTGGTCTGGTAATAGGAGCATTATTAGCCAGAGAAATTGCGAAGGAAGTAAAAGGAATTGACTACAGGCTGTTAATAGCTACGGCTTATTCAGGATTTGTGGTTTGGCACGGAGGAATATCAGGTTCTATTCCTTTGCAGGTTGCAAACGAAGGAGCATTGGCAACAGTTGCACCGGATATTTTTGATAAGGCTTTTACTATACCAACTAGTCAGACTATTTTTTCTCCAATGAACTTATTTATATCTGGCATTATAATTTTTGGACTTCCGTTTGTTTGCAAGGCTATGATGCCTGATAAGGAGCATACTATCGAAGTAGATCCTGTAAAATTAATAGAAAAAGAAACTCGTATAGAAGATCCGAGTAAGTTTTCTCCTGCAGATAAAATGGAACGAAGCAGAATTCTTTGGATTATTATATTGGCAATGGGCTTTGTTTATATAATCTACAATTTTACAAAGGTCGGAGTCAACCTGAGTCTTGATTTTGTAAACTTCATATTTATGTATGTTGGTATACTTCTGCACGGAAATCTTAGAAAATACATAGATGCCATAACTGAAGCCGCATCAAGTGCCGGAGGAATTATTCTTCAATTCCCGTTCTATGCAGGCATCATGGGTATGATGACAGGAGCAAATCCGGAAACAGGCTTATCACTGGCTGCAGTTGTTTCAAATACATTTGTTAATATTTCCACTGTAAAAACTTTTCCGCTGTTTACGTTCTGGAGTGCAGGCATAGTTAATTTCTTTGTTCCTTCAGGCGGAGGACAATGGGCAGTGCAAGCACCTATAATGATGCCTGCAGGGGATGTTCTAGGTGTGTTACCTTCAAAAACGGCTATGGCTATTGCATGGGGTGATGCATGGACTAATATGATTCAGCCTTTCTGGGCTTTGCCGGCTCTTTCCATAGCAGGGTTAAGTGCAAGAGATATTATGGGGTATTGCGTAATAACGTTACTGTTCAGCGGACTTATAATATCGGCAGGTTTCTTAATATTCTAATTTTATTACATAAAAACATGGGCTTTTCGGCTCATGTTTTTTTTAATCTTGATTTGAATCACATAATTTATGTATATCCTCTGATATAATTCAGTTATAAGTCAGACATACTATTAAAAAATATATGGAGGTTATGATGAATAAATTTAATTCAAATCACAAAATCGGAGAAATAGTTAATGCTTTTCCAAAAGCAGCAGATATATTTAAGGAATACAAGATTGATTTTTGCTGCGGAGGAAACAGGCCCCTAAGTGAAGCAATAAAAGAGCAACAGGTAAATGAAACTGAATTGCTTGACAAAATAAATTCTGCATACGCAAGTTATATAGCGGGCTCGAAGGATAAAAACTGGGTTGAAGCAGAAAGCGGTGAAATAATTGAACAGATTTTAAATAAGCACCATGCGTATTTATGGTCGGAGCTTCCGAAAATAAGCACACTTTCAACTACAATATTAAGAGTACACGGAACACATCATCCTGAGCTGTCAAAGGTTCACAAATTATTTAACACACTTAAAATGGAACTTGAAGACCATTTGACCAAGGAAGAAACAATACAGTATCCTGCAATAAAAGAATATGAAAAGACAAAATCCATGGTTGATTTAAAAAGAGCGGTAGATATAATTAATGATCTGGAAACTGAACATACAGGAGCAGGAGATATTCTTAAGGAACTGAGAATTGTTACAGATGATTACAAAATACCTGATGATGTATGTGAAACATTTGAATTGACATATAAAAAACTTCAGGAATTAGAAGCTGATACGTTTCAGCACATTCATCTGGAAAACAACATCTTGTTTCCAAGGTTGAGGGATTTGGCAGCAAAATAAATATATACAATTATAATCTAATATTATATTATAAGTAACAGGATGTTCATTTGAATGTCCTGTTTAATTTTTAAAAGGAGATATTATGAAAAAACTTCTAGATGGTATAGTAAAATTCAGAGAGGAAGATTTTGAATTACATAAAGAATTGTTTACAAAGTTAAAAGACAGGCAGAAACCTCATACATTATTCATTTCATGTTCTGATTCACGGATTGATCCTAATAGGATTACTAAATCTCTTCCGGGAGAATTGTTTATAATAAGAAATATTGCAAATATAGTTCCTCCATACAGAGAAACAGCTGAATATGTTTCAACGACATCAGCCATTGAATATGCTGTAATTAATTTGGAAGTAGAAAATATTATTGTATGCGGACATTCAAACTGTGGGGGTTGTGCGGCCTGCTTAAATCCTCCTGAACATTTAAATAATATGCCTCATACAAAAAAGTGGCTTGAGTTAAGTTATCCTGTAAGAAACAGAGTTTTAAAAGAATTCAAGGATGAAACTCCGGAAGTAAGAGAATGGATGATGGAGCAGGGCAACATATTGGAACAGCTGAAACATTTGTTAACTTATCCCTACATTAAAGAAAAGGTCATGTCGGGGAAGCTAACTATCAGCGGATGGCATTATATTATAGAAACAGGTGAAATTTATATTTACAATAAAGATACAGGAGAATTCCTTTTAGCCAATGGAAATAATCAGTTGTAAGATTATTTTATTAATAGTATAATTGGTTCAGCAAATATTGGAGAGTTGTTATGCTTAATTACAGAAAAGAATGGTTTTTTTTATCGCTTCTCATCTTTACAGCTGTCTTGGCATTAGCTGTCAATCAATTTACCGATACTGTATACGATTTAAATATATATGAATACATAAAATATTCTCAGGATTTGTCAGATGAAGAAAGAGCATTCTTAAAAGAAAAGAAAACTTTGTACTATACTTCTGACAATAATGCCCCTCCGTTTTCATTTCAGGACAAATACACCGGCACTTACAAAGGATTTGTCCTGGATTATGTATCAGCATTATCCATAGAGTTAAATACGGAAATTGAATTTGTTCCCAAAGTATGGGAAGAAGCTATTCAAAGCGTTATTGCAGGCGAATCAGATATGACTGAACTTTATTCAAGTGAAGACAGGGAGAAATACTTGTCATTTACTGAAAGTATATATAAGTTAAGAGCTATAATAATGACAAGAAATGATCAGAAGGAAATATCAAGTGCCATGGATCTTTCCGGGCATAAGGTTGCGATAGAATCAGGAGATTATGCAAATGAATATGTCAAGGACAATATACCGGATGCGGAAATAGTAAATACGGTTGATTATCTCGAGTCGGTAACTAAACTGCTTAATAACGAAGTAGACGCAATAATCGGCGATGAACCCATATTAATATATTTTACAGGGAATTTAAGTATAGAAGAAAAAGTAAACATTATAAGCGATCCATTGTATGAATTGGACATCTGCATAGGTGTAAATAAATCCAGCCATGAACTGGTTAATATTTTGAACAAATGCATATTAGATTTGAAAAAGAATGATTTTGCCCCAAAGATTCAGCAAAAATGGTTTGGACTTTCGACACCGGTACATACAGACAGGCTCAATGCCCAAATAATGCTTTTACTCATAGTAATATTAATTTTGCTGGCAGTTATTGCTTCGTGGGTATCTATATGGACATATGTATTAAAAAGACAGGTAATAAAACAAACGGAAGAATTGACTGAAAGCAGAAATGATCTGCAAATGACCTTTGATGCTTTATCAAGCTTTACAATAGTTATTGAAGAAGATGGTTCAGTAGAGAATTTGAACAAAGCATTTTCAGACTGGCTTCAAAAAGATAAATACGACATTATAGGACACAATTATAAAGACATTCCTTTACTAAACAATATAAACTTAGATAAGATTGGAACAGCGGGCGAAACAACGTATAAGGGAAGACACTACAATTACTATATTTCTTCACTGGAATATCGCGAAAACAGGATTCTTGTTTCAATAGAAGATAATACAAATGAAATTATAAACAGGCAGCAACTGCTGCAGCACAACAAAATGATTGCTATTGGACAACTGGCTGCGGGATTTGCCCATGAAATAAGAAACCCGTTGGGCATAATAAGGAATTATTGTTATGTATTAAAAAATAAACTTATAAACCAGGACCAATTAATTGAAAAATCCATTTCGAGCATTGAATCTTCAGTTTTACGTGCAAGTAAAATGGTTGAAAATCTGCTTAATTTCTCGCGCAGCAACAACAGTGAATTTAAGTGCATATTTCTTAAGGATACAATTAAAGAAATTGTTTTACTGGAGAAAAAGTCCATTATGGACAAGGAAATTAATTTATCTGTAAATTGTGATGACAATATTGAACTATGCACTAATATTGAATCGCTGACCCATGTGATTTTAAACCTGTTGTCGAATGCTGTTGACGCTGTTTCTCAAGGAGGTTCTATAACAATTGACTGTTACATGGACAATGAAAATTTGTATATAGATTTTAAAGATACAGGAGAGGGAATAGAAGCTCATAATCTGGATCATATATTCAACCCCTTCTTTACCACAAAAAAGGCCGGTAAAGGAACGGGACTTGGCTTGTTCATAGTCTATAATGAACTGCAGAAAATCAGCGGAGAAATCACTGTTCAAAGCAACATTGGCAAAGGTACCGAATTTAAAATAAAGATTAAGCTAAAGGATGATAAAAATGATTGATTTTAAAATATTGGTGGTGGATGACGAAGAAGATTTCAGGGAAGTTTGCAGGATTATATTTGAAGATAAAGGATATGAAACCTATTTGGCTTCTTCTGCAGAAGAATGTTTATCCATGCTTAAAGAACAAAGTTATGATCTTGTTGTAACTGATTTAAAAATGGGAGGAATGGATGGAATAGAGCTGTTAAAGGCAATAAAAGAAAAACATATAAGCAGCGAAGTAATAATAGTCACAGGATTCGGAACGGTTGACAGTGCGGTAAATGCAATGAAACTCGGAGCCTTCAGCTACTTTATAAAAGGAAGTGATCCTGAAGTTTTATTAAAAGAAATAGAAAAGCTCGTAAAAATTAAAAATCTTGAGAATGATAACAAGTCAATAAAAGACCACCTCATACATTTTGACTATCTTCTTGAATCAAACAGCAATAAATTTAAAAATATGAAAAGAATTGCCGAAAAGGCTGCGGCAAGCAATTCCAATATACTTATTCTCGGGGAATCCGGAACTGGCAAAGAGGTTGTTGCGAAGTACATACATCAGATGAGCAGCAGAAAGAATGAAAATTTTGTTGCGGTTAACTGCCAGGTTTTTTCAGAAGGAGTTTTGGAATCGGAATTATTTGGCCATGAGAAGGGAGCATTTACAGGAGCGATTGAAAAACGCATAGGCAGATTTGAAGAAGCAAATAGCGGTACGTTATTTTTAGATGAAATAGGAGAACTTTCACTTAACACACAGATTAAGCTTTTAAGAGTGCTTGAAAGCAGGACCTTTGAACGCATAGGAAGCAATAGAAGTATTGCTTCTGATATACGTCTGGTAAGCGCTACAAACAGAAAGCTTACTGAGGAAATTAAAAACGGCAGGTTTAGAGAAGATTTATTTTACAGAATCAATACAATAACAATAGAAGTTCCTTCTTTGAGAGACAGGAAGGAAGATATACCAATATTAATAGATTTTTTCCTGAATCAGTCACAGAAAGAAATGAAGAAAAAAATCGTAAAGATTGAAGATGGTTTAATTGATTTGCTGGTTGTTTATGATTATCCGGGAAACATACGGGAATTGAAAAACATAATTGAAAGGCTTGTTGTCTTAAGTGATGACGGAATCATAAAAAAAGCAGATTTGCCTGATTTAAAAATGTTTAAGTATGAAGAAAACAATGATATCAAATCTCTTAAAGATGTGAGACAAATTGCGGAAACTAAATATATTAAGTACGTTCTGGAAAAGTGCAGCGGCAATATAAGCGAAGCTGCAAGGATGATGGATATAAGCAGGAGACAGCTTTTTAACAAGCTGGTAGAGTATGGTATAAAAGAATAATTTTTAGGCAATATATTGCCTGGACTAGGAAATTTTTTGCCCGATTTATAGACTTGAAATATTTCGACAAAATATTTCAGTTTTTTTTAAATTATGAAAACGCTGGTATATGTATATTTTCATTAAATATGAGAAAAATGTTTTCAAGTTGGTATGATATTTGCTGTATATTCTAAATGCTAATATTTATTAATACTTGGAGGTATTTAATGAAAGAAAAAAAGGTATCCAGAAAACCTTATTTATGGGAGGCAATGCTTTCCTTCGGATTTTTAATCTTAGTTATGGCAATCGGTATTGCAAAATATGAAGCCAATCCGCACATTCCAATGTTGATCGGAACACTCTTCGCAGTATTAATCGCATTTAGATTAGGATTTTCATGGAATGAAATTGAAAAATCAATGTTTGACGGTATTTATCAGGCATTGCAGGCAATTATTATTTTAGCAATTATTGGTGTTTTGATTGGTATCTGGTTGTTATCAGGCGTTGTACCGAGCATGATATACTATGGACTGGCAATTTTAAAGCCTAGCATATTTTTAGTTGCAACCGTAATTATATGTTCCATCACTTCTTTGGCAACAGGAACAAGCTGGGGAACAGCAGGAACAATAGGTATAGCATTAATGGGTATTTCCAAAGGCTTGGGAATTCCTGCTCCAGTGGCTGCAGGTGCAATAATTTCAGGTGCATATTTCGGAGATAAAATGTCTCCGTTGTCAGATACAACAAATCTGGCTCCGGCAGTTTCGGGAACTGATGTGTTTACTCACGTTAAAGCAATGCTTCCTACTACTGTTGTAGCATATGTAATAGCTCTTGTATATTTCTTATTTATGGGATTCCAGTATGCAGGCGCAAGCTCTGATGTAACAGCAATAGCAACGATAAGAGATGGCTTAGCAGCAAACTTTAACATTTCGCCGTTATTGTTATTGCCTCCTTTAGCGGTTATATTGGCAATGGCATTTAAAATGCCTGCGATACCTGGTATAGCAATCGGTATAATAATAGGAGCTATTGAAGGCGTATTTTTTCAAGGCGCAGATTTTGGTGCTATATTATCAGCAGCTTATGATGGATTTACTTCTGAGACAGGCTTGGCAGTTATCGATGAACTTCTTACAGCAGGAGGCCTTAGTGGAATGATGTATTCAATTTCACTTACTATCATCGCAATGATGTTCGGCGGAATTATGGAAAGAACAAAACAATTGGAGGTTCTTGTTAATAAAATAATAGGCGGAATTAAAAATACCGGTGGCTTAATTGCTACAACTGTTTTAACTTGTATAGGATGTAACGCAACTATGCCGGAACAATATATTTCAATAGTACTTCCTGGCAGAATGTATCACAAAGCATACAGAGAAAGAGGACTCCATCCAAAAGCACTTTCAAGCACTTTGGAAGGTGCAGGAACAGTTACTTCAGCTTTAATTCCATGGAATACATGCGGTGCTTTTCTTTACGGAGTATTAGGAGTTACTGCCTGGGAATATGCAAGATACGCGGTATTTAACTACATGATGCCGCTGATAGTTGTAACATTCGGCTTCCTTGGATTATTTGTCTACAAGCTTGCAGATGATCCTGATACTGTAATCGGATCAATTGACTCAGAAGAATAATAGGAATTAAATTAGGAATAATATCACAAATTATGGAAATAATATAATTTGTGATATTTTTTATTTTGGAGGTAATATGAAAGTAGGAATTCCTAAGGGGCTGTTATACTATAAATATCATCCCTTTTTAATTACGTTTTTCACAGGGCTTGGAGCCGAAGTAATTACGTCAGAAGATACAAACAAAGATATTTTGGATCTGGGAGTTAAATATTGTGTTGATGAGGCATGCCTTCCCATCAAAATATTTCACGGCCACGCAGCTTCTATTATGCACAAATGCGATTTAATTGTCATACCGAGAATAATGCAGCTTAAAAAAAATGAGTACATATGCCCTAAATTCTGCGGTCTTCCTGAAATGGTATTAAACAGCATTGATAACATGCCGGCAGCAATTACGGAACCAATTTATGCTACATCAAAAAACAATCTGTATCAATGGGCAAAAACAGCAGGGAAGCAAATTACTCATGACCGTTTTAAAATTAAGCATGCGTTTGTTAAGGCATATGAAGCCCAGCAGCAGTTTGTGACAGGAATTAAAGATGAAAATTACGATATGAAGGTTGCCTTAGTTGGTCATCCATACAATATTTACGATAACTTCATAAATATGAATTTGGTTGCTAAGTTAAACAAATTGGGAGTTTCAATTGAAACAATGGAATTCACTCAAGATTTTCTGATAAACTTAGAAATCAACAACTTGTATAAAAAACCATTTTGGACCTTTGCACGTGAAAACTACGGTTTTGCCGTTAATGCCACTAAAGAAAAAAGAGTAGATGGAATCATTTATATATCCTCATTCAACTGCGGAACCGACTCCATTATAATTGAACTGATTAAAGATAAAATCGGCAGTTTTCCTTTCTTAACATTGAAGGTTGATGAACATACCGGAGAAGCAGGTATTGATACCAGAATAGAAGCATTTACCGATATGCTTGAAAGGAGGATGAACAATGAAAGTAACATTCCCACACATGGGTAATGTATACCTCGCAGCTAAAGCTTTGCTGGACGGTCTTGGCATAGATTATGTCATTCCTCCGAAAAATAACAAAAAGGCCCTGGATATAGGCTCTCTTTATTCACCGGAAGAAATATGCCTGCCATTTAAAATAATGATTGGGAATTACGTCCAGGCAATAGAACAGGGAGCTGATACTGTAATTCTGGTGGGAAGCTGCGGACCCTGCAGATTTGGTGAATATTGCGAACTGCAGATGAATTTAATGAAAAACTTGGGTCATGATTTAAATTTTATTGTGATAGATTATCCAAAGGACATCGGAATAAAAGAATTGTACAGAAGAATCAATAATATTTCTTCGGTAAGCCATAAGAAAACACATGAAAAATTCAAGGCACTTTCCAGCGCCGTAAAAGTTATTAATTTAATCGATGAAATAGAAGAAACAACCCATATGTATGCAGGCTTTGAAAGAAATAAGGGCGAATGTAAAAGTTTATTAAATGAATGTAAAGCTGAAGCAATGAAAAGCAACAATCCCAAAGAAATGATTCAACTGCTGAAATATTATAAGGAAAAAATAAACCACATATCTGTGGATATAAACAAGAATCCTTTAAAAATTGCTGTCATAGGAGAAATATATACTGTTATTGAACCCTATTCAAATTTTTATATTGAAGATAAACTTATGGACTACGGAGTTTCATCCAAAAGAATGCTAACTCCAAGCTGGTGGGTTAAAAATGCAGCACTGAGTCCTCTTAAAATAAATTCTCTTAAAATAAGAACAAACGCAAAGAAATACTTGCCTGTACAAATCGGAGGTCATGCTGTTGAATGCGTGGGTGAGGCAGTAACTGCCGGCAAAGAAGGCTTTGACGGTGCAATTCAAATTTTTCCAATGGGCTGCATGCCTGAAATTGTATCTAAAGCCATTTTGCCTGCAATATCAAAGGATTTGGATTTCCCTGTGATGTCATTGGTAGTAGATGATATGACAGGCGAGGCGGGTTATATTACACGAATAGAAGCTTTTATAGATTTACTTGAAAGGAGGCGGCAAAATGTATTATCTGGGTGTTGATGTAGGATCTGTAAGCACAGATCTTGTATTGGTGGATGACAACATGGAGGTTGCAGAAAAAATATATCTTAGAACAAAGGGAAATCCCATTAAAGCCATTCAAGAAGGCTTTAAAATATTAAAAACCAAATATAAAGCAACTGAAATTTTAGCCGCAGGAACAACAGGAAGCGGCAGAACAATTGCTTCTTCAATAATAGGCGCTGATGCCGTAAAAAATGAAATTACCGCCCACGCCACAGCTGCACTGGAAATTGATGAGGATGTTAAAACAATCATTGAAATAGGCGGACAGGATTCTAAAATAATTATTTTAAACAGCGGCATTGTTTCTGATTTTGCAATGAATACGGTCTGTGCAGCCGGTACCGGATCATTTTTAGACAGACAGGCAGAAAGACTGGACATACCAATTGAAGAATTTGGTGATTACGCTTTGAAAGCAAACACCTCCGTCAGAATTGCAGGCAGGTGTGCCGTTTTTGCGGAATCTGATATGATACATAAACAGCAGCTTGGGTATAACCAATCTGAAATAATAAGGGGTTTATGCGATGCATTGGTAAGAAATTACCTGAACAATATCGCCAAAGGCAAGACAATTGTTCCAAAGGTTCTGTTCCAGGGAGGAGTGGCCGCAAACAAAGGAATGAAGGCGGCTTTTGAAAATGCATTGGGTTTTGAAATATTCGTTCCAGAACATTATGACATGATGGGTGCCATAGGTGCTGCCATTATAGCCAGGGCGGCTGTAAAAAAAGCAAGACATACTAACTTCAGAGGATTCGACATTGCTGACAGCAATATCGTTTCAAGAAGTTTTGAATGTGAGGGATGTGCCAACAAGTGCGAAGTTGTAAAGATATTTGAAAACAATAAAGTAATCGGATACTTCGCAGACAGATGCGGGAAGTGGAGTAGTAGGGTTGTGCAATCCCCAAAGGATTTACTTGCCTAATGATGCAGAAGCAAGATATTAAATTTGACTATAAAAAAACCNNTATTTTTCCGTCTTCAATCAATTCATTCGCAACCCATCTGGCTACTTTTCCTGTAATAGTGATGCAATGATTCTTTCTTTCAGGGCTTTTAAAGTTATCTCCTTGCCATTCCTTGGTTATAACTCTGCAGCATAGTGATTTATATTCATCTTTAATATAATCATGAAGTTTTTTAGATACATCGAACATTTTATCCTGCATAGGTTCGCCTTCGACTCTGCCGTAAACAATGCCCAGCGCCATTTGACCGCCAGAAACGGCACCGCATAAGCACTGCGCCTTGCCCATTCCTATAGGAAATCCGCTTGCTAATTTAACTACATTTGCATCATATGGCATTCCTAACAATTCATTAACTGTTTGTAAAACTGCTTCACTGCAAAAATATGTACCGCTTCTGAAAAGTTGTTCTGCATCTGCCTCAACCTTGTCCAATAATTCTTCTTTTGTAAAATCCAATGTATTAACCAACGTCATTATTTTGCCTCCGAAAATTATCTTTGCTTTAAATAATTATAGCTTGTACGATATGAAATTACCAATAAATAAATTTCATATATTTGCGTTTCATTATAATTATTATTGATAAATAAATAACTTATTTTATGTTATAATTAGTTACTCAAATTACTGGGAGGTAAGAATGAACGCAATATTAAAAAAATATCCTGTACCCGTAACAGGGCTTATACTGGGACTAGCCGCCGCAGGAAATCTTGTGCAATCCTACGGCGAAATAAACCGCAGTATCTTCGGAATTATTTCTGCAATACTTTTTGTCTTAATGCTTGTTAAGATTGTAAAATTCACTGATGGAGTAAAGGAAAGCCTTCAAAATCCTGTTGTTGCCAGTGTATTTCCTACATTTTCAATGGCAGCGATGCTGTTGTCTACATATTTAAAACCTTTATCTCAGTCAATTGCATTTGCACTTTGGACTATCGGAGTTGCATTGCATGCAGCACTGATTATCTGGTTCAGTAAAAAATTCGTTTTAAACTTTAAAATCAAGCAGGTATTTCCTTCATGGTTTATTGTGTACGTTGGTATTGCAGTGGCAAGCGTAACAGCACCTGCTTTCAAAATGACCAATATTGGGCAGCTTGCATTTTGGTTTGGCTTTATAACATACATTATACTTTTGCCTTTAATATTATACCGAACAGTCAAAGTAAAAGAAATGCCTGAACCGACTCTGCCGACCCTTGTTATTTTTGCTGCGCCTGCAAGCTTGCTTCTTGCCGGATATATGAATTCATTTGAAACTAAAAGCATGGCTATTGTCTGGCTGCTGGCGGTTTTATCAATAATAATGTATATTGCAGCAATAATAATGCTTCCACGGCTTTTAAAATTGAAGTTTTATCCAAGCTATTCAGCATTTACTTTTCCACTGATAATAAGTGGTATTGCTATGAAACTGACTAATGGATTCTTAACAAAATCAGGAATCCCTGTTACATGGCTTAACTACCTGGTTAAATTTCAGGAAGCAGTGGCTGTTATAATAACCTTATATGTTCTGTACAGATATATAAGGTTTCTGACAAGCGATAATAAAGAACAAGCCACAAGTAATTGACATAGCCTTGTACTTAATCTTGATATCTATATATTAAAAATAAGACGGTTCATTTTAAATGATTAATCATTAAAATGAACCGTCTATATTATTAATCTCCCAATTGGTCTATTACATCCAGTGCTTCTATCAATATTACTTCTTCATTTCTTTCCTGGAAGCTTTTCAGTGCATATGCATTTGTAAACAAGAGTACCGGTCTGTCATAATGGTCAAACACAAGCATGCATCTTGAATTCTGATATTTTTTTAAACTATCGGGATTGTCTGTTCTAACCCAGCGCGCAACAGAGAAATCCATGTTTTCCATACGAATATCTGTGTTGTATTCATTTGTGAGGCGATAATCGAAAACCTCAAACTGTAATACCCCCACAGCTCCGAGAATAACTTCGTTATATTCGTTTCTGTAAACCTGAATTGCACCTTCTTGTGCCAGCTGTTCAACACCTTTTTGGAAGTTCTTGCCCTTCAGGGAATTCATAGCGCTGACTCTGCAAAATAATTCAGGCGGGAATGTTGGCAGCGGTTCAAAGAATATTTTTTCTTTTCCGTTTGTCAATGTATCTCCGATTTGGAAGTTTCCAGAATCATATATTCCTATTACATCTCCCGCATAGGCTGTATCTACAGTCTCACGCTCATTAGCCATTAAGTGAGTAGACTGGCTGAGCTTCATTTGTTTTCCGGTTCTTGTCAATGTGACATTCATACCTCTGACAAATGTGCCTGAGCAAATTCTTAAAAATGCTAAACGGTCACGGTGGTTTGGATCCATGTTTGCCTGAATTTTAAAAATAAATCCTGTAAATTCCTCATCAGTCGGTTCTACACTGCCTGTTGTTGTCTTTCTTGTTGAGGGAGGAGGGGACATCTGAAGAAAATGCTCCAGAAATTCTGTTACTCCGAAGTCCGCAAGAGCAGAACCAAAAAATACAGGTGATAATTTACCTTGTTGAACTAATTCTATATCAAATTCATTTCCTGCACCATCAAGAAGTTCCATTGCGTACCTTAAATTCTGCAAATTAGCAGGGTTGATTACACCTTCAAGCTTACATGACAGAACTCCATCATCATCTAAATGGATTTCTTCTTTTTTCCTGAATAAATAAACCGTATTTTTCAGGCGGTCATATATTCCCTCAAATTCCTTGCCGCAGCCAATGGGCCATGTAACAGCAACAGATGGAAGTCCCAGAACATCTTCTAATTCCTGCATTGATTCGAGAGGGTCCATCGCTTCACGGTCAAGCTTGTTTATAAATGTGAATATGGGAATACCTCTCATACTGCATACCTGGAAAAGCTTTTTAGTCTGTGTTTCTATACCTTTTGCAGCATCTATAACCATTACCGCACTGTCTACAGAGGTTAAAATACGGTAAGTATCTTCACCGAAGTCATTATGACCTGGAGTATCCATTATAGATATTACTTTCTCATTGTATTCAAATTGCATTACTGAAGATGTAACAGATATACCACGCTGTTTTTCTATTTCCATCCAGTCTGATTTTGCAAATTTTGAATTTTTTCTTGCCCTGACCGTTCCTGCTTCACGAATAGCACCTCCATGGAGAAGAAGCTTTTCTGTCAATGTTGTTTTACCTGCGTCCGGGTGAGAAATAATACCGAAAATTCTTCTTTTGTTAATTAAATCTATGTTATTCATCTACGTTCCTTCCTTAATTAATTCCTACAATCTGCCTTTGTTATTTTACATCATTTATGCAAAAATATAAAGCAATTTTTTCTAATTGCACTTAAAAAGCGGAAAGCTCATGCTTTCCGCTTCTGTATCAGCAAACTATAGGTTTTTCTATGCCAGTTGCAACATTCACGCAATGTTTATGACCATCATTGAAAGTGGTGTAACCTTCAATTAAATGAATATGGTTATCAAATCCTATGGGAATGGCCGGTCCGGTTCTTCCGCAAATTTTGTGACAATGACAATCTGTTATATCAGTAACAAAGTCAACTTCATGTACGTGGCTGTTGCCATAAGGAATTGCTCTGCCTGTTATCGCATTGAAGCAATGTTTGTGTATGTCACATCTTGCACCTGCCAGTTGAGTGTAACCTTCTACATCATGAACATGTTGACGGATCTTTTCTTCGCATCTGCAATTTCTATTGAAAAACATATCGCATACTCCCTTTTATATTTAAATTTGATTTTCTTTCGTAGTCAAAGAGGAATCTCTTCCTAATGATATAATATGTAAATAGTACATGTATGTTCGTCATGTCCATAATTTAATTTTATAAAATATCAATAATTTTACTGATAATTATTATCATTTAAATTATTGACATTTTATTTGTTATGGATTATACTAAAGTTAGTTGAAATTGATAATCATTATCATATAGGAGGGTCATATGTCATTAGCTATGGTTGCACCTGGTGAAATAAGAGAAGTATCCGGGTTTAGGGGAAAAGATGAAATGAAACGACGTCTTCAGGATTTGGGTTTTGTAAAAGGTGAACAGGTACAGGTTGTAGGTGATAGCCAAAGTGGACTGATTATAATTATCAAAGGAGTAAAAATTGCTCTTAATAAAGGTTTGGCTTCATTAATAATTGTGAAATAGGGAGGATTAAATGACATTAAGAGATTTAAAACCGGGAGAGTCCGGTACGGTAGTATCTATTGGTGAAAAAGGTCCAATGAAAAGAAGAATAATGGACATGGGCGTAACACCCGGAGTAACGGTAAAAGTAATTAAGGTAGCACCTCTGGGTGACCCAATTGAGGTTAATATCAGAGGATATGAGTTGAGCTTGAGAAAAGATGAGGCACAACGAATAATTGTAGAGAAATAATTGTGCGGTTAGGTTAGATGCAACTAACTAAAACGCTTATTTGAAGGAGGATTTTATGAATTATACAATAGCGCTGGCCGGAAATCCGAACAGCGGAAAAACATCATTATTTAACGAGCTCACCGGTTCAAGGCAGCACGTAGGAAATTGGCCCGGTGTAACGGTTGATAAAAAAGAAGGCACTTATAAGAAAAATAAAAATATCAATATACAGGATTTACCGGGTACATATTCCTTATCACCGTATTCGGCGGAGGAAGTAATTGCCCGAGATTATATAGTTAAAGAACAGCCCCATGCAGTAATAAACATAGTAGACGGAACCAATATAGAAAGAAACCTTTATCTTACGCTTCAAATAGCAGAAACAAAAATTCCAATGGTTATTGCTGTTAATATGATGGATGAGGTCGAAGCAGCAGGAACAAAAATAAATTTCGAAAAATTATCCGAAATATTTGGTGTCCCTGTAGTGCCAATAGTTGCAAGAAACGGTAAAAACATTGACAAACTAATGGATGCAGCCATTAAAGCGGCTGAAAACAAAAAATGTGCCAAAGATTTGAAAATATTTGACTCAAATATTACCTCTGCAATAGACAGGGTTTATGAAATACTTAATGACTATGAAGAAGTAACTGATAGCAATGGTGCTGCTGCAGAACTAAGTGCTCAGCTTTATTGGAAAGCAATTAAAGTTATTGAAAATGATGAAATTGTAACTTCGGAATTATCAAATACAGAAAAATCAGCAGTAGCAGAAATTGTTACTGAAGCAGAAAAATATGCTGATGGAGATACAGAGGCTAAAATAGCTGATTTAAGATATAAATTTATTACTAAGGCAGTTAAGGATACCGTTGTTAAATCAAGCAAAGCGCATGCTGAAACAACTTCAGATAAGCTTGATAAAATCCTTACAAACAGATTTTTAGCACTTCCTATGTTTGCTGTTGTAATGTATATAATGTTCGCTGCTACATTCAGTGAAAACTTCTTATTCATAGAGGGACTGCAAAGCCCCGGAATATGGCTTGCAGGTTTGGCAGAAACTCTCTGGGGTTATGTGGCTTCGGCAGTTGATGTAATGGTATCAGGTGCTTCTCCATGGGTTTATTCGTTGGTAATGGACGGAATTATAGAAGGTTTAGGCGCAATCATAGGATTCATACCTCTAGTATTAGTACTTTACATGCTGATTTCATTCTTAGAAGACTGCGGTTACATGGCACGTATAGCATTTGTTATGGATAGAATTTTCCGTAGATTCGGTCTGTCAGGTCGTTCATTCATACCTTTGTTAATGGGATTCGGCTGCAGTGTACCTGCTGTTATGGCTACAAGAACCCTGGATACAGAAAAAGACAGAAGAATAACAACAATTTTAGCGGGATTTATGCCATGTGGAGCTAAGTTGCCAATATTTGCAATGTTTGTTTCAACATTCTTTGTAAATGGAAATAAAACTCTGATAACTTATTCTCTTTATATGTTAAGTATTGTAGTTGCAATAGTTGTTTCGTTAATATTAAATAAATTAGTGTATAAATCTGCTGCTTCAAACTTTATTATGGAGCTTCCAAAATACAGAATACCTACATTAAAGAGCATTGGTATTCATGGTTGGGAGAAAGTAAAAGGCTTTGCGGTTAAAGCGGGAACTATAATATTTATTTCAACTATAATTATTTGGGCATTAAGCAACTTCAACATTAATTCCTTTAATGGTGTCAATGCTGCAAATAACGAAGACGAGAGCGTTATGGCTGAAATGGATGAAAGCTTCCTTGCTTCTTTGGGAAATGCTATCTCACCTATATTTAAACCTCTTGGATTTGGAGAGTGGAGACCTGCAGTTGGTGTTGTTACAGGCTGGGTAGCGAAAGAAATGGTAGTTGTGACATTTGCGCAGCTTTATGATGACGATGTAACACCTGAATATCTGGAGCAATATTTCTCTGAATACAGCAGTGAGGAATTAGAGGAATTTGGCTTTGAAGGCGGAGAGTATGATGAAGAATCAGCATTTGATATATACTCAGAAGTAATATTGTTTGAAGGCGGAGATGAAAATGCACTTGCATCTATGAAAAATGATATTAAATCAGATGCTGCCGCTTATGCATACATGGTATTTAACTTATTGTGCATGCCTTGCTTCGCTGCAGTAGGTGCCATGAAGAGAGAACTGAAAACCTGGAAGCTGACAGGTTATGCTATAGGAGTTCAAATGCTTACAGCATATACTGTAGCATTCATAATATACAATATAGCTAAGCTTGTAGCTTAAGTCTAAATGTAATCAAAACATAAAAATATGTAAACTAGGTAGAGACTTCTTTTGCAGTATTGCTGCAAAAGAAGTCTCTCTATATTGACCTGATTTTAAATTTATAGTAAAATGAATTGCATAACTTCATAATTTTATGATAAGAAAGGAGAGCTGTAATGGAACGACAACAATTTATCCATAGAAAAAATATATCTGTTTTACTGCTTATGTGCATTGTCACAGCTTTCTTTTTTTCTGTTATTTATATAGATTTACATACATCGCATAAATGTACCGGACATTTGTGCACAACATGCGAAAATCTTGATTTTGCGTGCAATGTTATAAAACAGATGGGCATGACATTTAAATCAATTAATGCCATACCTTTTATTTGCACTGTATTTTTTTTGTACAGTCTGCCTTCCTTATATTCATTCAAAAAACACATTACATTGGTAATTTTAAAAGTCAGACTTGATGATTAAACCTCCTTCATCTTTTTTTAGCATGAATTAAATTAATCAATTAATAAAACTTTGGAGGTTTACCATGAAAAAAATATTAACTGTTATTTTGGTTGTGCTTTTAGCAGCATCCTTATTTGGATGTACTCAAAATCAAAAAACATCGGATCTTTCAGAAAATGAAAATAGCAATGAAAAAATAAAAATCGTAACAACACTTTTCCCTCAGTATGACTTTGCACGTCAAATCGCAGGCGATAAGGCCGAGGTTGCGCTATTGCTTCCTCCTGGAGCTGAGAGCCATTCGTTCGAACCTACACCTTCTGACATTATCACTATAAACAAAGCCGACATATTTATTTATACCGGAAAATATATGGAGCCCTGGGCTGAGAAAATAATTCAAAGCACCGACAGCGACACAATAAATATATTGGATGTTTCAAACGGCATAACTCTTTTCAAGGAAGATCATGAACATGATGAGGAAGAACACGATGAAGATGAGCATACTGAAGATGACATTGATAATTCCGAAGAACATGGAGGAGACGGACATAATCACGAATACGACCCTCATATCTGGACCAGTCCGGTAATAGCTAAAAAAATGGTTGACAACATAGCAGCTTCACTTTGCTATGTAGATTCCGAAAACGCCTCCTATTACAAATCCAATGCGGAAAAATACAAAAAACAACTGGATGAACTGGATGCTGAATTTAATGAAATAGTCAACACAGGTGTGCGTAATAAAATATATTTCGGCGGAAGATTTGCTCTTCATTATTTCACGGAAGAATATGGATTAGAACATGAATCAGCTTATGACAACTGCTCATCCGAAACAGAACCAAGCGCCCACGATATCGCTCAAATTATAGATGAAATCAAGGAACATAAAATTCCTGTAATATATTATGAGGAATTGACAGACCCAAAAGTTTCAAGAAGTATAAGTGAAGATACCGGTGCTGAAATGCTGTTATTTCATTCATGCCATAATATATCAAAGGAAGATTTTGAAAAAGGTGTTACCTACCTGGACATAATGAAGCAAAATGCTGAAAACTTAAAGAAAGGGCTTAATTGACATGACATTGATCAAATGCGAGAATTTAAATTTTTATTATGATAAGCATCAGGCAGTGAAAAATGTAAGCTTTTCTGTAAATGAAGGCGACTATCTGTGCATTGTCGGAGAAAACGGTTCAGGAAAAAGCACATTGTTAAAAGGACTCTTGGGACTCAAGAGTCCCTCCTCCGGTTCAATTTCATTTAGCGGGATAAAGCAAACACAAATAGGCTATCTTCCACAGCAAAATCCTGTACAGCAAGATTTTCCTGCCTCAGTCTTCGAAGTTGTGCTGTCCGGATGTATTGGATCAAAAGGTATAAGTCCATTTTATGGCAGAAAAGATAAGCAAAAAGCTCGCGAAAACATATATAAGCTGGGAATCGAGAATCTGTCAAAAACATCCTACCGCGATTTATCTGGAGGTCAGCAGCAGAGAGTCCTTCTTGCAAGAGCCCTATGCGCAACCGAAAAGCTTTTATTGCTGGATGAGCCTGTTTCAGGCCTTGACCCTGTTGTAACATCAGAATTATATCAACTCATTGAAAAACTTAACAAGAAGCATGGAGTAACAATAATCATGATTTCGCATGATATATTAAGCTCCGTAAAATATGCCAATGTAATATTGCACATGGACACATCCTCAAAGTTTTTCGGTACCGTCAAGGAATATAAGGAAACAAAAGTTTTTAAACGAATGATTGGAGGCAATGAAAATGATTAGCATTCTGTCAGAACTGTTTTCATATACTTTTGTAACCCGGGCATTGCTGGTAGGAATATTAGTTTCCCTATGCTCATCCATATTGGGTGTAAGTCTGGTTTTAAAAAGATACTCCATGATTGGCGATGGGCTGTCTCACGTAGGCTTCGGCTCTCTGTCGGCGGCAATGGCCTTAAATCTGGCGCCTCTTCAGGTTTCAATACCCGTTGTGGTTCTTGCAGCCTTTCTGCTTTTAAGAATCAGCGAAAACAGCAAAATTAAAGGCGATGCCGCAATTGCACTGATTTCCAGCAGCTCTCTTGCCATAGGCGTAATTATTACATCACTTACCACGGGAATGAATACGGACGTATGCAACTATATGTTCGGAAGTATACTGGCATTGGGAAAAAGTGACGTCTATTTAAGCGTAATATTGTCTATTATTGTATTGATACTATACGGTTTGTTTTATAACAAAATATTTGCGATTACATTCGATGAAACATTTGCAAAAGCAACCGGTACAAAGGTGGAAAGATACAATATGCTGGTAGCTCTTTTGACTGCACTTACCATTGTTATAGGAATGAGACTCATGGGTGCATTACTTATATCAAGCCTGATTATATTTCCGTCTTTAACATCTATGAGAGTGTTAGGAAGTTTCAAAGGTGTAATAATTACTTCTGCCGTATTGTCAGTTATATGCTTTCTCATAGGAATTGTAATTTCGTTTCAATACAACATACCTGCTGGAGCAAGCATTGTTGCCGTGAACCTTGCGGCATTCATTACAGCTTCTTGCTTCTGTGCTGTAAGAAAAATATGGAGGTTTAAAAAATGAAAATGATTTTATGTTCCATTTTTATCATTATGCTTTTGATTACGGGATGCTCCGGCGAAAAAAAGGCAGAAGATAAAAAAATTGAAACAGTCCAACAAAATGAAGAACAGAACAATGTAGATAATTCTTCAAATAATTCTAATACTCTTGCAGAGCAAGTAATGGATAATGCACTGAAGGATTCATCAGATAATTCTGGGGGTGATGAAATAATGCTGAGAGATAAGCTGTTTATCGCCCAGTGCAATGATATTTACCTCAATCCTGATGAATATATGGATAAAACAATAAGATGGGAAGGTATTTATACGGAATCCACAAATCCAGAAACAAATGAAACCTATAAATTCGTAATCAGACTCGGCCCGGGATGCTGTGGAAACGACGGAACAGCAGGATTTGAAATTTTATATGACGGAGAGCTGCCCAAACAAAATGATTGGGTTGAAGCTGTTGGTAAAATTGAAATGATAGAGGAAGACGGAAACGAATTTGTTGCTGTAAGGCTGTCTGAACTCACCGTATTGGATGTCAGAGGGCAGGAATTCGTATCAAACTGATTTTATTAAGTAGAATTATAGAGAGGCAACTATCTCGACCGATAGCTGTCTTTTGCCATTTAGCAGGAATCTTTCCGTGTATTTTTATATTGAACAAAAAGTCGTAAAATGATATAATACTCAAGATATTACAATGTTTAAAACAGAAAGTTGGAGGAACATGAGCAAAAAAGTAAATGAAACTATAAATACAGAAAATACAAAGCTTGCAAGCGACAAAATCATAGAATTAAGAAACAGTAATGAACAATATTTCATTATGAACGGAAGAAGAAAATCATACCATATTTTAACATACGGCTGCCAGATGAATGAGCATGATTCAGAAAAAATAGGCGGTATGCTTACATCCATCGGTTATGAAGAAACTGATGATGATAAAAATGCTGATTTAGTAATATTCAACACATGCCTTATAAGAGAAAATGCAGAACTTAAAGTTTTCGGAAAACTTGGCGAAGTAAAGGGCTTAAAAAGAAATAAGCCGGACCTTATAGTTGCTGTGTGCGGCTGCATGATGCAGAAGGAAGAAATGAGACAAAAGCTTTTAAAATCATTTTCCTTTGTTGATATAATATTTGGAACAAACACTATACAAGAACTCCCCGGATTAATCTTTGATGTGGAAGTTAATAAGAAAAAAAGTGTTGATATTATAGATGACACCGAACTAATATATGAAAACATGCCTAAAATGAGAAAATTCAAGTACAAGGCATTAGTAAACATTACGTATGGCTGCAACAACTTCTGCACATACTGTGTTGTACCATATGTACGAGGAAGAGAAAAAAGCAGATTGCCCCAAGAAATTGTAAATGAGGTAAGAATGCTTGCAGAAGATGGATGCAAGGAAATTACCTTATTAGGACAGAATGTTAATTCATATGGAAGCAATCTTGAAAATAAATGTACATTTTCAGAATTATTGTATGAGCTTAATGAAATAGAAGGCATTGAAAGAATCCGTTTCATGACTTCTCATCCTAAGGATTTAACTGATGACTTAATAAAAGCAATAAAGGAATGCGACAAGGTGTGCAACCATGTACATCTTCCGGTTCAGGCAGGAAGCAATGAAGTTTTAAGAAGGATGAACCGTAAATACACTAAGGAACATTATTTAAACCTGGTTGAAAAATTAAAGCAGGAAATTCCTGGTGTTGCAATCACTACAGATATAATCGTAGGTTTTCCGGGTGAAACAGAAGAGGACTTCCAGGAAACAATTGATGTGGTTAAAAAAGTACAATATGATTCGGCATTTACATTTCTTTATTCCGTAAGAGAAGGCACAAAAGCAGCTGAAATGGAAGATCAGATACCTGACGAAACTAAGCATGAAAGATTCGAAAGATTGCTGGATGTATTGTATCCCATAGTTTTAGAAAGAAACAGCCAGTGTATTGACAAGGTATATCCTGTATTAGTTGAATCTGTAAGCAAGACCAGCGAAAATTACCTGACCGGCAGAACTGAACACTTCAGGCTCGTTCATTTCACAGGCAGTGAAGATTTAATCGGAAAAATTGTCAATGTAAAAATAACTAACGTTAAAACATTCCATATGGAAGGAAAAATACAATAGATTTGAATGGATGGAGCGATTGATTAGAGATGGACAAATCAATTGCTCATCAATCGTTAAGAAAGGTGGTTTTGTATGGCAAAGTATACACCTATGATGGAACAGTATCTGGGTATTAAAGAACAATATCCGGACTGCATACTTATGTACAGGCTTGGGGACTTTTATGAAATGTTTTTTGAAGATGCGATAACTGCCTCCAAGGTTTTGGAAATCGCACTTACGGGCCGTGACTGCGGCCAAGAGGAAAGAGCCCCTATGTGCGGAGTTCCTTTTCATGCAATTGACAGCTACATCCCAAAGCTGATTGAAAACGGCTACAAGGTTGCAATATGCGAGCAGCTGGAAGACCCTTCAGAAGCAAAGGGAATAGTAAAGCGTGATGTTGTAAGGGTAATAACTCCGGGCACAATAATTGACCAGAACATGCTTGATGAAAAAAGCAACAATTATTTGTGCTGCACATACATAGACAAAGGTTTCGGAATGTGCTATGCAGATATTTCAACCGGAGATTTGTATGTTACCGAAAATATACGCTTAAGTGATTTTGATATAAATAACAGCAAAAAGTTTGATTTATTAAAAGAAGAAATTTTAAAAATTAATCCTTCCGAAATAATATCAAACATGCTGACGGGCATTGATTCAATTGATTCTATGATGAACTGCTCCGATATATTAAGCTACAATGAATATAAGTCAATAATTTTAAAACATTTCAATGTTGTATCTCTGGATTCCTTTGGTCTGTCAGACAACAATTATGCAGTCATGTCTCTGGGAATGCTTATTAATTACTTGTATAAGACGCAGAAAACTTCCCTGGAGCAATTAAACAAGCTTCATTTTTACAATGTGGGAGAATACTTGTACCTGGACTCAAGCACAAGAAAAAATCTTGAGCTTATAGAAACCGTTCGTGGAAAAAAGGGACAAGGCACTTTGTACAATGTCCTGGACTATACAAACACAGCCATGGGCGGACGCCAGCTTAAAAAGTGGATTGAAGAACCTCTCAAAAACATAAATCTCATTAACAACAGATTAGATGCCGTTGAAGAGCTCTATAACAACGTAATGGTATCCAACAACATCAGAGAATATTTAAAAACTGTATATGATATTGAACGGCTTATAAGCAGGATTGTGTACGGAAACTGCAGCGGTAGAGATATGAACTCTTTGAAACAGTCAGTATCTAATCTGCCGGATTTGAAATCAGAAATATCACATTTGAAATCAAAAATGTTTGTTGATATTTATGAAAACTTTGATATCTTAAAGGATATTTATGAGCTGATTGACAGAGCAATAGTAGATGAGCCTCCCGTTTCCGTAAAAGAAGGCGGAATCATTAAGCAAGGCTACAATGATGAGCTTGATGAAATAAAAGAAATTACAATTAACGGAAAAAACTGGATTTCGGAGCTTCAAAACAAAGAAAGAGAAGCTACAGGCATAAAAAATCTAAAAATAGGATATACAAAGGTATTTGGGTATTATTTGGAAGTCACCAAGTCCTATATGAATCTTGTTCCTGATTACTATATCAGAAAACAGACATTAGCTAACTGCGAAAGATATGTTACACCTGAATTAAAGGAAATGGAAGCTAAGATTTTAAATGCCGACGAGCAGATGATGAAGCTTGAATATGAATTGTTCCTTCAAATCAGGCAGCATATTAAAGATCAGGTTGTAAGAATACAGGAAACAGCATACAGCATTGCCGTTATTGACACATTAAACTCTCTGGCCATAGCAGCAGTGAAGAATAATTATGTAAGACCTGAAATGAATAATACGGGTTATATTAAAATTACGGACGGCAGACATCCTGTAATTGAAAAAATAATGAAAAATGAAATGTTTGTTCCAAACGACACCTTCATAGACAACAAGGAACAACGAATGTCAATTATTACGGGACCGAACATGGCAGGGAAATCAACTTATATGAGACAGGTTGCACTGATTGCTCTTCTTGCCCACATAGGAAGCTTTATTCCGGCTAAAAGCGCTGAAATATGCATACTGGATAAAATATTCACACGTGTAGGTGCTTCAGACGATTTGTCTCAGGGACAAAGCACATTCATGGTTGAAATGAGCGAGGTTTCAAATATACTTAACAATGCCACAGAAAACAGCTTGTTGATTCTGGACGAAATAGGAAGAGGAACAAGTACATACGACGGATTAAGCATCGCATGGAGCGTTGTTGAATATATAACTAAAAAAATCAAGGCAAAGACTTTGTTTGCCACGCACTATCATGAACTTTCAGAACTTGAAAGCAAATTAAAAAGCGTTAAAAACTATAGAATCTTAATAAAAGAAACTGATGATAAGATAATATTTCTGAGAAAAATAGCAGAGGGAAGCGTAGACAGAAGCTACGGCATTCAGGTTGCCAATCTTGCGGGGCTTCCTGATGATGTTGTTGTTAGAGCAAAGGAAATATTAAGACAATTGGATGAAAGTGACATAAATAAACCATTTGCCAAAAAGAAAAAGGAAAGAGTGACTGATAATTTCCAGGTATCCATGTTCCAGTCAGACCCGTTGGAAAAAAGCAAAAACAAGGAATATAAGGAACTGGCAGACAGCATTAAAAACATAGATATAAACAATATAACACCTGTAAAAGCATTTACTCTTTTAAACGAATTAATAGAAAAATCAAGACACATTTAAGAAGGTATATTATGGCTAAAATACACTTGTTGGATAATGAAACCATTAATAAAATAGCTGCCGGAGAGGTCATTGAAAATCCCAAATCAATAGTCAAGGAGTTAGTCGAGAATTCCATAGATGCAGGTGCCGATGAAATAATTGTTGAAATTAAAAACGGCGGCAAAAGTCTAATACGTATAGCAGATAACGGAAAAGGCATTGATAAAGATGAAGTGGATGATGCCTTTAAAAGGCACTGCACCAGCAAGATTATTTCCTCCGATGATTTAAGCTCCCTTCATACTCTCGGCTTCAGAGGTGAAGCTCTGGCAAGCATTGCGGCAGTCGCCCGAGTGGAGATGATAACCAGGACCAAAGATGACTTGCTTGGGACAAGGGTAACTATTGAAGGCGGAAATATTGTGTCAAAAGAAGATATCGGATGCCCTGTAGGAACAACCATTGCTGTAACAGACCTGTTTTACAATGTTCCTGCAAGAAAGAAATTCTTAAAAAGTGATGCGTCAGAAAGCGGCAATATTAATGAAATAGTCGTTTCCCTGGCATTGAGCAAAGAAAATATTTCGTTCAAATACATTAACAACAACAATGTTGCATTTAGAACACCTAAAACAAATAACTTCTTAAATACTATCTCAAGCCTCTACGAAAAGAATTTGTACAACTCGCTGCTGAAAGTGCAATATGAAAGCAGCAGCTTGAAAATTACAGGTTTTACAACGAATTTAAACTATTATAGGGGCAACAGAAAACTTCAGATAGTCTTTGTAAACGGAAGATATATAAAGCATAAACGGATGAACTATTTTATTGAAGCGGCCTATAACACGCTGCTTCCTAAAAGCAAGTATCCAGCATGCTTTTTAAAAATAGAAATAGATCCGTCCCTGGTAGATGTGAATGTGCATCCTGCAAAGACCGAAATTCGTTTCCAAAACGAAGATTTTACGCTAAACGAAATAAAAAGAGCAGTTTTCGATGCGCTTCATTCAAACAGTATTATTAAGGAAGTTAAAAAAGAAACAATAATTCACAATTACTCAGGCAAGTCTGAAAATATAAAGCCTTCGATCTTTGAAAATTTAAGTAATTATGAAGCGAAAAGACCAAGTAATATATTCGGGGAAGTTAACCAGGATGATTACAGCAATATTAAATTTACTGAAATCAATTTAAATAATGAACCTAAAAATATATTTGATGAAATCATAGAAAAAGCCGATGAAGAAGAAATAGAAAAAGAAGTTTTAGTTGATGATGAGCCGAAACAGCAGTATGAACCAGAACAGCAGAGTTTTATTGAGATTGAAAAGGATGAGCGGAAGCTTCCTGAGCTGTCGGTTATAGGTATAGTAATGGATACATATATCATATGCGAAAGCCTTGATAAAACTGAAATGTATATGATAGACCAGCATGCCGCACACGAAAGAATAAACTATGAAAGATTTTTAAACCAGTTTAACTCAAGGGAAATTATTCGTCAGGAGCTTTTAGTGCCTGAAGTAATCAATTTATCCTATGAGGATTACTACGCTGCGATGAATAACGTAGAAATATTTGAAAATTTAGGCTTTGACCTTGAAAACTTTGGAATAAATGCTATACTTATAAATAACATACCTGGTATTTTCAGAGATTCAAATATAAAAGACATATTTTATACAATACTTGATTCCCTGAAAAACATAAGCAAAAAAGACATAAATTTAGAGCTTGATAAAATAATTAAGAATGCATGTGTAAAATCGGTTAAAGCAGGTGACAAGCTTCATCTTCAGGAGGTTAAGGCGCTGTTAAACGACTTAAGCAATGCTGATAATCCGTACACATGCCCTCACGGAAGGCCGATCATAATAAAAATGACCAAATATGAAATTGAAAAAATGTTTGAAAGAATACAAAATTAATGAAGGAATTCAAAATAAATGGGTAATAAAATAATAGTAATTGTAGGTCCTACTGCTGTGGGAAAGACATATGTGTCTGTTGAACTTGCAAAAAAACTTAAAACAGAAATAGTTTCCGCTGATTCAGTGCAAATTTACAAAGAAATGAATATAGGATCAGCTAAAATTTCAGAGAATGAAATGCAGGGAATAGTCCATCACATGATAGATATTGTCAGTCCGGATGAAGATTATTCAGTATCGGATTTTAAGGCAGATTCTGAAAAAATTATAGATAACATACAGCTCTGCGGTAATATTCCTATTATAGTGGGAGGCAGCGGTTTATACGTAAATTCGCTTATATATGATTTAGATTTCGGAAATGCAAAATCCAATGAGAAATTAAGAGATTACTATAATTATTATCATAAGGAACATGGTGAAGATGCTCTTTATGAAAAGCTTAAGAGAATTGATCCGGTTGCAGCAGAAAAAATTCATAAAAATAATGTAAAAAGAGTTATACGTGCATTAGAGGTCTATGACATAACTGGCATTAAATTTTCTGAACTTAATACAGATATAAGAAAGGCAAGCGATAAATACGAATGTATTTTAGTGGGGCTTTCCATGGACAGAAAAATTCTTTATGAAAGAATTAATCAACGCGTAGATAAAATGATTTCTGAAGGTTTAATCGATGAAGTTAAGGGGCTGTTAGAAAAAGGGTATACCCGGGACATGGTTTCTATGCAAGCTATAGGTTACAAAGAAATAATTGATTATCTTGAAGGAAATTTAACCTTTGAAGAAGCTGTAAATATCCTTAAGCGCAATACCAGAAGATTTGCTAAACGACAGTATACATGGTTTCTTAAGGATGAAAATGTGAAATGGTTCCATATAAAAGATATTAATGAAATTGATTTAACTGTTGATGAAATGTATGAATATTTAAACAACCATATATGAGGAGGAAAAAATGAATAATATCAATTTACAGGATTCTTTCTTAAATAACGTAAGAAGAGAAAAAATAACCATTACAATATTTTTAAACAATGGTTACAAGCTTACGGGAACTGTAGTCGGCTTTGACAATTATGTTGTTTTCATTGAAACAGATAAAGGCCAGCAGTTGGTTTACAAGCACGCAATTACATCAATACTGCCATTTAGGCAGGTAAGACTATTCAGCAATGAAACTATAGAGGAGTAAAAATGTCGACAGAAGATATATTATGTAAACAGTTTGGCATTAGCAGAACTGTTTTTAACTATGTAACAAAAATTGAAAGTTCCATAAAAGAAAAATATTTTGAAAATATAGAAGAAACCAGAGAATATAATCAATATAAAGTCATCAGTGCCATGCAGGAGCATAAGCTTGATTACACCAATTTTTATTGGAATACGGGATATGGGTATGATGACCCGGGAAGAGAAAAAGCAGAAAAAATATTTGCATCTGTTTTTCACACTGAGGATGCATTGGTAAGACCATCTATAGCATCTGGAACACACGCTTTATATTTAACACTATCATCTCTGTTAAATTATGGAGATGAAGTAATTGCAATATCAGGGCGTCCTTATGACACAATGCTTACCGTGCTTGGCCAGGAAGGGAACGAACCTTGCAATTTAAAAGAAATAGGAGTTAATTATAAGGAAATTCCTCTTTACAATAATGATATCGATTGGGAAAGCGCAGTAAAAGAAGTAACAATGAAAACTAAGCTTTTGATGATTCAGCGCTCAACAGGCTACAGCTTCAGACCTGCTTTAACATTAGCCAAAATAAAAAATGCAATAGAAAAAATTAGAGAAGTTTATCCCAATATTTATATAATGGTAGATAACTGCTACGGCGAGTTCATAGAAGAAATTGAACCATCAGATATAGGAGCAGATGTTGTGGTTGGTTCATTAATCAAAAACCCCGGCGGTGGAATCGCATTGTCAGGAGGATATGTTGCAGGCAAAAAAATTATTATTGACAGGATTGCAAACCGTCTGACAGCTCCTGGAGTAGGAAGAGAAATAGGACTTACATACGGAAGCACAAGAAACACATTGCAAGGACTATTTTTTGCTCCCCACATAGTGTCAGAAGCTTTAAAAGGGGCACTTTTATTTGGGGGAGTATTCAATTCATTAGGATTTGAAATAACTCCCACATTAGATGATAAAAGAAGCGATATTATTCAGGCAATTAAATTTAATAACAAAGATATGGTTATTAAATTATGTGAAGCAATTCAGGCAGCTTCTCCCGTTGACGCCCATGTTTCTCCTGTTCCATGGGATATGCCGGGTTATACAAATCAGGTTATAATGGCATCAGGTGCCTTTGTGTCAGGGTCATCAATTGAATTAAGCGCCGATGCACCCATGAGACCTCCGTACATAGCCTATATTCAAGGCGGTTTGTTCTATGACCATGCTAAACTGGGTGTAATGCTGGCCCTTGAAAAGATGATGGAGTTTGAAGAAATAAAAAACCTAATTATACAATAAACTTAACTATCAAGGGGGACCATATGGTCCCTTTTAGGGAGCATCCATGGCTATAACAATATTAGAGGCGACAAAGCTGAATACCTTTAAAAACTTCAAGCTAATATCAGGATTTGACGGACTGAATAATCTGATTGAAAAGGTAGGAATACTTGACTGGGAGTTTTTTTCTAATATGAAAGGGCAGTTCATCAAAGGAGAGTTTGTGCTGTCCAGTTTGTTGTTTGCCAAGGATAATTCAGAATATATACTGGAAGCAGTTAAAAACCTTATAGAGGACAGATCTTGCGGTTTAGCGGTTAAAAATATTTATTACAACGAACTTCCATCAGAGGTTATTGAATATGCAAATTCAAAATCTTTTCCCATATTCATATTTGATAACAGCGCTTACTTTGAGGATATAATAACCGAAGTAATGGAGAATATAAAGACGGCAGATAATTATGACCTGTTGGAGGGAAAGATTGATATCCTCATAAGGCAGAATCTGAACAAGACATCTGTAAAGGAAATTGCGTTAGAAATAAACAGCAGCTTTAAAGAACAGTTTTTTATACTTTATTGCAAGAGAAAAACACATTCTGAAAACACAAATATAATATTTTTAATAGAAAAATTACGAAGAAACAAAAGATTTGATTTGCACAGCTCTGTTTTAAAGTACAGAAACGGTATTTTATTGATTTATACCGGCGAAAAAATCAGTAACAAACAATCCACATTAAACGCTCTATTGGATAATGCCAATATTGAAAAAGATGAATATTACATTGGCATAAGCGACATTCATTATGATCTTGGAGAATTGGACGATGCGATAAATGAAAGTCTTTATTCTGAGAAGACAGGAGAAATATCAAATAACTCATTAAATGAGTTTAATGATATTGGAATATACATGATACTTCTTCCTTATATTGATGAAATCTGGATAAGAAAATTCTATGACAGAGTAATACTTCCCATTAAAAATCATGATGATAAGTACAACACTCAGTTATTTGAAACTACTGTCAAATATGTTGAAAATGAAGGCAGAATAATTGAAACTGCAGAATCTTTATTTTTGCACAAAAATACCGTCAGATACAGAATAGGCAAAATAAAAGAGCTGCTCAACATGGAAAATTATGAAGGCAGCTTCTATGAACAACTATCAATTGCAATTAAATTATATAAAATTATTAATAACTAGCTGATGAATCTTCTGTTTCATCAGTTTTTTCTTTTGGATTGATCTGAGTGATTATTACTGCAGCAAACATCAGAACACACCCGGCAATTTCCTTTATGCTCATAGTTTCTTTCAAAAAGAAAGCTCCGCTTATTACCGCAAATAATGATTCCAGGCTTAATATAATTGCAGCCACATTAGGATCTGTAGCTTTCTGGCCGATTATTTGCAGCGTATATGCAACTCCGACCACCATAACTGCTGTATAAAGTATCGGTCCGGAACAATCAATTATTGTTTCTAAACTTGGATTTTCAAAGATTATAGCAGCTATTGCAGATAATATACCTGCTGTTATAAATTGTATACAGGATAATTTCAAACCCTCAGTTTTATCATTATACGCATCCACTATTAATATTTGTAATGCCCAAAAAATTGTACCTGCCATTATAATGGCATCACCGGGTTGTATATTAAATCCTTCCTTTATGCAGAGGAAATATAGCCCAACCGTAGCAAGACCTACACTAATCCATACCAACTTGCTGATCCTCTTTTTCATAAAAATACCGAACAAAGGAACCAGTACAATATACAACGCAGTGATAAAACCCGCTTTACCTGCTGTAGTATAGACAATTCCAACCTGTTGAAAAGACGCTCCCAGAAAAAGCGATGCACCGCATAAAATTCCGCCTGCAATCAAATCTTTTCGATTATAAATTATTTTATTTTCACTGTTTGCACTATTTTTCTTATCAAAAAATAAAATAACCGGTATTAAAACCAATGCGCCAAGTAAAAATCTTGATGCCCCAAAGGTAAATGGCTCAACATAATTCATTCCAAGTTTTTGTGATACAAAAGAAGTACCCCATATTATGGCTGTTAACAATAATAAAAGTTCACCTTTTAAACTCTTCTTTATTTCCATCTACGTCATCCTTTCGTTAATTATAAGATTTAATAATTCAATTATAGCAATTTAAGAAGCTATTATCATTATACTAAAGCTAAAATAAAGTAATTTCTTTTGTATTATATACAACTATAAAATAAAAAAAAGATATATCCAGCTGAATATATCTAAAAAAATGACTTATAAACTTTAAAAGGGTTTTATGTTTAATATTTTCTAACAACAGCCTTAACAACTCCAAGTATATACGGATCCTTAATTAGTATAGGATCCATTGATTTATTTTCAGGTTGAAGGCGAATGTGGTCTTTTTCCTTGTAGAAGGTTTTTACAGTTGCTGCATCATCTATCAGGGCAACCACTATATCTCCGTTTTCAGCAGTATTCTGCTGATTAACCACTACGTAATCTCCATTTAATATACCGGCTTCAATCATGCTTTCACCCTTTACTTTTAAAACATATGAATCCTTATTTCCCACAAAATCAATTGAAATAGGGAGGGTGTCGTCCACATTTTCCACAGCCAGAATAGGCTGTCCGGCAGTAACAGTTCCTATGATGGGGACATTGACGATTTCTTTTTTTGGCATATTGCAGCAGATATCATCAACGTCAATTAATTCAAGAGCTCTTCGTTTATTATTTCCTTTTTTCAAATAACCTTTTTCTTCTAATGTGTTTAAGTGAGCATGTACTGAAGAAGTAGAGCTTAAACCTACAGCTTTGCAGATTTCACGGATGGATGGAGGATAACCCCTTAATGTTAACTCATTTTTTATGTATTGCAGTATCTTAATTTGCTTATCGCTTAAGCCTTCAAAATTCATAGGTTCACCTCTTTGTTTTTCTATATTTTAACATAGAACATAGAATAAATCAAACATTTGTTTGAGAAAATTGAAAAAAATGTTGACATCGAACATAAGTTTTGCTAAAATGATAATAGAAAATATGTTCGAGGTGAACTATGATAATATTAAATAGATACAAAGTAACTGATATAAAAAAATTCAAAAGATTTATGTTCATGTCAATATTACTTATAAGCATCTTAGCTTTTACATCAATGACTACATTAAATGCATATTCAAAAGACATACCAAAATTTGATTACATAAAGGTTGTGGAAGGAGACACTCTTTGGTCCATAGCTTCTGATTATGATGACAATAAAGATATTAGAAAAACAATTTATGAAATTTCGAAATTAAACAACATTCATAACGCCTCCATTTATCCAGGTGATATAATAAAAATACCTATAGAATTTAAATGAAATTTCCATAGTTTCCCTCCTTATAAGTTGGAAACTTTTTTTTGCCAATTTAGCTAATACGTGTTATAATTAAAAAGATCATTTAAGATAATTCAAGATGAAATTGAATATATCTACAATAAGTGGTTACGAATATGATATGTGAGGAGTGATGATTATGGATTCCGGCCCGTTACCTGGAATTATAACAATTGACGAAACTATACTTTTAACAGGAACCATAATCAAGCCTTGTACGGTTCCTGCAAAATAATGAGGGACTTAGTCCCTCTATTAAGGAGGGAACAAAATGAATGAAAAAATATTAATGGATTTAATTGAACAAAAAAGGTATATTGAACTGAAAGAAAAGTTATCTGAAATGAATGAAGTGGATATTGCGGAATTGCTGAATCCACTGGAACACCATATTACTTTGCTTATTTTCAGGATGCTGCCTAAAAATGTGGCAGTTGAGGTATTTTCATATTTTTCGTCAGAACATCAGGCAGACATAATCAATGCAATAACAGACAAGGAATTAAAATATATACTTGATGAATTGTTTTTTGATGACATGATTGACCTTATCGAAGAAATGCCTGCAAATTTGGTTAACAAGATTTTAACTAACTCTACACAGGATGAAAGGAAACTTATAAATCAGTTTTTGAAATACCCTGCTGATTCCGCCGGCAGCCTGATGACAATTGAATATGTAGAGCTAAAAAAAGAAATGACCGTAATAGAAGCTCTTAAGCATATAAAGGCTATAGGTTTAAGTAAGGAAACAATATATACATGCTACGTTATTGATAACAACAGAAAACTTGAAGCCATTGTGTCTTTACGGTCTTTAGTAGTCTCAGATGATAATAAAAGCATCGAGGATATAATGCATGATGATGTGATTTATGTTAACACTCATGATGATCAGGAAACAGTAGCAGGTATCTTTAAAAAATATGGTTTCCTGGCATTGCCTGTAGTAGACATGGAACGCCGAATGACAGGTATAATAACAGTTGATGATATTATGGATGTTATGGAGCAGGAGGCGACAGAAGACTTTCAAAGGATGGCTGCAATGTCTCCATCAGAAGAGGATTATTTGGATTCCAGTGTCCTTACTTTGGCTAAACAAAGAATACCATGGCTGTTGATATTAATGGTCGGTGCTACATTTACAGGCGGTATCATCGCAAAATATGAAGATGTTTTAAGTGCGGTTGTAATTCTTACCGCGTTTATACCAATGCTTATGGATACCGGCGGTAATTCAGGAAGCCAGTCGTCAACCTTGATAATCCGTGGATTGGCAACAGGCGAAATATCTCTTGAAGACATATGGAAAGTTTTATGGAAAGAGTTTCGAATTAGTTTAATAGTAGGCATTACTTTAGCCTCAGTTAATTTTATAAAAAATATGTTACTTGACAGAGTTGGTTTTATAGTATCTTTAACGGTCTCATGCACTCTTGTTGTCACAGTAATGGTATCCAAAATTGTAGGCGGTGTTCTGCCTTTATTAGCCAAACGGCTAAAAATGGACCCTGCTATAATGGCAGGTCCGCTTATAACTACAATAGTAGATACATTAACACTGATGGTGTACTTTAAAATTGCTTCTTCTTTAATGCACCTTTAGCTGAATACAGTTTTAATGAATCTTGATTATTTAGAATATAATAAAATGATAAAGGAGTACATACCCCATGTGTATGCACTCCTTTTAATTCCTTCCGACTCAAATATAATATTTCGAGTTTTGCTGAACATCAATTATTCATGATTTAAAGGATTCAAATTCACAGCTTCACGAAGCTGTTTTTTATCAATGTGAGTATATATTTGTGTAGTTGAAACACTTTCGTGCCCTAAAAGCTCCTGGAGCGCGCGAATATCAACATGACCGTATTGATACATCAATGTAGCAGCAGTGTGACGCAGTTTGTGGGGAGAGTAGTGTTTGCCTGACAAGCCTGCTTCAGTTAAATATTTATCCACCATGTGCTGCACACCTCTTTGAGTGAATCTGGTTTTTCGATTACTTAAAAACAGCGCATTTTCATGGCCGGGATTTGCTTCCTGTCTGACCGCCAAATAATCTTCTATTGCTTTAATACAAGCATCATTTAAATAAATCGTTCGCTCTTTATTACCTTTTCCTACAACCGTCAATGTATCACCTTTAATTTTATCAATATTTATACTTATAAGTTCCGATAATCGTAACCCACAGTTCAAAAATAATGTAATAATTGCATAATCACGTTCTTCATTAGTACCTTTAATAGAGGAGAGCATGTCCTTAGATTCATCTAAAGTAAGTGCAACAGGAAGGCGACTGTTTTTTTTAGGTGATTCTAAGTCAACTGCAGGATTTACAGGTATTAGCCTAACAATGGAATATAAATATTTAAAAAAAGAGCGCAGGCATGCAATTTTTCTAGCCTTAGTTCTGTTTGTATTATTTCTTTCTCTGTCTATGAATCCCACAAAAGCGTGAAGATCCATGATTTTAACTTTTTTAAGCGTATCCAGAGTAACCATATTAATATCAATTTCATCAAATACCTCAACCTGGGAGGACAGTCTATATTTTATTACTAAAAATCTATAGAAGGTTCTTAAGTCAAGAAAATATTCACTGACAGTTTTAGCAGATCTGCCTCTGATAGATAACATATACTCTAAAAAATCACTCATGGGAGCAGGGCATAGATCACCGTAATTTACATACATAGTTTTCTCCTTAGCACAACAAAATGTCGCAAAATCTTTATCAACTAAATTATATACAAAAATGGAAAAAAACACAAGCTTTATTAAAAGTAATTATGTTTTTTACATTTGCCATTTTAAGATGTTAGTATCAAAAATATTATAACTTTTGTTAAAATACATTTTATGACGTCAATAATCTGGAGTTCTTTAAAAACTGCATTTTATAAAATGCTTAAATGTAAGTAATTTATTATTCACTAAATATTGAATAGGTTTTTCATATTCTTTATTAATAAAAAACCGTAAGCATAAAATTATCAACAAAAGTTGGAAGAGCCTCAGGTATAAATAGTCGATTCCAAAAATAACTTTCGTTAAAACGCATTTTAAAGCCTCGATTTTTTGAAGATAATGCATCAAAAACTTACAAAAGCAGATTTCATTATATGGATGTGAATTTTTAATGTTTAATGAAATTGCCAGCTAATAATGAGTATCATAATGAAAAGTTTTTTAATTATGATACTATAAAACTAAAAAACATTTGAGCAAAAAATTCAAGAGCTAAATGTAAAAAACTAGCTATAATAATAAAAATCAATACAGTTTTGACAAATAAGTCCTAAGAGAGCTTATCATTGAAATTTAAACGAATTTAAAGCCCCTACCTCAACACCTTCATTGCTTATGTCGCAAAATAGATACTTTTCCGACGTAATATTCCTATAGGACTTTAGACATCCATGAGAATTGAGTTATAATTTTCGAGATTATTAATCCATTTTATTGCAACAAATTCATTCTCGTAATTACATTTCGGAATGATACCACCATAATCTTGATGAACAATCTCAGGTGTTTTTAGTCCTTTAGAATTTAAATAACAACAAGTATGTAAGGGAAGAGATACCAAATCCTTAGTAATGTACTTACAAATATAGTTAGCAGCAGCATCTGAATTACGTATAGGCTCAACAGTAGTATATCCGAACCTTTGAGAGAACTCATAAAAATCATAGACTTTAAGTCCTTTCTGCAACTGTGAAAGTATGTAAACAGGAAGCTTATTATATGCCATAACAGCCTGTCCATCAGCCTTACATTTAACAATATAGGCATCATTAGAACGAATAGAAGTAAACTCATGCAAATCAACATCACGAATACCTTTAACCAATCCATGAAAATGGATAGCTCCGTCAGCATGAAATTCAGGAACAAGCAAATAACAAAAATCCGGATTTTTGCGTTTCTTATAGTTATTAAAAAACTGTCCCATACGTTTTTTAACCTCTTTCAAATCATACCTGTCTATATTTTCATCACTGAATGTAAATGTAACAAAATAGTCCCAAGGGTTACAAAATGCATAATCTCTTATTTTTGTCTTAACACGTGCTATATTATTCAACAACTTCTCTCCTTCACTAAACTCATTAAATTTCTTTTCTACTTCACTCTCAACATCTTCAAAATGCATCTGCAAATCAGGAGGAATAAATCTTTCCTTATGAAACACTATTTTATATGGATTATCTTTTTTAAGAGGATAATAATATACGTTGACAGCGCCATATAATTTCATAAAAAAAGCCTAAAAATCAATGAATTTATAATTGATAAATATTAAAATAGCAAATACAAAGCCAAAAATTAAAGCAACAAATATATCATTTTTCATATTGTCCATACTCATATTTAAACCCTCTCACAAAGTTCAAATAAACGGTCAAATTCAACACCATCAATAAAACAGCCACAAAGCAGAGCAGTACAATAACCTCTTAATCTATTCGACTTACAATCAGATGAAAGATATACATTCTCAACTGCAAATGTAAAACCACCTTGAAGCATTCTACACATTTGAGATGCAACACCTTCTTTAAAATTAATTTTCATTTCATGTTGCAATTCCATTTCTTTTACTGCATTTTCATTTACTGCATTTTCAAATTCTTTGTTTATAACCATTCCTTTAGACATTTTATTTTCTCCTCTCTAGAAATAACCTTATAAGGTTATTTTAATTATAATATTCCTATAAGGTTATGTCAAGTACAAATTAAGTCAATATTAATATTTTTAGTCACTGCTGAAGGTAAATTAATTTGATTATCAAAGGTGCACCTGGAGGATTACAAAACTGTAACAAAACACCTTAAGGTAAAAAAATAAAAAAAGAAAAGAAAAAATAAAAATTTTAATAGGGTTATCGTTAGAGATAAGTGACTGAATAATGATACTAAGTCTAGTAATTGCAAGACCTATGCCAACGGCTAGCGGAGCTGAAAGACCAGAGTAATCAAGGAAGCATAAAACTATTGAAATTTGAAAGAAAAATATTTTTACGAAAATACAAAAGTTACGGCGCTAAAGCCGCGAGTAAAACTAAAGAAAAATAAGAATTCATCACCTACACAAGGGGAGACCCCTTGGAACCCCCTAAAACACTTTCTTCAAATTAAATGAGGGAGTGGGAGAGCAGGCAACTTTAATTGTAGAAACTATACTAACAAGCAGAATCAACGATTTTAGGCTTTAGCAGGCAAAATTCAACAAGGCTAACCGCAGAAAAATTTTCGAAAGTTCAGATACCAGGGTTCCACCCCGGACCCCGCTAATATGGGGAGTACCCCATACCCCCATAGACAAAAAGAAAGTTATCTTGCAAAAACATGCTTCATTGGACGCTGATGCAAAAGGATCACAGAGCAGCCATTAACATTTTTGCAGGATAACTTTCAAAACTAACCAAATAAATTATTAATACTAACAACATTTCTATCAGAATCACTAGTTATACGCTCACCATTATCAATACCATAACTATTATACAAACTTCTGATATAATTAGACTGGATGAAACTTTCAACCCGTAAAGGTCTTATTTTCCTCTTTTTATCAATATTCAATTCTTCAGTAAGCATTTCATAATCTTCTTTAAGATACCATCTAATTTTAGTATATCTACCAAAGAGAGTTCTAACTTTACCATATTCAATAGTAAGACGTCTAATAGTCTTGTGAACCAATTCATGGTCTTGGGAACACCAATAAAACATTTTACCATTACCTTTACGATTAAGCGTTAGAGCTTCACGAACTTCACGAGAAAAGACCTTGTCAGTAGCCGGAAAATCGTTTTGAACTTCATCCCATAAGAAAATAACAGGCTTATCATAATGTTTTGTAATTACATTAATATTTTTCAACGGAAAATCTTGTATACCCAATCCAAAGTTTGAACATATATAAATTTTATCACCATATTTTGACCTATAATTAATTGCTAAATTAGTAAGTGCTACAGTTTTACCTTGTCCATACATGCCAGCAATACACCTGATGCCAAATAAATGAACAGGCTTACCATATTTTTTATAATTATAAAGGTCCCATATTTTCCACTTGATGAAATCTAATAATTTTATTGTTTCAACTTCATAAAATTTATGAATTAATTTTAATATTTTCTTATTCATTATAATCTCCTAATTAATTTAATAAGCTGTCCGCTCGTAAACGTTGCGGACAGCAGAATTAAATAAAATTAATTAACACCAGGTATTTTCTTATATATCCATTCAACAACAGCATAAACCATATGTATAGTTATCCAAGTAACAACACTACCAATAAGAAGAGAGAAAGTTACCTGACCGCATATCCATATCCCATAAGATATTATATTAAACATAGAATCAATAACTAGAATCTGCTGAGATACGTTAGGCAAAGCCAAAATCAAAGTTGTTACACCATTTAAAAGAATATTTAATATACCCTCAATAATCATTATTTATCACCGCCAGTAAGCAAATTTTGACCTTGACCACCTATCTGCAAAATAGAATGACCTGTCATTTCAAACAAAGGAGTACCCCGAAGTAGCTTAAACACATTATTCACATGATAAAGTAATAACAAGAAGTAGAGCCAGGCTTGAATAAATGGACGAATAGAGTCAACCGCCTGAGACAAGAAATCAAAACGAATAACAGTAGCATGAACGCCCATTATGTCAACTTCGATATTATTAATTTGTCTTGGTCCTACTGATTGCAATGTTTGTAAAAAAGTAATATCATAGGCAAATTGTCCTGCTATTTTAGACTGTATTTCAGAAAATTTATTTATAAAATAATTTTCGCTAGGAATAAATAAAGTTTTCAAAAGATTGGAAATTCCCTGAACAATACCACCAATAATTTTAGTAGGTAATTCTTTAATAGCATCAAAAACACTTACAAGAGTCGATATAATACCCGAGGTATCAATGTCGCTGCCATCATCAGAGCCAGTATAGCCACAGATACTACAAGGATAGGAACTGATTGTTTGCCCACAATTGGGACAAGGGAAGTTGTCTCCTTGGCCGGGAGGAATGGAGGAGCCGGAACCGAAAAAAAAACATCTAATTTTGTATTTTCAACCTGTATATAAATATCAAAATTAGAGAACAAAAGCTTACCAGAAGAATTAAAAGCCCCCTTAAAAGAAGAAGAACCATCAATAAAATTAAATGTATTACCATTATCAGAAGTTTCGAAACGATAAATTCGACTAGAAGTATTTATACTCTTACCATCTTCAATAAAAGTTAATGCATAATCAGAAGAACGAACAACAGGCTTATCTTGATAATCACCATAACATATAAAATAAGAACCGTTATAATAAGCAATAACAGCATAAGGCTTAGTTTGTAAAACCAAATTATATTTTTCTAACACTTTAGTTGGTACAGTCTCAGCATTTACATTAAAAGTAAAAAACATTATAAATATCAATATAAAAACAAAAATTTTCTTCATTTTTTTCTCCTTTCAAAAGAATAACCCTGCCCTAATTGAATAGAGCAGGGCAGTTTGTTAATTAGAAGAACTTGTACACGATACGAGGTATTAAGGATACGCCTATCATAATAGCCATGATTCCGATACCTACAGGCAACAGCACGTTAAGGTTACCAGTAATGCTTTCTGTTATTGGTGCCAACATAGCAGAGGTAATAACTAATCCACCTTCCATAATTATGTACTCCTTTCATATAAATATTTTTAGAAATCTATAGAATAGGTAAAAGATACCTACACCTAACATTAGAAATATCAACAAATAGAAATATCCATTAAGCTGCAAAACAGAATCAACAAGTAAATCAAACTTTTCTAAACGTTGAATAATAAGTTCCTGGTTTGAGACAATTTCAGCAAATTGTTCAGCTGATAAGACAAATACTTGAGATTCCATTAGATACCCGGAAACAAAAGTTCAACTTCTGATAAATATTTCAAATCCGTAAGCTTTAAGAGAATCTTACCTTGAGCATCAGATTTGATATCAAAATCAAACTCATACAAGCCAGGGACTTTAACAATGTTTTTTCCTTTTTCAAGAGGAACTGAACTCTTAGAAAACCTAATACCACGCTCTTTATCATCACCAGTAGGAGACAAATTATCTTTTAGCAAATAATGAAGACTTATTCCTTCATTATAGCCAGTCTTTTGGTCATTCTCCATACGATACCCCTTTGCGAAAGTAAGGATACAATTTTGTTTCATTTTTAAACCTCCATTTAATTTTTTATTGGTTTACAAAACAAGCAATTATTAAGCTTGTCATAATCTTTTTGTTGTACAACTGTATTAGTGGATAATTCTTTGAAGCCTTCCTGAATTTTGCATCCTAGAAAGTAACAGCAGGGGACGCATTTTGAATCAATTAATCTTCTTAAATCTCGACCGCTCATAAAAATGCTCCTTTATTTTTTTTTGAGGCTTTAAAATGCCTTATTTGCGATTTAACCCTTATAATGGTATAATGTATCATTAAAAACTTTTCTAAGGTATATAGACACAATATGACAGACACAATAACCTTATAAGAATATAATAATATCCCTATAGGGATATGTCAAGAGAAAAAAAGAAAGGAGGACAATATTTTGTACAAGGAACTTAGAGAAAAATATAATCTATCTCAAAAACAACTAGCAGAAAAATTAGGAGTCTACCAATCCGCAATAAGTAAAGTTGAAAGAAATGAAACACAACCAAGTTTCGAAAGCTTAAAAAAAATTTACAAAGTTTTTGGAATAAAAGAAGTGGAAGAAATTCTAAAAAGAGAAGATTAAAGTCACCTTGTCGCAAAATATCTATCAGTACATTGGAAAATGAACAAAAAATAACCCTTGAAAAAATCAAGGGAAATAACAAATTTATGTCGCAAAATAGATATTTTGCGACATAAAACAGACGTATTATAGTGGAGATTTTTGTCAAATCTCCACTATTTCCTCCGTAATATTCATAATATTTCCTGAAACCCGCTTCTTTATTTCCAAGAGATTTATTTTATTACCTTAATAGATTTAATAACCGGCTGATCGTCATGCAATACAGTGCCATTTTTATCTTGGATTGGTGTTTCAGAACATATTTTATCAACAATGTCCATCCCATCTGTAACATATCCAAAAGCTGCATAGCTGCCATTTAAAAATGTACTGTCTTCATGAACAATGAAAAATTGAGAACTGGCACTATTATAATCATTTGAGCGAGCCATTGATATTGCTCCTCTTGTATGAGACAATGTGTTTTCAATTCCATTTTCAGCAAATTCTCCTTTAATTTTCTCATTTGATCCACCCGTTCCATTACCAAGCGGGTCACCCCCTTGAATCATGAATCCGGAAATTATTCTATGAAAAGTCAGCCCATCATAAAAACCCTCTTCAGCTAATTTAATAAAATTATTAACTGTAATTGGAGCACTTTCTTCATCTAAACCCACATAAATAGTTCCGTAGTTTTCTACTTCTATTTCTATTTGATGTGTGGCTGTAAAATTTGATTTAGAACCGGAATTGGCTTCCTCTTTTGCATCTTCCACTTCTTTACTAGGATTATCTTTATTACAACCTACCAATCCAACTATAGATAAAGATAGAATTAATAATATCATGCATATATTTTTTGCATTCATAGTTTTCATAAATCCTCCTCAAATTTAATATCTTATTTACTATTACGTGCGTTTATCTCTATAGTAGTTTTACCTGTCATATGTTCAATTTGAACTTCAATATTTCCAACCGTCTTTATATTTTTTCATTTCTCTTTTGAAATTTCTTCTTGTTGCACCATATTTCCTTTGGTGTTTTATATAGTTAATAAAATCATCTCCAAAGAAGATAAAGAAATTAATCAACGATGCTATAGCGGCTACTCTTGTACTCATGGTTCCGAAAATCAAGCTAAAAATGAAATACGCCCAGTCCATATATGCAATCCACTTAACCTTAACAGGAAGTATAAAGAATAGTAATATTTCTATATCGGGAAACAAATAAGCAAATGCCAGAAATAATGATAAATTCAAATAGACACTGGTTCCGTCACCTGTTAAAAATGCCGCGATAATTGTACCTATCATACCAAAGAGGTAGTAAATATTAAATTTAAACGTCCCCCACTCATTTTCTAGAGTCGTACCCATCATGTAATAAAAATACATAACAAATGCAATGGTAACAATTGATGAAGCCGGCGGTATAAAAATAAAGGTTATTATTCTCCACACCTGCCCCTTCATAATTAAACCGGGTATGAAAGCCAAGTAGCGATAAGCTGATATATTTAATACATATTGTACAATATATACTGCTAGGGTTATCCCAATTATGTAATACATTAAATTTGATATAGCGTATCGACCAAATTTTCTTTCAAGTTTATTTAACCATTTCATATAAATTTCCTTTCATATTTAGATTCACACACTTTGTTATCATTATACTATTAAGTATGTACATTAATCAAGTAACTCATTATTATTAAATTGTATATTTCTGCCTCCCCCACTATTTTAAAAAGATATTAGAGGTATATTACCGCTTTTATTTTTAGGTATTTATTGCATTGCTTTTGTAAGGTATAGGAGGTATTTCAAATTCATTTCTGTTTGCCTCAAAAAAATAAATATCACAAATTGTAGTTCATAATTTGTGATATTTATTATAATCATATAAGATTAAATCTTTCAGCGTCCTCCATGAGCTGATCCCTGAAGTCCGGATGAGCAAGGCTAATCATTGCCCTTACCCTGTCTGACATATTTAATACCTTTAAGTTCACACAACCGTACTCGGTAGCAACATATTGAATATCAGATCTTGGTGTTGTAACTGCTGTTCCTGCGGGGAATGCGGTTAATATTTTACTGATTCTCTTCCCGTTTTTTATAAAGCTTGAGGTGGTTGCAATAATAGACTTGCCACCCTCCGACCTCTGGGCTCCTCTTACAAAATCCAGTTGTCCGCCAGTGGCGCTTTGTTGCTTCCATCCCAATGAATCAGATGCCGCTTGACCGAAAATATCTAATGCCATAGTTGAATTTATTGAAATCATATTTTTATTTTTCGCAATGTTGATCGGATCATTTACAAATGGAAATTCTGCACCATAAACCTTCTCATTCCTGTTCAGATATTTGTATAATTCTGCAGATCCAAGAGCGAATCCAAAAACACTTTTTCCATCCATAAATCCTTTGTACTTGTTTGTAACATTTCCATTAATTATTAATTCCAGCATAGGCTCGCTCAGCAATTCAGAGTGGATCCCAAGGTCAGTTTTGTTACCAAGTCCAAATCCTATTGCAGTTGACAATGAGCCCAGTCCAAGCTGGATAGTCGCACCGTCCGGAACCTGGTCAACAATAATATTTGAAAGCGTCTTTGTCGTCTCGTCTATTTCCGGGTTTGCTAAAGTTGTCAGTGCATCATCCACCTCGATTATTGCATCTGCTTCAGAAACATGTATCAAGTTGTTCTGCCCAAATATATACGGTGTCTGCTTGTTAACCTGAAGGATAACCCTGTCTGCGCCCTCTTTCAGAAATTTATTAAGTGCTATGCCTGATGGACCATAACACATATACCCATTTTCATCCGGTTCTGAAACGTCAAATAAACATACATCTGGTCTCGCTACCTCTTTACACCAAATATCAACCTGGCTGAGATGGACCGATGTGAAGTTTAGCTTTAATCCATTGTCTCTGGCCTTTCTTTCTTGAACTCCCATGAAAAAAGTTCCAAATGCAAATGGATTCCCTTCTGCTTCCTCATATAATGGCATTGGTTTTAATACCAGACTACTTGTTATCTCAATATTTTCAAGCTCTTTTCGCCTGTCCCACAACGCCTTCATCAATACAAAAGATGCACTGGAGCTAGTACCGACATAAACTCTTTCCCCAGAATTAATTAGTCTGGCGGCTTCTTCTGCATTCATTAATTTTTGTTTATATTCATCACACCAGTTCATATTTTCCTCCTATAAACTTCTTAATTATTACTCAATAAATTAATTTACTTAATCTTATTTATGTTACCTATATAAAACTTATTTGCAGTTATATGACTGTACTAATACGCTATAACTATCATATCTCTTAAAAAAAGTTAGTAATACTGCGATGCATCTATCACATCGCAGTATTTCATATTAATTAATATATAATTATAAAAACTTCTACCTTTTAGAAAAACATAACTAGTACTGCTAAAGATACTAATGTAATAATAGTTGGTATTACTACGCTTGTCACAAATATATGTTTGTATGCATCTTTGTGAGTAAGTCCAAGTACTGCAAGTGTCAGGAATATTCCCGGTGAATGAGGTAAAGTATCTAATGCACCGGCAGCTATACTCACCAAACGGTGCAATAGGTCTAAATTTACACCTGATGCTAAAAAACTGTCTGTAAATGAGCTGAACATTATTCTTAAACCTCCGGATGATGATCCTGTTATCCCAGATACCACCATCGTAGCAAAAACACCCTGTGAATACGAATTCATTTTTAAGCTTAATACCCATTCCACTATTGATGCAAAAGCCTGAGAGTTTGATACAACAGCTCCAAAAGCAACAACTCCTGCAAATCCTCCAATAGCTCCTATACCGCCTTCTAATCCAGAAGATATTATCTTTTTAATACTTTTTCCTTTGAATTTATCAAGGTTAAGAACATATACAACCACAGTACCGGCTAACATAGCTCCTGTAGCAAGCATGGTAGAATTAAGTCCAAATCTGCTTCCCGCTAAAATAATTGAAAGTAATACTATTATCGGTAAGAATGCTTTCACAGATGACGGTAACATGCTACGGTCCTGAATTTCATTTTTTGCAACATCTAATCCATCAGGATTTACCCAATGTTCGTTATCAGTCTTTGCTTTCTTTTCAATGTAGTTAAAATAATATACAGTCATTACAATAAATGCTATTGAAGCAATAATTCCAAAAATAGGAGCAGCAGTTAATGTCGTTCCCAAAAACTCTGTAGGAATAACGTTTGTAAGAGCTGGTGTGCCCGGAAGAGAAGTCATTGTAATTGTCGCTGAGCCGGCTGTTGTTGCAGCTACTATTAAATGTCGCGGTAAATCTGCTTCTTTAAAAAGCGTGTATGCGATTGGAGCTAAAGCATATATAACAACAAACAAACTTACACCACCATAGGTAAGCACTACAGTAATAGCATAGCAAATAAGCAACACTTTAGTTCTCCCGAACCAATCGATAAACTGATACCCGATAGAAGTTGCGCTGCCGGATTCATTCATAAAATTAGCGTACATGCTTGAACTACATAATAGCAAGAAATATCCGGCATAAGCCCCTACGTAGCCATTCATATAGAATTCTGAAAAACCCTGCCATATGCCCATTCCATTTGTAAGTATTACTACAAGAGAAGCCAGCAGTGTTGATGTAAGGGCACCTAATCCTCTGTAGGCACCAACAGCAAGTACTATTACAGCTAAAAAAAGTCCAATAATAGCAAATGTATTCATAATATTTTTCTCCTTTGGATTTTAATATTTTTTAATATACAATTTTCTCTATTCATTTTATTAATCTGTTTTTATAATCTTTTAAAGTATTTTTAAAGTATAATGAGGATTTATGATTATGGATACTTAGATGCCCCATATTTTTTATGCTCTATACATTGATCCATTAACACTAAGTGTAACTCCGCTTATAAATCCAGCCTCCTCAGATGCAAGGAATGTCACAGCTGCTGCAATATCCTCAGGCGTTCCTGTTCTACCCACCGGAATGCTTGCAATGATTTCCGTTCTAATCTTTTCTGGAATTTCCTGTGTCATGGCTGTTTCAATAAATCCCGGTGCTACAGCATTGACTGTAATTCCCTTTTTACCAAGCTCAACTGACAGTGTTTTAGTAAATCCAAGTATCCCTGCTTTTGCTGCTGTATAATTTGCCTGTCCAAAATTACCTGAAAGACCAACAACTGAACTTAAGTTGATAATCCTGCCATATTTATTTAACTCCATATATTTGCTCAACTCTTGTGTAACAATAAATACTGACTTCAAATCACCTGTAAGAACCTCATCCCATTGTTCATCGGTCATCTTTTTAAAGGACGCATCTCTTGTTATCCCTGCATTGTTGACCAATATGTCAATACTTCCGTATTTCTCAACCACCTTTTCTCCAAGAGACTTAACTTCTTCCCTGTTTGTCACATCACATTTAAATCCGACAGCTTCTCCGCCATCGTTTTTTATCTCAGCAACAACTTCATTTACTTTTTCTATATTTCTTGCAGTTACAACAACTTTTACACCTTCTTTAGCAAGCCTTTTAGCTATTGCAAGCCCAATTCCCTGGGTTGAGCCCGTCACAACTGCGACTCTGTTATTAAATATCATAATATGCCTCCTTAATTTTCTTACCAATGCCTCTTAAATCATTGAATAATAATCTATTTACCCTTCTCCATTTCAAAAATTCCCGCTGCACCCATACCTCCGCCAATACACATTGTGATTAATGCATACCTTCCGTTGGTACGTTTCAGTTCAGACAATGCCTTGCAAGTAAGGATTGCTCCTGTAGCGCCAAGCGGATGACCTAAGGCCATAGCGCCGCCATTTGGATTAACCTTCTCTAAAGGCAAATTTAATTCACGGATACAAACCAAAGCTTGTGATGCGAATGCTTCGTTGATTTCAATTACATCCATGTCATCAACAGTCAGACCTGTACGCTTCATAACTTTAGGCACTGCAACGATAGGGCCTAAACCCATAACATCAGAAGCAACACCGCCCACAGCAAATGAAACAAATTTTGCTATTGGAGCATAGCCAAGTTCTTCCGCCTTTTCCCGTGACATCAGTACAACAAAACTTGTACCGTCAGTCATTTGAGACGATGTAGCTGCAGTTACTGAACCATCCTCTTTAAATGGTGTTTTAAGTGCAGCCAGGTCTTCCATTTTTGTACCTGGACGAATGCCTTCATCTTGAGAGACAACAACCTGTCCATCGTCAGTATTTACTGTTATTGGAATAATCTCATCAACGAACTTTCCGGCTGCTTGAGCTGCTGCTGCCTTCCTATGACTTTCTACAGCCATGGCTTCCATATCTTGACGCGTAACACCACAGCGTTCAACAACATTTTCAGCAGTCACGCCCATAGGAATGTAAGTGCCAGGAATTTGTTCTGCTAACATCGTGTCCTGATATTCCTTTGGAAATATCATGTTCATATCAGTCATCATTTCAATACCGCCGGCTATTACTACATCCATTTGATTTGCCATAATAGCATTTGCAGCTGCGGCTATAGTCTGAAGACCGGATGAGCAAAATCTATTTACTGTCTGACCCGGGACAGAATCAGGAAAACCTGCACGCTGAGCAATCAAACGGCCTACATTATAACCTGTATATTTTTCCGGTGTAGCACATCCTACAATGACATCATCAACAACAGCCGGATCAAAACCAGGCAGCTTTGCAATGACACCTTTCAGTGTCTGTGCACCATATTCTATGGGATGAGTCTTTGCGAAAGAACCTTTAAATGCTTTAGCAAGCGGTGAGCGTCCATAAGCCACTATCACAGCATCTCTTTTGTTATTCATAATTACCTCCTAAAATTTAACGAATTAGCAGGGTACAGCACAACATATACCTTGCTTAAATTATAAAATCAGCTATATTAGCGGACAAATGGCTTAATTCCAAGAATTTCACGTGCTTCTGCAGGAGTAGCCGGCTGCTTGCCGAATTCCTTAACTATTCTTACGGCTCTTTCAACCATTAACGGGTTTGTTGCTTTCTCTCCACGAGACATATAAAGATTATCTTCAAGACCAACACGTATATGTCCGCCTAATGCTAAAGCTGCATACATGATCGGAAGATGTCCGGTTCCGATGCCTGTAGCCGACCATATCGCATTTTCAGGCAAATGTCTGACTAAGTATAATAAATTATCAACTGTAGCATCCATTCCGCCTAAAACACCAAGAACCAATTGACACCACATAGGATTCTTAATACGTCCTTTTTCAATGTAGTATTTAGCATTTCCAAGCATACCATAATCAAAAATTTCCACTTCCGGTTTAACATCGTACTGATTATAAACATTGCATAACTTCTTTAAGAAGCCAGGATTGTTATCAAATACAAAGGTATCTCCCCAATTAAAAGAACCAATGTCGAATGAACCCATTTCAATTTCAGGAATTTCAGTAAAATGAGTCATTCTATAATCTTCATTTGAAACAAATCCACCAGATGATGTACAGTTAATTACTACATCACAATCCTTATGCTCTCTTATTAATCGCACACTTTCTTTAAATCTTTCTACATCCATTGTACCTTTACCCTCATCATCTCTCATATGAAGATGCACAATAGCAGCTCCTGCTTGCCAGCATGCATAAGCAGCATCAGCTATTTCCTGAGGTGTGTATGGAACAGCCGGATTTTTTTCTTTTGGTGTCAGAGCACCTGTTAAAGCACATGAAATTATTACTTTATCTTTCATAATACCCTCCTAAACATTCATTTTTATTTGTTATATTCATAAATTTAACTTACATTATTTTGCTTTATACATATCGTAAGTGAACCAATCATCATTAAAATATTCCAGATTGCTCATAGATAAAGGTAATTCCTTGTTCTCAATTTTTTTAACAATTTCGATAACAGTATCATTAAAAGGAGTTGGAATCCCATGCTTCTTGCCTATTTCAGAAACGTAACCGTTAATCATTTGAACTTCTGTAACCTTACCTTTTTCCAAATCTTGAAGCATACTTGCCTTAGCACCGGGAGCGAAAGAATACATGTATATAAACATCTGCTGATTTTCATCAAATTGCTCTTGGTCTTTAAGTGATAATGAATCAGGAGATAAACCTAAAACCAATAGTGGTAATTCATAGCCTTCTGCCTCACAGCATACATTAACCTCGCGTCCTAAATAACTCACGCAAGCTCTTGCCTTTTCATTGTTCATCACTTCTCCAAACGTACACCCGCAGGCAGCAGACATCCCGCTCACACATGCATTGTTAACCAGTTTGCCCCATCTGGAAGCCATAAGGTTAGTTGACACTGATGTTGTGCCCATATAATTCAGAATCTCTGCAATTTTCTTAATACGATCGGTAACTTTTCCGTTGATTTCTCCAATGTCAAAAAAATGATCTAGGTTGCTTACATCCTGGGTCAATTCTGAAACTCCGGGAGCAGAAAAAGTTGCGCTCCATAATACTGCACCTCCAACTGTACGGCTTTCACCAACATACTTTGCAACAAAAGGTTCCGGTACACCGTTCTGAAGTGTACAAACAGTACTGTTCTCATCTAGATGAGGAAGCAGCTGAGGAAGAATAACTTCATTAGCTGTTTGTTTAGTAAACAAAAAGACAATATCGTAAATACCTTCCATCTCATCAGGTGTATATGCTTTGACAGGAACCGTAAAATCAACTTTTCCAATAATATGAGCACCCTTTTCATTCAATGCTTTTACATGCTCTTCGTAGCTATCAATAAAATCTACAGGGCACCCATTCTTGGTCAGGAATGCACCCAGAACAGTGCCCATAGCTCCACAACCTACAATAGCAATTCTCATAATATTAACCTCCATAATTCCATTCAAAAACTATATTTTTTAATACAACCTCTTAATAGCAACTATAATGCCAATTTGTGCTATTTTTTTAAATTGATATAATTATTTAAAATTACAATTCATTAAAGTGTTGAAAGCACATCATAACTTTACGCAATATAATTCTTTGAATTTTATTTTAATTAAAAGTTTTTATTAAAAATTTAATGGCGAAAACGCAAAAATTTGCATTATCGCATTTTATTCTTGCAATATTGCAAATCAAATGATAATATTAATTATTAATAAAAAAGTAACAGGAGAATCTTATGGAATATAGTTACGAGTTTTTAACAACAATACTGGAAAATATAGATATTGGTATTTTTGTATTGGATGCGGAAGGCAATTATCTTTATGTTAACAATGAATATTGTAATCTTCTTAATAGATCGCGGGATAGTTATATGGGTATGTCTATTCCGAAATTTAAAGAACAGGGATACCTGACTTCCAGTGTCTGGGATATGGTTATAGAAAAAAAAGCATCTGTGACATCTATTGTCACAATTAATGATTTTTTATTTCATAAAGTATATCATTTTTTTACTACCGCTACCCCAACCTTTAATCCAGATGGTTCAATTAAATATATATTTTTTACACAGGAACCAATTGAAAAAACGAGCAAGCGCATTCAGACCGGCATATTAAACAAACACGTCATTACAGGTTCAATAGTAAATCCCAAGGATCTGCAATTTGATATTATAGCGGAAAGCCCTCAAATGAAACAATTGCTGGAAATGATGTCTCAGGTATCAAAGACTGATGCCTCAATATTGATCTCCGGGCCATCAGGTGTCGGTAAAGAAGTTTTGACAAAATACATTCATCAGAACAGCCTTCGCAAAAAAGGTCCTTTTGTTGTATTAAATTGTGCTGCAATTCCCGAAAATCTCATGGAATCTGAATTATATGGTTACGAAAAGGGTGCATTCAGCGGAGCGTCTTCTTCCGGTAAAGAAGGTTTGATTGAAGCGGCTAACGGTGGCACCTTATTTTTAGACGAAATCAACTCTATGCCGCTCGGGCTGCAGGCGAAGCTTCTGCGTGTACTTGAAACCAAACAAGTTACACGTCTGGGATCTGTTACACCAAAAGAAATTGACTTTCGTCTTGTATGCGCTACAAATGAGAACCTGCCGGCTCTTGTTAACGAAAGACTTTTTCGTTCAGATTTATTTTACCGTATTAATGTAGTATCAGTCTATATTCCGCCACTTTGTGAGCGCAAAGAAGATATAATCCCTTTATCTTTGTTTTATATGCAATATTTCTGCAAAAAATACAACTGTGTAAAAGCGTTGGATGAAAATGTGCTAAATGCCATGCTATCTTATAAATGGCCTGGAAATGTACGGGAATTACGAAATTTTATCGAACGGCTTATTATTTCATCTCCTGATACAGAATTGATAATTTCAGCTGTTCCGCTAGAATCTCCGCTGCAGCACGAAGATAAAACCATCAACATAATTTCGCAAATAAATGTGTCACCGGTTATAGATAATGACTTACATTATGATGAAACATTTTCCCTAAGCTCTTACATGGATAAATGTGAAAAGCAATTATTGCTTAACCTTCTGGAACAGTACAAATCCCCGGTAAAGGTTGCACAAATATTGAAACTTGATTTATCTAACGTTTATCGTAAAATGAAAAAATATAATTTAAAGTCGGTGTTATAATTTATCTTCAGGTAAATTATAGCACCAATAAAAACGGTGTATTTCATTTATTATTATTGATAAATAAAATCAGATGAATTATAATAACATTAAAAGAACAAGGAGTTGAATGTATGAATAATTTAGCTTTTAGTAAAGATAATATGGATTATGAGATATTAAATGGCGAAATAGTTTATATGACCCCCAGACCTGTTCCAAACCACAATACAGTGATAGTCAATCTTTCTATTATAGTTGGCAATTATTTAAAAGGAAAAAAGTGTAAGGTATTTGCTGATGGTGTTGATGTATACCTGGATGAAGAAAATAATGTAATTCCTGATTTAATGATTACTTGCAACCGTGATATAATTAAAAGCAATGGTGTTTATGGAGCTCCGGATTTAATAGTTGAGGTTTTGTCCCCTAGCACTGCAACAAATGACAAGGGTTATAAAAAAGATTTATATGAGAAATTTTGCGTTAAAGAATATTGGATAGTCGACATTTTAAGCAAATCAATAGATGTATATTTATTAAAGGATGGAAAATACACTTTAGATTCTGTCTATTCGATTTATCCGGATTATATATTGGAAAAAATGACTGATGATGAAAAACAAAAGGTTATAACTAAATTTAAAACAAGTCTGTTTGATGATTTGATTATAGATTTGGAAGACGTATTTTATGATATAGATTGATTTTCCCAGTACCTATAAATAGCCTGTAGTTTATATTTAAACAACAGGCTTTATTATATATGTTCCCCCCTATATTCCTATTCTTCACAAGATGCGGCTGTACTTTAAGCGTATATTTAAGAATCTAATAATTTTTTATATCGGTGCTCATTATATTCTTGGAAATATCTTAAATATTACTATCATCAATAAAATAACACCTGCTATGCGATTTAGTATGATTGCTGCTTGTGTGGGTTGAGCATTTTTATACCGCCAGCCGTAAGAAACATACCACAAGCTGCCCGGTGAAATAATTCCCCATAACCCAGCCGCAGCAGAAATAAATATAACAAATATTCCTGTTGTACTTTCCTTTGATTTCATCCCCATGTATTTTAATATTGCATCTACCAAATAATTCTCATCAATATAGCCGATTTCTGAAGCAAACGAAATTTCAGGCATGCCTGTTGGTATGCTCCAGGACTTAGTTGCCGTATTTGAGTTAATATTTTGCGAATATATGTAACCGTTGGGATATATGATATAAATATCATTGTCCGCTATACGGTAATGGTATACGTCGTTAATATATTTGAACGTTCTGTTATCATCCTCAAATATCAATGTCTTTCCATCAGCTGTCGAAATTAAGGGCGCTTTCGCGCATCCTGTAAAAGTTAAGACTATGGCAATTGCTGCAAGTGCTATAATCTTAATAGTCCTTTTATACAAATGAATATACTTCAACCTTCGCCTCCAAATTAAAATTTTACAATATTGTTCATCACTTAGTCCGGTTCAATTATTTTTCACTATATTTAATGGAACCCTGATTAATATGTTCAGGAAATAGCTCGGCAGTTTCATATTTACAAACTGTTATTATATCTTGTATACGTTGTTGTTTTCATCTAGCATAATTTCTGAATTCTAAAATAGAAAAGTTGCAATAAGTCCCAGTATCAATAAATGAAGCGGATAAAATACATAAAACAAATATTTGTTTCCGTTTCCGGAAGTGCCATTATAATTTATGAACAGGATAAAAGAGCTTATTCCAAATAACTGTATCCACATAAAGTTAAATGACATAATAATTAAAAAGATTGTTCCGGTAATAAATTGCCACAAAGGTTGATTCCTGAAAATATATAAACATACAATAAATAAAATACCTCCAAACCAATAATCAGATCTAATTAATAAAGTAATCATCATAGCTGCTAAAATATAAAATATTGATAATAGGATTCTTTTACTTGCAGTTTGTTTATCCGCAACTTTTATACCATATAGCATAATCAGAGCAACTAGTAAAGTCCAAAGCACATTTTGATAACTGAAGTCGACAATTCTATTACTCATTGCCAAATCATATGGAATTTCTGAAATCAAAGCAAATATTAATATTCTAAAACCATATTTTTTAAGATTCCTTGTATGTAAAAAACCTTGAACTAACATGAACGCAAAAATAGGGAATGCAATGCGTCCAATGCTGCGCATAGTCATATAAATCAGATACCACTTTTTTGCTTCGTTTGGTATAATATCACCCATTAGGTGTACTCCGTCAACTACACAAGCCTCTGAATATAACTTCCATATTATAGTATATGCAATATGATCCATAAGCATAGCGACAACGGCAATTAACTTTAAATGATTTCCGGTTAACAGCTTTTGATTACTACTAAGTATAAAATGATTCTGCATTTATTTACTCCTTTGTTTTACACTTTTTACACTCCAAAACTTACTTTTTATCTATATAACCGATATGAAAAATATGGACAGTATAGATAGTTTTTTCATAGATTCCTCCTTTAATAAGTTCTCAACTATATAAACCTCTTAATTGTCCAAATCGTTACACTTTTTTGAAAATAGCTTATTAAGATTTCTTAACAACTTTATCTCTTTATACTTTCAGCAATCTCTTTTAAAATTTCAACCTCCACATTGCCAGAAACAACAAACTTATATTCCTCGTTCTGAAAAATGATCATATTACGGCTGTCATCTTTCTTTGTATATAACAATCCAAGCTGATTGTTTATCAAAATTTCTTTCTTATTACAGTTCTCGGTATCTAACTGCTCTGGACTGCTTAAAGTACTGAAAGAGTATGTTATTCTTGAATTATCATTTTTATTTAAATAAATAATGTCTCCCATACTTTCCATGTTATTTTTTACAATTATTTCATACCCGTCTGGTATGTATCTCGGATAATAATATCCCTTAAATTCTTCTATATTCTGATTCTCCGCCGGCTCCAGCCTGAATTCCGTATATTCGCCCTTATCTGTTGCCGTCAGGACCATCATTCTGAAAAAGAAAGCATTTGTTTTTCCAAACAAAGGCGGGTAGAATATAAATGTTAATAATATGACTGCTGCAGATGAAACAATGGTTTTGAAAATCAGCTTATTCGTGCGGTGTTTTCGGCCGTCTTTATACATTTCGTTGATTTTATCGTGCATGTGATTGTCAAAATAGGAAAGTCCAGGAATTTCACTTTCATCGTTCATAAAGGAATTGAACAGCTCCATATCATTATTAAACTGTACTTCTGAAGCTCTGTGAATCAAATGTTCATCTTCTGTGCTTAAAATATCATCAATGTTATTTTTGTCCTTCTTCATTTCGGCTTCCCTCCTTTGATTTTTTTAAAGATGACCTGATTCTCAGCAGCATGACACGCACAGTACCGGATTTCACATTAAGCTCTTCTGCTATCTCCTTATTGCTGTATCCTATAGATTTCATATTTAATATAAGTTTATATCGAGGGCTTAATTCATCAACCGAACTTTTAAGCTCATCATATGAGATACATAATAATGCCGTTTCTTCGGCACTGTCAACATATGGTGAGTACTCTTCAATTGTATCCATATTGCCGTAATCATTTCGTTTATTTTTATCAAGTATTTTATAGGAAGTGTTTATGACCGTTTTAACCAGATATTTTTTTATTTCATATTCCTCTGAATCAGCTATTTTTTCGTAATTTTTTGCTGCATTTATAAATGCTTCTTCAACAGCATCCTCTGCTTCGTGCCAATCGTTCAATTTAGAAAACGCAAGTTTGAGCATTCCTTCTCTGTATTTATCATACAGCTTTATAATAAAATCTCTTACGCGCTTATCATATATAAATGATTTTTTCTCTTTGTCCATCTCCCTGCCCCCGGAATTTTCTTAATTAATTTTACATTAAGGAAAAGTATTTTTCAACTAATTTAATGTAGTAGGAAGCTGGAGATATATTCTAAAATAAAACGTTCATACTCAAACCTTGCTTAATTTGCATACGTGCATTAGAAAGTTCAGCATTAAGCTCTGTTCTGTCTTTATTAATTATGTGTACAAGGTCAGATAATGGAAATCCCAAGAAGTCCTTCCATACTATGATTATCCTGCTTACACTATCCAGACTCAGAAGAGCCTTTTGGATTTCATGTGATTTATCTTTTGAGTTATAATCAAAATCAAATTCAACAGAACATATATCATACTTTTGCAAAAACAGGACGCACACTTCCAAGACTGTAGATTTAAATATGCAATCCGTTATTATATTATTTGTATCTATTTTGCCGGACAGATTTGATATTGCCTGTGTAGTTAATTCACATGCTGCTTTTTTATTGCCGGTAAGTCTGAAAGCAGCCGTATATGTTTTTTTAAAATAAGCATCTATATCCATAAGAACCACCTAATAAGTATATTTCATAAACGTATTTAAGCTCTGCCGTCATCTTTTCTCCCAAACGGTCAAAAAAATGGCGACAGGCATGAAAAAATGGACAGCAAAATGATTTAGTATATTCCGCTTTTTAAAAGCCACTACTATATAAACCGTTTAACTGCCCAAAACGTTACAACTTTTATGAAAAAATATTATTAAGTTTTCTTAACAATTATAATTATTATATGATATATTTAACCTTTTTGTTTTTAAATAGCTCTTCTATCTCTTTTTCAAAGAATTGCTTAATTTCATCCAAGTTCTCTTTTGGATATACATATTTTCCATAACCGAATTGACCATATTTATATTTTCGTTCTTCGTCATTCATAGGTAACATGCTTTCAGGAAATACCTCAAGTATCCTATTCTTCGCTGTTGTTGTATACCTGTGTGATATAATCTCAAAAGTCACCAGAAATTCCAACTCCTTAGTAAGCTTTGATTTTAAATTAAGAAGCAAGTCATGGTACTCCTCTTTCCAGCCAGGATATATGAATACAGGCGCAATCAAATATCCTATGGGATAGTCTGCCTCTGCAGCCTTTATGCTTGCTTCTATCCTTTTATCTCTTGAGGCTGTAAAATGTTCATATTTCTCTATTACAGAAGACGTATTGATACTGAATCTTATTTCTGTATGCCCATTATGCTCTAAATTAAGCAGTGAATCTATATCATTATATTTTGTTACAAATCTAAACCTTCCTTTTTCCTCACCGCCAAAGAATGTTATTGCTTTTTCCAATGAATGAGTGAAAGGTTCAACCGGCACCGGATCAGATGTCGCCGCCCCTTCAAATATAGTTACTTCAGGCATCCTTTCATTTATATATTTCTTCGCCTGATTTAGAATGTCATCTACGTTAACATATACTTTCACAAAAGGCTTATCCCCCAGCATAGTATTTAAATAACAATATTCGCATTGCCCCATGCAGCCTGATACCAGCGGCATCTGATAATGTGCTGAAGGTTTGCAGGTCTGAAACTTTAAACCTTTTTTGATTCCGACAACCAAAGTCCTCTTTCCTTCTTTATATTGCTCACCCAGGACATTGCCCGGGATGTGCTGTTTTATTTTATTTGATGACATGGTTATTATTTCTATATTATCATTATTACTGAATTTAGCGAGTATCTCCTTAGCCGTTGTGTATTCTAATGCTTCTTTTTGAAAAATGATTCTTTTTGGTATAAACATATATGCTCCTGATTGACCGGCATACTCCGGTTTCATTCCTTTCTGTTCTTTCTGCTCTTTGTGTTTATTATCATATTCATAACATTATTGAATAGTCAGTTTTTTATACTTTCACCATCATCAGTATGATTTATTCATAATATTAAGGAATTATAATGAGGTATTTTCCTTATTTTGCTTTATTAACTTCTTTATCAGAAAAGCCATTACAGGAACGTATATTATCGCTGTCACGCCAAAAGTTGCAGAAAAACCTGCATGTTCGGCTATCAAGCCGAACAGCGGAAATATACATATCATAAATACGCTGAAACAGAGGCTGTCAAATGACAATATTGTCGCCCTGTATTCAGAGGGTATTTCCGTATTTATATAGTCACTGAAAATCGTAAATGCCAGTCCTCCTGAAACTGAAGTCAAAAGATAAAAAAATACGGACAAATCTTTAAATAGAGCCAATCCTGCTAAAGCAATTATGTTCACTACGGATAAGATTATCAGAGTACCTTTCAGTTTAAGCATGCTTTCAAAAATATAAGCATATTTTGAACTTACTGCTTCAATTAAACAACCAAGTGAGCAGATAACAGCAATCAATGTCTTTGTATACGTCATGTCCGAGAAAAACTTCTGACTATAGAAAAATACCGTAGTCTGAAGACTCCCCATCAATGCTGAAAATAATATTATATATAGTACTATTTTTCTTTCTTTCAGAACATCAATGCTTGTTTTTACTTGTTTTATGATTAATTTTTCTTGTTTGTTATTTATGTTGTCATTATTATAAATTGTCGGTTCACTGAACCCGAGAGATACCAATAATGCTGCTGTCTGTACAACCATTCCAAGCATATAGGCATATAGGAATTTAATATCAGCCAGGATTCCACCCAATAAAATGGCAATGCCCTGTGCAATTGACATAACAAAGACTAACTGTCCCCATATCTTTTTATATTTTTCTTCTTCCCCAAGTTCTTTTAAACTGTCATAAATTAAAGCTTCTGCCGCACCTGAATTTAAATTCATTGCTGCACTGCTTAACATAAAAGAAACAGCAAAACCCAAAAAGCTGTTTGATATTATCATAAGATAACAGGATATCAAGCTGACTGCCCTGCCGGTTACGACACAGAATTTTCTTCCTTTCAGATCCGCTATAGCTCCGCTAGGGAGCTCCAGGAGTAACCCGGTTATATGATAAATAGATTCAAGAATTCCAATCTCCGCCAGGGACATCCCTTTAAATGCAAGATATAGGACCCAGACAGCAGTGGTAATGTTTAGTTGTAGGAAAAAGTTATATGCATAACCTATTGATATATTTCGTTTTAATTTTTTATTCGATGTATTCAATGTTAAATCCTCCATAATTATTTTAATTTACAAAAATAAAAAGCCCTGTAGACATTTCTTTGTTCAAAATAAAGATAGTCATTAAGGCTTATGGAAGAAACGCATCGATTTTATAGCAAAATAAAAAGACTCAAATAAATCCGAGCCTATAATATACAATAATGCATAAAGCTATAAATTATTATACTTGTAAAGGACATCCTGGATTTATACAATCATCTGTATTCAGTCTAAAAATGGATACACTTCTCCCGTCATGGGCAAAAATACCATTTTTTGATACAGAACTGCTGAATTTACATAGTTTATTGGCAGTACCGACTGTATTAGTCATGTTATCCTCCTGTTGTATTGATATTTGTATTGTATAACAATTCTTATTCATATGCAACTAAAATTAAAATATTTAATTACATTAAATTAATAACAAATAGGTTAGCATATAATTAGACATAGTACATTGCTTAAGCATAGGATACAAATACTGCTCAAGCAACGTTAAAAAACATCACGAATCTATTCTTAAAAGCTCTTGCTCTTTTTGGGTTTTATGAACTGATATAGCACTTTCACCAACTTTAAGCTTATCTTTTTTTATTGAGCCGGAATATATTAAAGCAATCTTAGCACATGCAGGCCCTATTAATTCATACAAAACCGAAGATGACAATATTATTGTAAGCAACATATTTCCCATAGCATAAGGCAAAACTCTTTTGCCTAAAAAAGCAAGGCCAATTGCAACACCGGCTTGGGGTATCAAAGCCAGCCCTAAATAGTTACGTACGGCTTTTGTTGTTTTCGCCATTGTACACCCCAAATACGCTCCTAGGAATTTTCCGGCAATGCGTATTATAAAATAAGCTGCGCCCACTGCTCCCATAGTATTGAATGACCTAATATCCAAGCTCATACCTGATACTACAAAGAACATCGATAATATTGGTGGGGTAAATCTTTCAACCTGGCTGTATAATTCTTTGTCTTTTGTTATATTGATATAAGTAGTACCAAAAAGCATACAAGACAATAAAGGAGAGACATCTACAGCAGCACATAAGCCTGCAATGCCCAAAATTAATGAAATTGTTAATATCAGCCTATTATCTTCACTACGTTCTGGAGTCATAAGCTTACTTAAAAAAACGCCGCTCACAAAGCCAACTGCTAATGCACCAAAATTGTACAGCAAAGGCAATGCAATTTCAGAAGCAGAAACACTTGTTCCGGTATTTGCATTAATAACGGCAATAGCAATACTGAATGCAACAAGACATACAGCATCATCAAATGCGACAACCTGCAACAAAATATTAACAAAGTCTCCGCGAGCATGATATTGCCGAATGGTAACCATTGTGCTTGCAGGAGCTGTCGCTGTTGCAACAGCACCTAAAATCAAGCAAAACTCCCAGCTCAGATGGAATAAATAATACATGGATAAGGTTATCATTATTCCGGCCATTAATGATTCCGATAAAGTAACGGCAATGATGCCGAAGCCGGTTTCTTGAAAAGCTTCCCTATTGAAAAACCTTCCTACGCCAAACGCAATAAACGCCAAAGCAACATCACTGATAAATCCCATGTTTTTAACCATTTCATAGGGAATCAAGTTTAGAACATATGGACCAATTAGAACACCTGCGATAATATAGCCGGTTACATTAGGCAGTTTGGCAAGCTTAGTAATGCGCGTAAGCAGAAATCCTGTAAATAAAATTGTTGATAATGACAGGAGAGTAATTGTTGTACTGTTTAATTGATTTAGAAAGTTATTCATTGATTAATGCTCCTTTAAACTATATTTTATATGCGGGCAAAGCGCGCATGTTACAGTGAGATATAATGATTATCAGACATTGAAAATATGAATATCCTTGCCTTCTTTCACGACTTATGTTATTATTATAATCACAAATCTCATAAAGTAAACTTATAGTTTATTATCACATCATAATATATTGTTATAATTGGGGGTGGACAAGACGATTGACCCTAAACTTTACACGTTATTAGCGGTAGTTGAATTTAACAGCTATACACGAGCAGCAGAGCACCTTTCTTTGACACAGCCGGCTGTAACTCAACACATAAAGCAATTGGAAAAGGAACTGAATATTAAAATTTTTAACCGCATCGGAAATGAAATAAAGCCCACAAATGAGGGGAATATAGTAATTCAATATGCCCGTCGCAGCATTGCTTTATATCATGCCATGGAGCAAAGCATTTTGGATGAACAACGCCATATACAGCGTCTTACTGTTGGGATTACGCATACCGCTGAAAGTAATGCCGTAGCGGAAGTGTTTGGAAAATACAGCGCCAAAACCCCCGGAACCAGCATAACAATCATTACTGATTCCATAAGTAATCTTTATAACATGCTTAGGAATTACGAGGTAGATTTAGCTGTCGTGGAGGGAAAAGTACAGGATGACAGCATTAATTCTCTTTTACTTGATACTGATTCCTTAGTGCTGGTTGTTTCTAATAATCATCCTTTGGCCAAAAAAAGTATGGTTACAATTAACGAGTTGAAAAAACAACCATTAATTCTTCGCAGACCATCATCAGGTACCAGAAATCTTTTCACAGCACACCTTGAAAGCCATAACATGTCTCTTGATGACTTCAATGTCATTCTAGAAGTAGATAATATAGCTACCATCAAAGATCTTATAAGGCGCGATATAGGAGTTTCAATACTTTCTCGCAGTGTGTGTCTTGATGAGCTAAAGAAAGGAAAAATTACTGTATTGCCTATTGAAAATCTAAGTATGATCAGGGAAATCAACATCTTATATCATAACGATTTTAAACACGCAGATATTTTGCAAAACATTATTAAGGAATACAATAAAGTAATAAGATTCTACGTCTCTTAAATCTGCAGTAAGTGTATTTCCGATTGGCAAGAGTCACTTTTTATTCATTATTCAACAAATTGTTCAATAACAATTGTTTATTGTTAATAAACAGTTCTGTTATCCTGTAGCTCTCGGTTTCTTCATATTTAATTTCTCGGATTATGCCTTCGTCAAAGGATAGTATAGATGCTTCCGGTATGCCAAGCAGAATTGGTGAATGACTTGCAATAATAAACTGCGATCCCTTTTTAGCTAAATTATATATATGCATTAATAATGTCAATTGCCTTTGAGGAGATAAAGCAGCTTCCGGCTCGTCCAGAATATATAATCCATTTGCGGTAAAACGATTTTGAATAAGTGCAAGGAAGCTTTCTCCATGTGACTGCTCATGCATGGATTTACCTCCGTAGCTTTCATAATAGGTGTTATAATCATCTCCATCTCTATATTCTTCAATTTTGCTTGCAACATTGTAGAAGCTTTCTGCACGGAGGAAAAAGTTACTTTTTGGCCTCAATGCCCCTTTTACAACATTAATCGCCTTATATAAATCAGAATGTGTATCCATAGTTGAAAAGTTAAAGTTCTTGCTTCCGCCTTCTGCATTAAATCCATAAGCCACTGCAATACTTTCCAGCAAAGTAGATTTGCCTGTGCCATTCTCACCTACGAAAAAAGTAATGTTGCTATTAAAGTCAAGCCGGTTAATGGAATCAATGGAAGGTATTTTTCTGGCATAATTATTTTTTCCTATCTTGTTCCAATCAATTTTTATACCTCTTATAAATTTTTCATCCATAAGATTACCTCATATATTTAATGTACATTATGCAAAAATAGATATTATGCACTCAACTATAAACTAATTATTAACTATTTATTAAATTTTTTTATTTATTCTAACCTCAAATATAATACCATCCATAATTTATCAGCAAGTTAGTTTACAGGTAAAAATACAGAGCCTTTGCCTAATATGGATTTTGCTTTTATATATCCTCCCTGTGCAGAAATTCGGAGACGATCTTTTATTCTAAGGTGCCGTCTCCGAATTTATAAGAATTTATTTTTTTTTTTCTTTTTAGAAAATATTCAAGTAACAATATATTCTTAGAAAAACAAAATTTCATATAATAATGTGTAAATTATCACTATGATCATTTTACGGAGTGTTTTACCAATATAAAATAATGTTTACTGTTTTGTTCTTTTCCATCGAAGTAGCAATCATCTGTATGACGTATTCTCTCAATATCAAAATCAGCAAACAATCTTAATATATCATTTAAAGTAACATAGAAGTGTGGAATTCCCTTTTCAGGACCTTCCGCAGTTTTTACTACTGTGTTCTCATCAACTTTTGGATATCCTACATATTTAAATGACCAGGTTTCCTTTGAACATAGGGTCAGATAAATCTCTCCGTTGGGTTTTAAAATTCTTCTGATTTCTGATAGAATTTTCTGCATTCCTGCAGTATCTGTATGTGATATGACATGATACGCAAAAATACAGTCGAAGGTGTTGTCCTTATAAGGCAGGCTAATCATATCTGCAACAGTTAAATCAACAGTCAACCCCTCATCTTTTGCCCAGTTTTCTAAATGATTTATACCTTCTTGCGACAAATCAAATGCTGAAACATTAAATCCCTTTTTAGCAAAGAATATAGAATGTCTTCCCAAACCACAGCCAAAATCAAGAACATCTTTGTAGCCTTTTTCTTCCCAGCGATTTATAATATAATAACTCTCCTCGCTTGGTTTCAGCCAAATAAGGCTTGTTTCCTCTTTCCAGTTCCATTCTTTTGAATCTGCCATTTTGCCCCCCATAAATATTAATAATCTTTATTTCGAATTTTCCCACAAATTAGAATCAGATACCATTATTATACAACATACCTGCCCTAATTTATACCATTATTTTCAAAGCCCCTTAAAGGGATATATTTTAACGCTTTTTTATTCAAACACTCCTTCATCTCTCATTGAATAAACTACTTCTTTGTCTTTGTAACGAACTGTAAAAGTATAATCAAAATCAGGAGGAGGTACTTCTGTTTCATGGTAGAAATATCCTATTGTGTAATTATCACATTCCCTCAAAACAGATGGCTGAACTTCATATAACGTAATAATGCAACCTGTTTCGATATTCTCTCCATTCTCATTTTTTTCATAGGTATATTTGTTTCTCGCGTTCAGCGCCTTACCGTTTGTGAGTTTAAAATGAATAACCCATTCTTGCTGCAAATAGACTTTGTTTAAATAATCAGCAGTGAGACCATAATCATCTGCACGTTGAAATTCTGTCATAACGGCTACATCTTCAGAATCTGCCGGCATGCCAATAGCAAAAATCCACGTCAGTATACCAAAAACAAGAATTATACCTCCAATTACGATTGTGATACTTTTCCTTGTTCTTGCTCTTATTTTCTTAAGGAAGTTGATTTCTTCCACATTATTTTGAACAGGCAAGGGTGCTATCGGTGTATTCATTTGTTCATAGAGAAGTTGGCATTCAGGGCAATTTTTTAAATGTTCCTGTATATCTTCTTTGGTTTCATCGCTAACCAATCCATCAATATAGTTTGGCAAAAGGTCTTTCACAATATAACAATTCATAGCTTACTCTCCTTAATTATTTTTTGCTTAGCACGATAAAATGTTGTCCGTGCCCAATTTTCGCTTTTACCAAGAACTTCACCGATTTCCGAAAAGCTGAATTCTCCTGATAGCCGCATGTAGACAACGTCTTTCATTGGTTCACCCAGTGTATTAATAGCCTTATATAAAGAAATTTTGTCATTAAGCAAAATGGAACTGTCCTCTGGGGATAAGTCAGAAGAAACCATATCTTCGGTCAGTTCTTCGGTCTTTCTTCTTTTTCTTTTCTCAAGTTCTTGGTACCAAACATGTTTTGCTATTTGGCAAAGCCATACGGAAATCTTGCACGAACCATCATATTTTTTTATTGAGTATACGGCTCGGTAAAAAGTTTCTTGTGTCAATTCTTCTGCTAAGCTTTCATCATGAGAAAGGCTAAATAGATATTTAAAAACACTTCTGGCATGTTCTTTATATGTTTGTTCCATGTCACATTTCACTACCACACCTCCTCATAACATATATCCGGAAAAAGCAAGTTTCGTTACATTGTTTTTAAATTTTTTGTTCATTATTTTAAATTCGGGGAAAGACCTTTTATTTTAAGGCCCATCCCCGAGTTTGCTTTATAAATAGATTTTGATTTTGCTATCAATCTAAGCTTTTGTAAACGGAATCTTTAGCACTCCATAAGCTTGCTAAAAATCCTACTGTTCCTGTAATTAAATAAATTACTGCCATACCAGACCCCCTTCCTGTCCCCACAAGCTTTGAAAGCATCTGCTGGACAGGAGATATATTAAGCATAAAGGGTTCAAAAATATTGTCTGCCAAATACCCGCCAAGAAAAAGCCAATAGGTATAGTAATGTATTGAAAAGTATCTCGTGTAGAAAATACTCGTCCCTGCATTTCAATGGGTACCTTTGTACGCATAATGGTTGTGAGATTTGCACTCAAAAACGGAAGCGGTAAATTACCGGCAAAAGCAGCAAACATCCATATCTCAACATTCTGACCAATACCCCACATAATGTCACACAATAAAAATGAAACAGCACAGGAAAGAAAAATTACTTTAGTTTTACTTTTGAAAGGTCTTACTACTGTAACTAATATGCTTCCCGCAAGGGCACCGATGCCTATTGAGGAAGACACCATACCAAGTGCAATTTGGCTGTTGCCTGTTCTTGCAAGGACCATTGCAGGCATTATGCTGTTTCCTGCTATAGATGCCAATAAGTTTATAAATGAAAAGAAAAGTATCATTTTCCATATGGGTGTGTGTTCTCTTAAAAAATTCAATCCGGAAAAACAGTTTTTTAAAAATGATTCTTTTATTTTATTGCTATCTGCAGAAATAACAGGAATTTTAATAAAAAATAACAATACAGTAAATGCAATTGCAAATGTGATTAAATCAATCAGTAAAATTATTCTGATTCCTCCAAAGGCAAGAACTGCAGTGGCAAGTAGGGGTTATAATCGTAACCAGTGAATTAGACAAGGCCTGCATCCCGCTTGCTCGTATAAGATGTTCTTTTGGAGTAATAAGTGATACCGCCACATATGAAGCCGGATTTTGAAAGGCATTCATAAAGCTGAGAATAAAATTAATCACATACAAATGCCAGATTCTTAAACTATCTGTGCTGTAAAGTATAAAAACCGTAAATGTCCCCAATGCCGCAATAAAATCACATGTTAACATAATTTTCTTTTTGTTCCAGCTATCTGCCAGGGTTCCTGCCAAAAAGCAAAATAGAATAGATGGCAAATAAGAACACACTGAAAGAAATGTTATGCTTGATACTGTCCCCTGCTGCTTGTAAGCCCAGATTATGAGCGCAAAATTAGTCATAGCTGTACCAAAAGATGAAACCGCCTGACTACCCCAAAGAATCAAAAAGCTTTGTAATTCCTTTATTTTATGTAATTGTTTCATGACTTTGCTCCTTAATATTTTATTTGAATTAAGTAATGCAAAGTCTAATTTCGGACGGTAGATTTACCGCTCCATGCACGTTCCGCCCTGTTTCAGACTCTGCATGGAGCTAAAGCAATACAAAGTGGTAATTTCATTATTAGCACCTCTTATTATTATTGGTATTATTATATTAATCAGCTATAGTTAAAGTCAATATTAAAGAACAAATAAAGAACACTTTCACAAAACAACTATCGCAACGGCCGTACTTATAAGCGTTCATAACAGATAATTTTCTGCAAAATCCTTTTCTTTAGTTATTCTGCCATACCTTGATATAGACTTTGCCGTTAAGTGAATATTCAAGCATTATTCATCTATAAGGTTATAATAATTAGATATATCCTGTGATTATTATAAAGCTGCATTATTATTTATATCAATACATAATATCGTTCAGCATCCTATACATTATAATATAGATTTGTTCCCTGGTTATATTAGTTTTAGGTGAAAAGTTATCATTGCCTACTCCCTGCATTGTTTTGCTTTGAAGGACAAAATCAACCGCATCCAACGCCCAGGCTGATACTTCCCTTTTGTCATTTAAATATGCTTCCTCCGCATCAGTATCAAGCCCTAAATATTTTGCCAAATTAGTAAGCATTACAGCTGCTTCTTCTCTGGTAATTTCACTTTCGCCGTCAAATATACCGTTGCCTCGCCCATTAACGATTCCTAGATGCAGGCATATGGCGATATCTTCATTAAACCCATCCACTATTGGCGGATTAATGACATCTATATTATTATCCGTAATAATATCATCCCTTGTGGTATTATATTTTTCTTCCAAGAAGGCTATTATTATGCTGCAAAATTCGTATCTTTTAATATTAAATGTAAATGCAGCCTGATATTCAAAAGGAACCAGGTTATTTTCAATGGCCCTTGCAACTTCCTCAACGGCCCAAACAGAGGGTCCTATAGTTTGTTTAAAGTAATCAAATTTCCTGTCAAATTTTTTAGATGTTTGCCTCTCTGCAGCTAAAAGTTTCTCGCCATCAACATTAACAACCGACACATTAGCATAATAGGAAGGAGTCAGCCGTTGACCGGCAAAATTAACAATGCTGTAGTAGCTATTATTTCCTCCCGCAAAATATTTATCGTTTATATACCGAATATCTGAATAATAACTCTTTGTTAAAACAGCCTCTCCTGTTAACTTATTTACCAGGTTAGCAGCTCCATCATTATTTACAATCATATATTTTTCTGATGCACAATAATCAATATAATCATAAATAGGAGGTACTACTTGCTCTCCAGCAAAATCATATACCGCATATTTGTGATTGTAATTCTCAGCATAAACTCTTGCAATAATAAATCCATCCTTTACATTCACTATTTCTATAACTTCAGCAGGTAATATTTCACTCCCTTTATTATCTAATAATCCTGCTAATCCATCCTTGTATACTTCAAAGCAATTACCTATTAAATTAATTCTATCATAAATAAATGGAACAACTTCTTTATTATTTACATCAATTATGCCCATTTTCCCATCTCTTTGGGCAATAACCAGCTCATTTTCTATAAATTCCTTATCTGCATAATAAATACTTTCATAATCTATAGGAATTAATATAGCTCCTTTAATAGTGCTTATTAAACCAGCCCTATTGTTTTTCACTATTTGGCAATAATCATTGGATTCTGACACCTTGTGTATCTCATCATATTCAAAGGGCAGTACCTCTTCATTATTTATATTAATTATGCCATATTTGCCTTCACTGTTTAATGCAATTATAAATCTGTCATTTATATACTGTATGAAATTATATTTTAAAGGAATTATTTCTTCCTGATTAATGTTGATGATTCCTTCTCCTTCACCATTTCGGACAATTATGGTATCATCGTTTAAATATAATAAGTTGTCATATATGACGGGTATAACTTCTCTTTTATTATACTTATCATACAATCCGAATTTATAATTTACCTCACTGTCTACATTCATTAGTAGCCAGTATTTATCGCTCATTGTTGGATTAACATATGAATATCCATCTACCAGGCATTCTGTTCCATTTTTATCAACATAGGCAAACCGTATGGAATTATCTATATTATTGACTACAAAGCTGTAATAGTCGTCATTAAAATTATAATATTTCCCTTTTTCAATTCCGGCATAATCCAAGTAATTTCCCTTTAATTTAACCTTGCTTCCATCAGGTTTTAAAATATGCCAGTTTCCATCATTAACGCTCTGCACTACCTTGTCTTCTCCAAACCCTTCATAATAATAGTAATCCAACGTTACCTTTTGTATGTCATCATTGAAATCCATTCCGTAAGCAAAATTGTCCATTGAAAACAAGAAAACACAAATTTGCACTGCAAATAATACAATTAATTTTGTACGACAGCTTTTTAGCATGATTGTTTCCTCCATTAATTTATTATAATTTTACGATAATAAAGCTATATTTCAATTATTTAGGCCTTTTTCTCTTTAACTTACTTACAATTGCAATACCCAATATCATCACAAGAATCACAATTATTCCAATAACAATAGGAGCAAAATAGCCGAAGCTTCTGTTTACCCGCCCTTCAATCTTATCCAGCATTGTTACTTTTTCCCTTGAATAAAGGGTGAATGACAAATCATCTTCAGGAAGATTTTCTAAGGCTGCAGTGTAAATATTGCCTTCCTCTTTATTCAGTTCAATGCTGCTGTCAACAATGTAAGGGGCTTCCGGCGGAGTTATTATTTTAATGTTTAAATTATTAAATTTATTCCAGTTTTCGGCAGGATTTAAAATATAATCATATAAATACTGAGGCTTCGCGGTATTCCTTTTATCCATTGTACCCCTTGTTAAATAGCTCACACTTACCTTATGCTCTGATGCAGGGAGGAATTCTACGGTATAAACTAAAGTTATTATTCTTTCATGACCACTTTCAGAAAAAATATCATGTTCTGAACAAAACCCAAGATTATTTATAAAATACCTGTCCAGCGCATTTGCATAAATGTTATATAGTTGGATATCTGAAATGTGTTCAAAATTATCACGATAATAGCTTTTTATATAATCAAGCAGATATGTTTTAACATCAACTTCTTTTTCAAATATTTCATAAGTAAATAGATTTGTTTCTTCCTTTGAAGAACCAATGGTATATCCATTAATATTAAAATCAATGTCTTCTCCCAAAACATAAATCTCTGCAATTTGGGGCTCAAAGCAATCAGATGCAATCCTTATTTTCTCGTCATTAATATTAAAACTATTAAAATTTTTTATTAGGATATTGGTTTTTTCCTGGTCATAGCTAAAATCAACAGCAAATTCTATTCCCGCGTCGGTAGACGGTTTTATTTTGATATAATAAAGTTTGCCGATTTCATCTGCATTAAAACTATTAGCTTTATAAATATCATGGGAAATTGTATTAATGATTTCATCAAAATCAAAATTCTTTTCTTTAGTTTCTTCAAAACTACTTTCATAATTATCAACAGCCTTGCCTATATGAAACTCATAAGGCAACTCTTTGCCATCAGCAGTTATTTTTATATCATCATAATTAAGATTATCAAGTCTTTCAACAAATGGAAATGCCATTTGCACCCGTTGAGTTTCATTTGTAGGGTTAATCATCTCATATTCTGCGGTTACTTTAGCTGTAACTGAAAATGAATCTCGATCTTCGTCAGAAAAATCAAATGTAAGTTTTTCATTATTTATTTCGATGGGTGAATTTTTATCTACTGTCATTATATCAGATGAGGGGTAGCCCTGCCAATATACGGGTCCCGAATTGGCAAAAACAATGGTAAATGAGGAAATTAAAAGAGTAACAACTATGTTTTTTAATAATCTTTTCATGATAGCCTCCAGTCAGTCAAATTAAATATTACATTTTGTGTTGCTCCAAATGTATTGATTGCCATCGCCATACTCAAAATCACAGAAGCACTTAATATTTTTAATTTAGTTTTCAACTCTGCCTCCTTTATTTTTACGGTATAATATCCTATTATTAACAAACGACTTTTTTATCAATTTTGTTCCTCGGAGAAGTCTCGCTACGTTTAATTATATACAGATTATAAGCTTGAATAATATAAACATGGCTGCAATCGTTATTGCTGCCGGCATAAGATGACCCTTAATAAAATAGATAAGATAATCTTTAGGTTTATATTCTCTTCTATTTTTATCTAAAAACTCACCAATTATTGACAGGCATTCTTCTGCTTGTGCTTTATTTACTTTTTCAAATACTACTCTGTTACCTGTATAAGTTATATCTGATTTGCTGTCTGTACAGTTAGATTTATAATCCTCAATTATTTGTATTATTTCACTTTTATTTTCCCTAACTAATTTTTTGTCTATCCCTTTGAAAAGGTAAATCCTGTTTTTTTGAAAGATAATATATCCGCCTAATATAACAATTGCTAGTATAACATTAATTAACATACCGTAGGATCCAATCTGATGTTGATTATAGCTATATTTAAAGCCGCTCAAGTACATACTTGCCATCATGATTAACATAAGTGAAATTGTATGTTTTTCATATATAAAGTTTTTAGCTTTATATTCCATTATCAAAAAAATAATGTAAAAAAACACTACTATTGCTATAACTCCTATTATTAGCTCTCTCATATCATCAATCCCCTTTATATAATCCAACCATTTGACCCTATGTGTGCAATGGTTGTTAGCCCTGCAACTGATTACGTGTTTTTTAGAATACAGCAACTATAATTATTATACAACATATTTATTCTGGTTTATACCATTATTTTCTATATTTCCTAAATGATGCGGTAATTGCCGATAAGACTATTGCAATTAGCCCGTCAGCGCTTCTTATATAATAAAAGTTTATTTGATATTATAAATATGATTTGTTATACTTATTTAAAATAAATTGGTACTGAGAATAAATTAATGGGAGGTAACAATGGAACAATATTCAACTAAAAGGTTTTCGCTTGAAGAATTTAATAAATTAGAAGTTAAAGACGAAATAAAATACGAATTAATAGACGGAATTGTTTTGATGTCACCCCGACCGAATTATAAGCATCAAGAAGTCATGAGCAGATTAAATCTTGAACTGAGTATTTATCTTGAGGGAAAACCTTGTAAAGTATTCACCGAATCTGAATTAGAATTTAATAATGATGTGTTAATTCCGGATATTTCAGTTATTTGCGGACTTGAAAATACAGATTTTCAAAGATACAAAAATGCTCCTCATATTGTAATAGAAATTCTAAACCTGAGCAGCCGGTATACGGATACTTTTACAAAGCTTTATAAATATGAATTATTTGGAGTTAAAGAATATTGGATTGCTAATCCCAAAACAAAGACTATAACAATTTATAATTTTGAAAATAAATCAAATAATGAATTCTCTAAACACGAAAATTTAATATCCTCTGTCTTTGATGATTTAGTTATAAACCTATCAAGTATTTTTATGTAAATATTAAGGCGGACCTTTTGCCAATAAAACTTCAAAAAGCTCCGTCTTACTTTGAATTATTTATTTGTCTAGGAAAAGTCAATCACCTGTCTATCATTATTTGTAGTTCATAAGTATCACTCCCGATATTGCCAGAAGTATTCCTATTGTTTTATAAATATTGATTGATTCGTGAAATATATATATCCCTATACCCACGGAGAGTATATTTATTATGGCTGATGAAAACGGAACTATGAAGCTCAGGTCATTTTTAACGACAATCCCCGTCCATAACAGGAAACTTGATGCGTAAAATATTAATGCCAATATCATTTTTGTGCTGATATTAAAATAAACAAGCCCTTCGTCTAAGCCGAATTTAATGGGCTGTCCCGAAACCTTCATCATAATGAGGCCCATTACAGTAAAAAATATGTATGCGATAAAATTGGTCATTTTTTCTCCTTTTCATTTCTATTGTTCTTCAGACAATTTAACCGAGCAAGCCAGGACTAAAAATGGAAATATAATCTGTATAAACCATAGATACCTGAAATCCTGTGCCGGCATTGTGAGAAATACAATAATTGCATTACTTATAAGGGGTATAAACAATCTCGTTCTTCTGTCTCTTTTAGTTATTAAATAAAAGAGCAGTATGAGCTCCAGAGAAAGGAAAAATCCTGGGCGCCATATAAGCGTATTTGACAGATAATTCTCATAAAATGTAATTTCCGCAGCTCTTTCAACTGCAGCAGTCATTATGTTTTCCGACCTGCGCACTCCGAATTCCTCTTTCATTTCCTCCTGTATTACCGTAGTGTATGCATTGTTGTAGCTGAACGGGTCCTTGGTTACAGCCCACATAGTTACTGTTAGGTTCAACTTATCCCCTATTATTACTTCAGGCCTTGCAATTATGGCCTCCACGTACATTTTCAATGCATCAGAAGTTTTAATTTTAGAAAGATTATTTAAAAATCCAGGGGTATTGCTTGAAATTGTATCAGCAAAATAAGGATTGTAGAATTCGTCCATTTGCTCCGGAGTGCAAACAGATTCTATACTTTGTCTGCTTTCTTCGCTTAAATCATTCTCCGCACTGTACACATACATAGCAGCTAACCCCTGATATATGGATCTGAGCTTCATGCCGGAAGGATTCGGAACTGCATTTAATTTATGAGGGATTATGTTATTTATTAAAATAAAAACAGTTAATATTGTGACTGCGGAAATATAAAAATTTCTTTTCTGAACTGCGTTGCGGCTTTTAAATACATATATAAAAGCAACGATAAGCATCAATATAAAAGCAAGTATCCCGTTAAAGCGAAACAGTGATATTGACAGCAGACAAAAAACAAACTCAAAAATATGGATATTCCTTTTAAAATAATTTTTATCTGCTATCATTTTAAATAATATGAGAGTACCCCACAACAATCCGACTGTAAAAGGAATGTCCTTCCACTGTGTTACTGCATTAATGCCTGTTGATGGAATGGCGCTCATCACTATTGCCGTAATGTATACTATTTGCCATTTTATATTATATTTAAGCAATATGGTGCAGAAAGCCGAAGTAACAGCCGAAAAGAATAAAATTTGAAAAACAGTGATAACCGCATAATTATCCCAAATTTTCATCAACAGCCCTATAAATAACGTGTGACCTATGGGATGCCATGTATTAAATGGAATAATACCTTTAAGCTGACATACCTGATTGTATGTGTCATAGGACATATTGCCCGGATTGAGGGCACAAAAATAAATTCCAAGTATGAAAGACTGGACAGCAAATAAAATAAGGTAATGCTGTTTATAGCTTAACTTATGAATAATGCTTGTTTTATCTGATTTAATTTGAGTCATATCTTTAAATATGCCAAGCATGCATATGGACATAAGAATATAAACGTATACGGGTAAAAAAAGCAATATAAAATAATATATTCCTTCTGTCGAAAGCCAATAGCCCGTTTCCTCATATAAAAATATTTTTCCGAAGAACAGAAAATTTACTGTCAACCCCGTCGTAACTGACAGAATAAAAATCCCCGGTTTAAATTTCAGCATAACCTCATTTTTTTCACTATACAGCCATACAGCGGTTACAAGGGCAATTGCAATTATAAGTGCGGCAATTACCTCGCTGTATTGATATAGATGCTGCTGCCAATTGAAATAAAATGATGAATAAATCAATATATTGGAATATAATATCCAAATAATAACTCCTGATATTTTATGTACTGTTGATTTCATTTTCCCGCCTAGCTCTTATTATTGGTTTCTGTATTGTCTAGAATTGCAATTTCACGGACTAATTTATACTTATCGGTTATTTCGTCATTCATATTTAAAATATCTTTTTTTAATAGGGCAATTTCCTGAGCCATTTCAATTGAATGTTTTTTAGCTTCTGAAATAGATAAGGATATGTTAATAATATTATTCACAAGTATACAAATTGCAATAAAAAATATGGCATTTGTAGGCTCATTTATTCCCAGCGCCCTTGCTATTACATCAATCAAATGAGGAAAAACCGCCAGTATTATTATTATAAAAAACGTAAAAAACCAAGGCATTGAAAATTTTACAAAATATTTTTGTTTTCTTATTTTTTCAAAAAGATAAATTATGATGCAGACAGATAAAACAATAATCCATACCTGTGTAAGTAAGTTCATTATAACACCCTCTTTTATTCTACCGACGTTTAAAATAATCGATAATTATCGAAAAGCTGACCTTCAGCATATAATATACGGATTGTATGGTATCTATAGAAGAATTTCCTTCTTTCCGTGCTCTCATTGTTACCGGTGTTTCCGTAATTTTAAATTTTTTACGTATACAAAGTGCAATTGTTTCCGGTTCGGGATAATCATAAGGATAATATTCGGCAAAGCTTGCCATTACCTTTCTGTTTATCATTCTCAGCCCGGATGTTACATCCTTAATATCCTGTTTATGCAAAGCTTTAATAAGCCTTGACAAAATTCTGATGCCCATTCTCCTCATGGTTGTAGATTGAAATCCGCTCTTTGATAAATATCTTGAACCGATAACCATGTCACTGCCGGTCTTATTTAATTCATTATACATTTGTTTTAGATACTTTGCTTCATGCTGCCCGTCCCCATCAAATTGGACGGCAACATCATAACCGTTTTCCAGCGCATATTTATATCCTGTTTGAACGCTTGCTCCTATGCCTAAATTAATAGGTAAATTAACTACATTGAAACCTTTCTCCCTACACAACGAAGCCGTATCGTCTGTTGAGCCGTCATTAATAATTATATAATCAAAATCAGGAGCATTTGTTTTCAGATCATTGATTACGTATGTTAAGTTTTTTTGCTCATTATAAGCAGGAATAATTACTATTTTTTTCATCGGTTCACCTAAGTAAATGTTTATAGTATAACCATTTAAGGCGTTTATATAAATGCTTCACACAAACAAAGAAATTTTATGAAGCATTTTCTTTATCTTACAGCAGCCATAGCCGCTTTGAATTTTAAATGTTAATGATAGAAAATAAAGGTGAAATGAAATATGAAAAGTTTGATATCTCCGGTTTTTAATGATTTAGTTTTGAATTATCAAGTATTTTTATGTAAATATTATGACGGACCCTTTTACCAATAAAGCTTCAAAAGATCCGCCCTCCATTCAATTAATCTCAATTTTATTTAAAATTATTGTTATTCTATTTATTCTTATTTTCATTTCTTTTATTTTCTGATTTATTACAAATATTTTTGTTATTATTAAGCTTGACATTTGCACTTCCGTTAAAAACATCCTTGTTTTTATCATTAAATGTATTATTCAATTCGTAAATCATATAACTGTTCCTATTAGTTAATTCACTGTCATTTCTGTATGTGTCAGGTTTATTATATTTGTTCTCATTGTCGTTGTTTTTATTAATTGGGTATTTATTAGCCATATTTTCTCCTGATGCTTTCTGATGTTTGAATTAATAAACTTTTCTGCTTACAGCTTTATTATTAGCATTATTGATTGAAATATGACAATGAAAGTCTGAAATTTTCAAATTCTTATACTATTGTAAATTTAATAAAACGTTTAGCAAGTACTGATACCTATATTTCATCTCTTGGATGCGGCGGAAATATTGTAATTTCTTCTAGATTAGGTTCGCCGGATACAATTTCATTTAAGTTGTAAAAAAAGATAGCTTTGGTATTTGGAAAAAGGCGGATGTTTTGTGTAATTATTCTATAATAACCCTCGTTTTCTATTGTTAAATTATATGGAGTAAAATAATATTCCGGCCCTTCAACTAATGTACCTTCTGGATGTGCAATCGGTAATTCTATTATAGTTGGATTTTGAGTCGGTGATAAGCTCATTATGGGAACTTGATTCCCATTTTGATTAACATAAATTGTTAAGACAGCATCAGTCGCAATTTCCCTGCCAAGATCTTTAGTTATATGAATTTCAATATACCCAGAATCAGTACTAACAGGTACTTCATTTATGAATATACCAAGTCTTGGATTTCTGTATACATAATTTCCATACCTGCATCTATTATAATATTCCTGGATTTCATAACAATTCAATTTTACCTCTCCCTTAAATTAAATTTTCAGTAATATTTCATTCTTAAGTATTATATGCAATTATTAAGTGGATGTAATCTTCTTCAAGCAAAAGGTACAAGTTCAGATACTAATGGTACAACGGAAAATTAATTGAATAAACTGAAATGTGCCAGTTGAAGTATTCATACTTCAACTGGCACATCTTACCTACAAATTCCAGCAATGATTTAAGGGGCCTCTTCCTTTTCCCAAGTTTAAATTTGCCCTTAAAGCACCCGTTATATATTTTTTTGCATTTAATATGCTCGTCTTTACATCATAGCCTTCTGCCAGGTTACAGGCAATTGCCGATGACAGGGTGCAGCCCGTTCCATGGGTGTTTGGATTATCTATTCTTTCCTGTTCATACCACATGAATTCACCGTCTGCATATAATAAATCATCGCTGCAGGAAGTTAAATGACCTCCCTTTATAAGTATATGGCCGGAATAATTTTCGGATATTTTAACTGCTGCTCTTTGCATATCTTCTTTGTTTTCAATTTCAAAACCACATAGAACCTGGGCTTCTTGTATGTTAGGTGTAATCACCATAGCCAGAGGTATCAATTTATTTATAAGCATTTCAATGGAATCATCCCTGCAAAGACTACCTCCGCTTGTAGCTACCATTACCGGGTCAAGAACTATTTTTTCTGCTTTGTATTCAATAAGCTTATCTGCAATAACAGATATTATTTCTTTATTTGAAACCATTCCAATTTTTACGGCATCAGGATATATATCAGTAAAAACCGAATCCATCTGCTGAGCCACAAATTCCGGAGAAGATTCAAACACACCGTATACACCTGTAGTATTTTCAGCCACTAATGCTGTTATGACACTCATGCCATACAATTTGTGGCTAGTCATTGTTTTTAAATCTGCTTGAATGCCCGCACCGCCGATTGGATCGGAACCGGCTATAGTTAATACCTTTTTCATTTATTCTCCCTCACTCTGCAATTCTTTTTGTTAATTCTAAAAGTTCAGATGCGGCATCTTTTATATCATCCTGTGCAAAAATTGCTGATACGACTGATATCCCCGCAATACACGTGCCGGTAAGCTCAAGCACATTATCTTTTGATATTCCTCCGATTGCAACAACAGGTATGTTTACTGCTCTGCATATTTCCCTTAATGTTTCAAGTGAAACGGTATCGGCATCAAGCTTTGTTGATGTACTGAAAATTGCACCAACGCCTATATAATCCGCACCACTTTGTTCTGCTTTAACAGCTTCCTCAACTGTTCCGGCTGATAGTCCGATTATTTTATCGGATCCGAGCTTTTCTCTGGCTGTTTTAATTCCTTCATCGCTTTGACCTATGTGTGCTCCATCAGCATCAATGGCAGCTGCAATATCCACATTGTCATTTATTACAAAGGGAACATTGTATTTGTCAGTTACTGCCTTTACTTCTCCTGCAATTTTTAAAAATTCTCCATAGCTTAAATTTTTTTCTCTCAGCTGAATAAATGTTACACCTCCCAATATTGCCTCTTCCACTGCTTCCGGAAGTGTCTTGCCATTTAACCAGGTCCTGTCCGTAATTGCATAAAGCAAAAGTGATTTATTGTCTAACTTCAACCTTCGCACCTTCTTTCAGCATTTCATCATCAATTTTGCTCATAAAATCTATCAGATGGGAGCGCAGCAAAGATGTTCCGTCATCATTTTTTCTCATTTTTTCATAAGCAAGTTCACCACATAATCCCACAGCACACACTGCAGCTGCTGCAGCATCAATAATGTCATCCTTGTTGGCGCCGCAATAAGCACCGATTACTGAAGTCAGCATACATCCTGTTCCGGATATTTTGCTCATCATAGGATGTCCATTTCGAATCGCATATGTCTTTGCTCCGTCTGAAACAACATCTATGGCACCTGTAACAATCACAACCGCAGATAGTTTTTCTGACAATGAGCTTATATACTTAACAGCCTCATGGATATTTTCCTCAGTAATTGAATCAGATACATTGGCATCAACACCTCTTGTTCCGCTTGTGTCAGCCTTTCCCACTGTTTTAATTTCGGACATATTGCCTCTGATAACAGCGAACTTTATTTCATCAAGAAGTCTGAACGTAGTATCTGTCCTCAGCTTTGAAGCTCCGGCTCCCACCGGATCAAGTATCACAGGTATATTGAGTTCATTTGCTTTTTTTCCTGCCTTTAGCATTGATTCCACAGTCCTTGAATTTAACGTCCCTATATTTATTACCAGTGCGCTGCATATTGATGTAATTTCTTCGACTTCTTCAATATCGTCAGCCATTATGGGAGAGCCCCCGCATGCCAACAATATATTTGCACAGTCGTTGACAGTAACATAATTTGTAATGTTATGTACCAGTGGTGTGTTATTTTTTACATTTTTAATAATCTCTGAAAACATGTTAAATCTCCTTTCTTTATTTGCTATTCGCAGACAATACAAAAATGTACTGCCTGTAAAGCAGTACATCACGATCGATTATTATCCCTACGTTGGAATTACCCAAATCAGGTACGGTCGAAACTTATGTTTCCTCTCAGCCTTTACAAGCTCCCGAATTATTCAGTTAATTTAATATAACATTGATTGATTTTCGTGTCAAGCGATTATGGCAAAATACAGCTCTATAAAAGCTCTTTAAAGGATTCAATATATATATCGCTTATAATTTCGATATCCTTCCTTTTATATTTAAAGAATTCATCATACACGCCAATTGTGTAAAAACCCGCTTCTCTTGCTGTTATCAGTGCAAAGTCGGCATCCTCGTAAACTGCAATTTCAGGCGGTCTTGCATTGAATCTGCTCGCGGCCAGGTAATATATATCCGGCTTATTTTTTCCAACTCCCACATCATCACAACTTAAAACAAATGAAAAATATTTTAAGATTCCATTTCGCTCCAATGCGGCTTTCGCCATGTTCAACGGGGTCGCTGTAGCAATACAAATCGCTGCATGTTCGTTTTCCAGTTTTTGAAGATATTTCTCTACATACGGCTTCAATTTTAAATCATATTTATATTTATCTTCAATTAACTTTTTAATTTCATCAATTATTTCTTCTGCACATAAGTCAATTTTAAAAGCTTCCTGAAAATATGCCGCAGATTCCGCCATTGACATTGATGCCATAATTTCGTTTAAATTACCTGGAGGGTTAATACCCTTTTGCAAAAGATAGTCCTTACCCAAATCATGCCACGCAGCCATTGAATCCAGCAGAGTGCCATCTAAATCAAAAATCCTGTATCTAAACTGTTTCAATATTATCTCCCTGTTTATGACTTCCAATCTTATTATATAGTCATTTCATAAGTTTCTTCAAACATGAACTTCCTTCTAATTATATATCTTTATCGTCCAAATATCAAGCAGTGGCTCTTATTAACTTGAAAAAGCTGATTTTTTTATTTTGTCTGTAACTAAACATATAATTACTGTTACAGCCATTACAGGAATGGTGCTTCCGATGACAATGTCCATATTTAAAAGCACTCTGTAAATTGCAAATCCTACGAACCATATTAGGAAATTTGCCACATCTGCAGATTCTTTCAGCTTGTCTTTTTTAAGAATAAAATAATCTGCTATCAGTACTGCAATCATGGGAGCAAATACCGAACCAATCAGATATAAAAAGTTTTCATACTGTTCAACAGGTGCGAAAATTGCAATAGTGGTTCCTATAATGCACACTAATATCGCCATGGTCCTTTCAGATAGTCTGCCGTTAATTGTTTTTATGCTTACTCCCGCAGAGTAAACATCCAGATAAGTTGTTGTTACGGTTGAAAATAATATTATTAACACTCCTAAGATACCAAATCCCGCTTTATACATTATTACGGCAATATCACTTCCGCCGGTGAATATGGCAGCTCCTAAACCGATTGTATACATGAAGATACTTCCCGCAAAATATGTAATTACACTAACCCGTGCTGCAGTTAATGGATGTTTTGCATCTTTAGTGTAATCAGAAATAAGAGGAAGCCATGAAAGCGGCATTGCAATTGATAGTTCTATTGCAGACCCAAAGCTCAATTCTCCGCTTATATTTGTTTGTGAACCTCCTTTAAAAACTGTAAAACCTAAAAGAATTGTCAGTATAAACAAACCTCCTACAGCAACAATATTGACTTTTCCCAGGTTTTTAGGTCCGATAATAACCCACACAAGAATTGCAGCCCCGATAATAACACACCACAGCAAATCAGCCTGCACACCGATGCTAGTGTTTAACATAACTCCTATGGCTCTTGAGCCTTGTATTATCATTACGGCAGTCCAGCCTACAAGCTGTAAAACATTAAGAAGTGCAAAAAAATTTCTTCCCTTGTTTCCAAATGACAATCCCACGGATTCCATAGACGATTTACCGCTTTTAGCACCTATAATTCCTGCATAGTACAAAAGGATACACCCGATTATGTGTCCGGCTATTATTGCAAAAAATCCTTTTGCAAAGCCAAGCGGCACAAATAATGTTCCTGTAAAAATTTCTGCAATAGACACGGCTGCACCAAACCACAATAATCCGTTGCTTAACGTTGATGTTTTGTAACTTTCCATAACTCAAGTCCTTTCTATTAAAAAATGGGATATGCCAACAATGTGGTATATCCCATTCACTTTCATAAACAGTTCCCTACGTTGGCATTATCCAAATCAGGTACGGTCGAAACTTACAGTTTCCTCTCAGCCTATTAATAAGCTCCCGATATTTGATTAATCACATTATAAAACAAATACGTTTTAAATGCAATGTATTTTTTATTTAATTTAATAGCCCAAACTTATCCGTTTACTATTTCACCGCCGTTTATATGGATTGTCTGGCCTGTCATATATGATGAGCTGTCTGTAGCCAGATATACATATGCTTCAGCCAGCTCTGCAGGCTGACCGGGTCTTTTCAGCGGCGTATCCTTGCCGAATGTTCCGACCTTCAGTTTATCAAATGTTGACGGAATCAACGGTGTCCAGATTGGTCCCGGAGCAATTTGATTTACTCTGATTTTTTTGCCGGCCAGATTTTGGGACAGTGATCTGGTGAAAGATGTGACCGCACCTTTGGCTGCCGAATAATCAACTAAATCCTTGCTGCCCTTGAACGCTGTTACCGAGCTTGTATTTATAATGGAGCTGCCCTCCTTTAAATAGGGCATGGCTGCTCTTGTTAAAAAAAACATAGAATAAATGTTTGTTCTGAAGGTATCATCCAGCTGTTCATCCGTAATATCTTCAAAATTGGTCTGCGGATGCTGAATTGCCGCATTGTTTACTACAATATCCAGGCTTCCAAATTGTTTAATTGCTCTGTCAACAACTTCTTTACAAAAATTAGAATCTCTCAAATTTCCTTTAATCAACAGTGCTGTGCCTCCATAGCCTTCAATTGCCCTTCTGGTCTCGTTGGCATCATCATCGGCTATATTATATACTATGGCGACATTGCAGCCTTCCTTGGCATATGCCACAGCTACCGCCCTGCCGATTCCGCTGTCTCCTCCTGTTATAATGGCAGTCTTCCCTTTTAACCTGTTGTATCCTTTGCAATTGACATCGTCATATATGGGCTGGGGATTCATTTCGCTTTCTTTACCCGGCTCCTGCTGTGTTTGACCTTTAATATCCTGTGGTGTATACATTAAATCAGTTTTCATTTTGACCTCCTGAATTTTATATACTTAGTTATTTCCAAAACATATTTGTATCATACACAACATAAGCGGCTTGTCTAAAATATTATGATTTAATAATAAGGTTATTTAACTCATCTTTTAAGCTTTTCACTAAGACAGTTTCCTGGCTTTCTAAGCGTGTAAGTTTGTTTATGACATTTTCCACCTGATGTTTTACAGAAGAAACATTTTCGTAGGAATCTCTTATTTTTGACTGCATGAACCAGTCTGCTATAAATCCATCGAAAAATATATCGGCAAATCTGGCAAAACCATCTGTTTCTATATGAATATCAGAATTTATCCTTACATCAGCTAATTCGGTTTTAAATTTGCGAAGCAGTGTCTGCGCTCTTTCAACCTCATATTTTGTATCGTCAAGCCTTGAATGTTTGGCTAAATCCGCAATCAACCCTCCTCCGAATAAGTCCCAAGTTCCCCATCCCTCAGCGCTGCTTAAACTGTCAAGCGCATTATTAAGACAGTCCGCCGCGTTATTGCCTGCTTGAATAGCTTCCCTTAACTCCCTGATTCTATTTTGAGAATCACTTAGTCTTTGCGTAATATCTAAAATTCTTTTTGCCGTACTTTCATCAGATTTCAAAAGCATGTCCTTTTTTTGAATATACAGAGAATCGTACCTGCCTTTGCAGTCTTCATATTCACTACGTTCTTTTAAAAGCTTATCTATTTCATATTCTATATTTTCTAAATCCAACACTGCCTGATCATATTTCAATTTTGAGGCTAAAGCCTCACGTTCTTCTTCCTCCAACCGTCCTTCCAATTTACCGATAACAGAATAGAAAATTGATGCAAGACTTTTTTTATTAAGTTTATCAACATCTGAATTTTCTTTTGCCAATATGTTTTTTAATTTAAACACCTTATTTTTAAGATTTTCTTGTTCGCTTCGAAGCTCATTTAACATTGAATCTATCTTTTTAATTCGATATATTCCTTTTTGCGCTTCTTCCAACTTAATATTAATTTCTGTAAACATTCAATCCCTCCTATAATAATTATATTTTTACAATGATTTCCTTACCAAAATCCGATCCTCTATTCTTCAGGTTTTAAGGGGACTCTTTCGGAACTGTTCCTAAAGAGTCTCCCTCAACAGTTTTTATATATTTACATCTCTGTCCCAATGTCTGTGAAGAGATATATCATTTATAAATTTATTTACCTGCTCTTTTCCTTCATATATTGTAACACCCGGTTGGACTGCCATTTTCGGATTCAGCAGCATGGATGCGTCTTTGGAAACTAGCAACGGCTTATAGTGCATATATGTCTCCTGAATATATCTTTTTGCATCAGTTATGAATTTACTGTCCATACTTGGTCCTGCCATTATAAAAACAGCATCCAAAATCACCGGGTCGGCAGACAGCAGAGTGCACTTCGGCAATTGCTCATCTCCGCTTGAACCCTTTACAGGAGATAATGTGTCGCTTATTATCTCAGGCATTGTTTTGGCATCATACAGGGCTTTAAGCGCTGCATTAAATTCTTCTGAATTGTATCCTTCAGATATTATGCAGCCGATTTTCAATGTGTCAGTTTTCTTTACTGTATTATCCTGACTTAGGGCAGGAGAAATCTTACTGTATTTTGAACATTCTTGTCTTGGTCTGTCAACTCCTATGAAATCTGCTACTTGAGACATCATATCAATATTTACATTTCCAAACATGTCTACAACCTGCTGTCTTACTTCCTTGCTTTTAACCTTTGAAAGTTCGAATTTAAATGCGTCAATAATATGATTTTTCTCCGGTTGGCTCATGCTATTGTAGAACATTGCAGCCTGGGAAAAATGATCCTTAAAACTATCACTTCTTGCCCTTATTGCGTTGCCGCTGATTTTTTCCTGGTAATTAGCAAACCCTCCTTCTGATTCACATACTGTTTTGGGGGTGTTGTTTGCCATGGAGTTATTATGGTAGCTTATATTGCTTGTATTGATTGTCTGTCTGTGATAACCATCTCTCTGATTGTTATGGAACTGCACAACTGGCCTGTTTATGGGGATTTCATGAAAATTTGGTCCTCCGAGCCTTATTAGCTGTGTATCTGTATATGAAAACAATCTTCCTTGAAGGAGCGGATCATTGGTAAAATCTATTCCTGGAACCAGATGACCTGGATGAAAAGCAACCTGCTCTACCTCGGCAAAGAAATTATCCACGTTTTTATTTAAGGTAATCTTACCGATAATCTTTACCGGCACATCTTCCTCAGGCCATATCTTTGTAGGATCCAATATATCAAAATCCAGATTGAATTCATCCTCTTCAGGCAGCAATTGCACCCCTAACTCAAATTCGGGATAGCTGCCGCTGTTAATTGCTTCCTGTAAATCCTTCCTGTTAAAATCAGGGTCCTTTCCTGCAATTTTTTGGGTTTCATCCCATACCAGTGAATGAACACCCAAAAGAGGCTTCATATGAAATTTTACAAAAGTTACCCTGCCCTGCTCATTTATAAATCTGAATGTATGTACGCCAAAGCCTTCCATCATGCGGTAGCTCCTGGGTATGGCACGGTCTGACATAGCCCACATAACCATGTGAGCGGATTCCTGATTATTTGCTATGAAGTCCCAGAAAGTATCATGGGCGCTGGAGGCCTGAGGTACCTCCGTCATTGGCTCCGGTTTCAGAGCATGTATAAAATCAGGAAATTTTATTGCATCTTGAATAAAAAACACAGGCATATTGTTTCCCACCAGGTCATAATTTCCTTCCTGCGTATAAAACTTAATGGCAAAACCCCTGACATCTCTGACTGTATCTGCAGAACCTCTGAAGCCTGCCACAGTTGAGAACCTCACAAATACAGGCGTTTTTACATTGAGATTCTGCAAAAATCCTGCTTTCGTATATTCCTTCATGGATTCGTACAACTGAAATTCTCCATGGGCACCTGTTCCTCTTGCATGAACAACTCTTTCGGGAATTCTTTCGTGATCAAAATGAGTTATTTTTTCTCTGAGATGAAAATCCTCCATGAGTGTTGGTCCTCTTTCTCCTACCTTCAGAGAAAATTCATCTTCTGTCATTTTAAGCCCCTGGTTTGTTGTGAGAACTTTTCCCGCATCATCTACCCTGAATTGATTTAACTGCTCATCCTTAGCATTTTTCATAAACTTGCTGCCTCCTGGTTAAAATAATAATTGTTTGTTATTTAAATTTTAACCTTTAATTGCAAACTTATTCACATGTTTAGGGATTCGGACAACTCAAAACGAACCGTCTCTCAAAAGCCTGTCTATCATGGACACTGCACTGTATTCATCCTCTGAAGCATCCTCATTTACATCAAAAAGCATGACACCGCCTGCTCTGTTCAGTGCAATGATTGTTTTTTCCCGAAGAGTATTCAACCCGTTATAATATGAGTCAAGAGGAGTTGTGGGGGCGTAATCCTTATAGGCATAATCAGGATTAATATCCACCAGGTGTCTGTATTGCAGCCAGCTTGGCTTCGCATAAAGCGGCAGTCCCATTACGATTTTTTCTGGACTTACTCCTCTGTTTAGCCAATAGGACAGGGAATTTTCGAAAAACCACATAGGGCTGTGATCAGCATCATTCATATCGTATGACATGACATTTATAAAACTGAATCTGTCTAAACTATTCTTGGTAATAACGCTTATTTCTTCTCCTCCCCAATCATCGTACCATGAACCGTTGAGGGCGGCTGTCAGCTCAATACCTTGCAAAACAAGGGCATTACTCAATTCCATAACTAATTTTTCATAATCGGCTGCAGTGCTTTTATTGGGATGTTCCCAGTCCAGCTCAACACCATCCAAATTATATTGCTTAACTAAATCACAGATATTATTGATAAAAAACTTCCTCTTTTCATCTGATGATGCTATTTCCCTGAATACAGGCTCAAGTACATTGCCTTCATAGCTCCAGCCTCCAAGAGATATAAAAACTTTTGTGCCATCCTCATGGGCTTGTTTAACCAGTTCTTTCAGCTGTTGTGGATTTTTTAAATCTACCAGACTACCGTCATCTCTGGGAATTAAAAAGGCATACATTATATGGGTCAATTTATCTGTCTGTAGTTTTTCTATAGGTTCATTAAACAAATCTCCGGAATAGTATCCTACAACCTTGAAATCTTTTTTGTATTTTCGATTGTATGTCCAAACTTGCCAGTGTCGTGAATATTGACGCGAATCTAAAATGACAATTTTATTTCCATCTTCAAAAATGTGTCCTGAACCCATTTGTTCTTTATATCTGACATTATCAGATTCTTCAATATATGAAACCAAATCATCAACATTATTTGTTTTTGTAATATACGTAACAGGATTGTCCTTTATTTTTACAAAAGTCTTTGAATCATTTAACTGAAGAATTCCTTTAAAAACAGGAAGTGGATTTCCTTCTTGAAAAATCGCATTTATATTGATTAATAATATAAGACCGATAATGATTATAATCATTACCCATATCAGCATAGATTTCTTCATTGATTCTCCCCCTACGTTATACTTGAATAAGCAGATACGCACCCTGAAAGTTTGTTTATTTTGCCAGATTTAAAACACTGCCCATAAAACTTTCAAAATTGGTTGTTAATATATAATTTAAAAACAAAACCTCGCCTATGTTGTTTTCTTTGGCTAACTCAATAATGCTTTCTTTATAGTGCCTTGGATCAACCACATATATTTCACTGTAATGTGGCGTTAGAAAAGGAATAAACGCATTGCCGTAGGAATCCTTGATCACCATAATTTTTCTGTCTGAATCTGCATCAGTTTTAATAACCCCCAGCGGAAAATCTCCTCCTATAAAAATCCCATACTTTTGATCTGTCTTAGCATATGATTTATTGATAACCTTTCCGTTATAGGACTTTTTTTCACCGGTGTCCTTGTCATAGTAATATACTTTCATATCGGTTTTGACAGGCGGATTATAATAAATTACATTATCCGGGTTTCTGTTTACAGCTTCAGTCGGATTAACAGTTGATATATGTCCGAGATAACCCGGAGCTTCACCTTTTTTGTATCTTTCCAAAGGCACAGGTTCAAGTCCTGCGGCCTTTGCAAAGCCGGTATATCCGTAATATGCACCAAGAGCTGTCCAATGGTGATCTGTTCTGTAATAAACGTATTCGTCAATATGGTTTTTTATAGGTTCATACGCATCTACGGGAATTATATTATCTGTAAAATTACTATTTACATATTTTATTGCATCAATCTGTGGATCCGATAAACTTTTATATTTGCTGTTAGTTAAAAATTCAATTTGAATAGGAGCTAACAGAGAATAAACTTTTACATCTTTGCCTAATTTAGCACTTACATCTGATATCATATCAGCATAGGCTTTGCTTTTATTTTCATTGAATTTATACAGCTCCATAACAGTATCATTGAGTATTAACAAATTTCCTTTTGTACTGCTTTCAACATTATCGCCGTCTTTACCTCCATTTTCTGCATCTTTATTGCCGCCGACATTTTGCCCGTCAAAACCTACAAGAAACACCTCTTCTGTTCTTTTAATTCCTTTTAAAGATGATATCTCTTTACTGACTTGTACCAGTTTTTCTCTGTTGAAAAAATGATCTGCAAAAAAGCTTTCAAAATCCCTGGAATACTGCCCCGAAAGAATATTACCAACATTAAAAACCGGTTTTTTAGCCAGCGTTCTGTTTTCTACCTCCGAAATAGTTTTATCTTTTGGAGATATAATATTTAAAATCGAGAATATATAAATTAACGATATAAAAACAAATATATTAATAAATGATAAATGATTATTTTTGTTCATGATTACCTCAACTAGAATCTAAAGTATAAAAACGGATTATAAGTTTGTCCTATAAGCAGTACTGTGCTTATGATTAAAATTAACGCATTAAATGCTACAACTATTAATTTAGAAGGCTTATAATTGTTAATAATAATTAGTTCACTGATTTTATTAAAAATATTTTTAAATACAGGTGTGCTTAGCGCAGCAGCAAATATTAAAAATACTATATTGTTTAAGAATTCAACTTCAAATTTAATGTCATATAAAGGATTATTGCCGTAACCAAACAGTATTCCAATAAATTGTATACCTTTTGTAATATCAATATAATAGAAAAATACCCATCCTATAATAACAATCAACATTAAATATATATGAGACAGCACCGCCGGGATTTTGTTTAATACCTTAGATAAAAATAATCTTTCCATCAATAAGAAAATACCGTAATACAATCCCCACATAATGAAATTCCAGCTTGCACCATGCCAAAACCCTGTTAACATCCAAACAATCATTACATTGCGTATAAAGTGTTTTCTGTTTCCTCCCAAAGGTATATAAACGTAATCTTTGAAAAATGAACTTAAAGATATATGCCATCTTCTCCAGAAGTCCTGTACACTTTTTGCAATATAAGGATAATTGAAGTTTTCTTTATAAGTAAATCCAAACATTCTCCCCAAGCCGATAGCCATATCTGAATATCCTGAGAAGTCAAAGTAAATTTGAATGGTATACATAACTATTCCAAGCCATGCTCCTAAAATCGATATCTCATTTAAGTTGCTGTCCAGAAACATCGTTGCAATTTGACCGGCCGAATTAGCTATAATTACCTTTTTTAATAAACCCACAATAAATCTGTTGATGCCATAGCTGAAATTTGATGGCGTTATAACACGTCTGTCTATTTCATTAGCTACATCTATATATCTGACTATAGGACCTGCAATTAACTGATGATAAAGTGACATATAAAGCAGCAGCTTATAAAATTTCTTCTGAGCCGGCACGTCCTGCCTATAAACATCAACCACATAAGATATTATCTGAAACGTATAAAACGAAATTCCTATAGGTAACCCTATTGAGCTGAGGCCAATATTCGTATTTAAAATAAAATTTATATTGCTGACAAAAAAATTATAATACTTAAATATACCTATCATTGATAAATCAATTAAAACAGCCGAATACAGCGCAATCTTGCTCTTATATGTTCCCTTGTTTTTATCAATTACCAGTGCAAAAAAATAATTAATTACAGCGCTCAGCAGCAATACAGATATAAAAAACGGTTCGCCCCAAGCATAAAAAAACAAAGAAAAACCCAACAGAATTATATTTCTATAGGTGTTGTTTTTACTTATAAAATAAAATATTAAATTTATAGGGAAAAACAAATATAAAAAAACTAAACTAGAAAATACCATTTATTAAAACCATCCTCCTACTATGTCGTTATTAAGCTTGTCTACTTTAATATATCACTTGTTTCATAATGATACAAGTAAATAAAAATTCATAGCATGAAAATAGTAGAGTATTCCTATTTATTTACATACATATGAAATTTACACCAATCACTTTAAAGGTATATAGCCTGCCTGCTCTATACAATCCTGTCCTTCCTGCGATAGCATCCATTCCAGGAACTTGCCTCCGGTTTTCTGTTCATCTTCCTTGCGGATCACACCGTAATAATTAGTAGTGAACGGATAAGTTTTATTTCGCAGATTTTCTGCTTCAGGAGAAACTCCATCCACATTAAGAACCTTAATATTCTCATTTTTATATAGAGTATCTATATAATACTTATATGTATATCCGATACTTGACTGACTGTTTTCATATTCTCCAACCGCCTCTACTAGCATTCCCATTCCTGCGGCAACCTTTATCAGATTAGGAGGAAGCATTGGAATTCCTTTCATTACCATGTTCTCCATTGCCGTCTGACTGCCGGAATTTTCTTCCCGCTGATATGCTTTAATTTTTTGATTCTTTCCGCCAACCTCTTTCCAATTGGTAATTTCACCTGAGTATATTTTTTGTATTTGCTCTGTTGTTAGATTTTCCACAACGTTATCTTTATGAGTTATAAATACAAAGGCATCATAGCATACCGGAGTAACAATCATCTCCACATTCTCTTTCTCCGCCATGGCGATTTCTTCATCTGAGGGTTCCGTAGCAATGATTAAATCCACAGGATGACTTTCATCCAAAAAAGTATTGGAGGATCTGATAATACTCAGAGTATTTGGGGCTTTTGTTATTAAATTTTCATAGGCAATATGAGTTGTGGAAAAAGAAGCGAAATCATTGGCATCCTCATCCGAAAGCCCCAGATGTTGTCTTGCAAATTCTGCTGCCATAGGAATTGCTACGGTTGAACCATCAAGGCTTGGATATGTACCAAATTTTATTTCATAATAATCTTCCTTGCCGTTGGGGACATTCCAACTTCCTTTAACGCGTCTTTCACCCAGCTGAAATTGACTGTCTTCCACAATCTTCTTCCAGTTTTTACTTCTCTCCACAGACTGATTAATTTGTGACCACGAACCTGTCCTGTCAGGTTCTCCGGTTTCATTGCGTCTGTTAAAAAAAATCATAAACACCGCAGCAGCAAAAATACATGCTGTAAAAATCATTTTCTTTTTCATATAGACACTCCCAATATCTTTTAAGGGACGAATCTATTTTATATAGTACAAAACGGTTCGTCCCTTAGGCTATTTATTACAAATTGTCATTATTCATTATAAATATCTGAAGCATTTATTATTTTTGAAGAATTTTCTTCTTCAACCTGCTCTTCTTTTTTTTCTTCATTAATAATTGTTTTAGCATCAGATTCTTTATTTACAACCTTATTTATTAAATCTGCAACATCTATTCCGGTAACATCCTTTAATACCTGAAATCCATTTGCCGTAACATCTGTTACCATCTTTGAAACCTTTGAAGCGCCCATATTTCCGCCATTATCTATAATTGTAATTTTATCAACCTGTTCCATTGGCCTTGCTACTTCCCTGACTATTTCAGGCATTCTTGCAACCATTAATTCAACAATCGCTGCTTCTCCGTACTTAGCCATCGCTTCAGCTAGCTTGCTTTTTGCCTCGGCATCAGCAAGCCCTTTTGATTTTATTGCTTCTGCTTCTGCTCTTCCCTTTGCAATTATAGATTCCGCCTCTGCTTCCGCCTTTATTTTAATAGCCTCTGCTTCTGCCTGAGCCATTTTAATTGTAATAATTTTATCAGCTTCAGCTTTTACTTCAGCTTCGTATTTTTTAGCATCTGCAGGTTTTTTAACCTCCGCTACCAATCTTTCTTCAACTACTATAGCATTTTTCTTTGCTAATTCTGCCTGCTGTTCTGCTATTTGCCTTTCATTTTCAATTGCCTTTAATTTATATGCAATATCGGCATCTGCTTTAGCTCTGTCCTGCTGTGCCCTGTAGCTTTCTACTTTAATTGACTTATCTCTTTCGGATTCAGCAATAGCAGTCTCAGCTTCTAGTTTTGCTTTTTGCCCTATTCGAACAGCATCGGCCGTCTTTATTTCCGTATCTCTTTTTCTTTCTGCTGTTGCAATATCAGCATCTGATTTTGCCTGTGCAATCTGAGGAATTGCACGATTTTCGAGATATCCTCCCTGTGTACTTATCTTAAGAATCGTATAAGATACCAGCATCAATCCCATTGATTCCAGCTCGGCTCTTATATCAGCTTCTATTCTTTGTTCAAAAGATGCTCTGTCTTCATTTATTTGCTCTACAGTAAGTGTAGAAATAATTCCTCTTAACTTACCTTCAAGAATTTGTTCAACAATATTTTTAATCGTACCTACCGAGTTTTTAGCTCCACCGCTGCAAAATTGTTCTACTGCTGCAAAAATACTCTGCGTATCATTTTTAACTTTGATTACTGCAGTTCCTACGATGTTTACAAAAATACCCTGCTTTGAAGGCGCTTCGTTAACATCTGTTGTCATTGACATATTCTCCAAGGATATTATGCAGGAGGTTTCTAAAAACGGTATCATGAATCCGCCTCTTCCTGATAATACTCTTTTCTTAAGTCCGGTTATAACCAATGCTTTATCTGCCGGCACCTTTCTCCAAAAAAGAAAAATAACCAGTACAATTACTACTAATGCTACTGCAGATAAAATTAATCTTGAATCGAACATACTCTTCCTCTCTCCTCTTTTTTTATATTATAATCACATTATATACGACGTTAAAAAAACGAATTTGTTCCATATATTTAATTAATTTTAAAAAGAAAGTTGAAAAAAGTAATAATACCTATTAATCCTAAGACCTCTAACGTTACTAGAATCTACTTATTAGATTAAGATTGTTTATGTTTCATTTAATAAACAGCTTCTCTACTCTTCTGACAAACTCTGTGTTTAAGCCTTCTGCATACTTTTCAAAATCTTTTTTATTGACATTTTTGTCCACACCCATGTCTCTTATCTTTTTATCAAAATCAAATAATACTTCTTCAAAGCCTTTATCACTTTCACTCATAGAGCTTCCGCCAAAAAAATCAATAGATGTGCCATCGGTTAGTACAACCTCGTAATACGGATCATACGAATCATCATTTCCTTTGTCTATCCCAACATTAATTATTTCAACATCCTTATAATCATAGGTAATGCCTGTTGGTTGTAAAGGTGAGCTTAACTTTATGCTATTTGGGTATAAAATTGTATAGCTTGTCATTCCTACATAAACAGCCGCCAGTAAAACAGGAATATAACACAATTTAACTATTTTGAACAATTTATCAAATATATCAAGTAATTCTAATAGCTTATTAATTAATTTCAATAATATCTGTTCTTTTTTGCCTAAGGCTTCAATGTTTTTCAAAGAATCATCATTTTGAGTCTCATCATCTGTCCATTCATTATCATATTTCTTAGCTATCAGCTTATTATACGCTGTTATTATAAAATATAATAATAGTAGCATAATCATAAATGCAGGTATTATATTTAAATTGTTAGATACAAACAACAAATAATCACCCTTGCCGAATAAATACATCTGTAAGGAAAAGTACACAAAAAGTGTTGGTATAACAATTACAACTACTAATATAACTATTCCAATATACTTAAGTACACCAAGTCCTAAAATTTTAATTATATTCATATTATCGTCCCTTATTATTTTTTTATAAATGCCGGTGTTAGCGCTTACACTCACTCCGTTTGCCTTGACTTGGACTAACATTATCAAATTAGGAAATAAAGATAATGCTGTTAATAATAAAAACACTGACAGTCTTCAATATAAAATAGTAATAATACATAAATTATAATGCTGACTGTCAGTGCTAAAATAAAATATCTTTTTTCATCCCTGTGAATTAAGTTCTTAGGTGCCAAGTCTTTTGTCATTATTGCTCCTCGATAAATAAATTTATACATAAAAGATAAATGATTATATCACGAGGTTATATGTTAATATATCGGTAAATAATAGCATTCATGCATATCGATTTATTTCTCTACCATTATAATGTTTGGAATCCATCTTCCTACATCATATCTAATTGCAGGTATTGTTACAGGATGATTGTTATAGTACATTATTGAGCTTGCTCCGCCATCTAAATTACATGCTTGGACAGCACCGTATCTCTCTAAAATTTCAGCACATTCTCCCACGGTTGTACCAATACTGTGGTTGATTTGTCTTCCGTCAATAACCAGCATTAATACATCCTGATTTGCTTTTTGACCTATAGCCGACCTCGGCTGAATACCCCATCCCGCAGAGCCATCCACCTGTTTTACTCCGTCTATTATCAAAGCCGGCATAAATTCTACGGCGTCTCTTAATTGATTATCTGAATTATTCCTTTTTACCGACATCCAGTTGTCATAATTTAAACCGACCATAAACCAGTTCGAACCCACAGAAGGATTTATCATTTTTCCCTGTTGAATTATTGCCCCAATGGGCTGACCTCCATCTCCGTTGCCGTCATAGTCAACAAAACCGCTGGCATTAATGGAAAGTAAGGCGTTGTTATATTCTGACAATTCATCTATCTGACTGCCTTCTCCTTTTAAATTGTCTTTCAGGCCTTCCGCCATTCCGACTCTTACTTTACCGGCGTCTTTGGCAATAGCCAGTCTCCCGTTATAACCTTCACCCTTGACTTCAAGTATAAGAATTTTATTTTTAGCATCTACGGCTACTACATTATCACCCTGATTTGTGGTTATTCCGGTTTTTGCATCACCAACCTTGCTTTGATCAATTTGTATATTTTCATATCCATCTTTTAATACATTAGGATTGTCTTTTATATATTTGTCAAAGCTCTCCATGTTTATTTCATCAAATTCGGCAACAAACCAGTCTCTTCCTCTTAGATGGAACAAGTTCTTAACTTTATTTATAAATGCATTTCCATCTCCTTCTTTTATATCTGCATTGTCTCTTTGGCTTATTGCTTTATCGATAACAGATTTAGGGATAAATTTAGTAGCAAGCCATTGGTGAGTCATAGTTGACATAGCTGTTTCAATATACAGGTTTCTGCATTTGGCTATAAACGGAATATTAGAGTATATTGCAACAAAGTACAATAAGGCAGCTGTTGATAAAAACACCGCTATAAATCGCGTTACATTTTTTCTTATATTTTTTTCTTTCATATTTTTTATTTATCAATTTTTCACTTTCATTTTATTTATATATATTTATATCAAATTGACCTTAAAATTTCCTTAAAGGAGTTGTTTTCACTGTTTTTCACCTTTCTACAATAACACCTTCTTCAGTTATTTTGCATTTAATTTCATGTGGTTTATCATCAGAGCCGGTTTCAGCATTGTATCCATTTGAGGATAATATAAATTCATTTTCATTAATAACTTCCTTCAAATCATAATAATATCCTGTTGTAAACATAAATATCTTTTCAGAACTGTTTGTATTTATATAATAATAATCCAGAATTGAAGGATATATGCCATCCTCATACTTGATGTAAGCCAATACCGCAAAATCATCATTGCAGCCCATCACGTAAGATGAGTCCTTACCGTTGATTTCAAACATATTTTTATAATTCTCATCTAATGAGATTATTTCTGTCAACACATCTGAAGGTCCTCTATCAATGCCATAATTATAAACCAAATTAAAATTCGATGTTTTAAACTTACCTCTTCCAAATGAAGAAAAAGCCTCCAATTCTTTAAACAATTCTTCTTTTCCTGCAAAATAAAAATCGCTTTGGGTTCTTTCCCCATTAAACATAGGGATATTATCACTGGACTTTTCGTCATAATATATATTACCAAAATTACTGTCATACATTTCGCTGTAGCTTATATTGTAGTATCCTTCTGTTTCTATTTCACCTGAAAAACCAATCCTTATACTCTCTTTATCAATTCTGTCTACAAAATTAACTATAAGTCCGCACACTCTGTCCTTAACCTTTACATCAAAGTCTAAATTATTTGTACTGTAAGTTTTTCCTTCATATGTTGTTCCGATGCTGTCAGTCAATTGTATGTCAATAATATTGAATCTGCTGTAGCTGTCTGATTTTATATCAAATTTAACTTTAACTTTATAAATACCTAATTCCTTAGGCAAATCTTCTGTAATTAATATATTATCATAGTTTAAATAACAACTTTCATCATTTAAGGAAAACAACCCGCTGTCACTATATTTTTCTTGCATTATTTCTCTGCTTTCCATATCCGGAACAAACCATATTCCATCATAGCCATATTCAGGAATAAAATAGTCTCCATCAGTAATTATTTCTCCAGTTAGATATTCTGATCTGTCAATTTCCTTTATAATATCTGTCTGACTCCCATTGTTGCATCCCGTAAATATTAACAATAATAACGTAACGATTAAAATTAATTTCTTCATTTAACCCTCCAGGCCGTTAGCATATTTTGTTTTATAATTAGACGTAAAAAAAGCTGATAAGGTTCCTTAACCATTATCAACTATCTTAGAAAGCTTTTCGTCTACATGTACCTTAATTATTCATATCTGCCGCTCCTGAGTTTCTGTGTAATTCTTACCGCGTCATCGCGATTGTTGCAAGGTGCCGTTATTATTTCCGAAGAACTGGAAAATCCGCCTTCCTTATCTGGTACCATTGGCACAAAAGTAATATTAGAAAACGTTCTGTCAATGAAAATAGACCACGTTGCCCTTTGCCCAAAATGATTGTACAAATAATCATGATTAAGATTCCAATCAGTTACATTGTAATATTCCATAGGAAGAAAGTAAGACTCGCTTATGTTACTAAATAATAAAGGTTCCGTAATTTCAAATTTATTTGAATCAATATAGATAATCCCTTCAAATGTCTTGGGTCTTAATAACATATCTCTGGCAAAAGTTCCGTTTATAATAACATTAACCGGTTCAACAAATTCCTCATTATCAAAATCAAAATATATTCCTTCAAATTCTTTATTTACTTTTGCCGGTGCATAAATTGTATTTTTAATAATCATAGGTAAGATTACCAATGCTATCATGCAAGCAATTAATATAAATATTGCTTTGATTATATCTTTCATTTCGACGTACTCCTTCTTACAATGATCAGGTGTCTTTCCCATTGTATTGTATGTGATTAAATACATTACAAAATAATATTTGGTTGACAAATTTTAAAAATCTCTTCCATACTGGTATTTGTAAATTCTACACTATTTCCTTAACCATTCATTTTTACAAAGATTTTCAACACTTAAAGTAACGTTGTAATAACCCTCCTTGAAATTTTCTTTATACGGAAAAATATAGAATCCAAATTCATCCCCATCCTTATAATTCATATTAGTAACTGTCGAAACGTCCGCCTCATATACTTTACCGTAATATTCAGAATAAGCCTTTGCAACTAAATCAGAGGAATAACCTTTTTCGGTTTTAATATGTTTTATTCCCGAAACAAGAACCCCACGGTCTATTGAATAGCTTCCATATGAACGAAAAAGAATTTCAAAGAAATTATCATTATTAGTAATATTGGATACAACAATTTTACAGTCTTCATCCTCAAATAATACTTTACCTATATTTTCACTAATGTTGCCTAAATTTATGTCTATACGGTATTCATCATTTAATGTTTCTGAATTGTATAAATAGGAATCATTACCATAATGAAAACGAAGGCCGTCTGACCATAGTACAATATAACGTATACTAATCCTAAAAATTAACAGTATTATAATCGATAAAATTCCTAAAACAATGCAAATTCTATTGCCCAATGTAAATTTCATTTTCTAATTCTCCCGTACTCGTTCCACTAGTCTTTTCCAAAATACTCATCTAGCATTGCATATATACGCTTATCCAGTTCCTCTTGATTAGGATTGATTATTGTTTCATCCTTTTTTAATTCCTCAAACAACAAGCTGTCGTTTTCAGCTAAAGCTATAGCAGCTTTTTTCAACATCTCTTCAAACTCATTATCAATACCATTATTTTTCATTACATTTACCTCCTTGTAGCCTTTATTTTAAAATATCAGAGCCTTACTTATATCTTTAATTATATAGACCATTCAGAAATGTAATTTGCAACATTATTTTTTCTATTTACCTTAATTATCTATCTTCTTTCCATATTTGATTATCAAAACAATCATAATTCCTGAAGCAATTAATGAAAATGTATTTGTTATCAGAAAAGCTCCCCCTGAGCCGTGCACTACAAGGTTAACAGCATAGGTTTCCATCAACGATATGCCTATGAACATCATAGTATAAGTTTTCAAATTTAAATCTTTAGCAGATTTAGTTTTTAAAATCTGTGCAATTTGCGGTATTTGTCCAAATGACATAATAATACCGCCAAGAAGTTGTAAAAAGTCAAAAATCATATTTACCATCTCCCAAAATAAACTCTTTAAATGATTCAACTGTTGAAAAATAATAATCTGAGCTTTTTTTCATATAGTTTTTTATTTCCGGTATTATATGAGACCATCCTGCTCCTGCAAATGCTGCATTGCAGCTTCTTGCCATATCCAAACCGGGCTTTAAGTCATCTACTACCAATACATCCTGCACATCCAGTTTAAATCTCTTCATGATTTCCAGGACCGGATAAGGATTTGGTTTTCTCTGATGTTCTTCTAAATCCCATCCGAATATTAAATCAGGAGTAAAATTGCAATTAAGCATGTAGTCTCTGGTTATTTGCTTGCTCTCAGAATGAGAGACAACACAGATTATCCCTCCCAAATTTTTATACTCTTTTAACAATTCAGTGAACCCTTCATAAAAGTCAGGTGATTTTGCTTTCGTATAGCTGCTCCATATTTTATATTGGTATTCCTGCTCATCATCGCTGAACTTCAAAATATCCTTGCATAACCCTAAAAATCCCGGGTCAAAACAATATGAAACAAAGTCTTCAAAACTTAATGGTTCAGCTTCAGGTCTTAAGACTTTCAATGCTTCAACAAAGGAAGGGTAATGGATGTCTGGTGTGCTTTTAACTGCTGTATCATCATGATCTAAAATTAAACATCGGTATTTCAATTTATCGCCTCCATTATATGTCTACCATACCGCTACTTGTCCATCGGTTCTTGGTTCTGTTGCGCCGCAGAGGGTTCCTTCATCGGTTTTTAAAATTATCTGTCCTCTTCCGAATTCATTAAGGTTCGGCTGTATTTTGACTTCATGTCCTTTTCTTGCTAAATCTTCTGCTATATACGTTGGAACTGCCGGCTCTATTTCTATTTTATTGTCTTTAATCCACTGCCATCTGGGAGCATCCAACGCTTCCTGTGGATTCATATGGAAATCAATCATATTCATTACTACCTGCACATGTCCTTGAGGCTGCATAAATCCGCCCATAACGCCAAAAGGACCTACCGCTTTTCCATCCTTCATCAAAAATCCCGGTATTATTGTATGATATGTTTTCTTATGAGACATCATACAGTTGTCATGATTTGGGTCTAAGTTAAAATTATGTCCTCTGTTCTGAAGCGATATTCCTGTTTCAGGTATTACTATTCCCGAACCAAAACCCATGTAGTTGCTCTGTATGTAGGAAACCATATTTCCTTCGCCGTCTGCAGTACACAGGTAAACAGTTCCGCCGCAGAATGGATCTCCCGCTTCCGGAAGCAGGGCTTTTTCCGTAATTAAGCCTCTTCTGGCTGCTGCATATTTTTCGGATAGTAATTTATTTACTTCCGCCCTCATCTGTGTTTTATCGGTAATATATTTACGGCCGTCTGCAAATGCCAGCTTCATGGCCTCGATTTGCTTGTGGTATGTATCGCTGGTATCCTTATATGTAAAGTCAAATCCCTTTAATATATTGAGAGCCATTAAAGCAACCAGGCCTTGCCCGTTAGGCGGTATTTCACAAACATCATAGCCTTTGTAATTTACACTGATAGGTTCAACCCATTCAGGCTTGTACTCAGACAAATCCTCTTTCGAAAGGAATCCGTTATATTTCTTAAAAAACGCATCGATTTTATCGGCAATATATCCTTTATAATATGATTCGCCGTGAGTTTTGCCGATTGATTCAAGGGTATCAGCATGGTGAGGCAGCCTCCACAGTTCACCGAATTCTGGTGTTCTGCCGTTATTCGTAAAGGTGTCAAACCAATATTTAAATTCTTCTACCTGCTCTTTTTTATAAATATGGTATGCCTTATCCCAAGCCTGCTTAACATTAACGGAAACTGCAAATCCGTTTCTTGCATAATTGATTGCGGGCTTTAATACTTCTTCTAAAGGAAGCTTCCCAAATTTTTCAGATAGTTCTGCCCATGCAGCCGGAGCCCCCGGTACCATAACAGGAATTACTCCATATTTAGGAATTTCATTAATGCCTCTTTCCTTTAGCTTTTCAGCAGAAATACTATATGGCGAATATCCGCTTGCATTTAAACCATGGAGCTTGTCTTTTATCCAAACAAGAGCAAACGCATCGCTTCCCAACCCATTTGAGGTGGGTTCAACAACTGTTAAACAGGCTGCAGTTGCTATAGCAGCATCTACTGCATTTCCTCCGGCCTTAATTATTTCAAGCCCTGCCTGTGCCGCCAATGGCTGTGATGTGGCAACCATTCCCCTATTTCCGTAAACTACGCTTCTTCTTGAGCAATATTTATATTCCTGCGGATTAAAATTCATCATTTCTCCTACTCCTATAATTTTTATAATAACTCAGACTTACATTGTAAATATTATTGGCATTACCATGGGCGCACATCCTCCAGCCAGCCCTGCTTTTTCCAGTAATCCACATCTGCCTGATTGAAGCCTCCTCTTTTTTGCGCTATTCTCATAGCATTGAAAATTGCTTTAGTCTTTATTCCGGGACTTATTTTTTTTGAAGACTTTATTATTTTAGACGATATACTGCTTACTTCTTTATATATTGCTTCTTTTTTCTTACCGTCTACACCATCCCAGTTTATGGCGGCAACCGCCTTTTTGTATCTGAATATTTTTGCTACACCCCAGAAATTTAGGCTGTCTGCTATGTCCTTGACAGTAGATTTCATTCCGGCACCTGCTGCTGTTGAAACAACAAGAGCCATTTTACCGAACATTGATTTGTTGGGCCTGTGGACCATCCACTGATAGCCGAAATGATCCAGCAGAGTCTTCATCTGGCCTGTTGTATGATACACATATACAGGGCTAGAAAAAATTAATAAATCCACCTTCTCCATCGCTTTCTCAATTATTCCGACCTTTTCATGATGGGGGCAGAACTCTTCTCCTTTCATAAAGCACAGACTGCATCCAAGGCAAAAATGCGGCATATCCTTTGGCAGAAAAAATTCATTTATTTCGCTCGCTTCATTTTTTAGGTTTTTCAGGAACAACTGCACTATGTTATATGTGCTTCCTCTGTGTTCAGTACCGTAAATCACCGTAATGTTCATGACTATCTCCCATATTAATTACAATTATTTTCAATTTCCCACACTTCAACATTCTTTATTATTAAGTCAGCAACGGCTCCTATTTCCCCATCATTGATTATTTCTATATCACAATACTCTTTGTACAGGTTGATCCTCTCATTGTATAATTCATATACCGCCTCTGTTCCGCCTGTCAGAAGCGGCCTTGTTTTCACATCTATATCCTTGATAATATCTTCAATAGGCCTGTTAATAAATACTATGACAGAACTTTTCTTAAAATTCATGATGTTTTCTTTTCTTTTTACAATTCCTCCGCCGGTTGCAATTATATGTGAATCTAATTCTCCAAGCAGAATTGAATATTTGGTTTCAACATCCCTGAAAAATTCCTCACTTACAGCAAACATTTCTTTAATGCTTTTTTTCTCATTTGCCTCAATATAATCATCCATATCTATGGCACATCTGCCGAGCTTTTTAGAGATTAACCTGCTCAAAGTACTTTTACCGCATCCAGGCATACCTATTAAGACTATATTTCTGCTCATAAGCCCTCCTGTTTCAGGAAATTAAGGGTGCTTGTTATAACAGTTTCTGATATTTCTGTCCCCTTCCATATTTCCTGTGATTTTACCGCCTGGGCAACCAGCATATACAATCCGTTTACACATTTAAGCCCCATTGCTTTTGCCTGTTTTATAAATAATGTCTCTGAGGGGTTATAAATTAAATCTACAGCCTGTGAAAAGTTGCTTAAATATTTTTCTTCTATGGGCACAGCCTGAATTTTTGGATACATGCCCAGCGGTGTGGTGTTGATTATTGTTGAACAGCTTTTTAATTTGTCTAATTGCCCATATGTAATTACTTCGTCTTCAGGAAATTTTTGTTTAGCTAAAACAGAATCTCTCGTGATAAAAATAATGTTCTTGATGCCGGTATCCTTGAGATATTGAGAAACCGCCTTTGATGCTCCTCCGGTGCCGATTATTGCGGCATTTTCTCCTTCTGTTTTCATTTCTGCATTTTTAAGCATCATACCAAATCCATAGTAATCTGTGTTATAACCTGCTGCCGTTCCATCCTTGTCAATGGCAACCACATTTACCGCTCCTATTTTTTCGGCCTCAGGGCTAAGATAATCCAAATACTTAATAATATCTGTTTTATAAGGTATGGTTACATTTATTCCATCATAGCCGAGAGCCTTTAATCCTGAAACCACATGCTGCAAATTTTCCTTTTTAACCTGGAAAAGCCCGTAATGACCGTCAATATTCAGTTCTTTCATGATTTTTTTGTGTATAGCGGGAGAATAAGTGTGTCCCAGTTTCTCGCCTATTAAACCAAATAACTTTTCCATTATATCACCTTTTTTTATTTAAAATTTCTCCGTCTCTTTCCAGCATTAAATCAAGTATAACCAGAGCTGATGCACCTTCAATAACAGGCACCGCTCTTGGAACTATGCACGGATCGTGCCGTCCTTCAATCTGTAAAATCGTGTTTTCCATTGACACAACATTTACGGTATCCTGAGGCAGCAATATTGACGCAGTGGGTTTTATTGCGGTTCTGAACACTATTGGCATACCGTTTGTAATACCTCCCAATATCCCTCCATTATTATTTGTTTTTGCAGATATTTTTTTATCCCTTAAAAAATATGCGTCATTTGAAGAAGAACCCAGCATTTTTGTAATATCAAATCCCGCACCGAACTCGATGCCCTTTACTGCCGGTATGGAAAAAATCATATGAGACAATCTGGATTCAGCAGAGTCGAAAAAGGGTTCTCCATATCCTGCGGGAATATTGGTTATGATTGTCTCCACCGTTCCGCCCACAGAATCCTTCTTCTCCTTGGCCTTTAAGATTTCAGCTTTCATATGTTCGCCTTTTTCTTCTGACAGCACAGGAAATTCCATATCTTTTAAATAACTGAAGCCGCCGGCTTCATAATCAGTAAGCAAAACTCTGTCATCTTCAATATTATAAATGCTGCTTATGTGGCTTGCCACATAAATACCTTTATATTTTTCCAATATGTTCATCGCCAGTGCACCCGCAAACAATAAAGGCGCTGTTATTCTTCCGGAAAAATGGCCGCCGCCTCTATAATCATTGAAGCCTTCATATTTTATGAATGCCGGATAATCACTGTGCCCCGGACGCATATTATCTTTCAGTTCACTGTAGTCTTTAGATTTTTTGTCCTCATTATATATGATTGCACAAAGCGGTGCCCCTGTAGTATTGCCGTTAAAAACGCCGCTTAATATTTTGACGGAATCACTTTCAACACGGCTTGTGGCAAGTCCGCTCTTTCCCGGAGCTCGGCGCGCCATTTGCTTGTTGATGTAGTCCATATCGATTTTAATCCCGGTCGGAAGATTATCTATTACAACACCAATCGCTTCGCCGTGTGACTCACCGAATATACTCAGCTTTAGTTTATTTCCCCATATGGAGCTCATTTATCATTCCTCCCAACGATATATAGTCATTCCAGAAATCAGGATATGATTTGTTAACCGCCTGATAACCCTCCAAAATAATTTCATTAATACATTTCGTGGCGGCAATTGCCAGAGACATGGCTATTCGATGGTCATTCCAGCTTCTTACTGTTGCATTGCCTCTTAAAATGCCCTTACCCTTTATGAGCAGTCCATCCTCCAGCTCATCTATTTCCGCTCCGATTTTGTTCATTTCTGCCGCAATAGCCTTCAGCCTGTCAGATTCTTTGATTCTTAAGCGCCGTGCGTTGACTATGCGGGTGGTTCTCCCCTTTTGAAGGGCCCCCAGCACAGTGAGTATGGGCACCAAGTCAGGTATCTGCGACGCATCTATTATGATTTCATTATTGGTCATGTTTTTAAACCTATCAATAATATTAATTATTTCTTTGTCCCCCTGGAGGGAATCCTCATTTAAGCCACGGCATTCCACATCATTTCCTAATGCTTTTGCCGTTAAAAAAAATGCAGCCTGGGAATAATCGGCTTCAATCCTGCAGGATGAAGATCTGTATTTAGAATTGCCGTTAATTTTATATTCTCTGTAATCTTTGTTATCTACGTCTATATTGAATTTCTTGAGCATTTGAAGTGTTAAATCCACATAGCCCGCGGATTCCATATTGTCAGTAATTGTAATGTCAGAATTATCGTTAATCAGCGGAAGAGCAAAAAGCAGTCCGGATATAAATTGTGAGCTCACTTTACCTGATACATTGTACCGGCCGCCTTTTAATCTGCCGCTGACAGTAAGAGGCAGTTTATTATTGTTGTTTTCATATTCAATACCTTCCTCATTGAATATTTTATAAAAAATATCCAATGGTCTTTCAATCAGCTTCCCTTTTCCCGAAAATGTGCAGCTGTCTGCAAGCATCAAGCCGATTGGAATGAGAAATCTCAGTGTTGAGCCGGATTCTCCGCAGTCAATTTCGGCATATTCTATATTTCCTCTGCTACCCTTTATATGAAGGCAGTATGTTTTATTTGTGTTTTCAGTTATTTCTATTTCTGCTCCAAGCTCTCTCATTCCGGCTATTGTAGCATCAATATCATCTGATAAAATCACATTATCTATTTCACTGACTCCATTATCCATGCATAGAGAAGCGCATATTATGGCCCGATGGCTTAAGCTTTTAGAAGGCGGAGGGGTTATTATTCCTTTAAGTTTTGATGGCTTAATTAAAATACTGTTCATAATTCTCCTTAAAAAAACTTATCTATATTTTTAACAGGAACACTCTCAATAAATGCTGTTCCTATTTTTCTTAAAAGTATTAATTTCATGTTTCCCGAAATGTTTTTTTTGTCCAGCATTACTGTGTCTTTTATCGCATTCATATTCAAATCAGGAAGATTATAATCAATGTTAAAATTTATGAGCATATTTTTAATTTTTTCTGCGGTACCCTGTTCTGTAATCCCCAGTGCCTCACTTTTCCCGGTTATGTAGTACATGCCCAAAGAAACTCCTTCGCCGTGAGAATATTCATAATTAAAATACTTTTCGATTGCGTGACCTAATGTATGGCCAAAATTGAGAAGCATCCTCTCACCCTTATCATACTCGTCTTTTTCTACCAGTTCTCTTTTAATATTCAGGCATGTAAAGATTATATGTTCTAAATTATCAAATAATTGCTCCTTAGTATTAATGCCTGACAGCATCTGAAAAAATGCCGAATCCTTTATGCATGCATATTTAATGACTTCTCCCAGGCCATCCTTTATAAACTTATCCGGCAAAGTTTCTAAAATATCCGAATCAATTAAAACCTTTCTTGGATGATAAAAGCTGCCTATGAGATTTTTACCCTGCTCAAGATTAACGGCCGTCTTTCCTCCAATGCTTGAGTCAATCTGAGCAAGCAAGGTTGTGGGAACCTGGACGTAATCAACACCTCTTAAATATGTGGATGCCGCAAACCCGGAGAGGTCGCCGACTACTCCTCCTCCAAGAGCTATTACCAGGTCGCTTCTGGTAAGATTAAAATCTATGAGCTGTTCATAGACGCTTTTTAGTGTTTCCATTGATTTACTGCTTTCCCCCGGCTCCACAACTATGAATTTACAGTCATAATGGCACTTTTCCAAAGCTTCTTTTACATAGCTGCCATGAAGAGCAAATACATTTTTATCTGTAACTACGGCAATTTTTTTGTTTATATATATATCGTTTAGTTGATATCCAAGATTTTTAATAAGTCCGTTTTGTATAACAATATCATATTTTTTTGAATTCAAGTTTACTTTAATAATTTTCATTTATTCATCTCTTTTCTTCGTAGGCTGCTTTTTTTCATCATTAATTTCAGCTTTTTAACATCATTCATCTTTAGAATATCACATATATTATTTATGTCCAATATAAAATTGTCAAGTTCATCCAATATATTTCTTTTATTTTCATAAATAAGCTCACACCATAAATCAGAATTTATATCTGCTATTCTTGTCATATCTCTGAAGCTTCCTCCAATGCATCCAAGCTCCTCATCAATATTATGGTTATTCATGAGGGCACATGCTATAATGTGAGGCAGCTGGCTGGTAAAAGCAATTCTTTTATCATGAGCTTCGGGAGACATCAGGGTAACTCTTTTAAAACCAATATCTTTAATTATTTTAGTAAGAATTTTTATTGAACAGTCAGAGGTATTCTCGTCAGGAGTCAAAATATATTCTGCACTGTTGAATATACAATCATCAGAAAATTCATATCCCATGCTTTCTTTGCCTGACATCGGATGCCCTCCGATAAATTCCACATCTTTTCTCATAAAAGACTTTATTTCCTGCACAATGCTATTTTTAATTCCTGATGCGTCGGTCACGATGGAATTTGATTTGAAATAATTTATATTGTTCCTGATAATTTCTACTGTTGCTCCCGGATATGTGCAAAATATTGTGATGTCAGAATCTGACAAAGGAATTTTAGGATCAACAAACCCTTCGTCAATGACACCTTCATTCTTCGCGGTCTTCAAAACATTTTTGTTGACATCTATTGCCCATAAGTTGTTTAAATCTATGTTTTTCCTGACAGCTTTCGCCAATGAGCCTCCAATAAGGCCAATCCCTACTATTGTTAAATTCAAATTAGAAAGATTTAATTCTTCCGACATATTTGCACCTGCTTCCAAGTTAATTATTAAATTTCCCTGTCTTCCAAGGATGCCATAAGCTTTAATTTTTCCATAAGCTGATCAAACCTCTTCGGCTTTATGGATTGATTGCCGTCACACAATGCATTTTCTGGATCATTGTGAACCTCTATGATAAGCCCGTCTGCTCCGACTGCAATAGCTGCTTTTGCAAGGGGTTCAACCATCCACCACAAACCTGCCGCATGGCTTGGATCAACTATTACAGGCAAATGGCTTAATTTTTTAATTGCAGGTATAGCACTTAAGTCCAGAGTATTTCTTGTATATTTTTCAAATGTTCTGATGCCTCTCTCGCATAATATTACATTTTCATTGCCCCCTGCCATTATGTATTCAGCAGACATAAGAAACTCTTCAATTGTGGAAGACAGACCTCTTTTTAATAGTATGGGCTTGTTAGTCTTTCCCAGCTGTTTCAGAAGCTCAAAGTTCTGCATATTTCTGGCGCCTACCTGAATTATATCCACATCTTCTACAAAATCACCAATAAATTCAGTAGACATTATTTCTGTAACAATAGGAAGCCCTGTTTGTTCTTTTGCATATTTAAGCATCTCAAGCCCTTGTTTTTTTAAACCCTGGAAGCTATACGGCGAAGTTCTTGGTTTAAAAGCTCCACCTCTTAAAAAGCCGGCTCCTGATTCTTTCACCGATTGAGCTATTGCTAAAATTTGCTCAGGACTTTCGACAGAGCATGGGCCTGCCATTATGCTTATTTTTTTGCCTCCAACGATCTCATTTCCGACTTTCACTTCCGTATTTTCAGGATGAAATAATCTGTTTGCTTTTTTATAAGGTTCCTGTACCCTGATAACCTTATTAATTGTTTCGCTCGTTTCAAAAATATCAGGTTCAATATTGCTGGTATCCCCTACGACACCAATAATGTGATAATTCACTCCCACAGATTCATACACATTACACCCTATGTTCAGGATTCTTTCTTTGATTACATTTACTTCCTTCTCACTTGCCTGATTGTTAATTACCAAAATCATTTTCTTGACCTCCGTTATGTAATTTTTAAAATTCGCAGGCTTCATCTCAATTTTATTTGCTCGCTATCGCTCACATAAAATTGGATTGCGCTGCATAAGACCTACCGCCGTTTTTCAGAAAAAACACTCTGAAAAACGGGGTTAGGGCTATAAAAAAAGAGCCCATAAAGGACTCTGTATAAACTACAAATATATGTTAAAATTCGAACAATAATCCTTCATGAATATATTTATGCAATTTTTGTATACAAAAATAGAAGTAATAATAATTACTCCAATAATAGTTATACAATTTATTTACATAAACTCTATTTACAAGAATCATCATGAATTCCTCTCAATTTGAAAGATTTTAAATTATTCTATCACGTAATTTGTAGTTGTCAAGAATTATTTATCAAATAAATTTTATAATTATTATTGTAACATTTGAAAGCTTCCCAGTATTTTTATAAACGGCAGTTTATTTTTAAGATTATTTAGTATTTCTTTTATTTCAAGTGTTAAAATATTTCCCTCAAAGTCCAGGTAAAATAAATATTTCCACGGACTTTTCAAATCAGGTCTTGAATATATTGAGGACAAATTTACATGGTAATATGAAAACATGGATAGAACGTTATTAAGCGTTCCTACTTCATGAGGTACAGAAAACACTATGCTGGTTCTGTTATGATTTTCATTTACCATCAAGTTCTTTGACACAGCACCAAATCTGGTATAATTCTGCCTCGGATTTATATCACTTTCAAAAACCTTAAGACCATAATTATCAGCAGCCTCCACGGAGCATATACAGGCAGCATTTTTCACATTCATATCAAATACCTTTTTAGCGGCTACTGCTGTATTTATTTCGTTTTTAACCTTAAAACCATGCTTTTTTATATATTCTTTGCACTGCATCAACGCCTGAGGGTGTGAATACACTTCTTCAATATCATCAAGTGCGGCATCTTTTATTCCTGACAGGCAATGATCAACCTTTTTAATGTAATTATAATTAATGTATAAATCATATGTTAATAGCAGATCATATACTTCATTAATATATCCTGATGTTGAATTTTCAATGGGAACAACACCTATATCGGATGTGCCGTCATATACATCCTTGAAAACATCTTCAAATGTTTCTTTATACACCATATTTTTATCTTTAAATAATGCTTTGGCGGCGCATTCAGAATAAGAGTAAGGCAATCCCTGGTAACAAACAGTATTAACTTCAAATTCTTTATCCATATCTTCACCTACATGGCCCTTCCTAAAATATCGGCAATCGACTTTATTTTGCCCATGGTTTCTTGAAAAGCATCGTATGTCAATGACTGCGCCCCATCACACAGGGCTATTTCTTCATATCTGGTTCCGTTTTTTAATACAATAATCATAATATTCTCCGCCTTTCCGGTTATAGTAATTTAAAAATAATAACAATTTAAATCTGATATTTTTAACAGCTTAATTTACATAAAAAAACCTCCCGTTCCTATAATTTAATATAGGGACGAAAGGTTATAATTCAACCGTTCCGCGGTACCACCCAATTTCAGCAAAATTGCTGCACTTCTTCAAATACGAGATATACATCCGATATTCTATCCTTTTAACGCAGGAAATACGGCAAAGCCTACTTAATTCAGCCAGCAGCTCAAGAGGGAACTTCAATATGATTTCACAAATACTCGCTTTCAGTCAACGACGAATACTCCCTGTTAGTGTCTTCAAATCTACTTTCAACTTTTCATTGCTTTTTTTATAATTTTTACTATGTTATTACTTTAAATTGATTTTGTCAATATTTTTTTTATTTAATTAAAAATCTTTATACTTTTAATTCAACATTAATCCCCAAAAGGTTCTTGTTTTCCTCAAGAATTGGTTTTATTGTTTCATTGTAAAATTCTTCTACCTGCTGCGGAGCTCTTCCTATGTAATAAATTGGATTTATAGTTTCCTCTATCTCCTCTTTAGACATATTGATTATTTTACTTTGTGACATTCTTTCTATTAAATCATTTTGTCTTCCGAATTTTTTAACCTGTTCTGCCGATTGCATCGACAAAACTCTAATTTCTTCATGAAGCTCCTGCCTGTTGCCGCCTCGTTTAACTGCTTCCATGATTATATTTTCTGTTGCCATAAACGGAAGCTCTTCTAATATATGTTTTTCAATTACTTTATCGTTAACAACCAGGCCTGAAAATACATTAATAGCAATGCCAAGTATAGCATCTGCTGCCAAAAAGCCCTGTGGCATGCTTAGTCTTTTTATTGCCGAATCATCCAATGTTCTTTCAAGCCACTGTGTAGCAGCCGTATTTGCCATATTTGCTTCATTGGACATAATAAATCTTGCCAGTGATGCAATTCTTTCGCTTCTCATTGGATTGCGCTTATACGCCATAGCAGAGGAGCCGATTTGGTTTTTTTCAAATGGTTCTTCAATTTCCTTCTGACTTTGCAATATTCTCATATCATTTGTTGCTTTATGTAAGCTTTGAGCAATACCGCTTAATGCTGACAGCACATAAAAGTCAACCTTGCGTGTATATGTCTGCCCCGTTAATTTGAATGAATCATGGAAACCCATTTTTTCAACTACAAGCTTTTCAAGTATTTTTACCTTTTCGCTGTCGTTTTCAAACAGACTCATAAAGCTTGCCTGTGTTCCGGTAGTTCCCTTTACGCCTCTTAGTTTAACCAATGATAATACATGGTTTATTTCTTCGTAATCCAGCACTAAATCCTGAAGCCAAAGAGCGGCTCTTTTTCCTACAGTGGTAAGCTGTGCGGGCTGATAATGTGTGTATCCCAATGTGGGCATATCTCTATACTTCATGCAGAAGTCCGACAATACGTTTATTACATTCACAAGCTTCTTTTTAATTAGTAAAAGCGCCTCCTTCATTAATATTGCATCTGTATTGTCGACAACATACATGCTTGTTGCTCCAAGATGTATTATTGGCATTGCCTTGGGACATGCTGTTCCGAACGTATGCACATGAGCCATTACATCATGCCTGAACTCTTTTTCCTTCTTAGCAGCCAAATCATAGTCTATATTATAAATGTTTGATTTCATTTCTTCTATTTGTTCATCAGTAATATTTAAACCTAATTCCTTTTCTGCTTCTGCTAATGCAACCCATAGCTTTCTCCATGTTGAAAATTTGCTTTCATCAGAAAATATATAACTCATTTCCTTGCTTGCGTATCTTGAAATTAACGGATTTTCATATGTATCTCTTGACATTGTACCCTCCTGAACTATTGATTAGCAATAGATTGGCAATTGGTTTTATCCATTGCTCATCCATTGTTATTCTATCTCTAAATTAAAAAGAAGTAAACAATAAATGTTTACTTCCATATATTTCTTTTTTAATTATTTTGCATATTCTGTTGCTCTTGATTCTCTGATTACATTTACTTTTATTTGTCCCGGGTATTCCATTTCTTGTTCTATCTTCTTTACAATATCCTTTGCAATCAGAATTATACTTGAATCGCTCGTAACTTCAGGTTTAACGATGATTCGTACTTCCCTTCCTGCTTGTATAGCAAAAGACTTTTCTACCCCTTCAAATGAATTCGAAATTTCTTCTAACTTTTCTAATCTCTTAATATAAGTTTCAAGTGTTTCTCTTCTTGCCCCTGGTCTTGCTGCTGATATAGCATCTGCTGCCTGCACTAATACCGCTTCTACTGTTTGAGGTTCAATATCTCCATGATGGGCTGCTATTGCGTGTATTATTGCTTTGCTTTCTTTATATTTTCTTGCCAGGTCTTCACCTATAGTAACGTGAGGACCCTCTACTTCATGATCTACTGCTTTTCCTATATCGTGCAATAATCCGGCACGTTTGGCTATCTTAACATCCGCACCTAATTCTGCTGCCATTATTCCTGCCAAATATGAAACTTCCATAGAATGTTTTAATACATTTTGACCGTAACTTGTTCTAAATTTCAATCTTCCTAATAATCTTACCAATTCCGGGTGAAGCCCATGAACGCCCGTATCAAGGGTTGCTTGTTCACCTTCGTCTTTGATTTGCTGTTCAACTTCTTTTTTAGCCTTTTCAACCATTTCTTCAATTCTTGCAGGATGAATTCTTCCGTCAGTAATTAATTTTTCAAGGGCTAATCTTGCAACTTCTCTTCTAATAGGATCAAATCCAGAAATAACCACTGCTTCCGGTGTATCATCTATTATAATATCTATACCCGTTAGTTGTTCAAGAGCTCTTATGTTTCTGCCTTCTCTGCCTATAATTCTGCCCTTCATTTCATCATTAGGCAAGTCAACAACAGATACAGTTGTTTCCGCTACGTGGTCTGCAGAACATTTTTGAATTGCATATGTAATGATTTCACGTGCTTTTCTTTCTGCAGTTTCTTTTGCTTCTCTCTCAATTTCTTTAACAGCAATTGAAGCCTCTTGTTCAGCTTCCCTTTTTATGTTGTCAATCAACATATTTTTTGCTTCTTCTGTTGAAAGTCCAGAAATTCTTTCAAGTTCTTCAACTTGTTTTTCATGAATTGCTTCCAGCTTATTTTGCTTGGTTTCAATATCCCTCAGCTTTTTTTGGAGCATTTCTTCTTTCTTTTCAACTTGCATACTCTTGGAGTCAAGCATTTCTTCTTTTTTGATTAATCTTTTTTCATTTCTTTGTAATTCGTTTCTTCTTTCCTTGTTTTCTCTTTCATATTCATTTCTCATTTTGTGAGCTTCATCTTTTGCTTCAACAAGAATTTCTTTTTTCTTTGTCTCAGCATCTTTGACTGCATCATCAATTATCCTTTTAGCTTCTTCTTCAGCACTACCTATCTTGCTTTCAGATATATTTTTACGAATTATAATTCCTATTACTATACCTATTAATGCGCAGATAATACCTACTATTACTTCGATCAATTCAGCACCTCCCGTATTAAATTTTCAAGCTGCGAAATATATACATTTTTTACATTAATCTTACATGTAATAAAAAATGTTTATTTTCTAATATATATTTGAAATATTAAAATTATTTCTAAATACTTGAATATATTATATTTTATAATTTTTTATGCTTTATGTCAAGACATAATGTATAAGATTGCAACAATTCAACATAAAGCTAAATGATTCAATATGCTTTTAGTTGACATAAATATATTTTTGTAATTCTAAAAATGCATTTCATATAACTAAAAATGGAATGACATTGTCATTCCATTTTTAATATTTTATTTATTCATCTGAATCACCAGGTTTTTCTGAATCATCAGAGCTAAGTTGTAAAGCTCCCAGTTCAAATTTTTCTCTGACTTTTTTTTCGATTTCATCCATCAACTCAGGATTTGAAAGCAGATAGTCCTTTGAATTTTCCCTGCCTTGTCCGATTCTGGTGCTTTCATATGAGTACCAGGCACCCGATTTGTTTACAACACCAGCTTCAACAGCCATATCGAGTATGCAGCCTTCTTTTGATATACCTTTGCCGTATATTATATCAAATTCAGCTTGTTTAAAAGGCGGAGCAACTTTATTTTTAACTACCTTTACCCTTGTTCTGTTTCCGTAAACCTCATCGCCTTTTTTCAATGATTCTATTCTTCTTACATCAAGCCTCATGGAAGCATAAAATTTAAGTGCTCTACCGCCCGTAGTGGTTTCAGGGCTTCCAAACATTACACCTACTTTTTCACGGAGCTGGTTAATAAATATAGCTACAGTATTAGATTTATTAATCGCCCCTGCAAGCTTTCTCAATGCCTGTGACATAAGCCTTGCCTGCAGACCAACATGTGAATCTCCCATTTCGCCGTCTATTTCTGCCTTAGGAACCAAGGCGGCAACAGAGTCAATTACAATTACATCAACAGCACCGCTTCTTACCAATGCTTCCGCAATTTCCAGACCTTGCTCTCCGGTATCAGGCTGTGAAATAATTAAATCTTCAATTGAAACTCCTAGTTTTTTAGCATATCCAGGGTCAAGCGCGTGCTCAGCATCTACGAAAGCAGCAATGCCTCCTTTTTTTTGTGCTTCTGCTACTATATGTAATGCAACTGTAGTCTTACCGGAGGATTCAGGTCCGAATATTTCGATAATTCTCCCTTTAGGAACTCCGCCTATACCTGTTGCAATATCAAGAGGCAGAGCGCCTGTTGGTATTGCTTCTATATTAAGCTTTGCATTTTCTCCAAGCTTCATAATAGAGCCTTTGCCAAATTGCTTTTCTATTTGAGCAATAGCCAGCTCAAGTGCCTTATCTTTTTCCATTTCACGACTCCTTCACGAACATTTGTTCACTTTTCTTTATTATACAAAATAATAATCCGTTTGTCAATAAAGAATTGCAAAAGAAGCAATTATCTTATTTAATCACTTCTATATTTTCATAAATATATGTTGCCCCTGATGTTACTGTCAACAGAACCACAATTGCTACGAGAGGTGTAATCCAGGATGTTGTAAACGCTGCATAGCCTGTGTAATTTAATAATATAACTACAATCAATACCATCTGAAATACCGTTTTAATTTTTCCCCAAGGGTTAGCTGCAACAGTAACCCCCTTAGAAGCTGCCAAAGTTCTGAAGCCTGAAACTAAAAATTCCCTTGAAATAATCAGAACAACAACCCAGGAACTCAAATACCCGATTTCCACGAAGGCAATAAATGCCGAAGCTGTCAGAAGCTTATCAGCAAGAGGGTCCATAAATTTACCGAAGCTTGTGACTAAATTGTCTCTTCTCGCAATATATCCGTCAACAGCATCGGTAATTGCTGCCGCTGCAAAGATTAACAAAGGCAGGAAACGGAATATTCCTTTGCTTATATACAGGAATAGAAGAAAAAAAGGAATTGCCAATACTCTTATTACAGTCAGCTTGTTAGGCAGGTTCATATTTTTAAACCAGTTCATAAAATCACATCTCCCATCAAATCATATTCTAAGGCATCATTTATTTTAACTTTATAAATGCTCCCCAGTTCCAAATTTTCATCAGATGTTACATATACTACTCCATCTATATCTATTGAATCCATATAGGTTCTTCCAACCCATATGTTTTCAACATCCTTTTCTTCTATTAAGACGTCATATGTATCGCCTATTTTTTTAAGGCTGTTTTCATATGAAATGTTTTGCTGAAGCTCCATAAGCTCATTATGTCTATGCTCCTTAATTTCTTCATCAATTTGATCAGGAAGCTTATATGCGGGTGTATCTTCTTCTTTTGAATATTTAAAGATTCCCACACGGTCAAGTTTGTATTCATTTAAAAACATCATTAATTCTTCATGTTCTTCCTGAGTTTCTCCGGGAAAACCTGTAATTAAGGACGTTCTTATAACTGCCCCCTTCACTTCATTTCTGATTTTATTGATTAAATCTATAATTTGCTTTTTATTTGTGTTTCTGTGCATTCTTTTTAATATTCTGTCATTTATGTGCTGAAGAGGTATATCAAAATATTTCAGGAGCTTTTTATTATGCTTAAATTCATTTATAAGCTCATCATAAATATCCTCAGGATATAAATAGTGAATTCTAATCCATTCAATGCCTTCAATTTCCGATACTTTTTGAATAACCTCATGAAGTTTTCTTTCACCGTAAAGATCAAGTCCGTACTTGCTTGTATCCTGGGCTATAATTATGATTTCTTTGGCACCCTGTTTTGCCAAATTAGAAGCATCTTCAACTATTTTCTCAATTTTTCTGCTTTTGTATGGCCCTCTAAGCTTTGGAATAACGCAGTATGTGCAGTTGTTGCTGCAGCCTTCCGCTATTTTTAAATAAGCATACCACTTTTCGGTCAATGTGTTTCTCGGAAGATTTTCTTCATCAAGTTCCTGCATATTTGTATCAACTACCTGCTGTCTTTTATCTTCATATTTTTCAATATATTCATCTATTTTTTCAAATCCGCTTGTTCCCACAATAATATCTACTTCGGGAATTTCCTTTGCAAGTTCATCTCCGAATCTTTGTGCCAGACATCCGGTTACAATTATTTTTGCTTTGTTGTTCACTTCATTTTTAATGTCTGCGGCAGACAATATTGCATCTACTGATTCCTGCTGAGCATCGCTTATGAAAGAGCATGTGTTGATAATGATGTAATCTGCCTTGTCAGCATAATCTGTTGTTTTAAATCCCTTTTTCTCCAATATGCCTATCATGTGTTCTGAATCAACAAGATTCTTGGAACAGCCAAGGGAGTGCATGTAAATTTTCTTCATTAATTTCCTCTCATTTCTTCTAGTTCTTCTTTAGTAATAAGCACCTTTCGCGGTTTGCTTCCTTCATGGCCGCCTACGATACCTCTTTCTTCAAGCTGGTCGACTATTCTTGCAGCTCTTGCATACCCTACTTTAAATTTTCTTTGTATGTAGGATGCTGAAGCCTGACCATCATTGACAACCATTTCAATAGCCTGTTCCAAAAATTCATCAACATCCTCATCTTGCGGTGCTTTCTCTATTTCATTTATTATTTCATTTTGTTTTCCCATTTTTATTTCAATTTGCTGAGCTTTTATACTGTCAACAACTCTTTTAATTTCATCATCTGAAATGAATGTACCTTGAATACGTATGGGTTTAGGAAGCCCTATGGGATGATAGAGCATATCGCCCTTGCCGAGAAGCTTCTCGGCACCGCCGGAATCCAGTATTGTGCGTGAATCTATGTGTGATGAAACAGCAAACGCAATTCTGGAAGGAATATTAGCTTTAATAACTCCGGTAATAACATCAACTGAAGGTCTTTGTGTGGCAATTACAAGATGCATGCCACAGGCTCTCGCAAGCTGCGCTATACGGGTTATGTATTCCTCAACCTCTGATGAAGCCACTGTCATAAGATCTGCAAGCTCATCTATTATGATTACTATCTGAGGCATTTTTTCGCTGCCTTCTTTAACCATTTTTTCATTGTATGACGACAAGTCTCTTACGCTTTGTTGAGCAAATAACTTGTACCGGTTTGTCATTTCAGATACCGCCCAGTTCAAAGCATTGGCTGCCTTGCGGGGATCTGTTACAACTGGGATTAATAGATGCGGCAGTCCGTTGTAGACACTCAGTTCAACAACCTTTGGGTCAACCAGTATAAGCTTAACCTCATCAGGTTTTGCTTTGAACAAAATGCTCATAATAAGAGAGTTTATACACACGCTCTTCCCTGAGCCTGTAGCCCCTGCTATTAAAAGGTGAGGCATTTTATCAATTGCAGCTATTATATTTTTTCCTGCTATGTCCTTACCAAGAGCAAAAGGGATATTTGTACCGATTGACTTATATTCTTTTGATTCAATCAGGCTTCTTAGATATACGCTTGTTTTATTTTTATTAGGAACTTCTATACCTATGGCAGATTTACCCGGTATCGGAGCTTCCATACGAATATCGGATGTTGCAAGAGCCATTGCTATGTCATTTGAAAGTCCGGTAATTCGGCTTACTTTAATTCCCGGAGCCGGTTGAATTTCATATCTTGTAATTGTAGGGCCCTTGTTGATTTGAAGAATGTTGCACGGAATATTAAAGTTATTCAATGTTTCAATTAATTTTTCTCCGTCCTTTTTCAAATCCTCCTTATCCCCCCTCACATGCTGAGGTATGGGATCTAAAAGCAAAATGGCAGGAAGTTTGTAATTGTCATTTTTTACTCCTGCAATATTAATTATGTCGTCGGTAATTTCTTTTGGCTCAAATTTTTCTTTTGGCTTATCTTTCTTCTCTTTGACTTCTTCTGCAGCTTCATGCTTAACTTCAGCTTGTTCAGGTTCTTTGACCTGGATTTCAGCTTTTTTAACATCATCTATTTTCATCTGTGTTATTTCTGCTTTTTTGTTGCTGTCAGCAGGATTCAGATAATCGTATATCTTTATGTTTTCTTCCGGTTCTTCTTGTCTTTTTACTATTTTTTCTTTTGGTTTCTTTTTTTCTTCAGCTTCAGTCTCAATAAACATGAAGCTGTATATTGCTTTTAAAAACCTTTTGAAATAATCAGATGCTATTCTGCATATTCCTATGATGCTCTGATTTGTAAAAAGGATGAAATTAGAAAACACTAAAGCGCCGAGAACTATATATGTACCGTTTTTTCCCACAAGCTTCAAAAAAATATATGTAAGAATATTTCCTATGATTCCGCCGCCTTGTTTAAGAAGCCCCATATCCGACGACGAAGTTAATAAATTTTTAACTCCTGTGTTTGCTAGTAAGATTTCCACATTTGATAAAGCAGAATACATAATAAAGCACACGAAAAAACCTATTACTGCAATAACCTGATTGTTATCGCTGAATACAATAATATTTAATAATCTCATTACGCCGATTATCAAAATAAAAAACGGCATAACATCTGCTCCTTTTCCAAAAACAGAATGAGTAAATAAGTTAATTGTTCTTCCGATTATTCCTGTTTGATTCTCTTTTGTTGTAACTACTATTAAAAAAACCGCAAATGCAACTATAAAAATTCCGGTTATTTCTTTCTTCAATAAATCATCTTTGCTGTTTTTATTTTTTGAGTTTGAGCTTGTACTCTTTTTTCTTGCAGTCGACTTCTTAGTGCTGCTTTCACTTTGTACCTTTGCCATTTAATACAACGTCCCCCTGTACTATTGATGAATAATTGATATATTTACAGCAATGGATACCGATTGATTTTTTATCCATTGCTAATCCATCGTTGAATTATTATATCATAAATTATTGCAGAGTAGCAATAATTTATTTAATTGTTCATTTTGTCGATTAATTCTCTCAATGCACACATTGCAGAACTGAATCCGCCTATTTCATCAATTAAACCTATTTGAACCACTTCATCTGCATTGAGTACAGTCCCCACATCATTTGCAATTTCATCGGTATCATACATATATTTAAGTAATGCATCCCTGTCAACCCTGGAATTTGATACTATAAAGTTAGTAATTCGTTCCTGCATTTTTTGAAAATATCTGAATGTCTGAGGCACTCCTATAACAAATCCGTTTGTTCTTATAGGATGTATTGTCATTGTTCCTGTTGGTGCAATAAACGAATAGTTGGCTGATACTGCAAGAGCCGTACCAATGCTGTGTCCTCCGCCTAAAACAATTGACACCGTAGGTTTAGAAATGCTTGCAATCAGCTCAGATATTGCCAGCCCTGCTTCAACGTCTCCGCCCACAGTATTGATTAAAAGCAAAATACCTTTAATTTGGGGGTCCATTTCAGCTCCTATAATCATGGGTATAACATGCTCATATTTTGTAGTCTTGTTTTGGGGAGGCAATGAAGTGTGCCCTTCAATTTCTCCTATAATGCTTATAAAGCAAATATCTTTTACAGGACTGATATCAGTCATGCTTCCCATCTGCTTAACATTTTCTATTTGTTGGTCGGAATTTTCATCATTTTTATTATCTTCGTTTCCGCTGAATAAAAATGGATTTACAGGTTCAGAACTGTTATTCTGATTCTGTTCCTTCCCGTTGTTATTGCTTTTTAACTGGTTTTTGTTTTCATTATTGTTTTGCCCGTCTTGATAATTTCTGTTTCCATCCACATTGTTGAACGATTGCTTAAGTATATTATTCATGCTCTGATTGTTATTTTCCATTTAAGCCTCCACATAAAAATAATCAGGTTATTCCTGATTATTCTTTGGAGTTTTCGTTATTTTATGCATTTATGTAACAGTTTCTAGGTATTTCATGAAGAAAAACTCATGAAACACAAAAACTGTAGACATACAACAATCTTTGTAAGCAAATTAATCATTTTCGATAATAATCATATCGCTGCCTATTTTTTTTATATTTTTCCATAAAATTTCTTTTTTCTTAGGTTCTTTGAAAATATTAAAATGTGAGTTGTTTCCAGATATGAAGCTTATGATTTCTCCGGTTTTTTCTTCAATAACTAAATCGCAGTCACCGAATATTCCCAAATTTTCTCCGGTGTCAATATTGATTATCTCCTTGCTGTAAAGCTCGCTTAACTTCATTATATCCCCCCTTTACAATTGATTAGCGATTGACGAGCAATTGATTGGCTATTGTTTTTCCATTGCTAATCTACTGCCAATCCATTTCCAACCCATTGTTACACTCCTGTGTGGCCAAATCCGCCGGTTCCTCTCTCAGTTTCATTTAATTCTTCAACCAGTTCAAAGTCTGCCTGCTCATGCTTGATGAATACCATCTGGGCAATTCTGTCTCCGCTGTTAACGATAAATTCTTTATCTCCCAGATTAATTAATATAACCTTTATTTCTCCGCGATAGTCGGAATCAATAGTTCCTATGCCATTTACCAGACTTATTCCATGTTTTATGGCAAGGCCGCTTCGTGCTCTCACCTGAGCTTCGTAGCCTTCAGGCAGTTCAATTGATATGCCTGTGGGGACTAAAGCTCTTTCCAATGGTTTTAATACCATCGGATTTTCGACATATGCTTGAAGATCTACTCCTGCAGAACCTTTTGTTTCATAAGCAGGAAGCTTAAACGGGCTGTTATTTACTATTTTAACCTTCATATTTTTCTCCCAGTACTTTATTTATTATTTCTTCCACATTTTTATGTTTAGTTAAGTTTCCGGTAAAAGTAATGCTGAGCTTCTCAATGTCAAATAAATCATTTGCAACCTTCAGAACATCCTCAAGTTTTACATTGTTGATGCGTTCTATCACTTCCTCCGGATATTGAATTTCATTGTATAAAAGCTCTCTTCTTCCTATGGCTGACATGCGGCTGGATGTACTTTCAAGTCCTAAAATGTAATTTCCCTTTATTTGCTGCTTAGCCCTGTTGAATTCCTTTAATGTGATGCTGCCGTTTTTCATGCTTACCATTTCTTTTAATACTGTTCTTAAAGCATCCTCAGCACATTCGTATGACATACCTGCATAAATACTGAAAATTCCTGTGTTAGAGTAATTAGACACAAAGGAATAAATTGAATAAACCAATCCCTTTTTTTCTCTCACTTCCTGAAAAATCCTTGAACTCATTGTTCCGCCGAATATATTGTTAAGCACAAGCAAAGGATAATAATTTTCATCATGTCTTCCTATGGTCTTATTTCCGATACACATGTGGAGCTGCTCTAAATCTTTATTTATTCCGACAACCTTCCTAAAGTATTCTCCTTCTTTGTCAACATGCTCAACATGTTGATTCTGCCAGTTATTAAATTTTTCGTTTATAAGGTTAATAAAGGATTCTTCATCAAAGCTTCCTGCTATGGAAATTACAGTATTGTACGGAGAATATTTTTCATTCATGTAGTCCAATACATTTTTAGTTGTAAATGTCCTTAAATTTTCTTCAGTTCCTAAAATGTTAAACGCCATAGGACTGTTGTTGAATATAATTTCCGTAAGCTTGTCATGCACCAAATCTTCCGGAGAATCTTCATACATTTTAATTTCTTCGACAACAACTGATATTTCCTTATCTATTTCTTCTTGTAAAAATAAGGAGTTAAAAAACATATCAGAAAGTATATCAACTGCTTCCTCAATATTTTCATCCAAAACTTTTACATAAAAGCAAGTGCATTCTTTGCTGGTAAAAGCATTGAGCTGCCCTCCCAAATTGTCCATATCTTCAGCAATTTCATTTGCTTTTCTGTTTGTTGTTCCTTTAAAAAGCATGTGCTCAATAAAGTGGGATAACCCGTTTGTTTCTTCTGTTTCATTGTTGGAGCCTATATTAACCCAAATTCCTATTGAAGCTGATTTTACATAATCTATTTTTTCCATTACTATTCTTATGCCGTTATCTAAAGTGTATTTTTTTATCATTTTTCCTCCGTATGCAAAGATATTTAAGCCTAATCCTGTTAATACCAGAACATTTTGAATCTCATGCTGTTGCTGCATCTTCCCGTGATGAGCAGTATAATAATAATGACGACCAAAACTACTATTATGAGTTTTCTTATAAAAGCCATGTCCCTGCAAAAAAATTTCATAAAAATCCCCCTTATATTTATATGTATTAATAAAAGGGTCTATTTATGATTTTAATATTATCAAATTTTTACATAAATTACAACATATTAATTTTCAAGGTATAAAAGGACAAAGATTGCTCTAATCTTCGTCCCTTGAGTGCGCATTTTGTTATTTGTACATATTGTAGTACTGCTGTCCGGCAGTTAAAGATACGCCTCTGTATTCGGATAGTTCATCTATCGTTACAAGCTGGTATCCCATTTCTATCAGCTTCGGGATAGCTATTTTTGCCGCCTCTGCTGTGGTTCCGTACAAATCATGCATCAGGATAATATCCCCGTCTTTCACATTATCGAAAATATTATCAAGTATCATTTGTGTGTTTCTGTTTTCCCAGTCACGGGTATCAATAGACCATTTAATAATTGGCTTTGAGATTTTTTTGTTCAGTTCTTCATTACTTGCTCCGTAGGGTGGTCTCATTACGGCCGGAGTATAGCCGGAAGCAATATAAACCAAATCATCCGTGCCCTGTATCTGCTTGTACAACTCATCATCGGATACTTTCGTTAAATCCTTGTGATTGTAGGTGTGATTTCCAACTTCATTTCCATCTTCTATCATTTGATTTAAAGTGTCTTTGAATTTATTTACTTCTGATCCCAGTACGAAAAATGTTGCAAGTGAATTGTTATCTTTCAATGCCTTTAATATTTCAGGCGTATATTTAGAAGGACCATCATCAAAAGTCAAAGCAATCATCGGCTTATCAGGATCTATAACTCTTGTATTTTCCTGTTCTTCTGCAGCAGGCTTCTGTTCCTGAACAATTGGCTCCTGCTCCTGAACAACAGGCACTTGCTCTTGAACAACTGGTTCCTGCTCTGTTGCGGCTGTTTCGGACACTTTCGCATCAGGCCTCTGGGCTTCTGATACGGTATAATGCGCATTTCCGGATCTTTGCAAATTATTCTGAAATTCATTATCTGCGGCAGTCACTCCCATATTCATGGAAAAAGTCATCATCGCTATTAATAAAAAAACCAATATTTTTTTAATCATAATATTCCCCCCATAAAGTTTTATATATGTTTGCTATATGCAGATTATATATCCTGAATGTATAAGCTTCAACACTAACATTAAGGATATACAGGCATAAATATCATAGTAATTACAGCAATTTGTAAAACCTCCATATATTATATACCCTGGGGGTAGAAAATTAACCATGTACACAAAAAAAGAACTGCCGTGCAGTCCTAAAACATTAAAAAAATAAAAAATAACAAAATCATGGTCATTGCCTTGATATTGTTATCTTATTGTCCAACAACAGGATTCTGACTTGCATAACAAGTCAGCTCCTTATATTTATTTCTCTTCTTTTTCTGTTTCTTTTAAAGCATCTTTTCTTGAAAGCTTGATTTTTCCTTGGTTGTCAATTTCAATTACCTTAACAAGTATTTCATCTCCAACATTTAATACATCTTCTACTTTGGCAACTCTCTTGTCAGATATTTGAGAAATGTGCAGAAGTCCATCTTTATTGTCAGTAAGTTCCACAAAAGCACCGAATGCTGCCAGTCTTACTACCTTTCCAAGCATTATTTCTCCGACTTCGATTTCTTTTACGATGCCTTCAATGATTTTCTTGGCTTTGTAAGCAGCTTCAACATTTTCAGCAGCTATCAACACAGAACCGTCATCTTCAATATCTATTTTAACTCCGGTTTCTTCAATAATTTTATTGATTACCTTACCGCCTGCACCGATGACATCTCTTATTTTGTCAGGGTTGATGTTCATGCTTATTATCTTCGGAGCATACTTGCTTACTTCCGCTCTTGGTTTATCAATGCATGCAAGCATTTTGTCAAGTATGAACAGTCTTCCCACACGAGCTTTTTCCAAAGCATCAGTTAAAATATTCTTGTCGATTCCATGAACCTTTATATCCATCTGAATTGCCGTAATACCCTCTTTAGTACCAGCCACCTTAAAGTCCATGTCTCCCAAAAAATCTTCCATACCTTGAATATCAGTGAGAACAACCACGTTGTCTCCTTCTTTCATTAAACCCATTGCAACTCCTGCTACAGGTGCTTTAATGGGAACTCCAGCATCCATTAATGACAATGTACTGCCGCATACAGATGCCTGTGAAGTCGACCCGTTAGAGCTTAATACTTCGGAAACAAGTCTGATTGTGTATGGGAATACTTCAACGGGTGGAATAACAGGTTCCAATGCTCTTTCTGCCAATGCTCCGTGTCCGATTTCTCTTCTTCCCGGTCCTCTTGATGGTCTTGTTTCACCAACGGAATATGAAGGGAAATTGTAATGGTGCATATATCTCTTGGATGTTTCTTCAGAAATCCCGTCTAATGTCTGTTCGTCGCTTGAAACTCCCAGTGTTGCAACATTAAGAACCTGAGTCTGGCCTCTTGTAAATATGGCAGAACCGTGAGTTCTCGGAAGCAATCCAACTTCGCATGTAATTTTTCTTATTTCGTCTATTTTTCTGTTGTCTGGTCTGATGCCTCTCACAAGTATATTTTCTCTTACTTTTTCTTTAATGATTGTATAAAGAGCATCATCTATATCTGATTCATTTTCAGGATATTTTTCCAGGAATATTTCTTTTGCCTGAGCTTTGAAGTTATCAATTCTGTCCTGTCTTTCCAGCTTATCTTCAACTATTATAGCTTCATTTATTATAGGATTTGCGTATTCTCTTATTTCCTGTTCAATTACTTCATCGCAAACAAACTTAACGTAGTCTGTCTTTTTTTCTTTTCCTACTTCAGCTTTAATTTCATTGATGAAATCGCATATTTTTTTGATTTCTTCATGGGCAAACAATATTGCTTCAAGCATTTTAGCTTCAGTTATTTCATTTGCACCGGCCTCAACCATCATTATGGCTTCCCTTGTGCCTGAAACCGTTAAATTCAAATCTGTTGTTTCTCTTTCCTTGCTGTTTGGATTTACAATAAACTCATTATTGATAAGTCCGACATTAACAGCGCCGGTGGGTCCGTCAAATGGGATGTCAGATATGGACAAAGCAATTGAAGAGCCAATCATGCCTGCTATTTCCGGAGAACAATCCTGATCTACAGACAATACTGTAACAGTAACTGAAACATCGTTTCTGTATCCTTTCGGAAACAATGGTCTAAGGGGTCTGTCTATTAACCTTGATGTCAATATTGCTTTTTCTCCCGGTTTACCTTCTCTTTTTATAAATCCTCCGGGGATTTTTCCTACAGAGTAAAGCTTCTCCTCAAAATCTACACTCAGCGGAAAAAAATCAATCCCTTGTCTTGGCTCTTTAGAAGCAGTTACATTTGCCATAATAACTGTATCGCCATATTGTACAAGACAAGAACCGTTTGTCAGTTCTGCTATTTTTCCTGTTGTCACTTTCAATTCTCTTCCTGCAAGCATGTATTTAAAAACTTTTTCTTCCATTAGTACCTCCTTTTAATTTTTAACTGTCTATTAAATAATACATAAATAATAGAGCGGGATTTCCCCCGCTCCTTAATTATCTTCTTAATCCTAATTTTGCAACAATACTTCTGTATCTTTCGATATCATTTTCTTTTAAGTAGTTAAGAAATCCTCTTCTTTGACCAACCATTTGTAAAAGGCCTCTTCTTGAGTGGTGATCCTTTTTATTGTCCTTTAAATGTTCAGTTAAGTTGTTGATTCTGAAAGTCAACAATGCTACCTGGACTTCCGGTGATCCCGTATCCTTCTCGTTGATTCTGTACTGCTCAATAATTTGTGTTTTTTGTTCTTTTGTCATTATAATCCTCCAATATTAATTTTATTTCACCATAATCCAAGCAATACGTTGAGGACTCGTAAAACTTAGGCTATGGAAATACAATAAATTCTACCATAATACTTCATCTTTGTAAACATAAATTTCATATTTTTATACAAAATTTTCATGTTGATTAAACAATTCTATCCAAAAAAACAATGTTCTCATTTCGCTCGATTTTTTTATCAAAAGTTAAAACAGAACCGTCTTTATTGGTTATTATAGCTACTGTCATCTCCTGATTGCCTGCAATAATTTTGTATCTGCCACATGCAGGAATAATGATACTGCTTTTAGTATCTACAAAAGCTACATTTTTATTAAAATCTATATTTATTTCGTCAGCAAATATAGTATAGTTGTTAATCAAAAGATTATTTGCTTCACGAATTTTACCTTCATTCAGTAAATTTCGCACCAAGGTGCTGCTCACTACTATTCCGTTATATTTTACCGGATAAATTTCTTCAACTTTGTAACCGTATTTATCCTGAAATTCTCTTAATGTACTCACGTTACCGCTGGCTTTGTGTCCAAAGGTGAAGTTATATCCTACCACAATATTCTTTACATTATATTTATCTATCAAAACTTCTCGAATAAATTGTTCGGGAGAATATTTCGAAATCACATCATCAAGTTCAATTTCAACTACATCTGTCACACTATAGGATTTTAACAATTCCAGTTTAATATTTCTTGAGTTTATGTATTTTATGTTGTAATTTGATTTTTTTAAGTCTTTTTTTACAAACTTGAATGTAATTATTATGCTGTCTTGATTTGTTTCATGGCTTAGCTCAATCATACGTCTTATCAATGTGTCATGACCGATATGAATGCCATCAAAATTACCAATAGCAATACATGATCCGTTTTTATTTTTCATTTGTACCACCTATAGCTTACATGAGCATTTTTTCTATTTTAACTTTATTTTCGTCTGCTTTTTTTCCTATTCCAATCAGCTTATCTTGGCAATATATATAAAATTCCCTGCCGTTTAAAACAGAAGTAACTGCATATACTTCATTGCCTGCAGTGAGCCTGTCATAATATCTTTCGTCAACAATTACTTTTTCTAAAGGATAAACCTCATCAATTGGTAAAAGACATTCATTTAATCTCTTATTTTCAAATAAGAATTTCAGTTCATCCAGGGTTACAGAATTTTCAATATGTAAACCCTTAGCTTCTGTTCTTATTAAAACTCCCATATGACCGTAGATTCCCAGTTTTTCTCCTATGTCATTGCACAGTGTCCTCATATAAGTTCCTTTAGAGCATTTAACCTGCATTAAAACTCTTGTTCCCTCAAATTTTAATAATTTGATTTCCTTAATTTCAATCAGTTTGCCCGGCTTTTCCACAGTTATATTTTGTCTAGCATATTCATATAGTTTTTTCCCGTTTAATTTTACGGCCGAATACATGGGAGGAACCTGCATCTGCTTTCCTTCAAATTCTTTCAGAACATTTATTATGTCTTCCCTGTTTACATTAACCGAGTCAGCTTGATCTACTACAACTCCATAGCTGTCCTGGGTATCGGTACTTTGTCCTAAAACCAATTCGCAGATATATTCCTTATCACCATTCATTAAATAATCACTTAGTTTTGTTCCTTTTCCAACACAAATAACCATGACTCCAGCTACATTTGGATCAAGTGTGCCTGCATGGCCTGCTTTTTTCATATTCAAAATTCTTCGTACACTGCTTACAACATCATGAGATGTCATGCCGGTTGGTTTTAAAATGTTTAATATTCCGTTCATTACTCTCCAAATTGCTCTTTAAATGTTTCAATTAATAATTTCTTGGTATTTTCCACCGTATCGTCAATTTCAAATCCCGCGGCTCTTGCATGTCCGCCTCCTCTAAATTTAACCGAAACAGCCGATACATCTATGTCATTTTTAGACCTGAGACTTACCTTAGTGTTTTTTTCTTCATATTCCTTCAGAACACAGGAAACCTCAACTTCTTTAATTTCTCTTATAAATTCAACAACTCCGTCTATATCTCCCATATTGACATTATTTCTTTCAAGAATGTCTTTGGTGATAGACGTAATACCGAATTTATTGTCATAATAAAGTTCAATGCCTCCTATGCATTCAATAAATGCTTTGACAACATTTGAAGGCTTTGAATTATAGACTATGTTGTCAATTTCTGCCACATCGACTCCTAATTCAATAAGCTCCGCGGTCTTTTCATGAGTTTTACCGGTAGTATTTGAATAGCTGAATTTGCCTGTATCTGTCAATATGGCAATATATATATATTCAGCTATTTGTTTTGTCAGCTGCCGTCCGGATATTTTCAGAATATCATACAAAAGCTCACCTGTTGAACTCATGGATGAATCTATTATATTTATATCTGCATAGCTTTCATTTGTTTTATGATGATCAATACAAACCGATTTTTTTGCATTTTTTAAAACATCTTTGAACTTGCCCAGTCTTTCTGCATCACTGCAGTCTAAAACAAACAATAAATCAAATTCATTGTTGTCATATTCTTTTGCAATAACATCTTCTTTTACAAATGATTTATAGTTGAAAGGTATTATTCCATCAATATATACTGTCAGTTTTTTGTTAAAGGGCTTTAAAAACTCGTATAGGGCCATTACAGACCCTATACAGTCTCCATCAGGGGCTTTGTGTCCTGCGATACAGATATTTTGAGAACTATTTATTAAATTAAATACTTCCTTAACATCATTCATCATCAGATTCATCTTCAACCTTCCTGCTCTCTTCTTCTATAACCTTGTTTATCAGGCTTGCCATGTATATGCCCTTTTCAATAGAATCATCTTTTTCAAAAATTAATTCAGGAGTTAAGCGCATTTTTATTCTTTTGCCTACTTCTCTTCTTATAAAACCTTTTGCGCTTTTTAATGCCGCTAAAGTAGGTTCGGCATCTCCGTATACAGAAATAAATACTTTTGCAAATTTCAAGTCTTCTGTAACATTTACGTCTGTTACACTTAAAAGCTCTGATATTCGAGGATCCTTAACCTCATTTCTGATTACTTCAGATATAACCTTTTTCATTTCACCTGACAATCTGGTATTTCTTCTATTTGCCATGTTATACCCCTTTTCTTATGACTATCTTTTTATTTCTTCCATTATATAGGCTTCTAAAAAGTCGCCTTCTTTAATATCGTTATATTTTTCTATACCTATTCCGCCTTCATACCCTGTGTTTAATTCGGATACATCGTCTTTAAACCTTTTAAGTGAAGAAATTTCTCCTTCATGGAGTATTATATCATTTCTTAACAATCTGATTTTAGATTTTCTTGTAACTTTGCCGCTTGTTACATATACACCGGCAACAATTCCAACATTAGGCACTTTAAATGTCTGCCTTACTTCAGCTCTTCCCTGTACTACTTCCTTGTAAATAGGTGCAAGCATTCCTTTAACAGCCTGTTGAATGTCTTCGATGGCCTGGTAAATTATGTTGTAAGTACGGATATCAACATTTTCCTTTTTTGCAAGTTCCATTGCTGCGATAGAAGGTCTTACGTTAAAACCTATAACAATAGCATTTGATGCTGCCGCAAGCATAACATCATTTTCATTGATTCCGCCTACTCCGCCATGTATAGGATTAACTTTTACTTCATCCATGCTTTGTTTTAACAGCGATTGTTTTACAGCTTCAATGGACCCGCTTACATCAGCTTTAATGATAATATTTAAATCCTTAACTTCGCCTTTTTGTATTCTGTCAAACAAGTCATCCAATGAAACCTTTGAAGTTGCATTCATTGTTTCCTGATGTCTTTTATCCTTACGTTTTTCCGCAATATTTTTAGCATCTTTTTCATTATTCATCGCAACCAATATATCTCCTGCCTGAGGAGTTTCATTTAGTCCGAGAATTTCCACAGGTACAGACGGGCCGGCCTGGTTAATCTTTTTGCCCTTTGAGTTAAACATAGCTCTTACTTTTCCGTAAGCACTGCCTACCAATACCACGTCACCCTTGTTTAATGTCCCTTTTTCTATAAGAACAGTTGCAACCGGTCCTCTTCCTTTATCAAGCTTCGCTTCTATAATAGTACCTTTTGCTGCCCTGTTTGGATTTGCTTTAAATTCCTGTACTTCAGCTACCAATAAAATCATTTCAAGCAAATCTTCAATACCCATATGTTTTTTTGCTGAAACAGGAACAAATATCGTATCACCGCCCCAGTCTTCGGAAATAATTCCTTGTTCTGAAAGCTCTTGTTTTACTCTGTCCATGTTGGCAGTAGGTTTATCAATTTTATTTACAGCAACTATAATAGGTACACCTGCAGCTTTAGAGTGATTTATTGCCTCTATAGTTTGAGGCATAACACCATCGTCTGCAGCCACAACTATAATTGCTATATCCGTAACCTTAGCTCCTCTGGCTCTCATAGCGGTAAATGCCTCATGCCCCGGTGTATCAAGGAAAGTTATTTTTTTCCCGTTGATCTCAATCTGTGAAGCACCTATATGCTGTGTGATTCCGCCTGCTTCATGTTCAGTTACAGCAGTATTTCTGATAGCATCAAGAAGAGATGTCTTGCCGTGGTCAACGTGACCCATTACTGTTACTATAGGAGGTCTTGGCTGTAAATCCTTTTCGTCATCTGAATCACCATGAACCAATGATTCTTCTATGTTTTGGAGTTCGTCAACAACTTCTATTTTAGAAACTTTAGCATTTAATTCTTCACCTATTAACTGAGCTGTATCAAAATCAATTTCCTGGTTCATGTTTGCCATAATTCCAAGAAGTATAAGCTTTGAAATGACAACATTAACAGGCACGCCTAATTTGTCTGCAAATTCTCTTACTACTATAGGTTCTTCAATTTCAATATTTTTAATCTTAGGTTGATGTTCTTTTTTTTCTGGCTCGGCAGGTTTTTGCTGCTGATATTGCTGTCTGTTTTTCGGCTTGTTTTTATTCTTATTGAAATTATTGTTGTTCTTGTTATTATTATTGTTGTTGTTATTACTGCTCTTGTCAGCCGCATTAGCCGCCTTTGCAGGCTGTTTTGGCTGTATAGGCTGTTTTTTAACAGGAGCAATTAAATTTTTGTCAACTTTTTTTAACTTCGCCTGATTTAAGTCAATATGTTCATCAACTAATGGCTCATCGTCAATTATAATTGGTTTTGCACCTTTCACTGGTTTTGCTTTTTTATTGTTGTTTATTATGTTTAATGCTTTTTTGAGTCTTATAACTTCTAAATCAGTAATAGAACTCATGTGATTCTTAATTGTAATTCCCAATTCCTGTTCTGCCAATGTTACCAAATCCTTACTGTTCATTTTTAATTCTTTTGCTAGTTCGTATATTCTCATTAAGCCACCTCCGGATTATATATTATTTAATAAATATGATGCTATGTTTGTATCGTTAACTGACAAAACACTCACCACCTTTCTCCCGAGACTTTTGCCCAGGATTTCTTTCTCTCCATATTCAACATATTTAATGTCGTATTTATCACATAAAAACTGTATGTTTTCTTTTGTTTTATCTGAAGCGTCTGTTGCTATCAAAACCAAAATGCTTTTCTTACTTTTAACATCCAAACAAGTCACATCAAACCCTATTGATATTTTGCCGCCTTTTCTGGCTATTCCGATCATTGAATAAACTTTATTCATTCTTTTCAATCTCTGCTTTTATTGCTTCATATACCTCTTCAGGTATTTCAGCTTCAAGCGATTTTGATAATCTTTTTGACTTGATGGCTTTTTCGAAGCATTCGGTTTTTTTGCATATATATGTACCTCTGCCGTTTAATTTTCCCGTAGCATCAAAGTGTATTTCATTATCCTTGTTTTTTACTATTCTGCACAATTCTTTTTTAGGAAAACTCTCCATGCATCCGATACATTTTCTCAAAGGTATTTTACGGGTTTTCATATTTCCTCCTTGGAGTTTCTTTCCTTTTCTTGTGATTCACTTATGATGTCAATTTTCCATCCTGTCAGTTTTGCTGCCAATCTTACGTTTTGTCCCTCTTTTCCTATGGCAAGAGACAATTGATTATCAGGGACAACTGCAACTGCACTCTTTTCTTTTTCATTTGCAGTAACCTTTACTATTTTTGCTGGTCCAAGGCTGTTTGCAATAAATTTTTCCGGATTCTTGTCATATATTATAATATCAATTTTTTCCTGACATATTTCATCAATAATATTTTTAACTCTTGTTCCCTTATTTCCGACACACGACCCAATTGGCTCAACATTAGGATCATTTGAGAAAACAGCTATTTTTGTTCTTGAGCCTGCTTCCCTTGATATAGAATAAATTTCGATTGTACCATCATGTATTTCAGGAACTTCAAGTTCGAACAATCTTTTAACAAGGTTCGGATGACTTCTTGAAAGCATTATGCTTGCTCCCTTGCCTGAATTTTTCACTTCAACAATAACCATTTTAATCCTGTCTCCGGGGTTGTATACTTCGCCTGGAATTTGTTCATTAAGACTGATAATTCCTTCAATTTTTCCTAAATCAACATAAATATTTCCTTTACTTTCTCTTTGAACTATTCCTGTGAGTATATCTGATTCTCTTCCGTAAAATTCACTGAATATTGATTCTCTTTCAGCTTCACGGATTTTTTGAAGTATAACTTGTCTTGCTGTCTGTGCTGCAATACGTCCGAAATCTTTTTTAGGTCTAATCTCAATTTTAACTATATCGCCTATATCATATTTTGTATCAATGGCTCTGGCATCTTCTACAGTTATTTCCTGATTTGGATTTTCAACTTCTTCTACAACAATTTTATCCTGAAATAACTTGTATTCACCGTTTTCGTCATCGATATCTATGCTGAAGTTGGTCGCTTTGCTGTAATTTTTCTTGTAACCTGTTTCTAATGCCGCTTTAATTGCCTCCAATACAACGTCCTTGCGAATTCCTTTTTCTTTTTCGAGTTCGCTTAACGCATTTAATATTTCCTTGTTCATCCTACCCTCCGTTAAAAGTCCTCTATCACTATATTTATTTTTGAAATATCTTTAAGTTCAATTTTAATATTCTCATCATTAGATTTTATAACTACCTTATTTTCATCTTTTTCCATTAAAATACCGTTTACAGATTTTTTGCCGTCAATAGGTTTGAAAAATTTGGCTTCCACTTTCTTACCTATGTTTTTTTGATAGTCAGCATCTGTTTTAAAGGGTCTTTCAATTCCGGGTGATGACACTTCCAAAAAGTACTGCTCCTTGATTAAATCGGCATCATCCAGCATCTTATTCAATGCTCTGCTCACATCGGCAGTATCATCAACGGTTATGCCGTCCGGCTTGTCAAGATACACCTTTAAATACTTGAATGGCCCCTCTTTTACATATTCAATGTCAACCAGCTCAATGTCAGTATCTTTTATAACATCCTCTACCATTTTCTGTACTGACTCTTCTATGGACTTTTTATTCATATTTTCTCCTTTACCCGACTTTTAATATTACAATCAGAAAGAGTGGGCTACCCCACTCTTTCTGTCAAAAATTCTATCTTTGTTATATTATATCACATTTTTTATTATTAATCAAATAAAAATTTTATTTTTTAAGTATTAAATATTGACGGAATATTGAAACCTCAATTTATTTGTTCACTGGTGCTTTCGATATTCTAGTCTGCTACCCATAAAATGTGAAACCAGATGCCGCTCATATAATTAATCAGGCAACTTACGTTTCGTTTGGTTACGATTCGTAAAAATTTCAAAAAACTTTTGGCAATCGCTTTACTGATTCCGAACTTTATGTTAAAATATTAAATAAGCGTAATCTAATTTAGATATCTAAATAGTTTTTATTGAAAAGCATCATTATAATCACATCTCAATTCACATTATTTGAAATTTGTTAAGTTTATTTCACAATTAAAATGCTGATTTCAAAATGAAAATAAAACTCATACCAGCTAGTTGTATTTTACGGCTGTAATTTAAATTTGCTTTTTTTGAATTGAAATAATTTTTGATTATATGATGTTTAAATTTTATGATTGGAGTTGAATATATGGATTGGAAAATGCAATTGAAAAACAATGTTACAACAGCAGACGAAGTGAATGAAGCTTTGAACTGGAATCTGTCAGAAGAGGAAAAAATCAAGCTCGAAAATATTATTGACAGATATCCTATGTCAATACCTAAATATTACTTATCTTTAATTAACAAGAATGACCCTGATGATCCAATCAGGAAACTTTCTGTTCCCTCAATACTTGAAACTGACATGAGCGGAAGCTTTGATACAAGCGGTGAAGCAAACAATACTGTAGTTAACGGCCTCCAGCACAAATATAAACAAACAGGAATGTATTTGTCCACAAACAGATGTGCCATGTACTGCAGGCATTGTTTCAGGAAACGCCTTGTTGGCATTAATAATGATGAAATAAATAAGGAATTTGACGAAGTGGTAAGCTATATAAAAAAACATAGAGAAATGACAAATGTATTGATTTCCGGCGGCGATTCTTTTATGAACAGCAATGAAAAAATCAAAAAAATATTAGACGAATTTACAAAAATAGATCATTTAAGCTTTATCCGATTTGGGACGAGAACGCCCGTCGTTCTTCCTCAAAGAATTTATGAAGATGATGAGCTTCTTAATATACTTGAATATTACAACAAAATAAAACAAATTTATATTATTACACATTTCAATCACCCAAATGAAATTACCAAAGAGTCCAACAGAGCAATTGAAGCTCTTCGAAATATTGGAATTGTCGTAAGAAATCAAACCGTCTTATTAAAAGGAATAAACGATAATTCAGACACAATGGCTGATTTAATGAGAGGCCTTACAGAAATAGGTGTCACACCGTACTATATATTCCAGTGCAGACCGGTTTCAGGCGTTAAAAACCAATTTCAGGTTCCTTTCAAAAGTGCCATTGGAATTATTGATGAAACAAGGGCAAAATTGAACGGAATAAGCAAATGTTTCAAATATGCCATGAGCCATCCAACGGGAAAAATTGAAATTGTAGGCAGCATCGGAGATGACGAAATAATTTTCAAATACCACCAAGCAAAGTATGATAAGGACCAGGGAAGAGTAATGGCAATAAAAGTAACAGACAATCAGGCATGGCTTCCAAACACAGTATAAAAAAGCGGAATTCTTAAGAATTTCGCTTTTTTAGTAATATAATTCTCACCTTTATATAAGTTAATTATATAATATTAATATTGTATAATTAACGTGGGGGCGATGATGTTATAGAAACACTACACGAATTAAATATAATTTCCATAAGTTTCAGAATTTTTCTTTCAATGATCTGCGGAGGCTTAATCGGTCTTGAAAGAAGCAGAAAAAACCGTCCTGCCGGATTCAGGACATATATGATTGTATGTTTAAGTTCTGCATTAATAATGATGACAAATCAGTTCATATATATCAACTTCGAAGGCAGCGACCCGGCAAGGTTAGGGGCACAGGTTATAAGCGGCATAGGCTTTCTGGGTGCCGGAACAATAATTGTCACAAGCAGAAGCCAGGTCAAGGGATTAACTTCCGCAGCAGGTTTATGGTCATCCGCATGTCTTGGCCTTGCCATCGGTATCGGATTTTATTACGGTGCATTAATAGTAGCAGTTGCAGTATTTTTAATTATCACACTATTTAAAAAGTTTGATACCTGGCTTACATCCACAAACAGAATGATAACCGTATATACATCTTTTTCAACTATTGAACACTTCGATAAATTCATTGCTTACTGCTATAAAAATAAATTCAGAGTACACGACATAGAAATTACAAAGGATCCAAATTTACGTGAGGTTACAGTAATAGCAATAATACAATTAGAAGCCGACAAACGTCTTAACCATATTGAAACTATCCAGAAATTCAGTTCCTTTGAAGGGTTAATCCATATAGAAGAACTGTAAAAATCGCAATTAGCATTCTAATTGCGATTTTAATTTATTTATTTAATTTTTAACTAAAAACTTCCTTCTTCAGCAAGTTCAGCAAAATTGTTCCCCTGCCTTTTCACTTCGACTACAGAAATTACACATTGCTCAGGGCTTAATTCAGGTACAATGCCCTTAGGAAATTCCACGTCGGCAACATTAATATTTTCAACTCCTTTAACATTTGAAACATCAATAACAATATCATCCGGAATATCTTGAGGCAACCCCTTAACACGCATAACATCCAGCTGCGGAAGTGCCATAAGTTTTTTAAATTCCAATGTTTCTAACCCTTTAAGTCTAATGGATAAATCAGCTCTGATTTCTTCATTCAATGATACCTGCTGTAAATCAACATGAATCATTTCTCCTTTAATTGGTGAATATTGAATTTCTTTAACCATTCCCGTAATAGAATTATCATTTTCTAAAGAAAGTCTAAAAAGAGCGTTCCTTCCGTATGAAGTTAAACCCTTCCTCAATTCATCAGCTTTTAATGCAACTGATATTGATTCTCTTCCTTTGCAAGAAAGACTTGCCGGCACATATCCATTTTTGCGCAGCTGCTTGCTTGCTCTGCTATTTGCAGTTGTTCTTCTTTCAATGTTTAGCGTTCCTAATTCTGACATTGTAAATCCTCCTTAAAATTATATTAAACTTAATAACACCCCGCATTATTTTAGATTACCTATAAAAATAAGCTGAATTCTTTTACAAAATTCAACTTTTTTTAATTCATACTTAATTATACTAGGACTTTACATATATGTCAATTCATTTCCATCTTTTCAATTTCATCCAGCAAGGTCTGAACAATATCTTCTTCTCTTATTTTTCTGATTATCTCACCTTTTTTAAATAAAAGGGCTTCACCTGCGCCTCCTGCAATTCCGATGTCTGACTGTCTTGCTTCTCCGGGGCCGTTGACAGCACAGCCCATTATTGCAACTGTAATAGGTTTATTTACATCCTTTAAGCCTTCCTGGATTTTTTTAGAAAGCTCAATAAGCTGAATTTTTGTTCTGCCGCATGTGGGACATGTTATGTAGTTTATACCGAAATTTCTGAGATTCAGGCTTTTTAAAATTTCCTTTGCAACTTTTACCTCTTCTCCCGGATCATCAGTAAGAGATATTCTTAATGTATCTCCGATACCGTCTGCCAGTAAGCTTCCCACCCCTATGGCAGAGCGTATGCTTCCTTCAAATAGAGTCCCTGCATGTGTGATTCCCAAGTGAAGAGGATAATCAACTTTCTTAGCCATGGACCTGTAGGCATCAATTGTCATTTTTATATCTGTTCCCTTCATGGAAATGACTATATTTCCATAATCCAGGTCCTCCAATATCTTGACATGCTCTAATGCTGACTCAATCATTCCTTCGGATGTGACTTCACCGTTATATTTTTTTAATATTTCTTTATGAACACTTCCCGCATTAACTCCAATTCTTATTGGAATGTTTCTGGGCTTGGCCATTTCAATAATTTTTTGCACCCTATCCATGCTTCCTATGTTTCCGGGATTTATCCTTAGTTTGTCAACGCCGTTCTCAATTGCTTTTAAAGCAAGTCTGTAATCGAAATGAATATCTGCAACTATTGGAATATGTATTTGCTTTTTTATTTCCTTTATTGCGGCTGCATCTTCAATGTCGGCCACAGCTACCCTTATAATTTCACATCCTGCTTCTTCGAGACGCAAAATTTGATTAACTGTGGATTTAACATCCTTTGTAAATGTATTTGTCATAGATTGTACAGTAATTTGTGCTCCTCCTCCGATTTGCACATCCCCGACCATGACACTCCTTGATTTTCTTCTGAATATCTGATCCATAAATCCCTCCTTGAACAATTGATGAGCAATTGATTGGCAATGGATGGACAACTGATAAGCAATTAAATTTCTATGTGCCGAAAGCACATATATATCCATCGCCAATCCATTGCTCATCTATCGCTAACCCATTGCTCATCCATTATCATATTCTAAATAATCTAAGTATATCTTTATAAGTAATAAATATCATAAACCCTATCAATACTACAAAACCTATAAAATGGATATATCCTTCTTTTTCTACAGGTATTGCCTTTCCCCTGACAGCTTCGACCATTAAAAATACTATTTTACTTCCATCAAGAGCAGGAATTGGCAGCAAGTTCATAAATCCAAGGTTTATACTTATAAAAGCAGCCAGGTTCAGAAGAGAAAGTATTCCGCTTTCTGCAGCTTCTCCTACCATAGAAATCACCATTACAGGTCCGCCCAAAGCATCACTTCCAAGTTTTCCGGTCACCAACTGGCTTATGGTTTTAAACATAAGTTCTATGTAATAGACTGTTTTATAAGCAGATGATGAAATCGCCGTCATAAAAGATTTTTCTAATTGGGTATTAAATTTCACAGTAATTTGAGTTTGGGGAACTATATTGAAATCAAGTATCTTGCCATCCCTGTCAACAGTTACCTTGACCGGTTTGCCGCTCTCAGTAAGTTCAACCTGATTTGTCAATTCATCCCACGAATTTACGGACACATCATTTATTTTAATAACTACATCTCCGTCTTTTATACCTGCTCCATATGCCGGTGATGTAACATCTGTGGGCGATACAGTTGTTGTTGCTTTGCCGTCTGACATTTGCGTAGATATGCCTACAAGCTTTCTGTAATTGTTGTTAATTCTTGCTTCTCTGATCTGATTGTCTCTTTCATACTTAACGGTATAATATGGATTTTCATTGCCTATTATTTCATAGAAAATATCTTCCCATATATATGCCTTCTCACCGTTTACAGAAATTATTTTATCTCCCGGTCTTAATCCTTCTTTATATTCATTTGAATCTTCTGCAATAGAATCAATTCGGTTCCCGTAAACTCCAAATGAAAAAGCTATAATTACAAACAAAGCGAGTGCTAACACAAAGTTCATTAAAGGTCCTGAGAAAATTACTAAGAATCTTTGCCATACAGTCTTTGTGCTAAAGCTCGTAGAAGTTCTTACATCTTCCTCTTCTCCTTCCATCTGCACAAAACCGCCGATAGGTACCGCTCTTATTGAATATATCGTTCCGTTTTTTTCTCTCTTTAAAAGCGTCGGACCCATTCCTATTGCAAATTCATACACTCTGATTCCTACGCTTTTGGCAGCCTTATAATGACCATATTCATGAACAAGAACTATTGCCGAAAACACAAGTATTGATGAAATTATTGTCAACAATATGTTACCTCCGTCTTATAGGAAATGCTGAATAAAGTAATACACAATCGGTGCCACAAAAAGCACGCTGTCAAATCTGTCTAATATTCCTCCGTGTCCAGGCAGCATGTTTCCAAAATCCTTTATTCCATTTTCCCTCTTAATTTTTGAAGCTGCAAGATCACCTGCCATTGAAAAAACAGATGCACTCACACTAAATATTATAATGTAAATATATTTATTTATTCTTAAATAATCAAAATAAATAAGTGATAATATTGTGCATCCTATAATACCGCCCAAGGCGCCTTCAATAGTTTTATTAGGGCTAACTTCGGGATAGAGCTTATGCCTTCCGAACATTTTTCCTGTAAAATATGCAAATGTGTCCGACCCGAAAGCAATAATATACACAAGCCATACATAGTCAGAGCCGTTCATAAGCATCATGTGGTACATGAAAAACACAACATAGGTTCCTATAAATATTATTTCCGAAACTTTTTTGATATCCACCTTTTTATTAAAAACAAATGCTAAAAAGTTCATCGATATGTACAAGAATAGAAAAAAATCAAAAAAATGCCGATACTCTGTTGCCTTTTCAATAAACAAAGCAATTGCAAATAAATAATTCACAATAGCTCCGTAATCAAACCCGTCATCAAAAAAAACTCTTGAAAGTTCATAAATTGCTATGCAGGTTATGCCAAAATAAACAAAATCATATACAGTGCCGCCCATGTATGTTACATAAGCAATAAATGCGCCTCCTGCAACTCCGGTAATAACTCTTCTTCTCATAACAACACCGCCCTAATTTCCGTATCTCCTTTTTCTGTTCTGAAAGCACTCTATTGCTTTTAACAGTTCTTCTTTATCGAAATCCGGCCACATGATTTCAGTGAAATAAAATTCCGTATAAGCAAGCTGGTATAAAAGGAAATTGCTTAAGCGAATTTCGCCGCTTGTTCTTATAAGTAAGTCCGGATCAGGCATATCATGGGTAAATAAGTAGTTCTTGAAACTTTCTTCATTTATTTCATCTATGTTAGTTCTGTTGTTTTCATAATCGTTAATTACTTTTTTTACAGCATTAATTATTTCATTTCTTGAACCATAGCTAAGTGCAATATTTAAATGCAGCTTTTTATTATTTTTTGTAAGTTCAATTGAACGTTTTACTTCTTTTTTTGTTTTTTCAGGCAAGTCTTCGATATTGCCCATAAGAGTTATTTTAACGTCATTTTTATGTAAATAATCCAGTTCTTTTACTACAAACTCAACCAATAAGTTCATCAAATAATCTACTTCTTTTTTGTCCCTTCTCCAATTTTCAGTGGAGAAAGCATAAATAGATAAATATTTTATCCCAAGATCTGCTGAATTTCTAACAAGATCTGTAACTCTCATGGCACCTTCTTTATGTCCATCTCTTGTAGGCAGGTTCTTAGATTTGGCCCATCTTCTGTTTCCGTCCATTATAACTGCAATATGCTCTGGAATGATGCCGATACGCACTCTCTCTTCTAAATTCATATTAATCCTCTCATACAAATCATACGCAAGGGAATGCATCATATTTGTCAGTTCACTGCTGTTCGCACAAATTTGGCATTCTGCGCGGTTGACCCACCGCTATTTATCCCTCGCTATCGCTCGTACAAATAAGGTTAGGGCATAACACAGGAGAATGCATCAAATTTATCAACTCACTGCCGTTCGCACAAATTTGGCATTCTGTGCGGTTGACCCACCGATATTTGTCCTTTGCTGTCACTCGTACAAATAGGGTTAGGGCATACAAAAATGCAACTCAGGCTCATGATATAGTCACAAGCCTTCATTACAGACTAATAATATGAAACATACAATGTGAAGTAATTTCCATTGATATGTTCCCTGATTACATATGGTTTTTCTAAATTATTGAACTTTTTGTTTGTTCCTGTTACCTTTTTTATATTAATAATCTTGTTATTATTTTCTTCAATAACTTTCAGAGCATCCTTCAACGGATAACCTATTAAATTGTCCATGTTAGACCTCTAAAATTTCTTTTTCCTTTTCCTTATAGATATCATCTACCAGCTTTATGTATTTATCAGTCAGTTTCTGCATTTCTTCTTCGGCTTTCTTGTGGTCATCTTTTGTTAATTCGCTGGACTTTTCTAGTTTTTTAAATTCTTCGTTAGCATCTCTTCTTATATTCCTAACCGCTATCTTGGCATTTTCAACTTCTTTTTTTACAAGCTTGATTAAATCTCTTCTTCTTTCCTCTGTTAAAGGAGGAATTACCAGTCTGATAAGCTTACCGTCATTAGAGGGATTAATTCCTAAATCTGATGTCATTATAGCTTTTTCAATTTCTTTTACCAGGCTTGCATCCCAAGGCTGAATTATGATTGTTCTCGGCTCAGGTACAGATATATTCGCCACCTGGCTGATTGGAGTCATTGTGCCATAATAGCTTACTTGAATTTTATCAACCAGTTTTGGGTTTGCTTTGCCTGCTCTAATAGTTGCAAGGTCTTCCTTCAGAAAATTAATTGATTTTTTCATCGTTTCTTCTGATTTTTTTACTAATTCTTTATACATCTCATGCCTCCTTTATTATTGTTCCTATATCGTCTCCCATTACGATTTTTTCAATATTTTCCGGGTTCTCTATTCCAAAGACTAATATAGGAATTTTATTATCCATACATAGTGATGTTGCTGTTGAGTCCATTATTTTAAGACCCTTGTTCAGAACATCTATGTATTTTAGTTCATCATATTTAATTGAATCAGGATTTTTATTAGGATCATCGCTGTATACGCCGTCAACACCGTTTTTGGCAAGAAGTATAATATCTGCATTTATTTCGGCTGCTCTTAAAGCTGCAGTTGTATCAGTTGAAAAATAAGGATTGCCTGATCCGCCCGAAAATATAATAACTCTTCCCTTTTCTAAGTGCCTTACTGCCCTTCTTCTTATATATGGCTCAGCTATTTGTCTCATCTCTATTGCTGTCTGCAATCTTGTTTCTACACCTATTTTTTCAAGGGCATCTTGTAAAGCTAAACCATTGATTATTGTTCCAAGCATTCCCATATAATCTGATGTTGTTCTGTCCATTTCCTTGGCACTTGCTCCTCGCCAGAAATTTCCGCCGCCTACTACAACAGCAACTTCAACACCCATTTCATTTACATTTTTTATTACATTGGAAATCCTTGTTACAATTTCCTCATTGATACCATGACCGGCATTGCCTGACAATGCTTCACCACTTATTTTTAATATTATTCTTTTATATTTGCAGTCCATATTTTCCTCCTGAGCTCTTTTTTTGATTAAATGGAGAACCGTTAAGTTCTCCATTATGTTTTACATTTCCCTCAGGATTATTTGCCCATTTGTTTTGCAACTTCATCTGCAAAGTTTTCTGATTTCTTTTCAATACCTTCACCGACCTCAAATCTTTGAACTCCGGCAACCTTAATAGCCTTGCCAATATTTTTAGCAGTGTTTTCAACATATTTCTTAACTGTTATATCTCCATCCTTAACAAAAGCCTGTTCTAACAAGCAAACTTCTTTAAGTTCTTTTTGAAGTCTTCCTTCAACCATTTTTTCAACTATGTTTTTTGGCTTTCCTTCATTTAATGCTTGAGCTATCAATATTTCTCTTTCATGTGCAATGAACTCTGCATCAACATCATCTGTAGATATGTATTTAGGATTCATGGCAGCAACTTGCATTGCAAGGTCTTTTCCCAAAACTTCTAATGCTTCTTTATCTCCTTCGGATTCAAGAGCCACTATAACAGAAATTTTTCCTCCAGCATGGATGTAGGAAACAACTTTACCTTCGTTAACTTTTTCAACAGCAAATCTTCTGATTGACATATTTTCGCCAATTCTTGCTATTTTGTCAGTTAATGTTTCCTGAAGTGTTTTTCCATCTTCAAGCTTATCTGCTTTTAATGCTTCAACATCAGCAGGTTCATTATCTAAAGCTGTTTTAGCAACAACTTCTACAAAATTTCTGAATTCTTCGTTTTTAGCAACGAAATCTGTTTCAGAGTTCACTTCTACTACAACGCCTTTTTTGCCGTCTTCTGAAACTAATGCGGAAGTCAAACCTTCAGCAGCTATTCTGTCTGCCTTTTTAGATGCTTTTGAAAGTCCTTTTTCTCTTAAGTAGTCTATTGCTTTTTCTATGTCGCCGCCTGTTTCTTGTAATGCTTTTTTGCAGTCCATCATACCTGCATTAGTTTTTTCTCTCAATTCTTTTACCAATGAAGCTGTAATTTCCATTTATTAACCTCCAAATTTAAAAAAGCAAGGCGTAAGGAAAAACTTCCTAACCCCTTACTTTGATTATTTTTATTCTTCTACTAATTCTTCTTCAACTTTTTCCATTTCTTCTTCTGTTACATCATTTTCCGGTTCATCATCTATCATTTGAACACCTTGTTTGCCCTCAAGAATAGCATCTGCCATTGTAGCTGTCAATAACTTTACAGCTCTTATAGCGTCATCATTTCCGGGAATGACATAATCTACTTCATCAGGGTCACAGTTTGTATCAACTATTGCCACAACCGGAATGCCTAATTTCTTAGCTTCTTCAACAGCTATTTTTTCTTTTCTTGGGTCAACAACAAACAATGCTCCTGGAAGTTTATCCATATTTTGAATTCCGCCTAAGAATTTTTCAAGTCTTTCAGCTTCATTTCTTAATTTAATAACTTCTTTCTTTGTTAAAAGAGCGAATGTTCCGTCTTCTTCCATTGCTTTTAATGCGTTTAATTTGTCAATTCTTTTTCTGATTGTCTGGTAGTTTGTAAGCATACCTCCAAGCCATCTTTGGCTTACAAAATGCATTCCGCATCTTGCAGCTTCGGATTTTGTTGATTCCTGAGCTTGTTTTTTAGTTCCTACGAATAAAACTTCTTCTCCGCTTGCAACAACTTCTTTAATGAAATTGTAAGCTTCATCTACTTTATCGCTTGTTTTCTGCAAGTCTATTATATAGATTCCATTTCTTTCTGTAAAAATGTACTCTGCCATTTTAGGGTTCCATCTTCTGGTCTGATGACCAAAGTGAACGCCTGCTTCAAGCAATTTTTTCATGCTTATTATAGCCATAATTGTTTTCCTCCTTTTGTTTTACCTCCAGATTTTTCACTTCATACAAAAGACCTTTCGGCACAACTCTTGCATGATCTAAATCTGTGCGTAATTATGTTTAGTATAACACAGCCTATTTTATTTGGCAATAATTAATTATTATTTTGTCTCATAATTTTATTATTTAATCATATTATATGCAGTTTTTATTTATACAAACCGTCTTGTTGTCCTTTATAACCATCAGCTCACCGCACTTCGGACATTTTTCATTGGTTGGTTCAAGCCATGACATGTATTTACAGTCGGGATAATTTGAACATCCGAAAAATCTTCTTCCAGCTTTAGAATACTTAACGGCAATTTTTCCTCCGCACTGAGGGCAATTAACATCAATTAACTTAACTATGGGTTTTGTATTTTTACATTCGGGATAATTGGAGCACGCTAAAAATTCTCCATATCTCCCTTTTCTTTTAAGCATTTTAGCGCCACAGTTTTCACATATCTCATCTGTTTCCTCTGCAGCTTCCTTTTCTTTTAAGGGCTTTGTATTCTTGCATTCAGGATAGTTGGGGCATGCCAAAAATTTCCCGTACCTTCCCTTCTTTATCACCATGAATTCTCCGCAATTTTCACACTTTACATCACTTACTTCATCCTTTATTTCGATTTCTTCCATTTCTTTTTCAGCAACGTCAAGTTCTTTTTTAAAGTCCTTGTAAAACTCCTGAATTACTTCATGCCATTCTTTTTTGCCTGATGCGATTTCATCAAGATTATTTTCCATTTCAACAGTAAACTTCTCATTTACTATGTTAGAAAAATATTTTTCCATCATTTCTGTAACAAGAAATCCCATATCGGTTGGCATTAAATAACTTTTTTCCTTCACTACATAATCTCTGCTGGTTATGGTTGTAATAGTCGGAGCGTATGTACTTGGTCTTCCTATTCCTCTTTCTTCCAAATCTTTAATGAGACTTGCTTCCGTGTAACGGGCCGGAGGCTGCGTAAAATGCTGTTCTGGATCAACCTTTAAAACATCTAATTGTTCATTAAGCTCAACCTCAGGCAGAAGCTTGCTTTCTGATTCATCATTATATTTGTACACGGTTTTGTATCCTTCAAACACAAGGATTTTTCCGTTCGATTCAAATATATTGCCATTATTGTTCAGTAATACCTTTGTAACATCGTACTGGGTATCAACCATTTGTGATGCAACAAATCTTTTCCAGATCAAACTGTAAAGTTTATATTGGTCAGCAGTCAGACTGTCTTTAATTTGTTCAGGATTTCTTTCAACTGATGTGGGTCTTATTGCCTCATGAGCATCCTGAACTTTATTCTCGCTTTTTTTTGATTTTGTATAAACTCTTGCTTCGTAATACTTTTCGCCGTAATTTTTTGTTATATATTCTTTGGAGCTGTTTACTGCTTCATCGGATAATCTGAAAGAGTCGGTTCTTATGTATGTTACAAGACCTACACTTCCCTCACCTTTTATGTTGATTCCTTCGTAAAGCTGTTGTGCAACCATCATTGTTTTTTTTGCAGTAAAATTTATTCTGCGGTTTGCTTCCTGCTGAAGGCTGCTTGTGGTAAAAGGAGCACTTGGTTTTGAATAGCTTTTTGTTTTTTCTATTTTATAGACACTTATTTTTTCTTTATTTAAATTTTTTAATATTTCATTTATTTCATCTTCAGTTTTAATTTTTATTTTGCTTACTTTTTCATTCTTTAGATTACCAACATATTTTGCCATAAATTTCTTTTTTAGTTTTTTAACTTCCAATTCAAGCGTCCAGTATTCCTCGGGCTTGAATTCCATTATTTCTCTTTCCCTGTCTATTACAAGTTTTAATGCAACTGATTGGACTCTTCCCGCACTGAGGCCTTTTTCAATTTTTTTCCACAACAGAGGGCTTATATTGTAGCCAACCAACCTGTCCAGTACGCGTCTTGCCTGCTGTGCATCAACTAAATCCAAATTTATTTTTCTTGGATTTTTGCTCGCTTTTTTAATAGCGTCCTTTGTAATTTCATTAAATTCAATTCTTATGTCCTTGCTTTCGTCTAAATTCAATATTTTAGCGAGATGCCATGAAATAGCTTCTCCCTCCCTGTCAGGGTCGGTTGCAAGATATATATTATCAGCTTTTTTAGCTTCCTTTTTTAATTCCTTTATTACGTCACCCTTGCCTCTGATTGTTATATAATTAGGTTCAAAGTTATTTTCCACTTCAATGCCAAGCTTGCTTTTCGGCAAGTCCCTAACATGTCCGACAGAAGCTTTAACGGTATAGTTTTTCCCTAAAAACTTACCTATTGTCTTGGCTTTTGCAGGTGATTCAACTATCAACAGATTATTCATCAACTTCCTCCAATACCGCATGCACATTAATTTTAAGCATTTTCCCATAGTGTTACCATAATAACATATAATACATTTTTTTATTTGTCAATAGACAATGTAATGTTGATTTTATTGTTTATTTTATGATAACCAGGTAATAATAATTTATAACATTATAAAAGGATGGTTACAAAATGAATGATTATTTTGATAATTACGATGTAATTGAAAAGAATCTTAAATATATGATTGATAATCATAAGGAAATTTATGATGCATATGAAAAATTCGGAAAGCTGGTTCACGAAAAAGGCGGTCCACTGGACGAAAAAACCAGATGGCTTATAAAAGTTTCCCTTTCAACTCATTGCCAAAATGAATATTCTTTAAGAACTCATATTCTTAAAGCGTTGCATGGCGGCTGCGCAAAGGAAGAAATAGAACATGCAATTCTATTGGTTGCACCTACCTGCGGTTTTCCAAAAATGATGAGAGGTCTTCTCGTATTCAGACAGGTGATGGACAATCAAAATAAGTAATACCTCAGCCCCATTTGGCAATTAACTACGTTTCCTTTTTCTAAATCAGAAAACAGATGCAGCATATTTAACATAAAAGGTCCCGACATACGCCAAACGCAGGGACCTTTTAGAATATATAGCAAAAATGTTACTCTAGAGTAATTTTTTTAACCTTTGTTGAATATAATTTATTGACATCCTTAAAAGTAGGTGGATATATGGATAGAAATTATCACACTTTCAGCGAATACATGAAAAAAAATGAAAACTTGCTGACAGCCTCCATGGAGGATTATCTGGAAATGATATACAGGCTGTCTCTTAAATCAGGGTTTACAAGAATAAACGAGCTGTCAGATGCGCTGAACGTGCACCCCCCATCAGCCACACGCATGGTTCAAAGGCTTGGAAAACAAAACCTGTTGAAATATGAAAGATATGGCGTCATTATTTTAAAAGATGAAGGAAAGGTTTTAGGAGAACTTCTTTTAAAAAGGCATAACATAATAGAAACTTTTTTGAAAAAAATAGGAGTGCCTGAAGAAATATTGCTTATAGAAACTGAAAAAGTGGAACATACCATAAGCGAAGATACATCTAAATGTTTTGAAAATTATATTTCATTCATAAATAGTAATCCAGATGTCGAAGAAAGGTTCCATAAATTTAAAAATACCGTTTATGCTGAAGAATGAATTAGAGCCTGCACGCCGCAGGCTTTCTTTATTACTATAAATATATATATTTAGATATAATGCATTTATATATTGTAAGTATTATGAACTTATTATATAATTATATCAAATATTTCCTAATATTACCACATGGAGGCTATATGCTGTCGAAAATAAAAACCTGTGTTCTGTACGGTCTTGAAGGATACGAGGTTGATGTAGAAACTGATTTGTCAGGAGGCCTACCGAACTTTTGCATAGTCGGACTTCCTGATATATCAATAAAGGAATCAAAAGAAAGAGTGCGTTCGGCTTTAAAAAACAGCGGGTTCAGTTTTCCGGTAAGCCGTATAACCGTCAACCTGGCTCCTGCAAATTTAAAAAAAGAAGGAAGCCAGATAGATTTGCCCATTGCTGCAGGCATATTATGTGCAAGCAAAATTATTGAAAAAATTATTGATGAAAACACATGCATTATCGGTGAACTTTCTTTGGATGGGAAAATAACTGCAGTTGACGGTGCTTTACCAATGGTTATTTCTATGCGCAGCAATAATTTCAAAAGAGTTATAGTACCTGAAGACAACAAGGAAGAATGTGGAGCCGTACACGGCATTGATGTAATACCTGTTGAAAGTATCAGGGACTTGGTTCATTACTTTAACGGTTATTTGGATATAGAACCATATAAAGTTACATACGATTATTCTGAAAACCTTGAAAATTTTCAAGAAGACTTTTCTGAAATCAAAGGGCAGCCTGCCATGAAAAGAGCCATGGAGATTGCTGCCGCAGGAATGCACAACATCCTTCTGCTCGGTTCTCCCGGCTCAGGCAAGACCATGATTGCCCGGCGAATTCCCACAATACTTCCGGATCTCACTTTTGAAGAGTCCTTGGAAGTTACAAAAATATACAGCATATCCGGTATGCTGAACAGCAAAGGACTCATAAAAAAACGCCCATTCCGCTCCCCACATCACACCTCATCCCGTGTTTCAATGGCAGGCGGAGGCTCAAAACCAAGTCCAGGTGAAGTTTCATTGGCTCATTACGGTGTTTTGTTTCTTGATGAAATTCCCGAATTTCCTAAAAGTGTTATTGAAGTATTGAGACAACCTATAGAAGACGGCAGCATTTCTATTTCAAGGGCAAACGGTTCCTTTACATTCCCTGCTAAATTCATGCTTATTGCCTCAATGAATCCGTGTCCGTGCGGGTACCTTGGGGATTCTGGCCATGAATGCTCATGCAGCCAATCACAAATCGATAAATATCTGGGGAAAATCTCGGGGCCGCTATTGAACAGAATTGATATTCAAATAGAAGTATCGCCTGTCAGATATGATGATTTAAATAACGAAAGAAAAGAAGAATCATCCAATGAAATAAAAAAACGAATAGTCAAAGCAAGAAAAATTCAGCAGGAAAGATATGCAGGCTTAGGGATTATTACCAACTCAGAGCTTAGCAGCAAATATATAACGAAATTTTGTAAAATAAACAAGGAATCGCAGAGGCTGCTTAAGGATGCTTTTGAACGCCTTGGCCTCAGCGCAAGAGCATATAATAAAATATTGAAGGTAGCAAGAACCATTGCAGATTTAGAAGGAGCAGATAATATTGAAACAAAACATATTGCAGAAGCTATACAGTACAGAAGTTTAGACCGAAAATACTGGAGGTAGTATGGAAAGATTAAATATTAATCAAAAAACAATTGCATGGCTTAATTCCGCAAATGGGATATCCAACAGAAAAATCGAAAAGCTATTGGAATATTTTAACGGAAGCCCAAAAGACTTATGGGAAAACTTTGAATCTGAGAAATATAACTTAAACTTGCTTAAACCTGAAATTATTGAATACCTGGCCAAAACCAAAAATACTTTTGAAGAAAAACTTTTGAAAAGGTTAAGTAATGAAAAGTCAAGCATAGTAACAATTTATGATGATTTATACCCTGAAAAATTAAAGCAAATCAGCTGCGCTCCCTATATATTGCATTATAAGGGAAATATCCACGAAATTGATAATCTGTCAATTGCAGTTGTCGGGTCCCGTAAAGCTACAGCATACGGCAAATGGGCGGCGGAAAAACTCACAGGAGAAATTTCAGGACTAGGTGTGAATATTATAAGCGGACTTGCAACAGGTATAGATACAATTGCTCATAAAACAGCTTTAAAATATAACGCGAAGACTGCAGGTATCATAGCTTGCGGAATTGATGTAATTTACCCAAAGTCCAATGAGAATCTCTATAAAGAAATTTACGAAAAAGACGGTGCGGTAATATCAGAATATCCATTTGGCATGCAGCCATTGCCAAACAACTTTCATGACAGAAACAGAATTATAAGCGGTTTGTCTGATGGTGTACTTGTAATTGAAGCTCAAGAAAGAAGCGGAACTCTTATAACTGCAGGCCATGCCGCAGAACAGGGAAGAGAAATATTTGCTGTGCCGGGCAATATAGATAGTCTGTACAGCAAAGGGACCAACGCTTTAATAAGAGACGGAGCAAAAATAACAACATCTGTAAATGATATTATTGATGAAATCTTGGAACTTAAAACCAGAGTAACACAAAAACAAAACTTGACAGACTACAATAGCTTAGGCAAAGATGAAATAAAAATAATACACTGCATTCAATCAGGAAACATGACCATCTATGAAATACATGAAAAAACAGGTATTGATGCAGGAACAATATTAGGCCTGGCAACTTTGCTTGAAATGAAGGGATTCATTAAGCAAATATCCGGCAATAAATTCATACTGAATAAATAAATGCAGTACTGCAGATTTTATCATTATAATGTAACATTCTTAAAACTATAATAATAACATATATTAACATAAAGTCATTAAATATTATTGTAAATAATATTTTAATTAGAGGTAGATATGAACTTTTCATGCTCTGTTAATAATCAAAATGTAAACGAACAATACACCATTCCGGGAGGTCCTCCCACATACTTTGCTACTATTCCAGAATATATTACTGTACATTTAGGTAATCCAAATGAAGATGCTGAAAATGTAACAATCCCTTTCATCGATTATATAAAAAATGTTGCATCATCAGAGTTGTATCCCACATGGCCAGAAAATGCCCTAAGGGCTAATATTCATGCAATAGTATCTGTTGCTCTGAATAGAATTGCATTGGAATGGTATAAAGCAAAAGGTTATAATTTTGACATCACTAATTCAACCCAATATGATCAGGCATATGTTAATAACAGAGGTATATTTGATAACATAAGCAATATAGCAGATGAAATATTTAATCAATATATTGTAAGAGATGGTCAAGTGCTGCCGCTGTATACTACTTTTTGCGATGGAAGGGTTTCTACATGTGACGGGTTACATCAATGGGGATCTGTTGATTTGGCCAATGAAGGTTTTTCGGCCATTGATATTTTAAAATATTATTACGGTGAAAACATATCACTTGTAACAGATATACCCATCAGCAGCGTGGGGCTGGCATATCCAGGTGAACCCATTAAGCTGGGAGACTCAAGTATAATTGTGCTGAGACAGCAATTGGGACTGAACAGAATTTCTGATAACTTCCCTGCTATTCCTGAAATATATCCTGCAGATGGATACTTTGGCGAATCTACCGAGCTAGCTGTGAAAGAATTTCAAAGAGTTTTTAATTTGCCTGTAACAGGCATCATCGACCAGGCAACATTTTATAAAATAAGGCAAATCTATACAGCAGTATCAAAATTATCGGAATTGACTGTACCAGGTTCCATATATGAGGAAATATACGAAATAACCAGGAATATTTTATTGCAGGGTGACATACGCCCAAGAGTTACTTACTTGCAGTATTTTTTAGATGTTTTATCTCTTTACTATCCGAGTATTCCTTCTGTTGCTTACACTGGTATATTTGATGAACAAACGAGGCAGGGAGTACTAGAATTTCAAAAAATAATGGGACTCCCTGCTACCGGCATTGTAGACAGCGAAACATGGAATCAGCTATATAATAGCATTCTCGGAATATTTAATTTGTTGTCGCCCGAAAATGTTTATTTGCCTCGTTTACGGTATCCCGGAATCGAATTGAGAAGAGATATGCTTCAGGAACAGCCGGGAGTGTTCATCCTTCAGCAGATGCTTTCTTATATTGCCCTGGTGATACCTTCCATACCACCTATTACAGTAAGTGGAATATTTGATGAAAAAACAGAAAATGCAGTCATGGCCTTTCAAACAATGTTTGGCCTTGAACCCACAGGAATAGTCGATGAAGCTTCCTGGAATGAAATAGCACGGATTTACAGCGAACAAAGATTCAACGGATTAATTGCACCTCAAGAAATAATTTAAATTTTTTTAAATTTCTATTTCTATTACAATTTTAAAAATTTTCATCTAATAATCCTCATAATGCTTTATTTTACAATTTATCAAACAATTGAGGATTATATTATTATTTAAAACTGAAATAATAAAAAAGAAATAAAAAATTATATTTTTGTTTCAAATAATCCAAGTGAGGTGTTTTGTACGAAAAATAAAATTTCTTTAGTACTTTTAATAGCACTGTTGGCTTTATCAAATATTTCAGCTTTGGCTGTAGCCGGCACTACTCCTCCGGTGAATCCATCATATGAACAACAGGTGGTTCAGCTGGTAAATGTTGAACGACAAAAATACGGCCTGCCGGCCTTATATTATGACCCGGCAATATCAGACGTTGCCAGAACAAAATCTCAAGACATGGCAGTTAACCATTATTTTGCTCATAATTCTCCAACATATGGAATGGCAAGCGATATGTTATTAAAATTTGGTATAACCTGGTCTGCATGGGGTGAAAATATAGCATCCGGACAAGACACACCAGAAATTGTAGTATCTGAATGGATGAATTCTCCTACCCACAGAGAAAACATCCTTTCTCCTCACTTTACTTTAATTGGTGTAGGATACTATGTTGATTCATCGGGAACACCTTATTGGACACAAATGTTCACTGACGATAACAAATAGTTGAGTCACAGCGGAATTCCTCGTCGCATAAATTCGGAATTCTGTTAGGGCATACAAAAAACTGCGTTTTTTAACGCAGTTTTTTGATTATTTTATTATATTTAAAGCTCCGGTTTTTATTTCCGTAATATGGGAATTAAAAAATTCTTCTATTACCTTAATCATATAGCAAGTATCCATTATACCTGCCGTTTCATAGGAAGAATGCATAGCAAGCTGTGCGATACCTATGTCAACAGTATTAATACTTACATTCAATGATGCAATATTTCCAAGTGTGCTTCCTCCGGGCATGTCAGAACGGTTAGAATAATGCTGGAAAGGAACACCCGAAGCTTCGCACAATGATTGAAACACGGCGCTGCTTACTGAATCGGTTGTATATTTTTGACCAGCATTATGCTTTATAACTATTCCTTCATTCATATAGACGCGATTTGTAGGGTCACTCTTTTCAGGATGATTTGGATGGACAGCATGTGCATTGTCGGCTGACACCATAAACGAAGAAGATAATGCACAGTGGTAATCTTCAGACGTTTTTCCTAAATTGCTGTTTATTCTCTTCAGAACATCCTCTAAAAATGTTGAAGCAGCTCCCTGCTTGGTTCCGCTTCCAACTTCCTCGTTGTCAAAGCAGCAATAAACATTTATAGATTTTGAATTATTTCCTTTTATAAATCCTTTTAACGTTGCATATGCACACTGCAGGTTGTCGAGCTTGGATGATGATATAAATTCGTCATTGATTCCCCAAATGCTCGGTTCCATACGATTGTACAAAAATAAATCGGTACTTAATATGCATTCTTTTTCAACATCAGAATATTTTGCTACAACATCCATAAAATTATCCCCGCCGTCTTTTAACGAACCGTACAGCGGCAGAAGGTCTACTTGTTCATTATACTTCATGGATGAATTAACTTCTTTGTTCATGTGTATTGCCACATTTGGTATAACGACCAAATCTTTATCAATATTTACAAGTCTTGTTTCAATTCCATTATCATTTTTTAATATAACCCTGCCCGCAGCGGACAACGGTCTGTCAAACCATGTGGAATAAATCATTCCGCCGTATTTTTCAGTATTAAGCTGTATGTATTTTCCTGATTCTATTTTATAGTTATCTTTAATTTTAAAGCTTGGAGAATCGCCGTGAGATGCCACTATATTAAAGCTGTAGTCACATAAGTCTTCTCCTACCTTAAAAGCAATTATTGAAGAATAATTTCTTGTCACAAAATACTTTTTACCCTTTTCTAAATTCCATTTCTTTCCTTCCCCCAATTCAGCAAATCCATCTGATTTTAGTTCTTCTTTTATTGCTTCAACAGCATGAAAAACACTTGGGCATTTCTTGATGAAATTAAGCATTTCTTTAGATATTTCCTTATACAATTTGTCACCTCAAAATTTAAATTTAACTTATTATACCATTTTATATGCATTTTTCAATTAATATATGAAAATTATAAATTATTCATTCGTTTATATTTTCGATAATTGTTTAAAATAAGTACAAAAGTGGTATAAGTTAAATATTCACATTGTAACAGTTTCTTTGCATTCATGAAAAGCAAGGTAACTGTAAACACTATTACAATTTCTAAGCAGGAGGAAAAAATGTATAAGGAAGAACTTTCAATAATATCTCAAGCTATATTAAATGAAATAGAAGGGTACGAATTTTACAAAATGGCGGGCAATCAAGCTTCTTCGGAAGGTACTAAAGAAGCATTTTTGGAATTAGCCGGCGAAGAACTGAAGCATGCGGATTATCTAAAAAAATTATGGGGCAAACTCAGCAATGGCGGCGAAGTAAGTATTGAGGATATAATTGAATCAGGCATTGAAATTCCCTCACCTGAAATATACCGTTGGGGTAAAATAGATGAAAGCAGCACCTCGGTTGCCATGTCGGTTTTCGGAATAGGTATGCAGATGGAACAATCCTCAATCGTCTTTTATGAAGACGCGAAGAAAAAAGTAAAATCAAAAGCAAGCATGGAATTATTTGATTTGCTGATCGGTTGGGAAAAAGTTCATTTAAAACAGTTCAGTGAGCAATACAGCATATTAAAAGAAGACTGGTGGGCAGAACAAGGATTTGCCCCTTTCTAGTACATAATTGGAAACAGCGTGTCATTCTTTTTTTAACAAGCATATGAAAAATAATTTATTCTCATATGCTTGTTTTTTATCTTATTACGCTGTTTTTTTAATCTTTTTTATACTATCTAAATTATCATTTTTGCCTATACCCAATAGTATTGTCACAAACATTACCGCAAGCATTGCATATGCATAGAATACATAGGGCGCAATATCCACAGCAACCAAAGGTGCGTTGCTGTCAGCTGCAAATCCCAGTGTGTAAATCATTGCCGGTGTCCAAGGAAGACTGTATACAAAAGTGTTTGACTGTGCGTCTAAAAGGTTCGCTATTCTGTACGGGCTAATGCCATGTTTCTGTCCTAATGGCTTTGCAAATGATGCACCTACTGCCAGTATTGCAGGAGCATTTAATCCCATTAAAGCTGAAAGAGTAATTACCATTGCGGAAATGGTTAACTCTGCACCAATTCTTGTATTTGTAACTTTGTTTAAAGCGTTTAACAATTTAACATCTCCATGTCCGTTTCTCATAACAGAAATTGACCCAAAGAGCAATAATGCTAAAACAATAACCTGAATCATACTGCTTAATCCTGTCTGGATAACACCGCCTATAGTACGGTCAAGTCCGGATCCTGATACTGAAAATATAGCAGGTTTTACCGCATCTACCACATCTATTTGTACAAAATCAAACAATCCTGCAGCTACTCCTGTAATTACTCCTGCTACCGAACCTATAATTGTTGCAATTATAATATCTCCTGTTTTTACTGCAACTATGATTGTAATTATAACAGGAATAAACATATACAGAGTATTCGGATTATAAGTAACTGCTTCGGCTGCTGCGCCGCTGCTTGCTTTACCGGCACCGAATATCAATATGCAAATAATTGTGATAGCTCCTGCTGCAAATGCATACTTCAATCTTGAACGAACAACTCCCGGAACATCAACACCCTGTGATGTTGCTGAGCAAATAGTTGTATCAGAAACCGGAGCCAGATTATCTCCGAATGCTCCTCCGGAAATTATTGCACCTGCAACAATTGGCGGGTATGCACCAAGGGCAACCGCCGCCGGATATAAAACTCCCATGCCTGTTGCAATAGTTCCAAAGCCTGTACCCGTTGCAGAAGCAAATACCGCAGAGGCAATAAATGTAATAATTGTGAAAGCTGTGCTTCCAACACCTAAGTTAGCAGCAACACCCGCTATTCCCAATGCCAGGCCTGAATCTCTCAATATTCTTGAGAAAACACCTGCAAACAGCCAGCATACAATAGGAATTACAGCTTCCTTGCTCGCCATACCTTCAATAACTGTATTGGAATAATCCTGCTTGTTTTTAGCAAAGAAAAATCCTACAACAACTGCCATAAATGCTGGTATCCATAAGGCACCGTCTGAAATTGATCCGAAATTGAATGTAGTAATGATAATCAACACCAGAAATACCAGGAACGGAACGAATGACATCCATTCACCGCCATAAAACTCCAGCTTTTTTTCTTTTAATTCCATAAAAACCTCCAATATAAATATAGTTCAAATTAATAGGAGCAAAAATTATGCCAACTACAATATAAATATAAATGAGTCTATTCAGCCAAAAATTAAAAAACATGCTATGAATTTATTTTCACATGGAAAATTATTTCCTGGCACATTTTTTCCTGCTGAATTAATTTGAATAATCTTTCAAATCATATTCCATGATCTTATTAAATAATTGTCTCCTGCTTATATCCATTATTTTAGCTGCGTGAGTTATGTTATTGCCGCAGCTTTTTAAAACTTTGTTTATATATTTTATTTCAAAATCTATTTTTGCTTCTTTGTAGGTTGTTATATTTTCATTTATCATTTCATTTGAAGAGCTATTGTTTATATTTTTGTTATTATTTATTATATCTCCTTTTAGAACATTTCTTCCTGTTGTTAATACCATCAGCCTTTCGATTATGTTTTTTAACTCGCGTATGTTACCCGGATAGCTGTAACTCAACAATTGCTGCTTTGTATTTTCATCAATGTCTTTTATGCCCTTGCCCATTTCTTTATTATATCTCTCGATAAAAAAATAAATTAAGTCTTCCAGGTCTTCTTTTCTTTGTCTTAAAGGAGGAATCTTGATTTCTATGGTATTTATTCTGAAATATAAATCTTCCCGGAATCTTCCGTCTGCAACATGTTTGGTCATATCTTTGTTAGTAGCAGCCACTAATCTGAAATCGACATCAATTAGCTTATTTGAACCAATTCGTTCTATCTGTCTTGTTTCTAATACCCTGAGAAGCTTTACCTGAGTACCTTCTTCCATATCTCCTATTTCGTCTAAAAAAATGGTACCCCCATTACCTGCTTCGAGATGTCCGATTCTCGTCACAGACGCTCCTGTAAATGCTCCTTTTTCGTGACCGAAAAGCTCTGATTCTATTAATCCCGATGAGTAATACTGGCAATTAATAGGAATAAATGGCATGTTTGCTCTTGCACTGTTATCATGAATCATATGAGCAATTATTTCTTTTCCGACTCCAGATTCACCTGTAATTAAGACATTGGAATTGCTTTTGGCGACACGTCGTGCCATTTCATAAACATTTTGCATTCCTTCATTGCTGCTGGTATAAAGATATTTGCTTTTATTATTGTTTTTATTAAGCTCATTTATATTTTGAAGTGAAAATATTTTATGAACCTTTTCAATTTCAAGAATTAATTCCTCCGGGTTATGGCTTTTGATGAAATACCCGAATGCACCTAATTTCATTGACTGAACAGCAGTTTCGACGCTTCCGTATCCGGTAACCATTATTACTTCAATGTTTTTATTATACTTATCCTTAACCTTTCTCAAAAATTCAACGCCGTTTATTCCGGGCATCATAATATCACTGATTATTAAAGGATAATATTCTTTATCCATAAATTGATATGCTTCTTCAGAAGATGCTGCGGTTTCAATATTGTAGCCTTTTTTTGTAAGCAGCATTCTGTAAGTTTCTCTGTAATCCGCATCGTCATCCACTATTAAAATTCTAAATATACCTGTCAACATCAGTCTTCCTCTCTAAGGGTATTGTAATCGTGAATCTCGTACCTTCACCAATTTTACTTTTCACATCTATTTTACCATTTAATTTTTCAACCTCTGAATATACAATAAACAGCCCCAGACCTGTTCCCTTTCCCAGTTCCTTTGTTGTAAAAAACGGATTATAAATATTATTAATGTCATTTTCATTTATTCCGCATCCATTGTCTTCACAAACTATAACTATATTTTCATTTTCTTCACATGTGCTGATAAGCAGTATGCCTCCGTTTTCCATAGCATCAATAGCATTAGATATTAAATTCAGCAATATGTGTTCCAAGCTTCCCAAGTTTAATTGGAACTCTTCTTTTATATTGCTTTCAACTCTAACGCTGATATTATTCTTATGAATAGCATCGGTATGCAGTTCAATTAATTTTTGAACCATTTGATTTATATTAACTGATTGTTTTCCGTTGCTGGAAAGTCTTGAGAAATTTAAAATGTTATCGATTATCTTGCCAGCCCTTTCTACTGCGGTATCTATAAAATTTAAAGACTTATTTACCGTTTCATCAATTTTATCATTAATTCTAATCAGATAGCTTTGTGTTCTTATTATTCCCAGGGGATTTCTTATTTCATGAGCCATGCCGGCAGCCAATTGTCCCACAGCAATCATTTTATTTGTCTGAAGCAGCTGATTTCTGTTAATTTTATCTAAAGTTATATTTTTAATTGTTATAAGCAAGGTATTATTTGCATCCTTTAATGGCTGTAAGTTCATTTCATAAACTTCGTTTCCTACTATGCTTTCCTTTTTAATTTTTTTATTATTTATCAAGGCTTCATTAAACAAGCATTCTTTGCAGTCATTACAAAATCTTCTCATATAATTTTCGCAATTCTTGCCTTCAGTATCATTTTTTGAAATACCTAAGTAATCCGCAAATCTTTTATTTATTTTCAAAATATTTTTATTGCTGTCCACAACCACCATAAATTCTGAAATTCCGTCAAATATAATTTGCAGCTCATTACGGCTGTTCTCTAGTTCTTTGGTTCTGCTTCTGACTTGTTTTTGAAGGGATAGGTTATTCAGTAAAATGAAAACAAATACCCCACAAGCCAATATAACTGAGATTACAATATTCTTAATAATTTCTGCACCGTTTCTATCTTTTATTAACGGAACAGATATTCCAAACCACTTTTGCTGTATTTTTTCAAGCTGACCTTTATTATTTACCCGCTCTATCGCCTTATTCAAAATCGGAACCAATTCAGGCATATCTTTGGAAACACCTAGCACAACTTCTTTCTGGTACAATATGATATTTGAATATTCCGGGTTATGGCTTTCATTTCTTTCAACCAGCAAATAAGTTATTATAGGCTCGTCTCCTATTACGGCATCAACTTCGCCCTTAAGAAAAAGCTCAATTCCTTCTTCAACATTATGAGTATAAACCAGCTCGGCTCCGGGATAGTTTTCAGATAAATAACTGTTGGCGTAATCTCCTTTTTCAGTAGCAATTCTCATTTTATTAATTAGTCTTAAATTAAAATTATCCTCATTCTTTGTCAGTAGTACAGTTCTTAAATTATATATGGTATCTGTAAATAAATAATATTGACTTCTTTCATCGTTAATAAACATGTCGCATATATGAGTTTTACCTGTTTTTAACGATTCTAACGCCTCATCCCACTCCATTGGCACTGTTTGGATATCTGTACCTATTTCTAATGATAATTGATTCATGTAGTCAACAACAACACCCTTGTACTGATTATCCGCATCATCTACAAAGCGCAGAGGAGGTGCATTTTCATTTGCAGCGTAAATAATTGCTTCCTGCTCATTCAGCCAGAGTAATTCTTCATCAGTCAAATAACCACGGCCTTTATTAATATAAAAGAATATAATTACGATAAATATTAATGTAACAGCTATTATGCTTTTTCTTTTGTTCATTTACCTTTCTCCGGTGTTACTCAAATACCTTTCCTATGCTGTCATTGATTACCAGATTTGCCCTCTTGTCCATGGATGTGGAGGATTTGTTAATGAGCACGAGTTTGTTTCCTCTGTAGTAATTTATAAGACCTGCGGCAGGGTACACAACTAACGAAGTGCCTCCTATTATCAGTACATCTGCGTTTTCTATATATTCAACTGATTTTTCAAGAATTTCCTGATTTAGGCTTTCTTCGTATAATACAACATCGGGTTTAATTGTTCCCCCGCAGCTGCACTTCGGAACACCTTTGCTTTCAAATATTGTATGGACATCATAGAACCTGCCGCATTCCATGCAGTAATTTCTATGAACAGAACCATGAAGCTCCAGGACATTTTTGCTGCCTGCAGCTTGGTGAAGTCCGTCAATGTTTTGAGTTATGACGGCTTTTAATTTATCTTGCTTTTCCAATTCGGCAAGTCTGATATGAGCAGCATTTGGTCTAGCATTCAAAAATATCATCCTATTCTTATAAAAATCATAGAACTCTTCTGTGCTGTTTACAAAAAAACTGTGAGAAATCATCGTTTCAGGAGAATATTTATATTTTAGATTGTACAAGCCATCAACACTTCTAAAATCCGGTATACCGCTTTCGGTTGAAACTCCTGCCCCTCCAAAAAAAATTATATTATCACTGTCCTGAATTATTTCCTGCAATTTAATATTCATAACTGCCTCCCAACATAATTACTTTTTCATTTTATAGTAATCCATTACATAGTTTTCTTCAAAACCGCATGATTTATAAAGATTTAAAGCGTTTCTATTATTTACTTCCACTTGAAGAATGATTTTCACACAACCCATTTCTTTTAATTTATCGACAGATAACAACAGCAATTCCCTGCCGTAGCCTTTGCCTCTGAATTCAGGTAGAACACCAAGTCCATATATTCCCCCGACACCATCATTTATTTCCAGACGCACTTTGCCTATGTCTGTATTATTTGTTTCTGCAATGAATGTAGTGCCGTTTTCTATGTTCTTTTTTATAAGTTCGTCATCTTCTTTTGCATCCATATCAAAAAGCAATGAATCCATTTCTGCTATTCTTTTAGCCTCACATGACTTCGCATTTCTTAAAATTATGTTGTGGCAGCTGAGTCTTGGTATTGCTTCCATGTTTAAAACCATATCGTATTCTGAATGGTCGTAATCATCGGTGACTTTCTTAATAAACTCTATTCCTGAAATTGAATTATTGTCACACAACAATAACATTTCCTGCTGCAACCTTTTTTTCCACTCATCCTGAACCAGCGAAAATAATCTTGTAAAAATTCCTTTATTTCTGTAGTCTGGATGTACCATGCCGTTAACTTCAAAAGTATCTCCTCCAAAATCGTTCATGCCTATGTATCCGATTAAAGTCTCGCTGTCATAAAACATAAAATCATTCAGATTAATAGCTTCATAATCGAGTTTATTTAAAATATTTAACTTATATTCCAATTCCAGCTTAAATGACACCTTATCCCTTTCAGCACAGATCTTCTCTAAATTTTTAATTTCGCAGTAATCCTCCTTATTAATTTTTCCCTTTAAAACTATGCTTTGTTTTATTGAATTTATGATAATCATCCCCTTAAAATAATTTTATATATCATTAGAATATACATCAGAAAATTCTATGTTTATCTTTTCTATTCTATTTTCAATGTATTTTAAATAGTCTTTTGATCCAGGACTATCTGTTATTCTTATAGGAAGTTCAACTTTAAATATGCTGCCTTGTCCTAACTTGCTTTCAACACTGATTGTTCCGCCGTGCTGTTCCACAATTGATTTAATTAATGATAATCCAATGCCTGAGCCCTCCGCATTTCTTGAAAGCGTGTTGTCTACACGGTAAAAACGGTTAAACAATAACTCTATATGTTCTTCACTGATTCCTATACCTTCATCTTTAACAGAAATTTCAATAGTGCTGATTTTATCTTTAATGCTTACTAATATACTGCTGTTATTTAATGAAAACTTGACAGCATTTGAAATAAGATTAAGCATAACTCTTTCAATTAAATTTGAATCGCATGCAATTATTTTTTCTTCCACATCCGTCTCAAAAATTATCCTTAAGTTCTTTAATTTTACGCAATCTGTAACAGACTGAACAATATTTTTAATTATTTCAATAATATTTTCATTATACAGATTAATTTTAAAGTTGCCGGAATTGCTTTTAGATAAATCAACAATGTTATTAATCAGCTTAATCAGTCTGTAACAATTTTGCTTTATGCTTGCGTTATACGACTTAAATTTTTCTTTTTCAAACAAGTCATTATTAAGGAACATGTCCATGATTTGGTTAGCTGAAAATATTACATTCAGCGGTGTTTTAAGCTCATGAGCCACATTTGAATAAATTTCATCCTGCAACTTTAATGTGCTTTCCAAAATTTTTTTTGCATTTTCCTCTTCAGTTATATCAATAACTATACCTATAATTTCCATCACTTCGTTATTAAGTCCGAATAATGGCTGAAAAATATACTTATGGAATACTTCATTTCCCGGGATATTGTATTTTACAGTACTGTGAAAGCTCTTACTGTTTATTAAGGAATTTTTAATATTATCAGAAATATCAATATTATTTGTTTTAAATAAATCCAAAGCACTTTTGCCTATGAGCATATTTTGAGGGCATAAATCTGGATAAATATCTTTTATTTGATTATACCCTTTATTATTTATGTCAATAAATTTAAAATCCGGTACTGTTAATCTTGCAATTCCGAATTCAAGGTTGTCTATTATTCTTTTTAATGATTCATACTGAGCTTGTATATACATGCTTTCTTCATACTTCACTCTTTCAGATATATCACGCATGGCAAGGATACCTGCAAGTAAATTTCCTCCGCTGTCATATATGGGAGTACCGCTTAATTCCCTGTATTGTGTTATTTTATTATTCTTCCTGATAATCTTGTAATTTGAAATTTTTTCACCCTTCAGTACTCTTTTTAACGGGACTTCATCCAACTGAAGTTTGTTACCTTCAATATCAAAAATTTCAATATGTTTATATGCTTCATCAGCATTTTTAATAGTGTGATAATCAAAAACAGAATTATCCCTTGCTAATTTATTCATTTTTATATATTCACCGTTCTTATTAAATATCACGAATTCATCTGATATGTTTTCTATTATGGCTTCCAGCTCATGTTTCTGTTTTTCGATAATATTTCTGCTTACAACTCTCTCCGTTACATCTGAAACCGTATGAACTAAATATTTTACTTTGCCGTTTATATGTATGGGAACAAAACTAAAATCCCAAAATGCATCTTCATTATCAAGTGTTTTACATTTCACTTCTTTTAAATTATAAGGTTTTCCTCTTTTAATTATGTTTATGTATTGTTTTTTATATTCTTTCTCCACATGATGAAATACATGACTCCATGCTTTTCCTAAATAATTGCTTAATTTATCGGGATTAATCTTACTGAACTTCAAATATTTATCATTTAATTTCAATACAATGCCATAGGTGACATCATATACAGCTACTCCTATTTCATTGTACCTGAATATACTATCAACAAAAGGCATTGCATTTTCAATTCTCGAATGCCTTTTTTCCCTGAAAAAATATATTTTTTCATTGTCTGATGAAATATTACTGCAGAAAATTTTTACTTCTCTTGGCTCATTTTTTTTAGTGAAAATAAAGCAGTTTATATTGCCTTCAATGTTTTCAAGGTGTATTTGTGAAGTTGTTTTAAGAATATTGCTAATTTCAAAAATTGATTTATCCGACAGCTCCTTTTTAGAATAACCGGTTAAACTTTCAAATTCTTTGTTGACATCTAAAACTATATTATTTTTTAAAAAAATAAAAGGTTTTGAAATATTCCTTTTGTCTGAATTTATCATGAAACCACCTGCACGCATATGTAAGTATTTTTCTAATTATATTATAACTTCGTCAATTTATCCATATCTTTTTACTTGCCCTGAATATAAATAAAAGAACGGCTGTAGTCGTTCTTTTACTCATAAATATTTACCAATCTTTCTCCTACCATATCCATGTTAAGATATGCTTCGTGTCTTTTGGGTATTGTTACCACATCAGGATTACCGTCTGAAATAAATCTTTCCCTCGTATTATTTTCGTATGATTTAAAATAATCGTACATACCGCAATTATCTACATTTATTTCACTTGCTGTAACTCTGTAAAGGCTTGTAAAGTTCGTCAATGTATCAAATGGTGAATATTCTGGTCTCCAGCCCACATCTAGAACTGCTATTGTTTTATATTCGTTTCCTTCATACTCGCCTTCAAGCATATCGTTAACGAATTCTTTTTTAGGATTGCTTCCGTGTGGAAGTGCCAATGTTTCAACTATATAATCAGGTAAATATGACTTAATAATGTTATTTACTGATCCAATTTCTGCCTTAATATCTTCACTCTCTAATGTTTCCATTTCAATGTGGCTGTAAGTATGATTTCCTACATCATATCCGTTTTCCACAAGCCACTTTAATTTTTGTCCCACATATTCTGCTTGACCAAATGGATTTGAATTTAAGAAAAAACTGGCTGTAACATCAAAGTCAGGATATTTTCCTTTAAATTCTTCCATTATTCCCACTGCACAATCAGGATCTATAACAAGCTTACCGTCTTTTTCTATATAATTGAAATTATTTTGTCTGCCATCGTCAAATGTTAATATTATCGGAGTATATCCTGCCTTTGTTTTTATTTCACCTTTGGCATAATCGTTTAAGCTTATCATTTGATATTTGTTGTCATACATGTACTGCAGATCTTTGCGGAGGTTTTCAGAACTTCTCTGCCAAACACTTTCTTCTTCACCTACACCGTGATACATGAGTATCATTATTTCACCCAGCTCATTTGGCTGTAAAGATAAATCAATTTCTGCAATGGGATCTTTAATTTCCGGTTCGGCAGATACCTCCTCGAGTTCCGGAGAAGCTTCCGGCGGAGCTTCTTGCTCCTTTACACCGCTGTCTGACGGCTTACCAGCTTTTCCTGAAGAGCATCCGGCTAACAACAGTACTATCAATACAGAAATAATTATTAAATACTTTTTCTTCATTTCTATCCCCTCAAATTTTTCTTTAAACTTTTCTTAATTTTATTGTATATTATTTGCAAATAAAAGTCCACATGAAGAATTTTCATAATATTGTTGTTATTAGTTTATAATTTGATATAATATATATATGTTTTATATACGGAGGATAAATTGAGCGGTAATAAAATTGCGCAGGATAAGTTAAAACTTTTATATATACTAAAATATATTAATATGCCTTTAACTAATATTGAAATTACAAATTTCATATTGGACAATGACATTCTTGATTATTTTACATTACAGCAGCTTCTTGGAGATTTGTGCGATTCTAAATTTGTTGTTCTGAATTCTAAGAATGGCAATGAATATTATTCCATATCCGAAGCGGGAACAGCCGCTTTAGATATGTTCGGTGAAAAATTGCCGGAATATTTTATTAAGCAAGTTGAAAAAAACTTTTATAATTTAAAAATGGAAATAAAAAAGCACAGAGAATTGCTTGGGCATTATTACAAAAGAAAAGAAGATGAATACATTGTTTCACTTCAGGTCATGGAAAATGAATCCATCATTTTCAGCCTTAGCATTAACGTTCCTGACGAAGACCTTGCAAAGCATATATGCAAAAAATGGGATTCTAATCCTGAAGAAATATTTTCAAGTATTATAAAAACACTTACAACTGATCTTAGTTGATTATTTTAATACAATTTGGTGTAAAACCCAGATTTATAACTTTAGAAATATTTAAATTATCGCTTTCAACAACTGTAATCTGGTTCTTTTTAGAATTGGTTACATACACGTATTTATTTCCTACAGTAAGACTCTCGGGATATCCGCCCAGGAAAACTGTCTTAACTGTTTCTTTTTTTGCTGTGTCTATTATATAAAGATTTTTATCAACTATATTGATAACAAACAGCAAGTCATTTGTGTAATCTATATCAAAATCTGAAGCCAGCCCTTCCAATAAAATTACTTTTTCGATTTTACCTGATTCAATGTTTATAAAATTAATTTTTGTATGTACGTTTCCGTTGACAAAATACGTCATAAGAATTACGCTGTCCCCTGATATGTACATGTGCATGGGCTTTCCATCAGTGGTAAAATGTCTTTTAATTTCCCTGTTGCTTGAATACTCGATTATTTCATTTTCTTCATAGCAGCATGTATACAGTCTATCATTATTTTTGTTATATAAGACGTCATGAGGCTTAATGCCTGCAGGTATGGATTCAGTCAATGTAAAATTAGACAAATCAATAACTGATATGTTGTCAGATTCAAAATTTGCTACATACATATTGTCTTCTTCAATGCACATATGTCGCGGATCTCTGCCTACGGTAACTTCGGACAATTCATCTAAAACATAGTCATACTTATATATTTTATTGTTGTATGAATCTGCCAAATATACTGAATTGCCTGAATTTATAATACTATGGATCGCTAACTTATCTTCTTTTCCTAAATTAACCGCCTTTTTACAAACATATTCCTCTCCAAATAACTCCATTATGAATAACATTAATCTGCCCTGATAAATTCCGGTTACAGATACCTTGTCATCATATATCATAGCAATCACCTCCATATAGTTTATGAACAATAGTCAAAGAAGTGAAAATTTTTATAAAAATGTTTTAATCAGAACATTGTGGGTATTAATTAAATACCTTAACCAATAATATCTCTTTTAAATAAGCAAAATACAACAGAATACCTGCTGTATTTTGCTTATTACTACAGATTGCATGCATGATTCTTATTATTGCATTTGGGATCTATAATTTTATCATCGTCAAATGGAATTAAAAATTCCGGTATACCTGCCGCATATGGGGCTATGTCGTATTGCTGATAATATATTTTTATCCCCTCCGGAACCAGATAAAAATTCTCATGGTAAAACTGACAAGATATATTTTCTTCAAAATTTTCAAAATAAACGAAACCATCACTACCGACAAGCTGTTTAACTCTGTCTATAATTAAGTTTCTTATATAATCAAATTCTCTGTATTCAAATGTTACAATATCTTCCAGTCTTATATAACTTGCGTCTTGAATGTCCCATGTGTCTGAAGCTCTGAATGTCGCACCGTGCGCCCCTCCCATAGAGACAAATTCATCATAATACAGGCTGATTACACAGTTGTTATTATAGGTTATTTCAGGAATGTAGCTCACTTCAAATAGTCTTATGGGTATATTTCTTCTTATAGAAAATATATAATATGATATGGCTGTTTTAAAATATTCGTCAACTACCTTGCGCTGAAGCACAAGCGCTCTTCTTTTGTATATGTTATTTATGACATTCAGTTTATTTTGATACTTATATGAAAAAAACTGAGGGTATTCTATCCTATAATGAAGAAGGTTCTGTCTGTCGAAAAACAGATCATCCTCCAATACGATTTTTTTAACTTTAACAAGGCACATAGTTTTATCCTCCTTAATACAGGATATGCTTAGAACATAAATTTTGATATGATAATGATTAAATTTTTACAAACACTCAAAAAAACACCCAATTATATAATTGGGTGCACTGAATTTTTCAAAATTTTAACTGCATCTTCATAGCCTTTATTTATCATCCAAACAATTCTATCCTGGCTTGCCTCTAATGTACTGCTTAAAAATTCATCCGGCGCTATGTCAATAATTTTTATGTTGCTATAATTTTCAAAGTCATATTTGTCTGGATGAAGGCGCACTGCAATTATAACATCACATCCTTTATATGATGCCATTTCAACAGGCAATTTGCTGAACAGGCTGCCGTCTAAATAATACTTGCCGTTTATTGGTCTTGCTTTAAAAACAGGCAGGCAACAGCTGGCAAATATGAATTCATGAAGCATGCCGTTTGGAATATCCTCTTTGAATAATCTTAATGACTTTCTGTCTGTAAGGCAATACGTTGTTAATCCAAATTCAATATTGGATAATCTTATTGCTTCTTCATCAATTATTTCCTTGAAAAACTGAATAACAGGTTCCGGATCTGCTCCGTCACTGTTCATGTAATATTTTTCAAATTCATCAATATTATTTTTTAATTTATCAAAAATATTTGAATAATTGTTTGAATTGCTTTTACTTTTGTCTTCAATGGAAAAATTCATGTTACGCCACAAATTTGAGCTGCGTTCATAATCGCCGACAATATATGAAGCAGCATTCAGTGCCCCAATAGATGTGCCGACTACACATTCATAATTAATGTCAAGTTCTCTCAGTGCCCTCAGCACTCCTGTCTGGTATGCTCCTTTTGCTCCTCCGCCTTCTAAAGCAATTCCAACTTTTACTCCTTTGTTCATATTCACTCCTTAATTATTATGCGTTTGTGTTATTAGATGCAGGTCTTGGTATGCAGACTCTTGTTCCGACAATCAAAAAATTAGCCGGTCTTAAGCCTGGATTTGCAATCAACAATTGAGAAGCAGTCAAATTATTAGCCACAGCAATTGTTGATAAACTGTCACCTGCTCTGATTACATATTCAGTAGTATTTTGTCCGCATGCCTGATATGCTTCAGGCGGTATGCAAAGCTCGGTTCCCGGAACTATAACATTAAAGTTAAATTCAGGATTTGAATCTCTTAACTCATTTAAGCTTAAGTTATAACCAATCAATATGTCGCTTAGCCTTGTTCCTTCTGCAATTGTTACAACCGTACCAAACGGGCAGCCTGCCGGAACATTTGGAATACAAATTTCCTGACCAACCTTCAAATCATATGGATTAGCTTCAGGATTAGCTTCTAATAACAAATTGAGAGGCATATTGTATCTCTGTGCTAAGTTATAGAAACTATCTCCTTCTTTAATAATATAATAAGCTCCGTTAATGCACGTCGGTCTTTCAGGTACTCTCGGAACGCACAATGTCATTCCTTCTGTTAAGGTCCTAAGCCTTAATGTAGGATTTAATTCCAGTAAGCCAACTAAATTCGTTCCAAATCTAGTTGCTATAGAATTCAATGTATCCCCCGGTCGAACTACATAAGGCATAGTATATCTGTTGGGACACTGAACCTGGTTTTGGTTTTGTCTATTTATCATTATATAATCACCTCATAATATAATTTGTTATTTTATAATATTCATGAGGTTATGAATGTTTCTTAAATTTTATGTAGAAAGATTAAACTTTAATCTCCCGAATACTTATCTCTTTCAATTACGGCGAGCTTATCGCAGCGTTCATTGTATTCATGGCCGTTGTGCCCCAAAACGTGAACAAATTTAACTTGATGTCTTTCTGCTGCATTTAACAGTCTCTGCCATAATTCCTTGTTTAATACGGGCTTGCCATCTGATTTTCTCCAGTTTTTTTTCTGCCAGGAAACAAGCCACCCCTTGTTAAAGGAATCTGTAACATATTTGGAATCAGTTGTAACTGTAACATCACAGGGCTCTTTTAAAGTCTCCAGCCCCACTATTACGCCCATGAGCTCCATTCTGTTGTTTGTAGTATCTTTTTCACCGCCGCTGATTTCCAGTTCCTTGCCATTATACTCCAATATAACTCCGTAACCGCCGGGACCGGGGTTTCCGCTGCAGGCTCCGTCTGAGTATATGTTGACTTTTTTCATCATTTTTCCGCCCTTTGCTTTATTAACATTACTCTCAATATTCCGTAATGCTCTTCCAGTTCTTTTAGTTCTTCTTCTTTTAATTGTCCCACAATATCAATAATATTGCAAGCATAATCTCCCCTGCTTTTGTTAACCATTCCGATAATATTTATGTTGCGGCTTGCAAGAGCCGTCGTCATTTTACCTATCATGTTAGGAATATTTTTATTAAGAACTACAATTCTGTCTGTTCCGGGATATCTTTCCATTGAGCAGTCAGGAAAATTAACGGAATTTGTTATATTTCCTTTTTCCAAATATTCCGTAAGCTGTGTAACAGCCATTTCAGCACAGTTTTCTTCGGCTTCATGTGTTGAGCCTCCCAAGTGAGGTATACACACAACATTTTTAGTGTTAAGAAGCTTTTCGTTGGGAAGATCAGATACGTGATAGCTTACTTTTCCGCTTTCCAACGCTTCAGCCAGGTCATCTTCATTTACTATGCCATGTCTTGCAAAATTTAATATTTTTACTCCGTCTTTCATTATTTTAATATTATCTTTATTAATATAATTTTTTGTTTCATCGTTGTATGGTGTATGGACCGTAATATAATCACTTCTTCTGTATAAATCATTTATATCGCTAGTGTACTGCACATCCCATGACAGTCCGAGAGCATTTTTAACAGAAATATATGGATCGTAGCCTATTACCTCCATGCCTAACTTGATACCTAAATTAGCAACTAAGTGTCCAACATTGCCAAGTCCTATAACACCAAGAGTCTTGCCTTTCAATTCCGGACCAACGAATTGAGATTTCCCTCTTTCAACCGCATCAACAACATTATTGTCTAATTTTTTTGTCCAGTAAATACTGTCAACCACTTTTCTTGAAGAAATCAAAAGTCCCAGAAATGTCAGCTCACAAACTGCATTTGCATTTGCTCCGGGGGAATTAAAAACAACAATTCCTTCCTCAGCACATCTTTCAACGGGAATGTTGTTTACTCCTGCACCTGATCTCGCTATTGCTTTAAGTCTTCTTGAAAATTGCATGTCATGAATATCCATGCTCCTCATTACTATTCCATCTGCATCGCTTGTTTCCTGTTCAATTATTTCATATTTATCTTCTGAAAATAAACCCATGGTTTCTTTTGGTATTTTACAGAACAATGCTACTTTATACATTTTATTCTACGCCCTCCGTCATTTCAAATTATAAGGATTAGTATACAGCCCAAATGAATTAAAATCAAGAAGAAAGTAATTTTAAGAATATAAAACGCAAGAAATATTTATGCAGTTCGCAGACTACATCATCAATTTGTCCGCGGACTGCCGTTCGGCTATTTACAGTCTTCATCTCCAATTTATTTGCTCGCTTTCGCTCGCACATAAAAAAGCCAAATACATTTTTTGTATTTGGCCTTTAAATAAGTACAATTTATCTGCAGCAACCTCTGCCGAACAAATTATTGTCGCCGCATAGCAAGAAGTAAATAACACCTATAATTATTATCCATTCTAGCCAGTTATTATCTCCGCCAACTCGGTCACAACATCCAAAGTTAGTTGCTCTTATTTCATCTGACATACATTTCACCTCTCTTTTAATATAACTTAATATATGTCAGCGAAATTATTTTGTGAATGATTTCTTTAATGATTATTTAATTATAAAATTTCCAATGTTGAATATACACTTTCCACCAGCTCTTCGACATTTAATTTGCTTTCTGACCTTAATATGGAATCCAGTTTAGGATTAATTAATGGGTGTGAAGGAGCAAATACAGAACAGCAATCATCATAGGGAAGTATAGATGTTTCAAATGTACCTATCTCTCTTGCCCTGTCTATTATCTCTGTCTTGTCCATACCGATTAATGGTTTTAAAATCGGCATCTCTATGGCATTTTCAATTACAGTCATGGATTTCATCGTCTGGCTTGCCACCTGACCAAGGCTTTCTCCTGTAATCAGCATTTCCATTTTGTTTTCTTTTGCGATCTTTTCAGCTATACGCATCATAAATCTTCTCGCTAATATGGTTGTTTCTTCTTCTCTGCAAAATTCTCTTATTGCTTTATGTATTTCCAGAATATTTATGCTGAACAACTTTATTTTTCCGCAGTATTCTTCCAGTATTTCTTTTAGTTGTTTAACTTTTTCATTTGCTCTTTCAGAAGTGAAAGGATATGTGTGAAAATAAAGAGCATTTATTTCAACACCTCTTTTAGCAATCATATAGCCTGCTACAGGACTGTCAATTCCTCCTGATAAAAGCAGCAGTGCTCTTCCGCAGGAACCTATGGGCATTCCCCCAACAGTCTTTATTATTTCTGACGATATGTAGCAGCTTTTTTTAATATCAATACATATTTCCACATCCGGATTGTGAACATCAACCGTAACATCATTGAATGCCGCTAAAATTCTCCCGCCGACCTCTGCACTGAAATCCATTGATTTTATAGGAAAATTTTTGTCACCCCTCTTTGTTTTCACTTTAAACGTCTTAATATCCTGTTTTTCTTTCAGATAACCAAAAAGTTTTACTGCTTTTTCAATTATAATCTCAGGGTCTTTATCAGTCTTGACAGATGGGCTGATATTTACTATTCCAAAAATCTTTCTTGTTTTTTCAATAATGCCGTCCATATCCTCTTCATTTTTTGTTTCTATAAATATCTTCCCCAAATCTTTATAAATGGTTAAATCCTTGAATTCCTTCAATGCAAACCTAGTCTGCTCAATTAATTTATGCTCAAAACTTCCTCTGTTTTTACCTTTTAAAAATATTTCACCGAAACTTGCTGCTACAATATTGTACATATATTATCCTTTCTCATTTCATTATTTTTCTTATGTCATTAACTGAATGTTTAATATTTTCCACCACATATTCCACTTCATCAATATTATTGAAATATCCCAAACTGATACGGATTGTGCCTTCAGCATATTCCTTGTCTAATTTTATGGCTTCCAATATTCTGTTGCCTTTAGCCTTGGATGAACAGGCAGAACCCGTAGAAACATAAATTCCTTTTTGTTCAAGGTAATGAAGCAGTACTTCTCCCCGGACATTTTTAAATGAAACATTCAATATGTGTGGTGCACCGTCATCATCCATTGAGCTGTTAATTTTCATATCACCTATTTCTTCTGACAGTCTTTTGGCATATAGTCTTTTAAGTTCGTATAATTTGTCGACTTCCTCTTTGAAACTTAAGGAAACAAGTTCACAAGCTTCTCCAAAGCCCACTATGCCCGGAGTATTTTCAGTTCCGGACCGTATTGTTTTTTCCTGTCCTCCTCCAAAAATTATGGGGGATAATTTTATGTCTGAACGTACATATAACCCCCCGACACCCTTCGGGCCGTGGATTTTATGGCTGCTGAATGCTATAGTGTCAACAGGNNCTGTACAGCATCCACATGAATTTTTGTACTTTTATTTTTATCTTTTACTATTTTTGATATTTTATTTAACTCTTGTACAATGCCGATTTCATTGTTTACATGCATGATTGATACGAGTAGTGTATTTTCATCAACTAATTCTTTTAAGTTTTCAACATCAATTTTTCCCATGTGGTCAGATTCAACATATCTGATTTCGACTTTGTCCCTAAAATGGTTAAACACGTTGTAGACGGAAGGATGTTCTATTTTATCAGTAATAATGTTTTGCTTTTTATCAACGCCTTGCAAAAGTCCTGCTATAGCAATATTGTTACTTTCTGTTCCTCCTCCGGTGAAGTAAATTTCTTCAGGTCTTGCATTTATAATTTTAGCTGCCGACTTTCTTGCCTCANNTCCTTTATTCTCTTTTCTATTTGAAGGCCCATCCTGTGAAGAGACGAGGGATTTCCATAGTAATTTTCATTTATGTCTACTATTTGCCGTAATACTTCAGGTCTTACTTTTGTTGTTGCGCTGTTATCTAAATAAACTTCCATACGTACCTCTTTATTGAATTATTTGTTTTTAATAATTAATTAAAAACTTTGTAAAAAAAGCTTGCAAAATAGATTTTTGTTTGTTATAATAGTTAATGGTTATCCCCCCCGATAACCAAAATATATTCCCAATACCCCTTTTATGCATATTAATGCTTCACAACAATGGCCACCAGGCCATTTTTGTGTTTTTGCAGTATTTTCTGCATCTATGTACTGCGAAATATTTATAGTTTTATATCTTTCTTTACTTCATTCATATATAATTCATAAGCTCTTTTAACCACTTTATTTTCAGCAGAATTATATATTCTTTCATCTATTGAATTTATAGGCAGTACATCGTTGGATGTTCCCGTTATAAATGCTCCGTCGAACCTATCAAGCTCTTCAAATTTTATTATTCTTTTCTCTACTTCAATTCCATTGTTTTCGCATACCTCTATCACCTTGCTTCTTGTTACGCCAAGCAACACTTTTTCATCAGGAGATGTTGCAAGTTTATTGTTCTTAACGAAGAAAATATTTGACTTGCTTCCTTCGCTTACCGTATCATCTTCATTGATGAGTATTGCTTCAAAAGCGCGGGTTTCGTCAATTATTTGCTGAATCTTTTCTTTAAACTCTTTTTGAAAAGCCTTTACATTGGGATTATGTCTTTGAACCTTTGCTGTTACCGTGTGCACTCCTGTTTTAAACTGTTCCTTTGAAGGATAATGACTTTCAATAAAATAAAACAGCACAACTTCACCGCCCTTGTAATAATAGGACACTCTGATGTTGCAATTATCAAATTCATTTTCTTTTATTAAAAGCTCTGCTGATTTTTTATAACTCTCATAATCGAGATTGCCTTTTGTATTGCTTAATTTGATGCTTTCCCTCATACGGTCGAAGTGTTCTTTAAGAAATACAGGCTTTCGGTCAATAACTCTGATTACCTCGTATATTTTTGCATTGTCCTCGCTCAATAATTTCTTTAACTGCTCTTTTGAAATTATTTTACCGTTGTTTACATTTCTTTTAGACAATATATTCATTGCTATTCTCCTTCCAGAATTGATTTATTTCATTTTTTAATTCGTCTTTGTTCTTAATTTTAATAAAGTGCTTCCAGTGCCCGGGGAAAAGCTTCAGATATGTGAACTGACAAAGCCTTGAGTCAATCAGCAATACCACTCCCCTGTCATTTTCTGTCCGTATTACTCTTCCTGCCGACTGCAAAATCTTATTAAATCCCGGATACTTGTATGCGAAATCGTATCCTGAATTAAACTTATCATCAAAGAAATCTTTAATAATATTTCTCTCAAAGGAAATCTGCGGTATTCCAGTTCCTATTATAACTGCACCAATTAATTTTTCAAGGGGCAAATCAATTCCTTCAGAAAAGATACCGCCTACAACAGTGAAAAGCACCACACCTGATTCTGTTTTAAATTTATCTGTAATTTTTGTCTGCTCGTCCTCACTAATGCCCTGACTTTGGAGAATAATGCCTGATGTGTTGAAAAGCTCTTTATAAATATCATAGGTTTTTTCCATGAAACTGTAAGAAGGAAAAAACACCATGTAGTTTCCTGTCTTTTCAGTGATAATTTCATTTATATATCTGCATGCAGCTTCGATATTGGCGTCACGCACCGCATATTTCATTGATAAATCATCAGTAATCATCAGCTTTAGGTTTTTTTCTTCAAAAGGCGAATTTATCTTTAAGATATAATCCTCTTCATCTCCGCCCAATATGTATCTGAAATATTTCAAAGGTGTCAATGTAGCCGAAAAAAAAACTGACGCCCACGCATTTTTTAAAATTTCCTTCAATATTACAGAGGGGTCTGTCAAAAACAATTTTACCATTGTTTTTTTTCCTGATATATCAGCATAATAGCAAAAATTGTCATCTGCTATTTCAGATATTTTAATAAAGAAAGTGCTTTTAAAATAAATATCTACCAGTTCCTCAGGTACATTTTCATTCTTTTTATCATTTATGAATTCTTCCGCCAGGGAAGCAAATTTTCTTAAGGAGTTTATTAAATCTGATGGTTCTTCGCTGAATATGAAAGTTTCATCAGAATTCTTTTTTATTTCTATGAACCTTTTATTTATGTTTGACAGGCTGCTGCTTAATTTCTTATTTATGCTTTTCATTATTTTATAAACTTCATAATATTCTTCCTTAACAAGTTCGGGAGAATACATACTTCTTGTCCTGTCTTCTAAATTGTGAGCTTCGTCTATGAGGAGTATGTCATTATTGTTTTTAAACACATCGTCTCTCTGAAGGGAAACTCTGGGATCAAAATAGTAATTGTAATCGCATATTACGGCATCTGACATGTAGGATAAGTCCAAACTGAATTCAAATGGACATATTTCATATAACCTCCCTATACTTTCTATATAATCCCTATCGTAAAGGCAGTCATTTTTAATTGCATTTTTAAGAGGAATATTGAGCCTGTCGTAATATCCTCTTGCATATGGGCAATATTCTGGGTCACATTTTGTCTCATCCATAAAACATATTTTATCTTTCGCGGTAATAACGGTGGTTCGAAGCTTTAGTCCTCTGTCAGCCATAATTTTAACTGTGTTATATGCAATCAGTTTAGTCGAGGATTTAGCCGTAAGATAATAAATCTTAGAATTATTTTTATAATTCAAAGACTTAATTGCAGGAAACAAAGTTGATATAGTTTTTCCAACGCCTGTTGGCGCCTGTGCAAACAGCTTTTTACCTTCTTTGATTGTTCTGAATACAGCCACAGAAAAGTTTCTTTGTCCGTTTCTGTATTCATGAAAAGGAAATTCGAGATCATCAACTGTTTTTTCTCTTTCCTTGCGCAGATTAATTATAGTTTCTGCCCAGTCTATGTATAAATTTAACAGGTTATGAAAAAACAGTTCAAGTTCCACTAAAGTGTACTTATGTGATATGGTCTTTGTATTGCCTGAGTCCAGATTGTAATATCTGAGCTGGACATTTAATGCTTCTAATCTATTTTCTAGTCCGTAAATATATGCATAGCATTTTGCCTGAGCCGTATGTGCAATGTTGTAATCCTCTTCAATCAAACTCAAATTAGTATATGTAGACTTTATTTCGTCAATGGTTACTTCATTATTTTCTGTTATTATACCGTCAGCTCTTCCCTCTATAATAAATAATATGTTATTAAGTTCAAATTCTTTTTTTAAATAAAATTCTTTCTGATAGTTTTCACCCATTTGAGACTGAAGAATCTTATGAGCTTTAATTCCTTCCAAAGCTCTGTCGGCACTCATTGCTTTTAAGTTAATGTCTCCGCTTTTATAAACAAATTCAACTAATTCTCTGACTGAAAGCTTAATGGTATCCATATTATCTCCTATCGAAGCATACAAAAAATAAACACTCGGCAGTGTCTATTATAACAAATACTATATTGAATATAAAGCTTATTTTAAATATTGTATGCATGTTACTCTGTTTCCGTCAATTGCAAACTTGTCAGATAAACCTTCCACCAACATGAGACCTCTTCCGGATTCACAGAAATCATAGTCGCCGAATGCCTTGTGCTTGTATGTTATTCCTGAGCCTTCATCTATTACTTCTATAATAACGCATGACTTATTTATCATTAGATTTATGATTATTTGTTTATTTATATCCTGTCGATTTCCGTGCAATACGCCGTTTATTATTAATTCATTCAAAATTATTTTGGTGTTGAAAAAGACATTTTCATTTATTATTTCCTTGATGTTCTGAAGTATATCTTCAACAATATTCTTCACGCTGTTTATGTCGCTATGGACTTTCTTTTCAATTTTATAATCCATTACAATTCCTCCAGTATAATTAATATACCCTCATTTAGAACCTTTAAACTATTTGTATATTAATTATCATGGATTTTTTTTATTTATTGGACATTATTTTTCTTCTTTTTCAAAACCTAATAATTGCTCAAATAAGGTCCACATTTCTTCAACGCCATTTTTTGAAACTGCCGAAAACGGAATTATAAAATTGCTCTCCTTAATACCTAATGTCTTTTTAATAACCGCAACGCTTCTTATTTGTTGAGATCTTGACAATTTATCTGCCTTTGCAGCTATGACGTATCCAGTATAACCGCAGCTTTTAATCCATTCATACATTTGAATATCATTTTTGCTCGGCTCGTGTCTGATATCTACAAGTAAAATAATTTCTCTGAGCTGTGGTCTGTTATGCAGGTATGTATCAATCATTTTTGCCCATTTTTCCTGTTCTGTCTTTGATACCTTCGCATATCCGTATCCGGGCAAATCAACAAAATTAAGCATGTCATTAATGTTATAAAAATTTACGGTTTGTGTTTTTCCCGGCTGAGAGCTTGTTCTTGCAAGGCTTTTTCTGTTTAGCATAGCATTAATCATTGATGATTTTCCCACATTTGATTTTCCTGCAAATGCAATTTCAGGAACCACCGTTTCCGGATATTGCTCCTTCTTAGCAGCCGTAATAAGCAATTCTGCTTTTCTGATTATCATAAGTACTCCTTTTGTGGCGATTGATTGGCAATAGATGGGCGTTGGATTAGTGATGGATCAGCAATTGGTTAGACTTTTCTGGCTGCATCCTAAAAATGATATTTTGTTTGCACAGCAAATTATCAATTACCTATCCATTGCAAATCAACTGCCAACCCATTGCTAATCAATTGCCTATCTATTGCTCATCCATTTTCCTCAACGCGTGTTTTATTACATCCTCTATTCTGTCTGCATATACAATTTCCAGAGATCGGATGATTTTTGAATCTATTTTCGAAACATCAGGTTTATTTTTTGTACTGAGCACAACTTTTTTTATTCCTGCTCTTTTGGCTGCCAGAAGTTTTTCTTTTAATCCGCCTATTGGAAGAACTCTCCCTGTTATAGTTATTTCTCCTGTCATTGCAACATCTTTTCTTACAGCCTTCTTTGTAAGTGCCGAGATAACTGCTGTTGCCATTGTAATGCCTGCTGACGGTCCATCCTTTGGAATTGCTCCTTCAGGCACATGAATGTGTATGTCGGTTTCTTTAAATACAGTGTAATCTATACTGAATTTATCTGCATTTGCTTTTATATAGCTTATCGCAGCCATGGCAGATTCCTTCATTACATCGCCCAGCTGTCCTGTAAGCTGAAGCTTGCCGTCACCTTTCATAGTATTAACTTCAACAAACAGTGTTTCTCCGCCAACCTTGGTCCATGCAAGTCCTGTTACAACGCCTATCTGGTCTTCTTCATATATGAGTTCATAATCATATTTAGGAATTCCCAGATAATTTTTTAAATTACCTGAGTTAATTGTAATAGATTTCTTCTTGTTTTCAACTATTTGAACTGCGGCTTTTCTTACCAGTGTTCCTATATTTCTTTCAAGATTTCTTACGCCGGACTCTCTTGTATATCTTTCGATTATTTCAGTTACAGCATTTTGAGAAATATTAACCTGTTTTTCTTTTAAGCCATGTTCTTTTATTTGTTTTTTAATTAAATATTTTTCCGTTATATTTCTTTTTTCAACATCCGTGTAACCGGATATTTCAATAACTTCCATTCTGTCTAAAAGCGGTTCCGGAATTGTTGATGTAGTGTTTGCGGTAGTAATAAACATTACATTTTCCAGGCTGAACGGAGCTTCAATATAGTGGTCTGTAAATGTGTTGTTTTGTTCAGGGTCCAATGCTTCTAAAAGTGCTGAGGCAGGATCTCCTTTATAATCACCTGAAAGCTTATCAATTTCATCAAGTAAAAATACAGGATTATTGACTTTAGCTTTTGCTATGGATGATATTATTCTGCCCGGAATTGCTCCGATATATGTTCTTCTGTGTCCTCTTATTTCTGCTTCGTCCCTTACTCCTCCAAGAGATATTCGCACATATTTCCTGTTCATGGCTCTTGCTATTGATTTAGCAATAGAAGTCTTACCCACTCCGGGAGGACCCACAAAACAAAGTATGGGGCCTTTCATGCTTTTATTGATATTTTTAACCGCCAGATATTCAAGTATTCTTTCTTTTACTTCTTCCAGTCCGTAATGGTCTTCAGACAGTATCGTTCTTGCTTTCTTTAGATCCGTGTTGTCCTTTGTTTTTTTATCCCAAGGCAAATCAATTAGCCAGTCGATATATGTCCTTATAACACCTGCATCCGGTGAAGATGGTGAGATTTTCATAAGCTTGTTTATTTCTTTTTCTGCTTTTTCCTTTACTTCCTTAGGCATCTTTGCACCGGAAATTTTCTTCATATATTCATCTACTTCAAATTCGGTGCTTTCATCTTCGCCCAGTTCTTTTTGTATTGCTCTTAACTGCTCTTTTAAATAATAGTCCTTTTGGAATTCACTCACTTGCTTTTTTACAAGCTCGCTTATCTCGTTTTCAATTTCCAACACCTTGATTTCCTTGGACAATATTGCATTAATAGCTTCAAGCCTTTCATAGGGATCAAAAATTTCCAATAAATTCTGCTTCTGCTCAGGCTTTAAATATATGTATGAAGCTACCACATCTGCCAGCTTATCGGGATTTTTGATTTCCTTTAAGGATATTACTGCATCCGGTGCTATTTTGGTATAAATCAAAGCATATTCTTCGAAGTTATCAAGTGTCAGACGAACCATGGCTTCTAACTTATCGCTTAAAGGAAAGTTGTAATCATAGATGTACTCCTCCAAAACAACCTCAAAGTATGGCTCAACCTGTGACATTGAAGTAATTTTGGCCCTGCTGATACCTTCAACCAGTACCCTGATGTTGTCTCCGGGCATTTTAATCATTTGTTTTATCCTGCATATAACGCCGACTTCATAAAAGTCATCTTCTCTTGGCGAATCTATGTCAGCTTCCTTTTGTACCGTAAGGAAAATGTCTGAGTCTTCAAGCATCGCCTCTTCTAACGCATTAATTGACTTTTCTCTTCCGATGTCAAAGTGAATAACCGTATCCGGGAATATTCCGATTCCTCTGATTGGAATCAAAGGAAGGGTTCTGTTCTCTACGTTGTAATTTTCTATCATATAATCTCCTTAGTAAAAACTGCCTGCTTAAGGCAGGCAGTTTATGAAGCATTTTCTTTTTTATCAGATACAGGCTTTTTGGCTAAAACCAACTTCGGCTCACTTTTATTTACAATAGTATCCTTAGTGATAACACATTTTTTAATGTCATTTCTTGATGGTATTTCATACATAACATCAGTCATTGTACTTTCGAGGATTCCTCTTAAGCCCCTGGCACCTGTATTGATTTGAAGTGCCCTGTCAGATATTTCTTCTAAAGCTTCCTTCTCAATTTCCAATTCTACATTATCCATTTTAAACAGTTCCTTGTATTGTTTTACCAAAGCGTTTTTAGGTTCTGTCAGAATTGACATTAAAGCCTTTTTATCCAATTTTTCTAAGGCAACAACCACCGGCATTCTTCCTACAAATTCAGGAATTAATCCGAATTTTAAAAGGTCTTGAGATTGAACCTGTGCTAACAGCCTATCAGTATCCATTGAAGTATTTCCTGAAAGGTCTGCACCAAATCCAATGCTTTTCTTGCCTATTCTTTTTTGTATAATTTTTTCTATTCCATCAAATGCACCGCCCAAAATAAATAATATATTGGTGGTATCTATTTGAATAAATTCTTGATGTGGATGTTTTCTTCCGCCTTGTGGAGGAACATTTGCAACAGTTCCTTCCAATATTTTAAGAAGCGCCTGTTGAACTCCTTCACCGCTTACATCTCTCGTAATAGAAGGGTTTTCTGACCGTCTCGATATTTTATCAATTTCGTCAACGTATATAATGCCCTTCTCTGCTCTTTCTACATCAAAATCTGCAGCCTGCAGAAGCTTTAACAATATGTTCTCAACATCCTCGCCAACATATCCTGCTTCAGTTAAAGATGTAGCATCTGCAATTGCAAACGGAACATTTAATAATTTAGCAAGTGTCTGAGCCAGGTATGTCTTCCCGCTTCCTGTAGGCCCCAACAAAAGTATGTTGCTTTTTTGGATATCTACCCCGTCATCCTTCGACTTATAGTTTATTCTTTTATAATGATTGTAGACTGCTACAGCCAATGCTTTTTTTGCCTGATCCTGCTGAATTACATATTCATCAAGTCTTTCTTTAATTTCTTTTGGTTTTGGCAGCTCCGTAAAATCATACTCTTCAAACAAATCTATATCATCATCTACAATGTTGTGGCATAATTCTATGCACTCATCGCAAATATAGACGTCAGGACCGGCTATTAGCCTTCTTACCTGCTCTTGAGATTTACCGCAAAACGAGCATTTGATTTGCTTATCATTGATTTTGCTCATTGAAACACTCCTTATTTTCTTTTGGCAATAATTTCATCTATTATGCCATATACCTTAGCTTCCTCCGCTGTCATGAAGTTGTCTCTGTCCGTATCACGTTCAACCTTTTCTATTGGCTGACCTGTTTTTTCGCTTATAATATTATTTAATGTGTCTCTGGTTTTAATAATTCTGTCTGCATGTATTTTTATGTCAGAAGCCTGGCCTTTCATTCCGCCCAGAGGCTGGTGAATCATTATTTCTGAGTTGGGAAGAGCAAATCTTTTTCCTTTTGCTCCCGACAGCAATAAAAATGCTCCCATGCTCGCTGCCATACCTACGCAGATAGTTGAAACATCAGGCTTAATATACTGCATAGTGTCATATATTGCCATTCCTGCAGTTATTGAGCCGCCAGGTGAATTTATATATAACTGTATATCCTTGTCAGGATCTTCTGACTCTAAGAATAACAACTGAGCAACTATCAAGCTTGCTGTTGCATCGTTGACTTCATCACTTAAAATTATAATTCTGTCTTTTAAAAGTCTTGAATATATATCGTAAGATCTTTCGCCTCTTCCAGTTTGTTCAATTACATATGGTACTAGTGCCATAAAAGTTTCCTCCTATTATTATATTTTACTCTACTTATATTGTACTTAATTATCTTAATTTTATCTTAATTTATTTTTCTTCTTCTTTTGACTCTTCATTTGCTTCTTCTGCAGGTTCTTCCGCCTTCTCTTTAGGTTCAACAAATACTGCATTTTCTACAAGCATGTTAATAACTTTTCTTTTTTGAAGTGTTTCTTCTATATAGCTTTTATTTGATTGTAAAAGACTTTCTTTAAATGCTTCTAATCTGTCTTCTTCCACATTGTATGATGCAGCAACTTCTTCAACTTCTTTTGTAAGTTCTTCTTCAGAAACTGTTATATTTTCTTTTTTAATAACAGCTTCTAATACAAGTTCTGCCTTTACATTAAATTCAGCTTGACTTCTTGCACCTTCTTTGTATTGGTTTACAAAGTTATTGATTAAATCATCATATTCATGGCCTGTAAATCCCTGCTGACGGAATTGCTGTTCATAATTTCTTGCAAGGTAATCTATTTCTCTTTGAATTAAAACCTCAGGTACATCAACCTTAGCTTCGTTAACTATCTTAGTTATTACATTGTTGTCATTGGCAACTTTTGAGGAATCAGCCGCTTTTTGTTCTAAACTATTTCTTGTGTCAGCCTTTAATTCTTCCAAAGTGTCAAACTCGCTTACATCTTTAGCAAATTCATCATCAATTGCAGGTAGCTCCTTTGATTTTATCTCATGAATTGTTACATTGAAAACAGCATCCTTGCCTTTTAACTCTTCTGAATGATACTCTTCTGGGAAAGTAACATTTACTTTTACTTCTTCTCCCTTACTTTTTCCTATTAATTGTTCTTCAAAGCCTGGAATGAATGTGTTGGAGCCTATTTCAAGTGATTGATTTTCTGCGGTTCCGCCTTCAAATTGTTCTTCTCCGACAAATCCTGCATAATCAATAGTCAGGAAGTCACCTTTTTGTACCGCTCTGTCATTAACTTCAACTATTCTGGCATTTTTTTCCTGAATAGCTTTAAGTTCTTTTTCCACATCTTCATCAGATACATTTATTTCAGTTTTTTCAACTTCGATGCCTTTATATTCAGGAAGTTCAACTTCAGGCATAACTTCAACATCGGCAGTTAAAACTATTTCTTCACCTACTTCAAATTTTACAATGTCAACTTTAGGACTGTTTATAACATCAAGATTAAGTTCTTTAACAGCCTTCGGATATTCTTCCTGTACAGCAAGATCCAATGCATCATCATAAAAAATGCTCTTGCCATATTTTTTTTCTATTATATGTCTCGGAGCTTTTCCTTTTCTGAATCCTTGAACATTAATGTTATTCTTAGCTTTTAAATATGCTTTATTCACAGCACTTTCAAATTCTTCCGGCGTAACTGTAAACTCAATTGTAACCAGGTTTTTTTCTTTTTTTAGTAATTTTGAACTCATTTGTTCCTCCTAGATATTTTATATTGTATGTAAAACAGCCAATATTGTTTCAAATTAATGATTCTCATAATTTAACCATTATATTATACCATAATACTTTGTAAAATCAATAATTTATTTGAAGATTCTGGTGTATCATAGTTTCCTCATAGTTTTACCATTCTGAATGTCAGTAAAATCTAATCATTTTTATATTCATAAACGCTGCAATTCATTAAAAAGTTATTACCGCTCAAAAAAATCTGCATTTTATTTTTAATAAAAATCATTCCTGCCTTTTCCATAACCCTTCCGGACGCCTTGTTTCTCACGTCATGTATGGCACGTACCCTTTCAAAGCCCACGTCTGAAGTTAAGAACTCAAGCACTCTTATTAATACTTCTGTAGCGATTCCTTCGTTCCATCTTTTTTTTGCAACTGTATATCCAATCTCACAATATTTTTTTCTGTTTTTAATATTAGCAACTGAAATCGAACCAATTACCTCATTGCCTTTCTTGTCCAAAATGGCCCAATGATAGTAGTTTAATTTTTTATAATATTCAACCCATTCGGATACATAACTTTTAGTAACATACTCATTTTCATGAACTGTCCAGGCGTTGTACTTCGCCGAATCAATGTCACTTGACCAATTATCATACACATCATGCACATCCTTTAATTGAAACCGTCTCAATATAAATCTGTCAGTTTCCAGCAACACTGTACCCTTGTGCTTTAAATTGCCTTCATTACTTATACATAGCTGCATTGTTAATTCTCTCCATTTGAAATATCATTATTCAAAAATATTTTCAGCACTTAAATGTAAGGTTGAAGCCATATCATTATACAATTTTTGTTATATCTTGCATAGTTTTTTTTACATAAAACTGACATTTAATTGATTGTAATTTACGCAAATAAATTGTATAATGGTAACAAAACAAATACAAGATATGCGGGAGGTTATATGGACAAGTTTAATGATGAAATCATGCAAGACAATTACAGTCAGGCTGTTAAAAATTGTACCGAAAAAAAAGATAAAAAATTTATACCTACCATTGAATCTGTGCTAAAGAAAAAGCCAATACAAATGCCTAAGGAAATATATGAAGCCAGCGGCATTAACATATTCGGGAAAAGAATTAAGTCACTTATATTTTCTACCGACCTTGCGATAATTAAAAATCACAATGCCGATGGAGTAATAGCCGTTTATCCATTTACTCCTCAAATAGCCATAAACCAGGCCATAATAGAAGTTTCTTCCGCTCCTGTGTTTGTAGGCGTCGGAGGAGGCATCACAACCGGACAGCGTTCTATAGATATTGCCATCAATGCAGAATTAAACGGTGCTTATGGAGTAGTTATGAACGCTCCCACACCGAACGAGCTTATATCTGAAATGAAAAAACGACTGGATATTCCCATAATTATTACAATTGTTTCTGAAAGAGAAGATTTCGAATCAAGAATTCATGCAGGAGTTTCTATATTTAATGTTTCAGGCGGAGCCAAGACCGCAAGTATAGTTAGAAAAATACGTGAAATACATCCATATTTCCCTATAATAGCAACAGGAGGCCCAAATACTGAAAATATTAAGAACACTATTCTGGCAGGAGCCAATGCAATAACATTCACTCCTCCCACAACCGGCGAGCTGTTTTCAGAAATTATGGACAACTACAGGGAAAAGCTATTTTAAATACTCAAGAACCGTCTCCATTTCAGGGACGGTTCTTGTTTTTTTAATTCCTTTGTGCTAACATTAATGTCTAGATTATTTATGACAGGAGGGATTATGAAAAAAACTGACAAGAAAATAATACAGATGATGTGGGAAATTTTTAGTGTTTATTTTAAAGCTATGTTGTTTGCATTTACCGGAGGAAATGTAACATTACCGATTTTACAGCAACAATTGGATGATAGGTATCATTTAATTGATAAAGATAAAGTATTAGAATATTTTGCAATAGGACAGGCAATTCCCGGTGTTATATCTCTTAATGCAGGAATAATGATAGGGAGAGATATTTGTGGTTGGCCAGGTGCCTTTGCAGCTGCCTTTGGAACAGTACTGCCTGCATTTTTGGGTATGATTTTTGTTACATTAGCTTATTCGTTTATTAATGAAATGCAGTGGATTAAGGGATCAATTAACGGAATACGTGCAGCATCCATTGCTATTATAATGTGTAATGCCATAAGTATAGCAAAAAAAGGGAAGCAAAAATGGGAATTCATATTAATGATATTTTCATTTGTAGTTGTATTTATATTTAACTGGAGCGTTTTAACAGTAATCCTTCTTAGCGGCTTAATAGGAATTTTACTGGTAATATATAACAAGTACAGGAGGATTGACTAATGTATACCAAACTGTTTTTTATGTTCCTAAAAATAGGATTTCTCAGCTTTGGGGGCGGATACCCAATGATGGCTTTTATATATGAAGAAGGGCAGAGATTGGTAGGATTAACATCCGGAGAATTCGCCGACATGCTAGCCCTTGAATTGCTTTCATCAGGACCTGTTGCAATTAATGGTGCTACTTATGTAGGTTATATTAAAGGCGGAATGATTGGCTCAATTCTTTCTACAATAGGTGTATGTATTCCTTCTTTTATTTTAGTAAGCATTGTTTATTTCTTCTTATCTAAGTTCTATGATAACCCTTATATCCAAAGCTTTTTAAAAGCAATAAAGATTTCCTGCGCAGGAATATTATTTGCAACTGCTCTTAACATAGCAAAAGGCATAATATTCATTCAATCAGAAAATCCCGATGCTATAATGAATGCAGCCAATATACAATGGGGCGGCATATTTATCTGTATTGCAGGATTAATAGCCTTAGTGAAGTATAAAGTAAATGCAATTCACTTTATACTTGCCTCAGCTTTATTAGGTGTATTTTTGTGTTAAACAAAAGGCACGCGGAAACTTCCTCGTGTCTTTTACTCGTTAATTATTCCATATTTTTAAGAACTTCTCTGTTTTGTTCTATTATTCCGTTGATTTCTCTTATTTTTTCCTGGAGCTTGGACAATATTTCATCGCTGTAGTTATAAGCTCCTATTTTCATATCATTTGCTTTTCTTTCAGCTTCCTCAATCAATTGTTTTGCATATTTTTGTGCTTGTCTTGATATTTCGTTTTCTTCCACCAAATATTTTTGTTGCTCTTTAACCTTTTCGATAAGTTCATCTGCTTCTGACTGAGCTTCGTTTAATATTCTCTGGCGCTCCTTTGCAACCCATGATGCCCTGTTTATTTCATCAGGCAGCTTTAATCTTATTTCATTTATCACTTCCAAAATTTCTTCCTTATCAATCATAACTTTATTTGACAAAGGAAATTTTGAAGCTTCTTCAATAATATCCTCGATTCTTTCCAGCAAGTTTAAAATATCCATTTTTACTTCCTCCTAAGTTTTTTGTGAATTTCTTGTCCTACATATTCAGGTACTAAATCTTCAAAAACTCCTCCATGTTCTGCAACATCCTTAACCATGCTGGAGCTTAAGAAAGAATATTCCGATGATGCTACTAAGAAGATTGTTTCTAAATCTTTATTTAAATGCTTGTTAATGCTTGATATTGCCAGCTCATATTCATAATCAGAAACTGCCCTCAGGCCTCTTACTATCAATTTAATATTATTTTTTTCACAATAATCCACTACCAGACCTTCAGTAAAATCTACTTTAACATTATTTAAATGGGAGGTTGCTTGTCTCACCATTTCGCATCTTTCTTCAATGTCAAACCAGTATTTCTTTTCAATATTATTGAATACTGTTACCACTATTTCGTCAAAATTCCTTGATATTCTGTTGATAATGTCCATGTGACCTACTGTAATCGGGTCAAAACTTCCTGTGTATAAAACTTTCATTAATTCTCTCCATATGTCATAATACTTATTCTTGTTCTTCCGTAAAGTTTCTCTTTATATTTTATCACGTCTGTATCTATATTATCAATCACTTTTTCAGATTTATCTGTTTCAATTATAAGCATTCCGCCCTGTTCAAGCAAGTTATTTTCAAAGACTTTTTTTGCTATGTTTGCCCCGCAGTTTAAATCGTATGGAGGATCAGCAAATATATAATTAAATTTAATCCCTTCCTTTGACAGATTAATAACGGCTCTTTCATAATCACCCATTATTATTCTTGCTTTTTCTTTAAATTTGCAGAGTTCAAGATTTTTCTTCACATAGCTCAAGCTTTTATGGGATGCATCAACAAAGTAACACTTGTGTGCTCCTCTGGCCAGAAATTCTATTCCTACACCTCCGGAACCTGAAAACAAATCCAATACAATTGATTCCTCATCAATATAACCTATCATGTTAAATATTGCTTCTTTAATTTTGTCACTTGTAGGTCTGACTGACATGCCTTCAGGAGCATACAGCTTCATACCCTTATTTGTTCCGGATATTATTCTCATGATTACCTCTTAATTAAATACTATTGTTTCATCTTTAAATAAATTCAATATTGCATTCTTTAAATTTCTATAACCCTCGCCCGTAAGCTGCGAATTTTCTCTTATTATTTTTTTTGATATAATTTGAACATTTTGAACAATTTCAACATCATTTATCATATTTTGAATATCATACTTGGACAATCCATGCTGCTCCGTACCGAAAAAGTTTCCTGGTCCTCTGATTTTTAAATCTTCCTCTGCTATTACAAAACCGTTATCTGTGTTCTTTAATATATTCATTCTATCAGCAGCCTTTTTAGATTTGCTTTCATTTACCAATATGCAGTATGACTTATATTTTCCTCTTCCAACTCTTCCTCTAAGCTGGTGAAGCTGGGCCAGACCGAATCTTTCAGCATTTAAAACCAGCATTATTGAAGCGTTGGGCACATTGACCCCCACTTCTATAACAGTAGTGGATACAAGCACATTTATTTTACCCTCATAAAATTTATTTATGATTTCTTCTTTTTCCACATTGTTCATCTTGCCATGCAAAAGTCCCAGCTTGCAGTCAGAAAAATAATTATTTTTAAGCTCTTCAAATATTTTAGTCGCTGAATCAAGCTCTAAATTCTCTGATTCTTCAACTAAAGGAGCCACTATGTAAATTTGTCTGCCTTCATCTATTTGCTTTTTAATAAATTCATATGCCTTTTCTTTATCGCTGCCTTTTATAATACTTGTAGTTACCTTTTGTCTTCCCGGCGGCATCTCGTCAATAATAGAAATATCCAAATCTCCGTAAATCATCAGTGCCAATGTCCTAGGTATGGGTGTAGCAGTCATTACCAGTATATCAGGATTGTTTCCCTTGCCGGAAAGTTTGCCCCGCTGTCTTACACCAAACCGGTGCTGTTCATCGGTTATAACAAGACCTATGTTTTTGAATTCAACGTTGTCTTCTATTAAAGCATGGGTTCCGACTATTATGTCTATTTCACCGTTTTTTAATTTTTCTAAAATTATCTTTTTATCTTTTGCTCTGGTTGATCCCGATAAAAACGCAACATTAACATGAATATCTGCCATAGACAAATATTCCTTAATAGTTTCGTAGTGCTGCATGGCCAAAATTTCAGTGGGAGCCATCATTGAGGCCTGATAACCGGAGTCAACAGCAGCAAGAAGAGCATATATTGCCACAACAGTCTTTCCTGAACCTACATCGCCCTGTACCAGTCTGTTCATTGGTTTAGATAAGCTCATGTCTTTTTTGATTTCATCTATAACCTTTATCTGAGCGTTAGTAAGTTTATAAGGTATGGACCTTATAAGTTTGTCAGGTAAAAGTGTATTTTTAATTTCATTACCTTGCGAGTCATGCTTTAAGTTAGTTTTTAATGCCATTAGGCCTAACTGCATTATTAACAGCTTTTCATATGCTATGGTTTTTTTGCTAATAGAATACTTTCTGCCGTTCTCGGGGAAGTGAAGGTTTTTAATTGCACTTTTTCTCGAATTCAGTTTATATTCAGCTCTGATATCATCAGGAAGCACATTTTCTATTTTTTCATAATAGGTTTCCAGTGCGGTCTTCATAAGTTTAGTAAGCTCATTGTTTGTAAGTCCGTATGTCAACCCGTAAACAGGGGTTATTTTATTTGCTTTCCAGTCATTTTGACAAAACTCAATTTCAGGATTTGTCATTTCAAATTTACCGTATGCGGCTTTTGCGGTCCCAAAGACATAGTACACTTCACCTTCAAGTATCTTATCCATCAAAAAATCCTGATTAAAAAATGTAAGAGTTATGAATCCTGTATCATCCTTGCCGATGGCCTTAATAATGGACATATTCTTTTTAATTCTTGTTTTTTTAGGACTTTCAAACAGCCTTACCTTCAGCAGGCACTTTAAATTATCGCTGAGCTCATTAATTTTTTTCACAGTTCTTCTGTCTTCATATTTCACCGGAAAATAATTAATCAAATCTTCAACCGTAAATATATCCAATTTATTCAGTTTAGCTGCCCTTCCGGGACCAACGCCTTTCAAATATTGAATATCTATATCAAGCATAATTCACCTTGACCGCCTCTGTGTTTTTTAATCTCATAATTAAATCGGAACGACACAAGTCGTTCCATCATTAAACAATCGTTCAGCAACTGCTCAGTCATTGTCCAGCTGCCATTCAGCTATTGTTCTATCTACTCTACTGAAATTATATAATAATAAAGCGGCTGTCCGCCGTAGATTATTTCCACATCACATTCTTCAGCTATTTCTTCTATCTTTTCTTTTAATCCCTCAGCGACATTTTTATCAACTTTGTCTCCATAGAACAATGTAATAAGGAAGCTGTCTTCATCAACCATTTTTTTTATCAGATCCAATGTCTGTTCTTCAGGATCATTGCCATGTGCCACTATGTTGCCTTCACTTATTGCAATTATTTCGTCCTTTTTGATTTCCATATCATCAAATACGGTATCTCTTACGGCATAGGTAACCTGACCTGTTTTTACTTCCTTGACAGCGTCAGACATAGCCTTGACATTTTCTTCCGGACTGTTTTCTTCTTTAAATGCAAGCATTGCTGTTATTCCCTGAGGTATGCTCTTGCTTGGGATAACATGTAGATTTTTGTCTGAGATTTCCTTCGCCTGAGTTGCAGCAAGAATTATATTTCCATTGTTGGGAAGTATAATGATATTCTCGGCATTTATATTTTTTGCCGCATCCAAAATATCTTCAGTGCTTGGATTCATAGTCTGTCCACCGGACAAAAATACATCAACGTTTAAATCAGAAAATACTTTTTGGATTCCGTCTCCCATTCCGATAGAAACAAAACCGTATTTCTTTTTCTCTTTATTGTTTTTATTCGAATTTTTAAGTCTTTCCCTGAACTGTTCCTTCATATTGTCAATTTTTATTTTAGCAAGCTCTCCGTATTTAACAGCAATAGCTAATATCTGTCCTGGGTTATTTGTATGTATGTGCGTTTTTATTAATTTATCATCACCGACACAAACAATAGAATCACCCTTATCATAAATTTTGCTTAAAAAATCTTCAGCACTTCTTGAAGGATTTTTTATAAAGAATTCTGTACAGTAAGTAAATATTATTTCATCCTCACTGGAAAATCCCATAACTTCCATTTCTGTTTCAACAACCTGCTGTTCTATCTTTTCCTGTTTTATTTCAACACCCTTCAAAACGGCCAATGCGCCTTCCAGAAGGAACACTAATCCTTTGCCTCCTGCATCAACTACATCTGCCTGCTTTAAAACCTTAAGCATTTCAGGAGTTCGGTTCAATGTATTTTTAGCCTGCTCTAATAAACTTTCAAGAAATAAAACTGTATCCTCATATTCTTCATATGTAGACATAGCTTTTTCGGCGGTTTCTCTGGCAACTGTCAGAATTGTACCTTCCACAGGCTTCATAACTGCCTTATATGCTGTGTCAGAAGCAGATTTAAAAGATTCAGCAATTATCCTGCAGTCTATTTTCCCCGCACCCTTAAGACCTTTTGCCATGCCTCTGAATAACTGAGATAATATTACACCTGAGTTTCCTCTTGCTCCCATTAAAGAACCATTTGCAGCTGCATCAGACATGTGTGTAATTGTGCTTTCCTGAAGGCTGCTTATTTCCTTCATTGCAGACTGCACGGTAAGATTCATATTTGTACCTGTATCTCCGTCAGGAACAGGGAATACATTTAGAGAGTCCACTATTGCCTTATTGTTTTCCAAATTAACAGCAGCGCCTAAAAGCATTTTCTTAAATGTAACATTATCAATATATTTAACTATCATTTTAGCCTCCTATTATTTTTGTACTCTGACACCTTGTACAAAAATATTCACATTCTCTACGGAAACTCCTGAAAAAGTTTCAACGCTGTATTTAATTCTGGAAATAATATTATCTGCGACAACAGATATTTTGACTCCGTATTGCAATACTATATATAAGTCTATGTTTATTTTATCGTCTATTGTAGTAACTTTTATGCCCTTGGTAAGTTGTTCTCTTTTCAGAAGCTCAAATATTCCTTGAGTTGCATTTCTTGATGCCATGCCCACAACACCGTAACATTCCATTGCAGCTAATCCGGCTAATGTTGCAAATACTTGATCATCTATGGTTATGTTCCCATTTTCATATAACATATTAACTGACATATACTACCTCCTATATTTTGATTTCTTAAATATTATTTAATTAGTAAATTTATTATAACCTTTTTGTCTGAAATTTACAAATAAAATTACCAACTGTTCGTCAACAGTTAAAGATATTTTTTATTATACTAATTAAAATTTAATATTGCAATATTTATATTTTAATGGTAAAATTATAAAGTTAAATCGTTAAGCAGAATATTCTGTTTATCATCGAAAATAAAAACGTAATGTTTTAAATAAATGGGAGGTGTAAGCATGGCTAAATTTTGTGAAGTATGTGGAAAAGGAACTATATCAGGTAACAGCATAACACATTCTGATAGAAAAATAAGAAGAACATGGAAGCCAAACGTAAGAAGAATCAATGTTTTGGAAAATGGAACTTCTACTAAAAAATTTGTTTGTACAAGATGTATGAGATCTGGTAAAGTACAACGTGCTATATAAGGCAACAATTTGCAGCAAAAAATTCTGACTTGGCAGCAAGTCAGTTTTTTTATTGGAATCAGACAAATTGTTGATGAAAACTGCGAATTTAAATTAATATGTACTACAGCAGCCTGAACAGAGTACTTCCTAAAATTACAAGAAGTATTCCCAAAACAAACAGCCAGATTTTAAGAGGCAAAATCTGCACTATAATAATAGCTCCTATAACAGCTATCATAATGCCGATTATTTCTGTAAACTTTATTTTAGGACCACAAGGATTACATTTCTTTCTATGTTTAAAATAATTCATAATACCCCCAGGACAATGGATTGAGCAATGGATGGAGCGATTGATTAACAATGTAAAAACCGTGGATACTCCAACATAATACTAGCTCTAATACATATTATTCAACTATATCAAAAAAGATACAAAGAATTTTGCAATTGATTAGCAATAGTTGGAGCGTCGGATTTGCAATTGATATACAATAAAAAAATAACCTTCTGACGAAAGTTATCTTTTTCCATTGCAAATCCATTGCTTATCTATCGCAAATCCATTGCCCATCTATTGTACTAGAACTCCGCATTCTTAGGGGTTCTGGGGAATGGTATAACGTCTCTTATGTTGCCCATGCCTGTCAGGTACATTATAAGTCTTTCAAATCCAAGGCCGTATCCTGCATGCTTAACTCCTCCGTACTTTCTTAGCTCCAGATACCACCACATGTCTTCCTTGCCGACTCCCATTTCATCCATGCGCTTTTCTAACAGTTCAAGTCTTTCTTCTCTCTGACTTCCGCCTATTAGCTCGCCTATACCTGGAACAAGCAGGTCCATTGCGGCAACTGTCTTGTTGTCATCGTTCATGCGCATATAAAACGCCTTTATGTCCTTTGGATAATTAACAACAAATACGGGCTTTCCGAATATTTTTTCTGAAAGATATCTTTCATGCTCAGTTTGTATATCAGTTCCCCATTGAACAGGATAATCAAAGTTATCGTTGTTTTTCTTCAGTATTTCAATGGCATCCGTATAATCAATTCTGCCAAAGTCAGAATTTACAACGTTGTTTAATTTGTCAATCAGTCCCTTTTCTACAAAGGAATTGAAAAATTCTATTTCTTCCTTTGCATTTTCCATAACATAGCTGATAACATATTTAACCATATCTTCAGCTAACTGCATGTTGTCATTTATGTCAGCAAAAGCTATTTCCGGTTCAATCATCCAGAATTCTGCCGCATGTCTCGTAGTGTTAGAGTTTTCCGCTCTGAATGTAGGACCGAATGTGTACACATTTTTAAATGCAAGGGCAAAAATTTCAGCTTCCAATTGACCGCTCACTGTAAGGTTGGCTGATTTACCGAAGAAGTCCTTGGAATAATCAGTCTTTCCGTCTACTTTTTCTAAGTTGTCTAAATCAAGTGCAGTTACTCTGAACATTTCTCCCGCGCCTTCAGCATCGCTGGCTGTTATAATTGGAGGATGAGCGTAAACAAACCCTCTTTCGTTGAAAAATTTATGTATTGCAAATGCTGCAAGAGATCTTACTCTGAAAACTGCTAAAAATGTGTTTGTTCTTGGTCTTAAATGAGCTATTGTTCTCAGATATTCAAGTGAATGTCTTTTTTTCTGCAATGGATAGCTTGAATCAGATTCTGCTTCCATAATAATTTCTGTTGCTTTTATTTCAAATGGCTGTTTTGCTTCAGGTGTCAGGACCAAGTTACCTTTAACCGTAATAGCGCTGCCTGTTGAATATTTTTTCACTTCATCGAAGTTACCTAAATTGCTTTCAAATACTATCTGGACATTTTTCATAAATGTTCCGTCATTTAATTCTATGAATCCAAAATTTTTAGAATCCCTGATTGTCCTTATCCAGCCTTCAACAACCACTTCTTTACCTGCGTAATTTTCTGGAGATTTAAATAAATCTCTCATATCTGCTGCTTTCATGTATCCTCCTAATGTATTAATATTAATCTTTTGAAACAAAGACTAATGCAGTTCCTTTTTTAAGTATTATTCTGCCGGTTTTTTGAGTAATTTCATTGCTTATTAAAAATGCTGTTCCTCTTTTTACAATTACATTATCCAATGGGTACTTAAATCCTTCCAACGTAAGGCCTTCAATTGTTTCCGTGACTGGCACCAATGACACAAAATAATCTTTTTTATATTTAATTTTTATATCTGTACTGCCGGAAATAATTTTTATGTGATTATTATTGTCAATAATTTCTATATCAATTCCCATAAAGTGATATTTTTCAAGAAGCTGAATATTGGCAAGAGTATGGTCAAGCCTTGTACCGGATGCGCCTATCATAACTACATGTTTAAAACCCTTCTGCACGGCATATTCCACAGCCAGCTCCATGTCAGTATAATCCTTTTCAGATGGGAAAGTAACCGTTTCTATTTTTAACTGCTTATACTTTTCCAAAATGTGAGAATCGACAGAATCGAAATCTCCGAGAATCAAGTCAGGCTTAAGCCCCAGTCTCCCGGCCTTTTCCAGTCCGCCGTCGGCACATATGACATAATCTATATCAATATTTTCAAAACAGACTTTTTCAATATCGCTGCCATTGCCTATTATTAACGCTGCCATTTATTTCTCCATAATTTGTTTAAACTTCTTTGTTTCAGACACAACATCCTTTGCCCTGTATATTGCTGAGCCTGCGACAATTACATTTGCACCCCAGCTCAGAACTTCCTCCAGGTTGCTTAATGTTACTCCTCCGTCTATTTCAACATCAATGTTTAAATTGTAATCTTTAATCATTTGATTCAATTCTTCAAATTTATATTTCGCATTTTTAATCAGGCTCTGTCCTCCGAAGCCGGGGTTGACGCTCATGATCAAAACCATGTCCACATCTCTTATTATATCTTTTAACGATGAAACTGGAGTAGCCGGGTTAATGGAAACTCCGGCTTTTAAGCCAAAAGATTTAATTTTTTGTATTGTTCTGTGAAGATGGACGCATGATTCCTGATGCACTGTAATAATATCTGCTCCCGCATTGTAGAAATCTTCTATATAATCATCAGGATTTTCAATCATCAAGTGGACATCAAATGTAAGTTCTGTTACTTTTCTTAAAGATTTTACAACATCTGGACCTATTGTTATGTTCGGAACAAAATGTCCATCCATTACATCTATGTGTATATAATCCGCCCCACCGTTTTCTACAAGCTTGATATCTTCTCCAAGTTTTGAAAAATCAGCAGACAATATAGAAGGTGCTAATTTAGGTGTTAATTTATTCATGTTTCCTCCGCTAATATTGTTTTATCTTTCTTATATCTTCCAGCAGTCTCACATAATTATTGTACCTTGTTTGACTGATTAACCCTTCATTTACGGCATCCTTAATTATACAGTTGGGCTCCTTGAAATGTAGACAGTCTGCAAACCTGCATCCGTCGTCAAATTTTTTGATTTCAGGATAATATTCCTTAAGATCAAATTCGCCGATACCTTCTAATTCAAAGGAGCTGAATCCGGGCGTATCAACAACGTAACCGCCGAAGCTCAGCTTATAAATTTCAGCATGCCTGGTTGTGTGTCTGCCTCTTTTTAATTTATCGCTTATTTCTCCTGTTTTCAATTGAAAATCAGGCTGTACGGCATTCATTACAGATGATTTTCCCACACCGGATGGTCCTGAAAACACGCTTAATTTATCTTTTAATATACTTTTAAGTTCAATAAGAGAATTTTCATCATACTTGCTTGTAAAAACAACCCTGTAACCGGTGTTCACAAAAATATTTTCATATTCCTTTTTTAGTTTGTCATCGGCCAAATCGCATTTGTTAAAACAAATAACGGGCTTTAAGCTGTTTGTCTCTGCTGCAATCAGAAGTTTATCAAGCAGCAGAAAACTCGGCTCGGGATTGGTTACGGCAAAGAATATTAACAGCTGCTGTGCATTGGCAACAGGCGGTCTTGACATTTCATTAGTTCTTTCCATTATTTCTTCAATATAACCTGCGTGCTCATCTTCGACCGTTAATCTTATTAAAACTCTGTCGCCCACAAGAGGTTTTATATTTTTTAATCTGAATAGGCCTCTTGCCCTGCATTCAACCAAATTGTCTCCTGTATCAACGTAATAATTTCCCCCTACACCACGTATAATGATTCCTTCAATCATAAAAACTCCTGTTAAAACTTAATTTCAGTTCTGTCATAAAGCTCATTGTCTATATAAATTTCATACATTTGCGTTCCTGTTCCTTCAATATTTATTATAATACTTTGCTCCGAAGTGTCAACTTCCTTTGTATAAACTATTTCTCTTCCGCCATCTGTTACTCTCTGAACTACTACAGTAACTTTGTCTTTATTTTTAGGAAGTGTAATAGTTAAAGGATATGAGCCTGATGACGGCTCTTCTTCCTCTCCAGGTTGTTCAGTTCCCGGATTTTCTCCCGGCTCCTCATCAACAGGTTCTTCTTCAGCAGGCTTTCCTGAACTCACAGTTAACCAGATGGATGTTCCCTGAGCAACTTCCTGTCCCGCATCAACACTTTGTCTTATAACTCTTCCATTTTCAACAGTTTCACTCGGTTCCTGATTCACTTCTCCGACAGTCAACCCGTTTTGCTTAATAATAGCCTTAGCGTTTTCTACATCCTGATTAAGCAGATTAGGCATGGGAACGTAAGTGATTTTAGGCCCTATACTCACCACATAATCAACAGCATCATTTTCATTGGCAGGTGTGTCTGCATCAGGATGTTGGTCAATTATCTGCCCCGCTGCAACAGTGTCAGAATTTGCTTCTGATACTTTCCCCTCTTTAAGTCCCTCTTCTGATAATATTATTCCTGCTTCTATAGCATATCTCCCTATTAAATTAGGAACGGTTATTTCTTTTTCGCCCTTACTTACAATAACTTCCACCGGATAATTTTCCTTTAGCTTAGTTCCTTCATCAACACTTTGCTCAATAACCTTGCCTTCTTCATATTCGTTATTATATTCTCTGCTGGCAACCTTAAAAGCTAATCCTAAACCTTCAATTATTTTCTGGGCTTCTTCTTCATTTCTGCCGATTAATTTTGGAACCTCAACTTCCGGAACATACATAATTGCCTTAAAGGCTATTACTCCTCCGATTACGGCAACAACTAAAGCACTTAAAACTGCAGCAATCGTAATTTTTATGTTCTTTTTCTTTTCTTCGTCACTTACTTGATTTTTCTCATTGTTTTGTTTCATATTTGAATTTTCTTCTTCTGTATCTTCACCAAAAAAACTTTTAAATGCTTTATCAGAATTTTCATCTATTATATCTATGTTGATTACATTGTCATCGTCATTCAATTCCGCATTGATTGCAGGTATTACCATGGTTGGAGAATCAATTATTTCCGTCTCATTTTCTTCAGCTTTGCTTCCTCCGTGCAGGGAATCAATCTTCTTAATTAATTCTTCAACATTTTGAAACCTGAAACTTTGATGTTTTTCCAGGCTTTTCATAATAATATCCTCAAGCCCTTTGGATATTTGCAAATTTTTAACCTTTTTTGAAGGAGGAACCGGTTTTTCCTGTATTTGTTTCATTGCAACAGAAATATGATTATCGGCATCAAAAGGAACAACTCCGGTAATCATTTCGTACATAACAATTCCTAAAGAATATATGTCTGATTTTTCATCCACATATCCGCCCCTTGCCTGCTCAGGGGAAAAATAATGGACTGAACCTATTACATTTGATGTATTATTTATGGTTGAGCTTGTAGCAGCTCTGGCAATGCCGAAATCAGTAACTTTGGCTATTCCTTCTTCCGTTATAAGTATATTGTGCGGTTTTATGTCTCGGTGAACAATATTGTTGGTATGAGCATGCTTGAGAGCTTCTGCCACCTGTCTTGAAATTTTTATGGTTTCCTGCTCACTGAGTCTTCCCTTTCTGTTTATATATTTCTTAAGGGTTTCTCCCTTGACATATTCCATAACAATATAATAAATGTCTTCTTCTATTCCTGTATCGTAAATATTTACAATATTAGGATGAGCAAGACTTGCTGCAGATAATGATTCCTGTTTAAATTTTTCAACAAAATCCGGATCAGAGGTTAATTCATCTCTCAAAATCTTTATGGCTACGTAGCGATTTAAGACTCTGCATTTAGCTTTATAAACTAAAGACATACCTCCGCCGCCTATTTTTTCTACTATTTCATATCTATTTCCTAATACTCTACCTATCATAATTTTCACCTCTAGTGATATTATCAACAATAATGATGGTAATATTATCAGTTCCTCCATTATCGTTGGCAAGTTTTATTAATCTTTGTACACTTTCAGAACATCCGTATTCCTTGATAATACTTAAGATTTTCTCATCAGACAAATGGGTGGTCAGACCGTCAGTGCACAGCAAAATAACATCATTGTCAAAGAGCTCAATTTCGAAAATATCTGCCTGTACATATTCTTCACTGCCTACAGCTCTTGTTATAACATTCCTCTTGGGATGATGTTTTGCTTCTTCTAATGTAATTTTCCCATCCTTCAACAGCTCATTTACATATGTATGATCTTCAGTAATTTGAAATATTTCGTCATTTTTTACGATGTAAGCCCTGCTGTCACCAACATTGGCTATATACGCAATATTTAGTGACAAGTCAACAACCGCCATAGTAATTGTTGTGCCCATACCTGAGCATTCATCTTTATTCATGGCTTCTTCTCTTATTCTTCTGTTAGCCGCATCGATGCTTTCAATAATAAATGAAGGAGCTTTAAAGTTTTCCTTGTCGCCGATTTTTTTAAAGTAATCCCTTATTGTGTCAATTGCAATAGAACTTGCAACCTCTCCTGCTTTATGTCCGCCCATTCCGTCAGCAACAGCATAAAGATTATACCTGTCAGATTCTTCGACTATTAAGCTGTCTTCATTGTTTTCACGCATTAATCCTTTATTTGTTTCGCAGTACACCCTCATAAGGCACCTCACATTTTTAAAAAGTTATTTCTAAGTTGGCCGCAGGCGGCATTAATGTCACTTCCGAGTTCTCTTCTTACGGTTGCATTGATTCCCTTGTCTGATAAAAGCTTTTTAAATCTTTCAATATCAAGATTTTCAGAAGGTTTAATATCAGCCTCTTTAACATAATTGCACGGAATTAAATTAACATTGGCAAGCTTGTTCTTCAGTAATTTTGCAAGCACTTCCGCATCTTCAGAGCTGTCGTTAAAGCCCATTATCATAATATATTCAAAGGTAAGTCTTCTTCCTGTTTTTTCGACATAATAGTCACATGCCTTTAAAAGTTCCGTAAGTTTGTATTTTTTAGCTATGGGAAGAATTTCTTCTCTTTTTTCCTGTGTTGGAGCATGGAGAGAAATTGCCAAGGTTATTGGTATATCTTCATCTGCGAGATTATAAATCTGCGGAATTATGCCGCAGGTTGAAAGAGTAATTTTTCGCATGGAAATATTCTGGCCTCTTTCGTCATTTATCAGTTTTAAAAACTTAAGTACATTTTCATAATTATTAAGTGGTTCCCCTGAACCCATGATTACAACATTTGATATTTTTTCTTGAGTGTCTTTTTGGATTAAATATATTTGCTTAAGCATTTCTGCCGATGTCAGGCTTCTTAAATAGCCATTTTTTGTTGAAGCGCAAAAAAGACAACCCATTTTACACCCCACCTCTGATGAAATGCATGCTGTATTGCCGAATTTATATTTTAAAAATACACTTTCCACAACATTGCCATCTTCAAACATAATGACATATTTTTTTGTTTCATCCAGTTTTGATTCAAGCTTTAGTTCTATTGTTGCCTTTGTGAATTCAAAAATTTTTCTTAACTCTTCCTTTGTTTTTTTAGACACATTTGACATGTTTTCAAAATCTTCCACGGTTTTGTTATGTATCCAGTCAAATACTTGTTTTGCTTTAAATTTTGGTTCTCCAATTTCAACAAGAGCTCTTTCAAGTTCTTCAAAGCTTAAATCGTCAATTTTTCTCATAATTTACCTTCTATATATGTTTCTGTGTATGCCATAAATAAAATTATATCATACTCTTTTTATTTTCGCAATAAAAAAGCCATCCATGCAGTGTACATGGGGATATATTTCAATATAACCGTTTTTAGCGGTTGTGAAATATCCATCAACATTATCCGATATATCTGCCAGTTCAAATCCTTTGTTTTTATCTAAAAACTCATTAACAAGCTCAATGTTTTCTTTTCTTTCAGTGGTGCAGGTTGAATAAATCAATTCACCCTGAGGTTTTAAATATTTTGAAGCATTCTCCAGTATTTTATACTGAATTTCACAAATATCTTTCACATCGTCAGCTGTATTTTTATATTTAATTTCCGGTTTTCTTCTGATTATTCCAAGACCAGTACATGGAACATCGACTATTATGTAGTCTGCCTTTTCTGTCAATGTTACATCTAATTTAGTTGCATCATATTCTTCAGCTTCTATAATGCCAATTCCAAGCCTTTTTGCTTCTTTTTCTATAAGGGTCAGTTTTCCTTTATATACATCCCTACTTATTATTTTTCCTTTGTTATTCATTATCTCAGCTGCATTTAACGACTTGCCCCCTGGTGCCGCACACATATCTATGAGAAAACTGCCTTCCTTCGGGTTTAAAACCTGCCCCGCCAGCATGGAGCTTTCGCTTTGTATTGAAAAAAACCCGTTTTTATATTCGTCTGATTTGTCTATCTCAACAGGATTTTCGATAATTATGCCCTTGTCCGCATACCTGCATTTATGTACTTTTATTCCTTTTTTCTCAAAGGTCTCTATAAGTTCATCCCTTGAGATCTTTAAAGTGTTGACCCTTATTTCCAATGGTGCTTCAGCATTGTTTGCAATTAAAACCGCTTCAACCTTGTCTTTACCAAACTGGGATTTCCACTTTCTAACCAATTCCTTGGGATATGAATATTTAACACTTAAATAATCATCAATAGGAAGCTTATCCATTTTATCCAGCAGCTGCAATTTACCCCGCAAAATGTTTCTGAGCACGGCATTTGCAAATTTTGAAGCTCTTATATTGCCTTTGTCCTTAATATATTGGACGCTTTCGTTCACAACAGCATTTTCATGTGAACTGTCCAAAAAAAACAATTGATAGACTGCAAGCCTTAGCGCAACCAACACATCCAATTCCATTTTCTTTGTCTTCGTTGTTGAAACTTCATTGATAATCCAATCAATGAATATCAGATTTTCAATAACCCCAAGAACCGATTTTCTGTACAGGGACAAATGCCTGTGCTCAATATTTTTCATATCATTGTTAATTACTATGTTAGAATAGGATTTATCCTTGAATATTTTCTTAAGTGTTTCTATTACCTGTGCTCTGTAGCTGTTATCCATAATTGCCTCTATGTATTTATTTTCCTGTCTATATCTAAAACTTTATGCCGATAAAAAATTTATTTTTTATTATATCACTATTATAACCAAATAACAAAGCTTTTGTTTCTTAATATTTATGTATGTACAATAAGGTGTCTTATAAGAAAATCTTAATCTTATTATATACGTCGGAGTGAAAGATAATGTTGAATATACTTGAAGATTCACAGAAAAATCAAGTATCTGTGAAATAAAAAACAGTTGCAATTTTTTTACTCTTGGGATACACTATGTATATACATTGAATGTTAAGAGGTGAAATATATGCAGACTAATATTGTTAAATGGGGTAATTCTCAGGGGATAAGACTTCCTAAAATGCTTCTGGACAGAGTAAACCTAACTGAAAGTGATATTGTCGATATAACAGTTGAAAATGGAAATATAATCATAAAGAAGGCAGAAAATAAAAAACAATATAAAACAATTCAAGAACGATTTAAGGATTTCAACGAAGAATATGAACCGATAGACATAGATTGGGGAAAGGCAGAAGAATTATGGTAAGTCAAGGTGATATCATAAAATTGGATTTTGACCCTCAAAGCGGGCATGAACAGGCCGGATACAGACCAGCAGTAGTAATAAGTAATGATTTCTTTAATTCAAAAGTAAATTTAACTATAGTATGCCCCATAGCTAATACCAAAAAACCATTTCCTTTGCATATTCCTCTTGACAGTAGGACAATAACAACGGGTGTAGTCTTATGTGAGCACATAAAGGCTTTAGATCTCAATGCCCGCAGCTATAAAGTAATTGAACGAATTCCTGATGACTTGCTGGAGGAAATTATATCAACGGTCTTTTCTGAAATTGAAAATCGAGTAGGAGCTAAATAA
>DFOA01000056.1 GCA_002381185.1 Firmicutes bacterium UBA3553 | reverse complement strand
TGGGCGTATTTGACGCTTACTTTCATATACGAGACAAGATAGAATTTCAAAGATTCATGAAATAAAGCCAATTGCAATTATGTTCTCTGAATATTATTTTTATCTAATTGCTTTTATGGCTGATGATAGCAAAGATTATCCAACAGTATTTCGAATCGATAGAATTGAAAACATGAAAAATCTTAATAAAAAATTTCAGATACCATATAAAGATAGATTTAATGAAGGAGAATTTCGGAAAAGAGTACAGTTTATGTATTCTGGCCCACTTAACACAGTTAAATTTGAATATAGTGGTCCATCAATTGAATCTGTACTGGATAGATTACCTACAGCAGAAGTGATATTAGAAAAAGAAGATGTCTATACGGTAAAAGTAGAGATTTATGGAGATGGACTTGATATGTGGTTGAGGAGTCAGGGGGATTACATTAGAAATATAAAATATAGAGGCAAGGAGAACTTGGAATGATTACTATGTATAAACTTGTGCTACTTTAGAGTCATCTTCTTTCAGAAGATTTTTAGATAGTAAAAGTATTAAAATAAAATAAAAATTCTTTGTTTTTAATTTTAACAAATAAAATTCAGATAGATATAATAATTGTTGAGTATCCAATTATAACAACAACTGGAAGTGACTATATGAATAATGGAGGTGCTATGAATTTATGGAGATTAATTATCAAAACTTTATTGAAGCATTGATTCTTGATACTCACCCGATGCGTCGGACTAAGTCGAAATTGAAAATGCACTATTATATTGGTCTTGAACACCTTCTTAGGAAATGTGAGGAAAATAATGAGTATACTAGTGCTCGACTTAAACAATATCGTAATGTTCTTGTAGGTAATACAGATGTACCAAAACTAACTGAAAAAGAGTGTAAAGATGTTATTTATTCTTTAGTTAACAGTAGAATTAGACCTTGGAGAAAAAAATACCGTTATTGGCTACTGTGTGATATTGCCTTAATTATTTTTGATGAAGCTAAAATCAAAAGAACAGTGACATGTCTCAAAGAGTACCTAAACAAGAGACAAGCTTTGGAAATTGAAAACTTACAAACTTTCTTATTTAATAATGTAGAAATCCCTAAAACTATTATGTTTACCAAAGACTTAGTAGAGCAATTCAGAACTAACAGAGATTTTGCTGCAAAACCGGAAAAGCGCTATATCGTGACTGCAAATGTTAGTGCAGGTAAATCAACGCTGATAAATGCTATTATTGGTAAGCCACTAACAAGGACGTCACAAGAGATATGTACTGGAAACCTTTGTTATATTTATAATAAACCTTTTGAGGATGATGTTGTTCACTTAGCTGCATCACCATTGAATTTTAATGCTAGCTATAATGATCTTGCAAATACAGAACGATCTGTAGTGAGTAGTATTGCTTCACACTTTAGGATGACTCATTCTACAAACCGTGTCTGTATTATTGATACTCCTGGCGTAAATTCTGCGATAAATCGAAATCACAAAAAAATCACACGAAAAGTGTTGAAGGAAGAAATATATAACAAACTTATCTATGTTCTTAACGCTAACAAACTTGGAACTGATGAAGAGAAAGAGCACTTGCAATGGGTAGCAGAAAATGTAACAAAAGAAAAAGTAGTGTTCGTTCTAAATAAACTTGATGACTTTAAAAATATAGACGATTCCGTTGAAGAAAGCATAAATGGAGTGAAAAGTGATTTAAATGCAATGGGATATGAAAATCCAATAATCTGTCCAATCTCATCCTACTTTGCATTTCTAATAAAACTAAAAGAAAATGGAGAGCAAATGTCAGAGGATGAGATAGATGCGTATAACCTGTACTTTAAGAAATTTAGCAAAGATGAGTACGATTTGTCCATTTATTCTAGCACGATAGACAGTAATACTAATGAAACCGAACAAGTTAAAATGGAAAAAAGATGCGGACTTTACGGTCTAGAACAAGTACTTTTTGGAGGAGAAAGTTAATGAAGAAAATCTTTATAAGTTACAACCCTTATAAAATTGAAACAGAGTTCACTGTAGATGGGAAAAAACTCGCTCAAAATAGTAAGATTGGTGAGAAAACAGTTTCTGGTGCGCGCTTACAGGAATGGATTGAAGACTTACCTCGCATTCTTATCGATGAATATAATGATACTGATTTTGAAGTGACTTTTCATGGTACTTTACTTGACTATGAGGATTTAACTTCCGTCTTTACCGAGGCGTATGAACGTAATGAACTAACAGCAAAGCTTGAACGTAGACCCGCTAAGGAAACTACGGACAAAGAAGTTCTTATAGACGATGTATTTAAGGAAATTCAAGTGGGACCGTTTGATGAACTGCGTGATATTGAAATCCTCAGTGCGTTCCAACATGCCAAGAGTAGCGATTTTGAGGTGTGCGTTGTAGCAACTATGAGTGCAGGGAAATCAACTCTGATAAATGCTATGCTTGGTACTAAACTTATGCCCTCTAAACAAGAAGCATGTACAGCAATAATCACGAGAATAAAAGATATTAGTGAAGACGATGTGTCTTGGCAAGCAGAAGTGTACAATAAAGAGGGTAGACTTGTTGAGACACATGAAGAGTTGGCATATTCGACAATGGAACGTTTGAATGCTAATGAAAATGTATCTGAAATAAAGGTAGCAGGGAATATTCCATTTGTATCATCAGAAGATGTATCGCTAGTGCTGATTGATACTCCTGGGCCGAATAATTCCCGAGATCCTCACCATAAAAAAGTGCAAAGTGAGTTTCTCGGTAAGTCATCAAAATCTCTAGTGCTCTATATTATGACAGGGGAATTTGGTACGGATGACGATAATACTTTATTAAAACGAGTTGCTGAAAGTATGGCTGTTGGTGGTAAGCAATCAAAAGACCGATTTATCTTTGTGGTAAACAAACTGGATGACCGAAAGAAAGAGGATGGGAATACTGAACAGACTTTGGAAAGAGTTCGTGCGTATTTGAAAACACACGGAGTTGCAAATCCAAACTTATTTCCTGCGGCTGCACTACCGGCGCTTAATCTCCGTCTTATCGGAAGTGGTGCTGAAGTAGATGAGGATACACAGGACGAAACAGAGATGAAAGTTAGGAAATTGAACCGGAATGAAGAACTGCACTTTGAGGCCTATGCTTCATTACCTACGAGTATTCGAGGCGACATCGCTCAACAGTTAACTGATGCAAAAGAGAGTGAAAACGCTGACAAAGAAGCATTAATACATACAGGAATTACTTCTGTAGAAGCAGCGATTAGACAATATGTTCAAAAGTATGCTAAAACAGCTAAGATAAAGAATATTGTAGACACTTTTATGCATAAACTTGATGAAGTGGGGTGTTTTGAGGAAACAAAGAGGGAACTAGCGAAGAATCGAAACGAGAGTGAGAGAATTGTTAAGCAGATAGCTTTAATTCGCATGAAGATTGATGATGTTAAATTGGCAAAGAAATTTAGGGATGCTGTTGATGATGCTGTGGTAAAGGTTAATGATGACTCAAAGGAGGTAGTGGTGTCGATTGTCAAGTAAAATTGACCACTTTTTACAAATAAATTTGACCATTTGATTTAAGTAATAGTATTTTTTATATTTCTAAATCAGGTGG
>DFOA01000016.1 GCA_002381185.1 Firmicutes bacterium UBA3553 | reverse complement strand
ACTGAATTTTGATGAAGCTATTGGAAGCAGGATTTATGAAATGTGCAAGAGCTACATAGTAGAAGTTAAAAAGGATGTAAGCAACAATTACCGGTTAAGGAGTTAATTATGAAAGCAGTATTTGAAGGAGCAACAATAAAAGTATGGTTTAATACTATATCAACTTCAAGGAATTTCTATAATGTAGCTGAGATAGTCCAAGAAGGTAATGCTGTTTTAATTAAGGTAGGGAACGGAGATCAGCATCTATTAAACTGGGACAATATTAATCTGATAGAAGAAATTTCAATAGTAGATATAAACAGAAAAACATATGAGAGGAACGCGGATGGAATTATATCATGACCATTTTCAAAATTATAAAAGATATAACATACCGAAGGCACAACTGATAATTGCGGATATCCCTTACAACATAGGCAATAACGCTTATGCTTCAAATCCCAGTTGGTACAAAGACGGTGATAATAAAAACGGCGAAAGTGAATTAGCGAAAAAGGCATTCTTTGACACAGATAATGATTTTAGAGTTCCGGAGTTCATGCACTTTGTAAGCACAATGCTTAAAAAGGAGCCAAAAGAAAAGGGACAAGCTGGCTGCATGATTGTGTTTTGTGAGTTTGAACAACAATTCATATTAATTGAAAAAGGCAAGGAATACGGATTTAATCATTACATTAACCTTGTATTCAGGAAAAATTATTCGGCTCAAGTGTTAAAGGCAAATATGAAGATTGTCGGTAACTGTGAATATGCCGTGCTGTTATATAGGGATAAGCTGCCAAAGTTTAATAATAACGGCAAAATGATATTTAATTGCATTGATGTTCTAGAAAATTATTGCTTTGATTACGAACGCGACACGGAAACACCGAAAATTCATACAACACAAAAAAGTATTCATGTGATTAAAAATCTTATAGAAATATTTACGGACCCGGGCGATGTGATAATTGACCCGACGGCAGGAAGTGGAGTAACTCTTTTAGCCGCTGAACAGCTTGGCCGCAAGTCATACGGGTTTGAGATAAAAAGGAAATTTGTTGATGATTTCAATACAAAGTTGGCAAAGAATGTTCAGAGTACAATTTATAACATCAGTTAGGAGGGGACAATGTTCGAACTTAACAGCTTTCTCAATATAGATTGCATGATTGGCATGAAAGAGATTCCTGACAAATACTTTGAACTTGCCATTGTGGACCCTGAATACGGTAGAAAAGAACACGGAGGAAAAGACAGAAGTACGCTCGTAGAGCAAAAGAACGGTTCTAAGATATTTGTANNCGGGTGGTAACTACCCGAATAGAAATTGGGACAATGAGCCTGCAGGAGAGGAATATTTTCAAGAATTACTCAGAGTATCGAAACATCAAATCATTTGGGGTGAAAACTATATGCCCGTGAAGTTTGGTAAAGGTAGGATTGTATGGGATAAATGCAATCAAGGTTCAGACCAATCGGATTGTGAAATTGCTTATAATTCTCTAACTGAAAGAGTTGATTTATTCCGGTACATGTGGCGCGGTATGTTCCAAGGAAAAAGCATTGCCGAAGGTTACATTCAGCAAGGGAATAAAAAACTTAATGAAAAAAGAATACACCCTACGCAAAAACCGATAGCCTTATATTTATGGCAATTACAGAAATATGCACAAAAAGGCTGGAAAATACTCGACACGCATGTTGGTAGCGCTTCAAGTTTGATAGCTTGCGATATGTTGGGATTTGATTTTTTAGGTTTTGAAAAAGATAAGTATATTTATGATTTAGCCAATGAGCGGTTGGAGAGTTATAAGAAACAAATAAGAATAGATGATTTAATGGAGGCAATTCATGAATAGTATTGTGTTAATAGGGAGGCTCTCGAAAGACCCCGAACTAAGTTTTATCCCCTCGTCTGGATTAGCAGTAACAAAAATTAATCTAGCAGTAGATAAAGATATGTCAAAGGAAAAGAAAGAGCAAGCAAAGGCTAAAGGACAGCCTACAGCAGATTTTATACAAGTAACAATATTTGGCAAACAAGCTGAGAATGCGGCTAACTATCTTTCAAAAGGTAGTCAATGCGCAATACATGGCAGAATTAACACAGGAAGTTATACAACTCAAACAGGCGAAAAAAGATATACAACAGATGTTATAGCAGACAGGGTTGAGTTCTTAGGCAATAGTGGACAAGTTAAACCGCAAAGTAATTTTGGCGATATGCCTGATATATTTGAGCCTGTGGATGAATCAGAATTTCCAGACGTGCCTTTTTAGTGAAATGAGGTGATTAAGTGGGATACACACATGGGACAAAATGGACAGATGAACTAATAGCAGAAGAAATATTAAAAGTAAAAACTACTTTATGTATTGATAGGATGCCATCAAACAGTGAGATAAAAAAAGTAGTCGGTTGTGCGTTAGGTAATGCAATAAGCAAACATGGCGGGTTTAAATATTGGGCAGATAAATTATCTTTAAAATTTAAAAATTCTGAAACAAGTACAGGAAAAGAATATGAGCAGAAGATAATGAACTTGTTATTAGGTAAAGGTTATGAAGTTGAAAGAATGACAACGAAGCATCCATATGATTTATTAGTAAATCAGAATATAAAAGTAGACGTTAAAGTTTCAAATCTTTATAAAGGACCAAAAGGTGAATTTCATACTTTTAATTTAGAGAAACATAATCATAATTGCGATTTATTCATTTGTGCATGCGTAACAGATGGAGAAATAGTTAAAACATTAGTAGTTCCTTCAAAATTCTTAATGAAGGTAAGTCAATTAAGCGTTGGAAATACAAGTATATATGATGTTTTCAAAGATAGATATGATTTTATAGAAAAGTACGAGATTTTTTATAAAGGATTAAATATTTAAGGGAGCTGTGGCCCCTAGAGGAGATGATTAATTGAGAATAGGCTTAATAGACGTTGATAGTAGACTCCCAAATTTAGCATTAATGAAGATTAGTAGCTACTACAAAATAAATGGATGTACAGTTGAATTTGTACAAACAGGTAAAAAATACGACATGATATATGCAAGTACTATATTTACACGATCAAAGAGCGATTGCTTAAAGCTTATAGATTACTACGGTGACTTAATTGAAATAGGTGGTACAGGGTGGGATATAAATAAGAGACTGCCTGATGAAATTGATGCCGTAAACCCTGATTATGATTTATATACAGCTGACATGATAGCTCCTAGGATTAACGGTATAAGCACTAAGCAAAGAAAGATAGAAAAGGCAACTGAAATAGTTAATGCAGGCATAGGCTTTACAAGTAGAGGTTGTATCAGAAATTGTCCTTTCTGTTTTGTACCAATAAAGGAAGGCAAATTCAGAAATGTCGCAGAAATTAAAGACCTAATTAATCCGAGGTCAAATGTGCTTATACTCCATGATAATAACATTACCGCAGATCCATATTGCATAGATAAGCTTCATGAGATTAAAGATAGAAGATTGATAGTGGACATTAATCAAGGCTGCGATGTTAGGTTAATGACCGATGAGATAGCGCAAGCATTAAGCGAGGTAAAGCATCTAAGATCATTACATTATGCATGGGACTTAATGGGATTTGAAGAACAGGTATTAAGCGGTATAAGCACATTATCTAAATACATAAAAAACTATAGGCATATGTGCTTTATGTTAGTTGGGTTCAATACTACATTTGAAGAGGATTTTTATAGATTTAAAAAGCTTGATGAATTAGGAATAAGGCCATATGTCATGCGTTACAATGAGAAACATGATGATGTAAGGTTGAATCATTTTGCAAGGTGGGTAAACTCCTTTATTCATAAAGCGGTACCTGACTTCGAAGATTATGAGCCGTGGAAGAAAGTTAAAGACAGTTATAATAGTCAATTATCAATGTTTGAGGGGGTAAGATGATTAAATTTACAATACCAT
>DFOA01000063.1 GCA_002381185.1 Firmicutes bacterium UBA3553 | reverse complement strand
TATTTATTCCTCAGAACTGTGTATTAAATCATATTTATTTCTTCATGAAAACTTTTCTTCATGATACTAATATATTTTTAAAATGAGGACAGTCTTTAAAAAGCCGTCCCCTCATTATCACATTGTGTTTTTTACTTATTTATGCCTTGCAACCTCAAATCTTTCCATAGAATAACTTTCATTCGGACCAATGCCTGCCTTTTTAAGTGCTATTGAAACCTGTTCCTCGGCATTGTCAATTCCTTCTAAATCAGGTAGAAGCAAGCCTGAACGTCTTCCCTTCGAAACAATAACGCCGTATTTTTTGGGGTTCAGGTCATCTCTTGATGCTATAGGCTCAGGCTTTCCAAGTACATCAACGCTATAAACCAGCCTTGGCAGTTCTTCCTCGGTAACAGGATAAAACCTTGGGTCCTCAGTGCCGGAGCTTATGGCATTCTGAATTATTTCATCAGCGATGCAGTCTGTTGTAGGTGCCGTTGTTCCGATGCAGCCTCTTAGTTTTCCGTCCAGCTTTAAAGATACAAATACGCCGGCCTTGTTGTTTAACAGTTCAGTATTAATATTTTCATCTTTTTTTATCTTTTTATGATTTATTATGTAGCTTTCCAAAGTGTGCCTTGCTAGTTTAACATAATCATCCTCTTCATTTTTCAACGCTTCAACCCGCTTAAGTTCATTATCTATATAAATTTCGTCAAAATGTCTGCTTTCATCATCGCCTGCTATGTCATATGAAGCTACAGCATAACCTACACCAAACGTCCCTTCGTATGACAAAAGATCTGCATTGACCTTTTTGCCATCAAGAGCGCCTGCCATAATAACAAACGACCTTAGCCCGCATTCAGCAGCTGCTTCACAGAATTCTTCATCAAATTTTAAAAATTGTAAAAAGTCTCCGTTTCCCATAGCGGCGGTAATTTCACGGTCAAATACCGGTCCTTCTTCTTTGAATCCGTAAGGGCCCTCATCCTTCAAAGCATGCGACAAATCTCCGCTTGCTATAAAAACAACCTTTTTACCGCTTTTTTCTGCAGCCTGTTTAATGCATTTTCCGAATTTATAGTGTTCTATAAGTGATAATCCGGAAATTGAAATACGAACCAGTTTATAATCATTAAAATATTTATTTACGTAATACAATGGAACCATGACCCCGTGATCTAATGATTTTCTTTTTTCACCCAGGGTTCCTGCAGGAATGTTATTTTCTTCAGCTAACAAAGACAAAGTTTTGATAAACTCAGTATCATAATTCACTTTCATACCCACCTCAACTTCCCCAAACTCTCTAAAGTTACCTTTTGATCCGTCACCGGGAGAAATGTGAATATAATCTGAATAAAATATAGAATGAGGTGTGGTCAATATAATTGTATCAGGTTTTATCTCTGATATTTTTCGTGAAATTTTTTCATACGCATCAATGGTTTTTTTTATTCTTTTTTCCTGGCCTCCTCCTATTTCAGGAACTATCAGAGGCGGATGAGGAACAATAAAAGCACCCTCCAGCGGCATAGCTTTCACTCCTTTGAATATAATAGCTTAGTATTAGTTTTTATTTTTGAATTTTTACTGCCTTATTAAATATATAATACCCTATAACAAACATTATTGCAATAAATACAACTCCTGTTTTTGAATTTCCGCTTATTTGTGTGGTTATTCCCATTAAAAATGCTCCCGTGAAAGATGCTCCCTTACCGAAAATATCATAAAGTCCGAAATATTCGCTTGATTTTTCCTTTGGAACTATCTTGGCAAAATACGAACGGGACAGGGCCTGTATCGCCCCCTGGAACATTGCCACACAAACAGCCAGGAACCAAAATTCCCATGCTTTGTCCAACTGGAGAGCAAATATTGTTATTAAAAAATATCCGACAATGCTAACATTAATCAAATCTTTTGTCCTATATTTTTTAGAAAGTTTGCCGAACAGAAGAGCAAAGGGGAAAGCCACCACCTGCGTCAAAAGCAGCGCAAACAATAAATTATTGTCACTTATGCCCACATCTTTGCCATATGAAGTTGCCATTTCAATTATTGTGTACACTCCATCTATATAGAAAAAGAATGCCAGCAAAAATGTAAAAATTCCTTTTTGATTTTTTATATCCCCGAACGTATCCTTCAGCCGAATGACGGCTATTTTTAATGCATCTTTTTCTGCTTCCACATAATGAAGCTGTTTGTAATTTCTGAACAATGGGAGTGTAACTATGAACCACCAGGCTGCAGTTAATATAAAAGCTGCTTTAGTTGCAGCTGATGCAGATATAGAAAGTTTGTCTGCGGACAGTATAATTACAAGACTTATGGTAAAAGGAATGCAGCTTCCTATGTATCCCCATGCATATCCCAGTGATGAAAGCAAATCCATTCTGTCATCAGTTGTAACATCTGACAGCATGGCATCATAAAATATCAAACTTCCCGATACCCCAACCTTAGCTATTACAAATACAACCAGGAAAGGAAGCCATGATAAGTTAAGAGACAGTGCCGTGCATCCAAGGACTCCAAGCATCAAGAGCATTGAAAACAGTGGCTTTTTATATCCCTTTGTATCTGCCAATGTTCCCAATATGGGACCCAGTACAGCAACAATCAGTGTGGAAACTGAAATTGCATATCCCCAGAAAGCCGTGGAATTTGCAGCTGATATACCACTAGCAGATGCTATATTCTTAAAATAAATAGGTATTATTGTTGATACAAGCAATATGAATGCCGAATTTCCAACATCATACATAATCCAATACTTTTCAAGCTTTGTTAACCTTTCCCTCGTTTTTACCATAGCTCTCTCCCCTATATTTTTTAATTTTATTGTTTAGTTTACTAACATTATATATTATATACAGCGGAATTTCCAATTAAAAAAAACTGCCTCCCATGAGACAGCTGTCTATTGTTTAATAGTATTCGCAGTTAAGCTGGTAATAGCCTTGAGGATAATGACAAATCGGGCATATTTCCGGAGCGCATTCATCCCAGACTAAATTACCGCATATCAAGCATACCCATACAGTGCTGTTTGGCTTACAGAACACCTGGTTATTCTGAATATTTTGTGCTAATTGATTGAATCTAAACTGCTGGTGTCTTTCTATAACCGCTATTCCTTCAAACATGTTGGCTATGTCTGTATATCCTTCCGAACGCGCTGTTTCTGCATACTGCATAAACAAATCTGTTCCTTCATATTTTTCAACGTTGGCAGCATCCTGGAGATTTTCCAGCGTCGTAGGCATGGTTCCCTGAAGAATGAATCGCATCCATATTTCTGCATGCTGCTGCTCATTTCTGGCAGTTAGATCAAAAATATTGCCGATTTGCTGATATCCATCTCTCCTTGCTTTTTCTGCGCTGATTCTATATTTTGTGCTTTCAACCGACTCCAGGTTAAATGCATTCTGTAAATTTATATATGTTTGGCTGTTAGCAAAATTATTTACCATATGTTCACATCCCCTGACTAGTATACATTATATTATGTATATCTAATTATAAGGTTCGAAAGCAAAATAAATCAAATTTCAACAAAATCCTTGATATTATTCAAAATTTCTGCTGAATCGTTTATTAATCTTTTCATTGCTCTTTATATTTTTATAATATTCTTCAATTAAGTCAGCGGCTGTTTCAACAGCCTGCGTATATAATTCATACAGCTTTTCATTTATTTCCTGGCATTCTTCAATCGGTTCATAGCTCATCACAAGCCCTGACATGCCATTGTAATTACCCGATAATTTAAGACCTGCGAAAATCAACGACCTCTTTATCCGTCCGGGGGCAACAAGAAAATTCAAATGAAACTTCATAGACTTTAATGCATCTGATATTTCTTCTCTTGAAATATTGTCAAAAAACCATGAAATAATTTCAGCATTATCTGAATTATGAACAATATGGGCCGTTGGTTTAAATGAGATTGGATCCATTTTGTTTTTTAACATCAACAGCCTGTCAAATTCAGCTTCTATGGCACCGTGGGTGAGCGTATTATTTTCTTTTTGCCTTATGTAAGGATGACATTGGCTGTCTAACATAAAGTGGCATACAAACCCTAAAACATAAGCGCATGCGGCATCATAATCGGAGCAAATATTAATTACCTTCCTGGCATTTTCAAAAAATGCATCAGCGTTGAGACTGTGAAGCCTATGCCCTGTTTTACTGATATTGTTTGATTTTAAAGGATGGTAATAAAATAAAATATCAGGACCGTGAAGACCGATGTTAAATAAATCCTTGTTTTTATTAATTAAGTTTTTTATGTCATCTTTTAATAATTTCAAAACTTCCTGACCAAATGTGTAATGAGCATAAGTAGTTGGCATGATACCTCCGAAAATTTATAGGGCTATTCCCTTTTCTATTGCAAGCAGCTTTTCCTTAACATGAAGTCCTCCGCCATATCCTACCAGACTGCCGTTTGCACCTATAACTCTGTGGCATGGTATGAAAATAATTATGGGATTTCTGTTGTTAGCCATACCTACTGCTCTTGGACCCTTTGGATTTCCTACAGCCTCGGCAACCTGCTTGTAGCTTCGTGTCTGACCATATGGGATATCGCAGAGTGCTTTCCATACCTTCTTTTGAAATTCCGTACCTTGTGGATTAAGTGGCAAATCAAACTTCTTTCTTCTGCCGTCTAAATATTCTGTCAGCTGTGCAGCTGCCTCTTTTATAAGCTCTGTTTCACAAACATTCATATCTTTGTAATCAACTCGGTCTTCCAGCCCCATGTCGGTTATTTCTATGCCATTGTCCATTATGACAATTCTTCCTATGCTTGTATCATAAAAGAATATATTTTTCATAGATATCTCCCAGATTAATATTATTGATTAATAATATACCATCATACGGCTTAATTCAATATATTAATCTATACTCCCATATAGTCTATATCAGAAAATTCAATTTTGATCATTTCATTTAAACTGTCATAATTTAATACTCTGTTGCTGTACAAGGTGTACAATGTGTCGTTTTTTTTGCATGGAAGCTTAATAATAAAAGTACTGCCTTTATTTATCTTGCTGGAAACATTTATGCTACCTCCGTGAGCTTCTATTATTGCCTTAGATAATTTAAGCCCTATGCCGCTTCCTTCAACGCCTCTTGAAAGGGACTTGTCCACCTGTCCAAATCTGTTAAATATATTGTCTAAATATCTGTTTTCAATACCAATGCCTGTATCTGTTACAGATATTTCAACAGAGTAGTCTTTTATAATTACATTTACAAATATTTTCCCTCCATCATCTGTAAACTTAACCGCATTTGATAAAATGTTCAACAGCACTCGTTCTATATTTTCAATATCAGCCATCATATATTTTTCTTCTGCATTAGTATCAAAAATAAAATTAAGCTGCTTGTACTTAATTGTTTCAGATACTCTTTTAACAACATCTTCTACTACTTCAACTATATTTATATAGCTGTAGTTTAAATTTAATAAACCTGCTTCTATTTTAGACAAATCCAATATGTTATTAATTACTTTCATCAATCTGAAGCTGTTTTGCTTAATTGAATTAATGCCTGAAGATATTTTATCAAGAGATTTGTTTTCTTCACCCGTTTTCAGATAAAGTTCAATTAATTGGGCTGCACTGTATATTATGTTTAGCGGGGTTTTTAGTTCATGAGATGCATTAATAAATAATTCATCATTTATATTAATATTATTTTCAATATTGATTTCATTTTTAATTTCGTCAGCTAAATCCTCCGTGCCCTCCTTTACTACACAAGATCTTTCGGAATTAGCACATGACATCAAAGGCACAACATAACATTTCTTAAAATTATACACATTATCCACCTCCTTGGTTATCACCTGCTTGATACATATATACCTAGATAATCGAATATAAAACAGGAAATGTTAGTAAGAATTAATTATAAATGTGCATTATTAAGTAATTTCTTAAAAAAATATGTCGAATTTTATCAAACATAATATCTTGACATATATAGTCGCAAGTGATATAGTTATATACACAAGTGTATAACCATAAAACCCAAACTATTCGGAGAGGAGTGAATATTTTTGAACACCGGCCTTGATAATAACAAACCGATTTTCATTCAGATTCGAGAATTAATAGAAGATCAAATAGTAAACAATCAGCTTAAAGAAGGAGAACAAGCTCCATCAACCAATCAACTGGTCAGCTTTTATAAAATTAATCATGCAACTGTTACAAAAGGGGTTAATCAGTTAGTAGACGAAGGTATATTATTCAAGAAACGTGGAATAGGAATGTTTGTTGCTGAAGGGGCGAAAAAGAAGCTCATGGAAAAAAGAAAAGAAGCATTTATGGATGAATATGTTGCGCCCATGATTTTGGAAGCATCAAAAATCGGAATTTCGTTAGATGACTTATTAAGTTTAATACAAAAAATAAAAGGGAGTGAAAATTAATGGTTTTTAATATTGAAGCAGACAACTTATCATTAAAATACAAAGATTTTGAAGCATTAAAAAACGTGTCCTTTAAACTGGAAAATGAAAAAATATATGGTTTGCTTGGAAGAAACGGCGCAGGCAAGACTTCCCTTTTGTCAGTGCTTGCTTCATACAGAAATACGTCCGAAGGAACAGTAAAAATTGCAGGAGAATGCCCTTTTGAAAATCCTCACATTATGCAGAATGTATCTTTCCATTTCGAAACAGACTACCAGGATGAGACAGCGAAAGTTAAAAACATGCTTAAAACAGTCAGTAAATACAGACCAAATTATGATGCGGAATATGCAGAATATTTGATTAATCTCTTTAGTCTTCCATTAAATAAATCCGTCAACAAGCTTTCTAAAGGAATGCAGTCAGCTCTGGAGGTTACCATTGGATTGGCAAGCCGCTCACCAATAACAATTTTTGATGAATCTTATCTTGGAATGGATGCGCCTACCAGAGTAAAGTTTTACGATGAACTATTAAAGGATCAGGAGAAATATCCGCGCATATTTATTTTATCTACTCACCTGGTATCTGAAATGGATTATTTATTTGATGAAGTTTTAATACTCCATAAAGGCAGACTGCTGTTGCAGGAAGATTATGAATCATTAACATCAAAAGGAATTTCAGTTACAGGTTATTCCGGCGATGTGGATGAATTTACTCAAGGCAGAAAAATACTTAATTCTCAGCAGCTTGGAGGCACAAAATCAGTAATGATTTATGAAGAAAGAACTGATGAACTGGATAATAAAGCTCACGAAATGGGTTTAGAAATAGGTCCTATTTCACTTCAGGATTTATTTATTCATTTAACCGAAGGGGAGGAATAGCATGAAAAGGAATTCAATTAAGAAGGTCACTTTGGATATGTATATTGAGCAGATGAAGTGGAGTGTCTGGTTCATAGGCATTCTCATGGCTGTATATATCGGGCTGAATATTGCAAGCAGTCTATATAATTTCAGTTTTGTCGAAAATTTATTGGCCTTTTCGGCAGGTTCTTCCATAATTTATATGTTTGTAATCGGCATAATCGCCGGAGCAACATTCCTTCCTCAATTCCTAAAATTAGGGGTTACCAGGACACATTGGTTTTATGGAACTGTTGCTTCAGCAATGTTAATATCAGTTACGCTTCCGCTAATCTTCAGTATGTTTGCAGGAATTGAATATATGTTATCCTTATTATTTAATCTAAGGGTTGATGTTTCATTATTAAACAATTATTTTCCATCATTTTTATTATACAGCCTTAACATATTTGTAAGCTACCTGGCCGGCTGGTTAATAAACGTAGGGTACTACAAATTCAACTGGATAATCGGGTTTATATTCATAGCGTTGTCTGTCGGTTTAAATGCAGTATATGCATTAATCTGGGGAAGCAGCATTATAACGCTATATAGTGTAAAAATAGACCTGTTTGATAATAATTTGGAGGCTGCAGTACCCACAGGTTCATCATTTCTGATGTCAGCACTGGGCACACTTGGTGTAGTCTTGGTAACCTTGTTCATCATAAGGTCTTTAACAAAGAAAATTTCTATAAAAATAAAATAAATAAAAAAATAAAATACAGGGGAAGAAGAAACGGTCCCCTGTATTTTATTTTTTTTATTTTGCCTTTGGAAATCAATTTTGAATTATGATACCATGCTAAAATAACATTGATAACTTTTATATAAAAGTGCTATAATTATTTATTATTTTTATGAGGGTATTTATGAACGATCAATTTTCAGATTATAAAAAACTATTAAATAATTGCACATTATGCCCGAGAAATTGCAATGTTGACAGAACCATGGGCAAAAAGGGCTATTGCGGTCAGGACGATAAGCTGGTTGTTGCAAGAGCTGCTCTGCACATGTGGGAAGAACCATGCATTTCCGGCGAAAGAGGTTCTGGAACAGTCTTCTTCAGCGGCTGCTCTGTGGGATGTGTTTATTGTCAAAATCATAATATTGCAAAAGGCAAGGCAGGGAAAATCATTACAACGGAAAGACTTGCAGAAATATTTATGGAGCTTCAGGATAAGGGTGCACACAATATAAATCTTGTGACACCGGGCCATTACATTCCTCAAATAATTGACGCAGTTAATTTGAGCAAACGTAATGGATTCTGCATTCCCATTGTATATAACACAGGGGGATATGAAAAAACAGACGCAATAAAAACACTTGAAGGAATTGTTGATATTTATCTTCCCGATTTGAAATACATGGATGGAAATATTGCACAGAAGTATTCAAATTGTAAAGATTATTTTTTGTATGCATCAGCTGCAATAAAAGAAATGGTGAATCAGGTTTCCGGTCCTGAATTCGACTCAGATGGCATAATGACAAAAGGAGTAATAGTGCGTCACATGATGCTGCCGGGATGTTTGAAAGATTCTAAAAATATAATTAAATATCTCTATGACACATTCGAAAATAACATTTATATAAGTATTATGAATCAGTATACTCCACTTCCCCATATTGCCATGTACCCTGAAATTAACAGAAAAATAACGGATGACGAATATGACGAGCTAATTGATTATGCTGTCGGATTAGGAGTGGAAAACGGATTTATTCAAGAAGGTGAAACACAGTCTGAGAGTTTTATTCCTGAATTTAACGGAGAAGGCGTATAGTGCAAATCAATATGTGAATGCAGAGGTTAACCAATTAGCAGAGACATCATATACTGGTATGTAATAGTTTAAATTATTTTTATTCTCTGGAGGCGGTACAAATGGCAATAAGACCACCTATTTTACGTGCGGGAGATACCGTGGGCGTAGTTACCCTCGGAAGTCCGAGAGATGAAGCTACAATCAATGCAAGGATACAGTTTCTCGAAAATTTGGGATTTAATGTAGTAGTGGGAAATTATGTTTATTCATGGGCAGGCTATGTTGCCGCCACCCCACAGCAGCGGGCTTCAGATTTAATGAGTATGTTTGAAAATCCTGACGTGAGAGCCATAATTCCTGCAAGAGGCGGCACGGGCGTAGCAGACATTCTCCCATACCTTGATTATAATTTCATAAGTCAAAATCCCAAAATTATTACCGGATATAGTGATATTACAGTGCTATTGAATGTATTGTACATATTGTCAAACTTAATAACTTTTCACAGCCTTCTTCTGATAGATTTCAGAGAAACCACACCTGCATACAATTTTGATCAGTTTTTTACGGCCACATCAACATTGACTTCACCGCGCCCATTGGAAAATCCTCCTGGAATTCCACTGGTGAGCAGGGTTCCTGGAAATGTAACCGGTGCCATAGTCGGCGGAAACCTCACATCATTTGTTGATACTTTGGGGACTCCATTTGAAGTTGATACAAGAGGTAAAATTGTTTTTATAGAGGAAACCCATGAAGCAATAAGCAGGGTTTACAGGCTCGTTACACACTTGATTCGTGCAGGTAAATTTCGCGACTGTGCTGGTATAATCGTGGGTGAATGTTCAAATTGCACTGATGCATACGGCAAAACCTATGCAGACTTGATAAATGAAGTATTAGTTCCGTTAGGTAAACCGCTTATGACAAATTTAGCATCCGGCCATGGATATTACAAAATGGCAATTCCTATAGGTGCTATTGCAAATTTGAATACCATTGATAATGCTCTTACAGTCTTGGAGCCTACTGTAAGCTTATAGCAATTCATATAAAAAATCTTGTTAAAAATTTTCTAAATTTTCTTTTAAAAAACTCTTGACAATATATTATACAGAAGTTATACTTAGAAAAAATCATCAAACATATATAAAACATATATGTTTAATACAAATTAAAAATTAATTCTTATCAAGAGTGGCGGAGGAACTGGTCCTATGAAGCCCGGCAACCTGGATATATCCAAGGTGCTAAATCCTGCAAACCAAGTGTTTGAGAGATAAGAGAGTATATTAGTCACTTAACCTACTTTCTTATATCGGAAAGTAGGTTTTTATTTTTCAGAGTGTTTTTTCTGAAAAATAGCGTAGGTCTTATGCAGCGTAATCCAAATTTATGTGAGCGGCAGCGAACAAATAGATTGGTGATGCAGCCTGCGAATTATATTAAAGGAGGAATTATAATGTCAGTTATCAGAGAATTAATTGATGAAGCAGTTTCAAAAAAACTATCAGAATATCAAACTATCGCTTTGGATATTCACAAAACACCCGAGGTAAGCAACCATGAGTTTTTCGCCAGCAAAACCTTAGGCGAACAGCTTGAGAAGGAAGGATTTCAAGTAAAATCAGATGTGGCAGGTCATCCCACAGGCTTTGATGCAAGATATAAAAGCTCTAAGCCCGGCCCCATAATAGTATTTCTTGCAGAATATGACGCTCTTCCCGGAATCGGACATGCATGTGGTCACAACCTATACGGAGCGACTGCTTCTCTGGCTGCTGCGGCATTAAAGGAAATAATTGACGATGCAGGCGGTGAAATCAGAGTTTACGGAACACCGGGAGAAGAAGGCGGAGAAAACGGAAGCGCCAAAGGCAGCTTTGTGAAAAACGGTTATTTTGATGATGTGGATTTTGCTTTAGGGCTACATCCAGGATATGATCACAGTCTGACCAAGGCTTCTTTAGCCAATGATCCTGTGGATGTGGAATTTTTCGGAAAATCAGCCCATGCGGCAGGCGCACCTGAAAAAGGTATCAATGCATTGGATGCTGTCATACAGGTTTACAATGCAAGTAATGCGTTGAGACAGCACCTGACAGATGATGTAAGAATCCACGGTGTTATTACAAACGGCGGTGCTGCGGCCAACGTTGTTCCGGATTACGCCAGTGCCAGGTTTTACCTTCGTGCCAAATCAAGGCCGATACTTAACGATTTGTACAATAAATTTGAGAACATAGTAAAAGGTGCTGCTCTTCAAACCGGAGCAACTTGCAAATTCGGGCTGTTCCAGAACAGTGTTGACAACATTGTTCCGACGCCTTTATTTGATGAAATCTATGAAAAACATTTAAGCAGTTATGGAGAATTCATCCCTTCCGAACCTGCACATAAGGGTCTTGGTTCCTCGGATGTAGGAAATGTAAGCCAGGTTGTTCCAACAATTCAGCCCTCTATAAAGATTTCCGACAAATACATTGCCGGTCACAGCATTGAATTCCGGGAGGCTTCCAAAAGCGAATTAGGATTAAACTCCATAGGATTAGGAGCTAAAGTCCTTGCCCATACGGCATTGGATTTAATCCTGAATCCAGACCTCCTTAAAAAAATAAAGGAACAGCATTCAGAGAACGTAAAAAATCAGAACAGCTAGGAGGTACATAATGATTGAATTGATAGACGTGTCAAAAACCTTCTCTTCGGACAGCGGCAAAGTCAATGCTGTTAAAAATGTAAGCTTGAGAATTGAAAAATCAGAAATATTCGGAGTAATTGGATACAGCGGAGCCGGAAAAAGCACACTGGTCAGATGTATTAATTTACTAGAGCGTCCAACTCAAGGCAAAGTAGTTATTGATGACGTGGACCTTGTTCAGTTAAACGAAAGAAGCCTGCGAAAACACCGTCAAAAAATAGGAATGATATTTCAACAATTTAACCTGCTTGCATCAAGAACGGTTTTTGAAAATGTGGCTTTTCCTTTAAGATATAAAGGCATTGACAAGAATGAAATTAATAAAAAGGTTACTTCTCTTTTAAATCTGGTGGGCATTGCGGACAAAGCCAAATCTTATCCGTCACAGCTGTCAGGAGGACAAAAGCAAAGAGTTGCCATAGCAAGGGCATTAGCCAATGATCCTGGAATTTTATTATGCGATGAGGCAACCTCCGCATTGGACCCGCAAACTACACAGTCCATATTAAGACTGTTAAAGGATTTAAACAAAAAATTGGGCATAACCATAGTAATTATAACCCATGAGATGAGTGTAATAAAGGAAATATGCAACAGAGTCGCAGTGATGGAAAACGGCCGTGTGGTAGAATTAAATGATGTTGTTTCCATTTTTTCTAATCCTCAGGCTCAAATAACAAAAGACTTTATAAATACTACTTCAAATCTCACCCGTATTGATGATTTAATTAAGGAGCATTCATCAATAGTAAAACTTGAAAACGGGCAAAAGCTTTGCAGATTGGACTTTTACGGTTCAAATACAAAAGAACCCATAATTTCTTACATTTCAAGAAAGTACAATGTAAATGCAAGCATTATTTTCGGAAACATTGAGGTAATATCAGAAACCGTACTGGGTTCTTTAATTGTAATTTTAAGCGGAAGTGAAGACGACCAGGAATCTGTTGTCCGTCATCTGAAGGATATCAATATTAAAGTGGAGGTAATTAAGTATGCTTAAAGTATTGGAAATATATACCCCAAATTTGCTTAATTATTCTGATGAATTTATCAAAAGTATCGGTGAAACCATGCAAATGCTTTTTTTATCCGGAATCTATTCATTCATTGCAGGACTTTTTTTAGGAATCCTGCTGGTTGTTACAAGGAAGGGAAACATAATGGAAAACAACTTTGTTCATCAAATAATAGATAAACTGGTTAACTTATTCCGTTCAATACCGTTTGTAATCTTGATAACTGCCCTGATTCCGTTGACAAAACTGATAGTGGGAACTTTTATAGGCGTAAAGGGAGCTGTTTTTCCCCTTGTGGTCGGATGTACTCCCTTCTTTATAAGACAGGTTGATATGGCACTGTCGGACATTGACAACGGTCTTATTGAGGCGGCTCAATCCATGGGCATATCCCCTGTCGGAATAATCTTCAGAGTATATCTCAAGGAAAGCATACCGGCTCTGGCACGTTCAACAACCATAACAGCCATCAGCCTGCTGGGTCTGACCGCTATGGGCGGTGCCGTAGGAGGCGGAGGCCTGGGCTCCTTTGTCATAAGATACGGCCATAACAGATTTTATCAGGATATAACCTATGTTTCGGTTGTGGTAATTCTGATTCTGGTTTCAATAATTCAATTTATAGGCAATTTAATTATTAAAAAAACATCACATTAAAAAAGAGATAAATTGTTGCAAGGCTCTTATCCCTGTAAAACACAATATTTACTTGCAAATAATATCATACGAGGAGAATAAAAATGAAAAAAATAATTTTTACACTAATACTATCTTTGCTGTTGGCCGGATGCTCATCCGGAAACAGCACACCTGCACAGTCAGGAGGAACACCTTCGGAAAACAATAATGCAGCTGAAGAAAATTCAGAAAATGAAGCCCCTGCAGCAAAACCTGTTAAGGTACGCGTTGGTTTAACAGGAAGTGACTCTAAAGTTTGGAACCATGTCAAAGAGGAAGCTGCAAAAGAAAATATTGATATTGAACTTGTCTTCTTTGATTCATATCCGCTTCCCAATGCGGCATTGGATGCAGGAGAAATTGAAATGAATGCATTTCAGCATTATATTTATCTGAATACAGAAATAGAGCAGCATGGATATGACATTTCAGTTATCGGTGAGACTGTCTTTGCTCCTCTTGGTCTTTATTCCAAAAAAATCAGCAGCATCGATGAGCTCAAAGACGGAGATACAATTGTAATACCAGATGATGTTACAAACGGTGGCCGCTCGCTTTTACTGCTTGAAGCAAACGGACTGATAAGCATAGACCCGGCTGCCGGACTGACTCCAACCTTAAAGGACATTGAGAACCCGAAAAACTTCAACATTATAGAACTGGCAGCCACAAATATACCTGCCTCTCTTGAAGAAGTTCCTTTAGCTGCTATTAATTCAGGAGTAGCCCGTGACGCAGGCTTCATACCTACACAGGATTCCATAGTATTAGAAGAATCCAAACCGGGGGAAAATCCCTATATAAATATAATTGCTGTTCGCACAGAAGACAAGGATAATGAAGTTTATAAACGCATTGTAGAACTCTATCAAACGGATGAAACCAAAAAAGTTATTGAAGAAGATTCAAAAGGCTCTTCCATTCCTGTTTGGTAAAATATAATTATTAAATAATAATAGCGGAGCAGTAAACAATTGATGTTTTACTGCTCCGGCATATGCTTACTGTGTCAGCCCACGGCTGCTTTTTACTAACTATCCCAAAATAAATTTTTTTACCTTTTTAGAATCAGCCTGCGGATTCAATTCATATACTCTATTTTCGATTTTTTTGTAAGCTTCCTCATAGCCTATTTTACCAGCTGCCTTTATAACTTCTTCGTCAAAAAAATCCTCTGCAAGGCAAAATACAGTTGATGACCAGCCGAATTCTTCTCCTGACTTCGATTTTTTTCTTGCTCTTCCGCACATAGAAATATAAAATTTCATCTGAAGCTCTGTGACAGCATTATCAAACATTGTCTTATCTTCCTTGGAAAATCCTCCGTATCTCTTAATCAGATGAATAGGCAGCTCTCTGTACTCACACAGCAATTCATAGATTTTTTTCGCATGTAAGCTTATCTTGCCTTCTTCGTACTCCTCCTGTAATTCGTTGTTTCCGCGTCTTACGGCGTAAAAATAAGAATACCATTCTTTTGTTATATATCCGCTTTTTTTGAAAAATAGTTTACCGTAGGCAATGTCGTTCTTTTCATTTAAAACCCTCATTCTCCATTCCCACGGGTCAGTATCCAGTTCTCCCGTATGCCATAGTACATTATCCTTAAAATAATCGCAGAGGGTAAAGATTCCTTCGCTGTTCTCGCCGCCCAGGCTTATGCCTGCATAATATAAGTTTTCCAGGAAATCTTCAAAGTTTTGTATTACTTTCATTATTTACCTACCTACTTCCGTTTTCTTATTGGATGGCGTATCACCGTTTTTAAGTTTTCAGGCTTTGCTTTTCTCGGATCTCCCAGATAAATCTCATGATGCATTCTCATACCGGACATATCCTGCTCATATCCGGATTCCTCGATAAAACTAATTAGCCTCTTTACGGTTTCCGGTTCATCATCATAAGGTCCCACATGCATTATCTGAGCACATAATCCTTCTGTAAATATCTTTAAATACGCTTTTTCCAGTTTCAAATCCGGCTTCTTTTTCTTCAGATTAATCTTTGCCTGTTCAAAAACACCTTCTGTTACAAAATCCGGCTGCCGGATCATTGAAATCCAACAAAATTTATTTTTATCTGTCATATTCATATAGTCAAAGTTCTCTTCATCAACCCACCACAATCCTTCAAGGGGCGGCACCACATACTCGAAATATCCTTCAGGCTGAGTTCCGTTCATTTTACTCATTTTAATTCCGTAGGACAGCCCATACAAAATTTCCATGGCATCACTGTACTCCTTACAGGTATTGGGATCTCCCTTTCCTTTAACCATGATGAATTTCATGCTGGGAATGTCAATCATTACAGGCTGCTTCCCGGGCAGGTACAGGTCCTTGTATTCCTTTTTAAAATCAAACTTGCTCATTCTCACACCTCTTTTCTAAAGTATCCTTAATGCAGATTAATATTATCATTTTAATCATGACATCTGTATGTCATATTATTTATAACACTCAGAATTTTTTACAGCCTCATTCAATTGAATTGCAATTAATATGGCATTCTGTGATTTCAAACATATCCACTTTATATATTCAATTTTATTATACCATATTTATCCACACAAGTCATCACAGCATTTAATTAAATCTGAGGCCTCAGTATTTCTATCGCGGCCTCAGATTTAAACTTATACAAGATATTTTTTATTCGGTTAATGCTTTAAGTGCTTCGCTCATGGAGACCGCGTTCACCTTCTTTGTGCAAAGCAGCTTGCTGAGCTGGTATGTCAGCATAACTGCTACAAAGCACAGGACCACATAAAATGGATTGATAATCGTCGGAAGCACAAGGTTTATCATATCACCGAGATAGCCATACATTGCGTCCATGGATACTGCCATAACAGGAATGCTGATAATAAATCCGACCAGTATGATAATAGTTGAACTGTTCAATATCAGAGAACCTATTTCACGACGCCCGTAGCCAAATATCTTAAAAAGCGAAATGGTATTTTTATTTTCCTCAATAATCAAAGATGTTACAAGATAGATAATAATCAAACCCACAACACTGGCAACAGCAGTCATTGCCGCCACCATGGAAGACATAGGGCCAAGCAGCTCATCCATTGCATTGGCAGTCTCGCTCAGAGATTTTGTTCCTGAAAGCAGTTCCTCAGGAATATCAAGTGCCCTTGTGCTCCATATACCTGTATAACTGTTTTCGGAAAATCCCATCTGTGCATTGAACTCGTCTATGGGCATGAATATAAACTGCCCCGCATAGGAGTCGGCTACAGCATCAATGCGAAACGTGTATGACTTTCCATCCTGCTTGTTTATGAAGCTTACGCTGTCGCCTTCTTTAATGTCCAGTCTGTCCGCCAAAGGCTTCGTAATGTTTATCTGATCATTTGGAAGCGGGCTTCCGTCTTTTCCGTTCAGTGTCAGAATTGTTGAATCCGGCTCTACACCGGTTACGTAAAATTCAATTCCCTCATTGCTTTCAGGATAAAACCTTCCGGCATTGAAAATCTCAGCGCCTTCCGGAGCCTTGCCCTGCTGTATGTCCTTTAAGGCATATTCGTATTCAAACCGATATGTGCCCTCCGTACTGTTTTTGAATGCATAATTCATTGAATTCATAATTGTAAAGCCTAAGAGCATGAGTACAGACGCTCCGGTAATCCCAAAAAGCAGGAACAAAAGCCGTGAAATGCTTCTAAGCTGCTCCCTTAGCTTAAATTTCGTGGTGAACTTGAACCTTTCCAGCTTAAACGTACGCTCCAGTACATTGACCTTGTTTTTTTGTTTGCCGCCCCTCATTAGCTCAGCCGGAGAAAGTTTCAATTCCGAACGTATGACAAAATAGCTGCTGACACCCAGAAACAGAACAGGCGTCAGTATCCCTATCAGTACATTTAAAGCACTTATTTCAATACCTGTGACAGGGACATTATAATATGAAACCATTGCCTCCACCGACGGTGAAACAGTTGGAACAGCCAGCACGCTTCCTGCTGCTCCGCCTGAAACGGCCAGCAGCATCGGTACAGTCATATAATGCCGCATCAGCTCACGACCCCTGTAACCCTGTGCGTAAAATGTTCCGATTATAACCGATTCACGTTGTATCATACGCCATATCATGATGCCGATAATTAAGCAGCTTAGAAGAAACATCGCTGCAGGTACCGGCACGCTCATAGTCTTTAAGCCTGTTATGGATGCCCAGGCCATTCTTGCACGCTTGTTGTTCATGATGTCAATCCAGTCGGATTCTGTTATGCCTTCTTCATGCAAAAGCCCTCTAAGCTCAGCAGCCTGTTTGTTGAGGCTTTTCTCCCTGTCGTTGAACCTGACGGAATAAATGGATAAAGCATTGCCAATTCCCTCAAAATCCTCAGAACTAATAACACCGACACCGAAATTATTCGGAGAAACCATGATGTCGTATACATTTTTCAACGGATAAATATAGTGAGGAAGGGATACAAACCCCACCACGGTGAAGGTTTTGCCCGCCGCCTCTATTTGACTTCCCGCAGAATACCCGTTGGCTTTTGCAAAGGCAGGGTCAAGCAGTATCTCTCCAGTGCCGGCAAGTTCCCGACCCTCTATGACAGCCGGAATATTCAGTTTATTTGTCTTGCTTAAAAGCCGAAGTGTAAGCGATTCAGAAAGAGCTGCGTCACTGCTCACAGACTTTTCGATTACAGCATTGGCAGCCTCCTCCAGTTCCGTGATGTCCTCAATTTCTTTATCAGTTCTGAAGGACAGATCCTCCTGCATATGTCCTTCCGTAAATGTTGTTACCAGATTATCCAAATTTCGTGAAATCTCAGCCGCTATAACAAAGGTATAGCTTCCGAGTATAATGAGCAAAAGTATCCCAATGTAGCGCAGTGTACTTTCTTTCAGTATCCTAAAAATTCTTTTATTCAGTGCCATTACCACTCAATCCTTTCCGCCGGAACAATCGTCTGATTAACCGTATCCTCTGCAATCTGCCCGTCCCTCAGTTTTAATACCCTGTTAGCCATATTGGCAATAGCAGTATTGTGAGTAATCATCAGTATAGTAGTTCCGAACTTTTTGTTCAGCTGCTGCAAAAGCTGTAAAATACCGCGGGAAGTATGGAAATCAAGGGCTCCCGTAGGCTCGTCACAAAGCAGCAGCTTTGGATTTTTTACAATTGCTCTTGCTATGGATACTCTCTGCTGCTCTCCGCCGCTCAGCTCTCTTGGAAAGCGGTTTTTCTTGTCCTGCATCTCCACCGCTTTTAGCACCTCATCAATCTTCAAAGGCGACTTGCTGATATTGGAAACCACCTCTATGTTTTCTGATACCGTAAGATTCGGAACCAGATTGTAGAACTGAAAGACGAATCCGATATTCTCACGCCTGTATTCGGTAAGCTCATCATTACTTAATTTATTAATCTCTGTTCCATCAACAACGATTTTGCCGCTGTCGGCACGGTCAATACCTCCTATAATATTCATAAGAGTAGATTTCCCAGAACCCGATGGTCCGAGAATAACGCCTATTTCCCCTTTATTCAGCTTCATCCCTATTCCCCTTAAAACTTCTGTTAAAACCTCTCCTGTCTTGTAACTTTTACTTAAATCCGAAACATCAATAAACATGTTATTGCTCCTCCTTCTTATAGAAACAACGTTTCATTATATCAAAATAAACATCCCATTCACTTAGTATTTCCATACCCACGTCTTCAATAGAATTCACCCTGTTCCTTTGCTGTTCTGAAAAACTCAGTACCGTCCAATTAATAATATCAATTGTTTTTTTAACATCAATATCATCACGGAATTTAGTAAAATCTATATTTTTATACCCTTTTTCAAAGCCTCTTTCAACAAGGCCGCTACTAAATTTTTTGATTTCGGATTTCACTTCGGCAGCATCTTCAAAAGCCGCAGACTTTATAAAATCAAATGCCTGGGGAAATCTCTTGTAAATTTTAAATTTAGCCAATCCAATTGATTTCATTCTTTTAAAAATATCAGTATCACTCCAGTCTGTTTCTTCGTAGATTTTTTCTATAATCTCGTTCACATAGTCGAACAGGAATAAATACAATTCCTTTTTACTGTTGAAATAACTGAATAACGATCCTTTAGATATTTCCGCTTCCTTTATAATTTCATTGGTTGAAGCCCTTTCATAACCATTTCGCGCAAACTCCTTAAGAGCCGCGTTAATAATACGTTCCCTTTTCTCATGTTCCAGGCTGAAAAACTTCTGGTATATAATGACCACCTCATTTCTATTTTATATGAGGTCTGAGTTCATCAATTTATTTCTTACTCTGACCTCACAAATTAGTTTATGATACAAACAAATGACCACATTGGTCACTTATTATTATATACTAAGTGACCAATGTGGTCAAGGCTTTATATTAATTATATCATTTTATTTAAATTTATTTTATATCTCTTTGAGAGACAACCTTATCAATTATCCCATATATCTTTGCCTCTTCTGCCGTCATGAAATTATCCCTGTCCGTGTCACGTTCAATTTCTTCTATTGTCCGCCCGGTATTTTGAGACAGAATTTTATTCAGTCGGAGTTTGCTTCTTTGCATATAATCCGACATTATTTTGATATCACTGGCAGGACCTTTAATTCCTCCTGATATGGACGGCTGGTGTATCATTATCTCCGCATTGGGAAGTGCAAATCTTTTTCCCTTGGCCCCTGCCGCCAATAAAAAGGATGCAAAGCTAGCCGCCATTCCGGTGCAAATCGTTGATACATCGCATTTAATATAATTCATTGTGTCAAATATGGCGAAGCCTGCGGTTACAGAGCCTCCCGGGCTATTGATATATAAGCTTATATCTTTATCCGGATCTTCGCTTTCTAAAAATAATAGCTGGGCGGTAATTAAGCTTGCAGAAGCATCACTGACCTCTTCTCCCAGGAAAATAATCCTATCGGCCAAAAGCCTGGAAAAAATATCATAGCTGCGCTCACCGCGCCCGGTTTGTTCAATTACATAAGGTATCGTACTCATGCTGCAGCTCCTTCAAATCTTATATTTGCTATGTCATAGAAATTATATTTACAATACATTGAGAATTTGTCCTGCCTTGGTGTGAATACTCCTATTCCCCTGTAAGCCTGAGGAGTACACAGGTAAATTTGTCTGAATGCAAGTGTGAAAGCCTGCTGTGAGTTATAGTTTGCTTCCAGTGCAATATCAATAACAGGTGCATCTGTATAGACCAGTTTTCTTGCAGCTTCGGTAATTCTGCGCATTTGAATATATTTATAGATTGTGCATCCGACCTTTTCCGAAAATAATCTATTCAAATGAAATTTCGAATAATTCATTTCCTCGGAAATTTTATCAAGACTTAAATTTTTCTCTAAATTTTGCTCTATGTAATTTACTGTCTTTGACACGATATTTTGTTCTTCCACTATCTCACCTCCATATTTATCAGTATACATTATATCATTCCTTTTCAGAACAGTCTTAATATAAATTGCTGTTTTTAGGTAAAAAGATATAACTATAATTAAACTCTCCAATAAATTTATCTGTCTTCAAAATTAAAAAACTGCCGGTGTCTTATACATGACTTTTCCGGCAGCACGGATATCTTTAAAATTTTAAGCATACTCTGTTTTAACTGTAACCCTGCAAGGCAGACCCATCATTCCAGTGGTTACCAAAAGCAATAATAAGGGGTAACTATAATTTATCAGGTGATTCTTCTGCTACAATATTCCAACTAACTCCAAACTTATCCGTTAATGCCGCATGAAATGTACTGTAGAATGTTTCCGTAGGCGGAAGGCTGACATATCCGCCGACATTTAACATTTCAAAAATATCCTTTGCTTCTTCAGATGTAGATACCGCTGCAGTTAACTTTATCATACTTCCTTTGGATGCCGGCCGCACCTCATCGGCAAACCAGAATTTCGTACCACATATCTCCATTTCAGCATGTAAGATCCATGAACTTAGATTCACGGGCGGGGTTTCAATTTCTTCAGGAATATAGTCTCCATACGGCTGTGACATCTTTACTTCGCTTTTGAACGCTTTTTTATAAAACTTCAATGCTTCATTACAATTTCCTTCAAATGTAATATATGGTATAACCATTTTCATCTCTCCTCTTCATTTATAACTAATAACAAATTGATTAGTTATTATTATACAAATTAGCAATACACTTCTGCCTGATAAACTATTTTATAAAATAATCTCACAGATAAAGGCAGATTGATTCATAATTAAAAGGCAAAATTAATATTTGCTTTTTGGGCCTGCGAGCACAAATCTTTAGTTTTCAAAATATATGTTTTTCCATCTTTAATAAAATGCGTTCCACATTGTCTGAACTCAAAAGGAACATGGTTGTTCAGGCATTGTTCTCTAATTAAAAGAACCCAGTCATAATTTAGAGGTCTTGCGTTTTTATCCGATTCTCCCCCTACAACCACCAATTCAATATTGTTAAGATGTTTTTCAATGGTGATATTTTCAATCAGCGGCTGACATATAATATTTCTATGTTTTATAGGAAGCTTATCAAAGATACTTAATCTGTGATCCGCCGTTTCCTGATCTTCTATTGTACAGCCGACCGTTACATTATCATATCCATCGTTCCAATCTTCAGGAACGCACTGCATAAATCTTTCTATTCGCTTGGTTAAAAAAATAAAGTTCAAATCAGGACGTTCTTTTATCATCGTCCAACATTCCTTACGCCATTCATCCGCTTCTTCGATGAGAAAGTCAGTAGAAAAACATAGATATACTGTCTGCCCCGATTTGATTTTATATTCGCCTTTTTTTGTTTTATCAATGGGAGCATAGAATTTATCTGTCTTTACAATATTATTTGTATCAATGTTTCTTTTGCTGTCGCCTTTATGAATATAGCAATACCTGCAACCTTCACTATATCTATGGCAACCTCGCCAGGGGTTCCACATAGCCATTATAATTCCACCTCAGTTAATAATTTTACTTTTTTATCTTAATTTAATGTCGTACAATTCATTTGTATCTTCTTTAAATGAGTGAATACTGTAACTTTCAGAATCTGCGGGTATTTCATAAACCAGATAACCTATTTCTTTTATATCAGGCGATAACTTCCTGTTTTCAATATAGTTGTCTATATTGCCTATAGTATAAGGATAAGAATCAAACTCACGTCCTTTATCGTCTATAAGTTTTAAATCAGATAAAAATGCAAAAGATGTATCTGTTGTATTTTTGACTTCTAATACAACCAATACAAACTTGGCACCTTCTGCCGCCTCTGCTGCTGAACCATAATATGAGCTGATTAATTGTTTTTCTTCCACACTGTTTATTTTCAAATTAAGTGTTTCGAGAACAACTTCATCACCGATTTTTTTATAAATAATTTCCTCTTTTTCTTTTGGAGAGTTGGAACAAGCAGATAAACCAATAATTATAAAAGCAATTAACATAATGCAATAATATATGAAGTACATATTCTTATTTATCTTTTTTTCAGGTAAAATAATAATTCTCATAGCTTTTTCCTTTCGAATATTGATTGCAAGAATCACATTTCTATTATTACATGATACTCTTACCTTTTATATATTTTAATCTTTTAAAAAATAGCAATATCATTCAAGCCCACCTTAATTCTTTATGTTATAATTTTAATGTAAAAATAAACGAGGGTTAAAAAAATGGAAAAAGAAATCAGGACTGTCTGCTACGATTCAGAGCTGCACATTGAGGCATACAGGTTTCAAGGAGTAATGCAAAAATTTCCCAATCACTTTCATGATTACTATGTTATCGGATTTATTGAAGCCGGGCAGCGGTACCTGCTGTGCAAAAATCATGAATATATAATCAGCCCGGGTGACATAACCTTATTCAATCCGGGAGATGTTCATTCTTGTGAACAGATTGACGGTAAAACTCTGGATTATCGCTGCATCAACATCAAAAAAGAAATTATGAAAAAAACGGCATTCGACATAACAGGGCAGGAGTTTCTTTCCAACTTTTCACAACCGGTGCTTTATCGCAGTGATCTTGCCAATTCTCTGCAGGAACTGCACAAGATGATATGCCGCGGAGAAACCGACTTTGTAAAGGAGGAACTGTATTTGTTCCTTATCGGTCACCTTATTCAGGAATATGCCGGCAATGACACCAGCACCCGAGAACAGAATCCTTGTTCCGGCTTTAAATCAGTGTGCAATTATTTAGAAACAAATTATGATAAATCAATTACACTTGATGAATTAGGTTCCCTTGCTGGAATGAGCAAGTACCATTTCCTGCGGTCGTTCACCAAGGAAAGGGGAATTTCTCCTTATAGCTATCTGCAGACAATACGCATAGATAAAGCAAAAAAATTGCTGGAGCAAGGCACATCTCCCGCAGATGCCGCACTATGCACAGGTTTTAGCGACCAGAGCCACTTTTCCAACTTTTTCAAAAAACTAATCGGCCTCACCCCAGGACAATACATGCGAATATTTATGAATGAAGAACAAAAAGGAGAGATACCATATGATAACCAAAGACATTAAATGCGTACTTGTGATTGATGCGGATCTTCCCACAGGGGTCATAGCAAATACCTCAGCTATTTTAGGGATTACTATCGGAGGATTAGTCCCGGAAATTATAGGTCATGATGTAAATGACGGATCTGGTCAAGTACACAAGGGCATTGTTACACGACCAATTCCTGTTTTAAAAGGAGACAAGTCGGAACTTAAAACCATCCGAAGAAAGCTGTATACTCCAGATTTTGAAGATGTAACCGCAGTAGACTTTTCAGATATAGCTCAGGCATGCAATACATATGAAGAATATGCCGCATCCGCCGGTTCAAGTCCAGAAGATAACTTCAACTACCTGGGTCTCTTTCTGTACGGAGATAAGAAAAAGGTCAACAGGCTGACCGGAAGTATGCCATTACTGAGATAGTAAAAAAAGAACTCCTGAGCTTTGACTAAACTCTATCCGGGCCTAGTCAGCATGAAGCTCAGGTTTCACTCAACAGCTGATAAAACACATACACCTTTTGTAAATTAATTATAGAGATTTCTTCATCTTCAGTTTACTTTTGGGAGTAACTCTTATCTTCATTAAAGCCTTAATATCGTTTAACACCTCTTTATTCTTAACTTCTATCATCAGCCATCGCCCACCGGCGGAAAATGCGGTTTTTTGATATAGTTCCATGACATACGGCGTAAACATTCCTGCATCCATCGCCATTTTTACCTCATCCTCTTCTTTTGCCCCTACCACAATTAAAGCAATGAAATAATCTTCCATCGGATAGAGTGTGCACAGCGACTTACCAGACTTCTTATATTTTATATTCCAGCCTGGCTGTGCAGAGCATTTGCTGTATGATATTTGAGAGCTTACATTGTACGTATCTTCAATAAACGAAGTAAGTTCATTCCAGATTGGCTCTGATTTCCCGATATAAGCTTTTATGTCCTTAACAGAAGGCATCTGGCTTATATTAAATAGTTCGCTCCATTCCATAATAATCCCTCGAATGCAATATTTTACTAAATTATATATCTGTTTCTCAATTAATACAATATATAATTATGCTTCCATGGCAATGAATTTCGCACATACCCTTTTAGCCCGCTATCTGTTGATATCTGTATATCAGGCTGTAAGGACTTGTGCAAACGCAAATTGTGTATTATTCCGGGTAATAATCATTTTTATACTCCATTACAAATACCTGGCTATAACTCGAACAAGCTTTGCAGGAAATTCATTTAGATTTGTAATATCCAAAAATCTGTGTTCTCCATAAATATCATTAATAATATCTTTATCATGACCTATGGCAGCTGACAAAAATGTAATACCTTTTCTTTCAAACTCAGCAATAGTCTGCTTCATATCGTTGATAGCTTTACTTCCTGTATAATCTTCCATAGCCTTGGGCTGCCCATCACTTATACTAATCAATAGCTTCGTCTGCTGGTTTGTAGTTAATAATCTTTCCGAAATAATTCTAAGTGACATGCCGTCGCGATTATTGCTGCGTCCGCGAATTTTCATCAGTCTATATCTGTTGCTATAATCATCTTTGTCAAAATCTGCATATGCAAATATGGACATTTGTTCTAATTTCGAAACATCAGCCGTATCTCCATAAACCAATACAGGTATGTCGCACATTTTACAAAATTCGTATACTGCAACAACTGCACGCTTTGCTGCTTCTAATCTTCCGAAAGCTGTCATGGATGCGGACTCATCTACTCTCAGCCCAACTGCAAGGGATGGAGACTCATTTGGAGGCAGTTTTTTAGAAAAGCATCTGAAGTCTTTATAAACAACACTATCAGATTGAAACTTACTGCCATAGTAGTGGTTTTTTGCAAACTCGGCGGAAACATCATGCTCCAGCAAAGGTTCGGTCTTTCTTGCAATTTCTCTGATTATGGGCATTATTTCTTTGCTCAATTCAATATATTCTTCTTGATCCTTCATATCCCATTCAGGCCTGTGAACTATCAATTTTACCTTTTTATGAATTGATTCTGATACTGCTTTTCTTGCCTCCTGATTTAATTTTTTCCTGAATTTATCTTCTTCGCTTTTTTCATTTTCAGAATTATGTTCAGGATTCAGCTGATGATATTTAGGTAATCCATCCTCTCCTAAATCAGTGCTGTCAGTTTCTCCGATTTCATCAGAAACCCTGGATGAACTTTCTTCGCTTTCCGGCGATTTTCTCAGAGCTATTGCATTTTCATCAGAATCGGCTTCCATATCATCTGATTCAACACTTCCCCAGGTTTTAATCTCCGCTACTTCTGAATATTGGAGTTTTTTTTTATTACTTTCAAATTCACTTAATTCTTCAAATATCTTGTGCCTCTTTAATGCATCTTCCAGTATTTTAATTTCTTCAAAATCTGTTGTAATCTTGTAGATTACCTTGTGGTAAAGCGATTTTTTAATTGATGAACCAAAAGCAATGGCATCCACCCAGTAAAAGAATGAACGCATTCCGGCAACTCCTTTAATAGCATTGGCCTTAGCTGTTTTATCCAATATGATAATTGTATCAGCCAATACTTCAAGCAATGGATAATTGCTGAATCCCGTTTTTGAAACAGCGCGTTCTATCATAATTTCTTTACTCGGCAAATCCATCCTTTCAGTATGCTGAACTCTGTCGCGCAAAGATTCGTTTAAAGGCCTGCAACCTAAATAATTACGGTTTGTAGTAATTATTACTATACAATCAGGATGGCGGCGGATAATTTCTGTCGGAAGATTTATGCTGCCGTCTAACTCCAGCGCAGAATTTAAAGCCATTAATACCGCCGCATCCCTGATTACGGTCGGTTCTTGTATTTCTAACAAATATCCGTTGCGATAAGCTCTTATAATTTCGGATGGATAAAATCTGTATTCAACCGTATCATTCATAAAATTCTCTTGTGCTATCTTTATCAAATATTTCATTTTTAAAGCTGCCTGTTCATTTGTTATACCCAATACATTAACCAGGACTTCTGTTGCACTTTGGAATCCATCACTTTCATACAGCGCTTTTAAGGCCTTTTTATCCTCATCTTTAATTTTCTCCAATTTATCTTCAGAAATGACAGGCAATATCGCACCTATAATATCTGACTTATCCATATCTGCAAAACAGGTTACCTTAGCATATGGAAGTCCAAAATCAGCTGATAAAGCTTTTGCAAGCTGGGTTTTTCCAGAACCTGCATCTCCTTCTAAAAGTATATTGGCAATTTTCATTTCTCCGCGATTCCAATTGCGCTTCACCTCATTACATATCCTGATTTCCTCTGAACTTGTTTTATGAGACAGTGGTTTCTTCCATATCAAAGCTTTCTCTTCATCAGTAAATATCCTATCCGGCGATAAAAAGTATTCCTTTTCGCCTATGTTATAAATGTCTTTATTTTGTTCCATAATTTTCACTCCTTAAATTACCTCGGAATTTTCCTCCTTTTTGATCCATTTATCACGCAATGCTTCTAATTCCACACTATAATCTGTTTTTGTCTCATCTTTTTCATCATAAGGAAGTATCTCCAACACCCTGACAGAAAAATTAGGCTCTCCATAATTATTCCAATCAGCTTGCAAATTATTATTCTTGTGCAGACCCGCTCCCAACTTGAACCGATTAGCATTTACAGTGCTTTTTGTATCATTTGTACATCCAATATATCTCTTTCCTGTAGAAATACATTCAAACACAAATATCCCCATTTCCGGCTTTCTATGTTTATATTCCATTAATAATTTTCTTTTTCTCATTTCATTCATTTTAAAACCTCCATAGATTTATTTATCTTTCTTACTGAATTTCAAACGATTTAAGATTATAATTTGTTTTACTCTTTTACTAAATTACTAAATTACTAGCAACTTATTGAAGTATAATAAACTTTTTTAGTTTTGTCAATATAATTTTATTAAGTTTATCTCTTTATTTATGTGCGGATTTTAACTAAAATAACCCTTGTATACTGTTATTACAAGGGTTATTTTGATTTTTTCAATTGTCTGGCGGTATGTTTAGCGTTATTTTCTTTGACCGGCAACAGGCCCTTATATCATTTATGGTCTGCTTAAACAATTCCCTGAATTTTTCATCGGCTTCAATTGTAATTTCTTCTATTTCAGTTTTTATTGACATAGCATTTTCAGACTTATACTTTCTTGTTTCAGCAATAACATTCTTAAGTTTTTCTCCGAAAAGGATCATTTCATTATCAACTGACTCGTTAGTTTCCCAGCATAAATTATGAATAGAAATGCTGCTTTCAAACTGTCTGAAAAATTCCTGATATATATATTCGGTAATATGAGGAACATAAACAGCATACAGCTTTAATACATTGAGCATGCAATAATATAGGGCATGTTGTGCTGACTGCCGTTCTTTATATCCGTGCACTTCAGGCTGATATAAACGCTCTTTAACAATTTCAAGATAATAATCACACAAATCCTTCCAGAAGAATTCATCAATCTCATGTCTTGCCGATCCTATTTCATATTGTTCAAAATACCTTCTTGCATTAATAGCTGTTTGTTTACATCGCTCGATTATCCATCTGTCTACAGGCATCAGCTCCATGTCAGCATCCGTCTTAATATCTTGTAAGTGAGATATTGAAAACTTAGCTGCATTCCACAGTTTTGTTATAAATCTTTTGGCTATACCTAATTCATCAATTGAAAAAAAAGTATCTGTTCCAAGTTTGGAATTAGCAGCCCAATATCTTATAGCGTCGGCAGAGTGGGTTTCAATAAGCAATTTGGGTGATAACTCCGAGTTGCTCTTTGATTTGCTGATTTTTACTCCTTTTTTAGCGAGAACAAAACCGCAAACCATTATATCCCTCCAGGGAATTTTTTCTGTATGGTAAAGACTTTTAACTATTGTATAAAATGCCCATGTTCGTATAATTTCATGAGCTTGTGTCCTCAAGTTCATGGGTAAAATTTTATCCGAAATATCATTTTGCTCACACCATTTTGCGTTTATCTGAGGAGTTACTGATGAAGTAGCCCATGTATCAAAAACAGAGCTCTCCGGAATAAACTCATCACATCCGCAAGAACATGGGTTCCCCGGTTTTGTTTCAAAAGGATTTACCGGAAGCAGCTCTTCATCGGCAACCGCAACCTTCCCGCAGTTTTTGCAGTACCATATGGGAAAAGGGACACCGAAATAACGCTGGCGGGATATGCACCAATCCCATTTGAGATTTTCAACCCAGGATGTATATCTGTTTTTCATATGCTCAGGATACCAATTGATATTATCGGCAGCTTTTAAAAACATTTCCTTATTGGTGAGAATATCAATGTACCACTGTTTTGACAGCATAATCTCGATTTCTTTTCCACAACGTTCATGTACAGCAATAGTATGTTTAATACTTTTTGACTCCAGAAGAATTCCTCTTTCAAAAAGAATATCTGTAATATGTCTGCGGGCTGTCAGGACCTTCATCCCTCCAATCAAAGGAACACTTTCATCTATTGTTCCATCAGGTAAAATAACTTTCCTATGAGGCAGTTTATGAATTTCATACCACTCTGCATCAGTACTGTCGCCAAAAGTTGCACACATTACAACACCTGTTCCTTTGCAGATATCAGCCTTTTCATCTGCCAATACCGGAATCTCGTAATTATATAAAGGTACTATTGCCTTTTTTCCGATATATCTTTTATATCTGCCGTCCTCCGGGTTTACAAACAGACACACACAGCCATACAAAAGCTCAGGCCTTGTAGTTGCAACTATCAGTTCTTCTTCGTCTATCTTGAATTTGATGAAATTAAAGTCAGTATCCTTTTCAATGGTCTCTAACTCCGCTTGAGCTATTGAAGTCTGACATTCGGTACACCACAAAACCGGTGACTCCTTCATATACGCCTTCCCATCTTTCAAAAGCCTGATAAAAGATTTTTGTGATATTCTCTGGGCCATTGGGTTAATAGTTTCATATTGGAGAGACCAGTCAACTGAGAATCCCATAGATTGCCATAAATCTTTAAATTCTTTTTCGTATTTTGCAGATGTCATAACGCATCTTTTAATAAATTCGCTTCTTGGAAGATTTTTTGCAATAACTCCTTCTTCCTTTTCAACAAGCCTTTCTGTTGGCAGACCGTTGTCATCAAAGCCGAAAGGATAAAAAACATTATAACCCTGCATGCGTTTGAAGCGTGCTATCATTTCCGCCTGTGTATAAGAGAATATGTGTCCTATATGCAGGCTGCCGCTAACGGTGGGCGGCGGTGTGTCAATAGAATAGATTTCTTTTTGACTTTCGAAATCAAAGTCATAGATAGAATTTTCCTTCCAAAAATTTTGCATTTCTTTTTCTGTTTGTTTAAAATCATAGTTTTTCTGCACGGTAATACCTCCTTAAATTTCATGAACACAAAATCATAGTCTCATTCACCAAATTATTCACCCCCTGACGGTCGCATAATTTAGGAATTCGTTGCGATAGGGCATACAAAAATCCGCCCTAAGCTTTTTTACTTGCTTAGGGCGGATCGTAGCGTCCGTGGTACCACCTAATTTCAGATATGAATCTGCACTCTGCCAGCACGGGATAAAATATATTATCTGATACTGCTTTCCTTTTAACGGTGGAAATTTCCGTTGAAGCCTACTAAGATAATCCTTTCGGTTCACAACTCAAAGGCTACTTCCATACTTCCCTCGCGAAGATTTTCACCAGCCATCTTCTCTCTATATTTCAGGTGAGTATGTACTCCTCCTCGTCAACGCCATTTTGTTTGTGTTCATTTATATTATAATATTTTATTATATTCAATAAGTCAATATTTATGTTTTCAATTTACATTAATTATCTTCACCTCTGCCTTACGCTTTTCATTAAATTTTGATGCTTCATATAAAGACTACTCATTAAACTGATATGTATCATAAGAAATCAAAACTTCCGGTTCTCCGTGAAATACACTCAGAAACCTTTTGTTATTCTTAAAAATGTACTCTTCCCTATATTATGGCTGCTTTTCTATTAACTCCGCAAGGTCACGCCTCATTTTTGTTAAGAGCACATTATTTGTCCTCCATTTACATGAATGGTTTGCCCTGTTACAAAACGCGAGTCATCAGATGCCAGATAAACATATGCCGGAGCCAGTTCAAACGGCTGACCCTGACGGTTCATTGGGTTTCCCGCCTGAGTAACTACATCTCCCGAGAAACTTGAAGGTATTAGCGGAGTCCATATACGTCCAGGTGCAACAGCATTTACTCTTATTCCTTTACTTATCAGACTATTTGCCAATGCACGGGTGAAGCCGACTATAGCGGCTTTAGTGGCAGTATAATCAATTAATTGTTCATTCCCTTCATATGCCACAACAGAAGCAGTGTTAACTATGGCGCTTCCGGCTTTTAAATAAGGCAGTGCCGCCCTTGTTGTATAGAAATGAGAATAAACATTAACCTTAAAAGTATCATCAAACTGTTCATCTGTTATGTCAAGTAAAGATAATTGCTGAAACTGTATACCCACATGATTACATAGAATATCTAGTTTTCCGAATTCTTTCACTGTCTTATCTACTATGTAACTGCATTGATATTTATCCCTTAAATCACCGGGCAGCAGTAAACATCTTCTCCCAAGCTCTTCAATTCTGGCTTTGGTACGATTAGCATCCTCATGCTCATCTAAATAAGAAATTGCTATATTCGCACCTTCCTTAGCAAATGCAATTGCTACTGCCGCACCAATACCACTGTCTCCACCGGTAATAAGTGCTGCCTTTCCCTCTAACTTTCCGGTTCCCACATAGTTTAAATTTTCGATAATAGGTCTCGGGACCATCATTCCTTCTAACCCTGGCTGGCGAAATTGTCTTTGCTCCGGAACAGTAACCGGAACTTCCTCATACCTGGTAATCTTTCCATAGTTGGGAAGAATCGGATAATCATTACGCATAATATTCCTCCATATACATTTTAGCTGTATTTTATGTTACATTGTTTATTGATGTGCTTGTTTGCTATATAAAACCAATGTTACTTGCACCTTAATATTTAAAGCGAATAAAATACAGATAAATATTTAAGGAGGATATATGGAAGATTATAAATCATGTCCCGGAGTAAATTTATTGATGATACCACATTCCGATGAAAAAGTAGAGGTATTATATAATTCAAATTCAAATACTTTCAAAATGCCTAAAATTGGACCCAGACCGCCATATTATTGTAATCCGCAGTGCGAATGGTACTATCCTGTCATATAGGGCGAAGTAGAAGCGGGTTTTCAAAAATACTGGGGAAATACATTAGACTGGTATTCCTTTTTCTTCTTTAGAAAAATAAATTAATTATAGCCATCAGTTCGTGATGGCCATAATTTTGATACTTTTATATAATTTTCAGCATTTAAAAAAACATCATTTTTTTCAATATTTTATTTCTCTCTTTATAAATATATATGTATTTTCATCTGACAGCTCATCCGCAAAAATATAATTGAGTCTGTCAAATTTTTTGATTTCTTCTGCATCTTCAACTTGTTTTTCTGCCATAAAGCGTACCATTTCACCTCTGGCCATTTTTACCTGTGTTCCTTTTTCAACCACCCTTTTTCCGATCTTTTCTCCAAAAACACAGGTAATGAATCTGACGCTGCCGTCCAGATAATCTAAGATACATTTGCTGTATTCTTTGGATGCCAGATTTACAATGAAATTGCTCTCTGAAAGAAGCTGTTCAGCAGGTCTCCTGTTCCAGAACTCATAAAGTGAGTCTAAATCGCTGACCTTCAGCTTCGCCTGCATTTCCAGCCTGTATGGTGTAACTCCATCAAAGGGTCTAAGCACACCGTAAAATCCGGATATTATACGCAGATGTCTTTCGATATATGCAAACTCATCTGTACTAAACACTCCCGGAGCCATATACTGATATTGAATTCCTTCATATGAAAGAATCGCAGGTGTCAAATTGCGATACAGATTCATCTTCTGAACCCTTTCATAATTCAGCCTTGCAATTTTATCATTGCACTTCCATATTGATTTTGCCTCTTCATAACTAAGTTCTTTTAAATATGAAAGAAGAACCTCCGTATCATTTATTAACAAAGGAAGATTATAATATCCTAGTGAGTCCGTATCTGTTTTCATCTTCTTGGCTGGTGAAATAATGATTTTCATAGTTCTTTTCCTAATCTATTATATTAAAAGTTCAATATAACCGGATAATGTATAGTTATATTTCCAATTCCCTGTTTGAGATATCCATATATGTAATGTCTGCAGTACCACCCAAATATCTTACGGTAAGCTCAGCAAGTGATTCCGCCGCTGCTTTTAAATCACTGCTTCTATCAGGGTCTACGGATTCAATAATAAGGAATGCATTTCTTGTGTCCTCAGTCAGCATGGTACGCTGTCCGTCACGCCAATTCCAGCACCTGCAGACTGCACCTTCATCATCCTTGTAAATAATTTCGCCGGGCAATGCAGTACTGTACTCTTCATCCCCTAGGGCCATAAAAGGCTCCTCTCCTGTTGCCTTAGTTAAAATCATATCTCCACTGAACGTGTCAATGTCCTCACCTCCGCAGGGCAGCCCGTACTTGAGGGACACAGAATTATAAATATCAACAAGCGGATTAAGTGGGCCTACTCCAGAACCTTTTTCGATACGCTTAAGCAATGCTTCGATAGAACAGCGGACTCCTTTCTTTGTTTTAAATTTCTGATATGCCTTTCGCCATACAGAAATCACTTTATTTTCACTGAAGGTTCCCTCAGTCAGAAATTTCTCAGCCTCCTTATTGCTTTCCTCCAACATCTCTATTATTTCAGATCTTACATTCTCCGTAAATCCCTCACTGTTGTTAATTCCCTTAGCCAAGACCACAGCAATTTCCGCTTCGGGGAACAGTTCCCAGAATTCTTCTGTTATAATAAATTTACTCAAGCTTATTCTCTCCTTCTTTATGGTATCTTTATATTTAAATTACATTTTATCGCATTAAACTTTTTATGTCTATACCTTTCAATATTATTTGCTATACATCAATAAGGTTCATGATTAAAAAGATACAGACTTTTGCTATAAAGTTAATATCCTGGTATGTTCAAGGAGTATTTTTAATCCTATCAGAATTAAAATGATACCGCCTGCAAGTTCCGCCTTTGATTTAAATTTCTCCCCAAACACATTGCCTATTTTTACACCTCCCATAGACAGCAGTAAAGTGGTAATACCTATGAACGATACCGCAGGAATAATATCTACTTTAAGAAACGCAAAGGAAACGCCTATTGCTAATGCATCAATACTTGTAGCCAGGGCAAGAGGAAACATCTTTTCAAATTTCAGAGATACTTCTTCTGTACATGCACTTTCTTTCTTTATACTTGAACATACTTCTCCGGTAACCGGACAGACCTCTCCAATATTCTGACAGACTATTCCCGTATTTTGACAGACTTCTTTGGAAAAGCTGTCCTTTATCATTTTCCCGCCTATAAAACCAAGAAGCAAAAAAGCAATCCAATGGTCTAGTGATACAATTTTGTCTGCAAATTGCGACCCAAGCAAATATCCGATTAGTGGCATCACCGCTTGAAAAAAACCAAAATATATGCCTACAATCAGTGATTTCTTTAACTCGGCTCTTTGCATGGAAAGACCTATACAAATTGAAACTGCAAATGCATCCATTGATAACCCAACAGCAATAAACAATAACTCGACTAAATTCATTTTAATATTCTCCTTTATTTTGTCAAAATTCGCAGACTTCATCTCCAATTACTTGTTCGCTGCCGCTTGTACATATTGGGTCAAGTCATGCTGGTGTTAAAGCTATAAAAAAAACTCAGGTATAGCTTATATTAAGCTATACCTGAGACTAATTAACAAAGTAAAGGCCATGTATAGCTGTCAATAAGTTATACATGAGTCTCGCTAATTAAGACAAGCCAGACTGATAAACCAGCCAGTATGTTGACTTGCCACGCTATTCAAAGCGCTACCTACTCCCTCACGAGTATTTTTAATTGTAATTTCATTTTATCATGCTATTTGCTGCTTGTCAACCGTGCACACAATGTTTTCGTTCTCCTTCCATTTTAATAATAAAGATGAATTAATGATTACTGCAACTGAACCTGCGTTATGTATCAGCGCACCTAAAACAGGGCCGAGAAGTCCTATCATAGCCAAAAGAATAGCAACAAAGTTAAGTGCCATGGAAAACACCATATTCCATCGAATGGTATTCATTGTTCTTTTATGGATGCAGACAATCTGCATAGAAGAATAAATAAAATTATGGGACAGATTAGAGCAATTTACAAGATGATTGATGATGATATACCGTGTGAAGATGTGCTGATACAAATCAATGCGGCTAAAAGTGCCCTACATAAGGTTGGACAGATTGTTTTGGAAGGTCATATAAATCACTGTGTCCGAGAAGGTATAGAACATGGTGATGCGGATAAGACAATCTCGGACTTAAGCTATAAGTATCCCCCCATGATAACATATAATTTCTTTTGCACCATATGTCATAATTTTATGCAATGATGCTTCAGCCTCTTTTAAGTCCAACGCATATTGAGGATTTGCAATTGCTAACTCCCCATTTTCAAGTACTGCCGCATCTCCTGCTATCATGATTTTTTTCTGATTCACATAAACTGAGATATGCCCCGGTGTATGTCCGGGAGTTTCAACAATAGTACAGCCTCCGCACCAGTCAAAAACGTCTCTGTCCTGTACTTCCAGATCTGCCTCAACCGGCCTGACACTTTTCAGAATATTACAAAAAGCCAATCCAAATGATTTTTGTTCTTCCGGTAAATTGGACTGCATTGCCTCTGCCTGTTCTAATCTGAGGGACTTTAATTTGCCGGAAACATATAGGGACTCTTTCCTGCCCACAACCACCTGAATGTGTGGATACTTCTGTTTAAGTTCATATAACGCACCCATATGGTCATGATCCTGATGTGTAATCAAGACATGAGTCAAATCGCCGCAAAAAAGATTCTTCTCTTCCATCGCCTTTTCTATAACAGGGAGAAAACCGGTGTATCCGCAGTCAATCAGAACCATATTTGCCTTATCTTTTAAAATAACAGGATGTATTACATCCTCAACCTCACCAAATTTGAATTTTATATCTAAAACTATTATTTCATCCAATGTTTTAATTCCTCTTCCATATATTTTTGCCGGAGCCTATTTCAAAATGATACTTAGCAATGCCCAGATCTGTTTTTGTATAAAAGCCCAAACCTGCGGATGCATTTACTCTGTCTCCGTCTAATTCGAATCTGAATTTCTGCTGATTCATAGCCGTTGGAGCAAGCTGAACTGCTTCCATGCCGCGATTGAACCACTCAGGTGAAGATCCGATCATATTGCTCAATTCTTCAATAGGTTTTACTTTGTGGGAAACACCGGCCGTTTCACCATAGCCGACAGAAATTACCAGCAACAGTTTTTCGCCCGGCTTTATAGTAATTACATCTTTGCTCTTTGCCTTGCTGAATGTCATGGCAACCCAGCAGGTGTTAAGTCCGAGCTGCTGCGCCCTAAGAACAATTTTCTCACCATAGTAGCCGCATTTTTCATCCAAATCATCATCCTTATTTCCAACAAGGGCAATATAATTTTTTACATTGCTGAATTTTCCGTACCTTGCCATCATTCCCGCAAATGCGTTCGGTTCATTCAGGCAAAGCTGAATGTTTAATCCGCTGTCCCTATTGCACTCCCCAATGATTTGCTGCAATTCATTGAGCACTTCTCCTTCAATTTTTTGATCAGTATACCTACGAACAGAATGTCTTGCTTTCATTGCTTCCAGTAAATCCATGTGAATTACCTCCATTATTATTCTATACATAATATGACTTTTACTCAACAGCCAAAACTTTCATTTCTACTATTAATAAATTAAGTACATAACAATTATACTCCATAAATATGAACATTCCCCTTTATATTAAAAATAATGATAATATTTGATTTTTCAATATATAAAATTATTGGTGTTTTTTGCAAATTTAAACAAGAACTATTTGATAAACTTATACACATGCTTTCATGTTTTTAAGTATTAACTATTGACTTACTGATCAAAAATACATATAATTATTTTTAGCCTTAAGAGATATAATAGCATAAACTAAATATAATGTAAAAGTTTTCTAGGGTTCCGCAGTACAACTGGCCTGTGACCAAGAGAAAACTCACTGCTTTAAAGCTGTGACACGGAAGGACAAAAGCCTGGGAGATATCAATGATATCTTTTAGGCTTTATTTTTTGTTAGGAGGTGAAAATATGGCTTGGATTTATCTATTCATTGCGGGAGTTTTCGAAATTATTTGGGCAATTGGACTTAAATATTCTCAAGGTTTTACAAGGTTATACCCATCTTTGATTACAATAGGTGGGATGGGTATAAGTTTTTATTTATTGTCACTTGCAACCAAGACACTCCCAATTGGTACAGCTTATGCTGTTTGGACTGGAATTGGCGCTTTAGGCGCAGCCTTACTGGGAATTTTACTCTTTAATGAGCCCCTTAATATCATGAAGGTTGTATTCCTTTGTTTAATACTGATAGGTATATTAGGATTAAAACTTACTTCTTCATGATTGAACTCTGATATTGAGCAGTTAAAGCCTGATATGGACATTCTATTTCAGGCTTTCTCATTAAAGACTTTACAACACATTATGATACGTAGGTAAATACGGCAGCAGCCTCAAAAGCGCAGATGTTAGGAGCCATGGCTTTATCAATATTTATCATATATGTAGGAGTTCATATTATAGAATGGATAATAAACCAAAAAAAAGCACAGGAATTAACATTGGATTTAAAAGCTTTTCAAAAAAACAATAGCGAATTTATATGACTGAAGCTTCTTTGACCTTGTTAGCAAACTTGAGCACATTTTTAAACCGGTACAAGAAGGAGAACAATTGTCAGCACAAATCAACTCTCCTTCACTTCTTTATAAAATTCGGTCTGAGCCTTTCTGAATATGAATCCAAAAATTTCGAAAAGGAAACTGATCAGAAAAATATGATTCAACTTTAGTCTCATAACTGCCATTCAACACACTTTCAATGTGAAAACCAGAACGCTGCACTAGATAACGACGTTCTTCTTTCGAAAATGTTCTATCCGGCAGAGCCAGATGCAATATAAACATGGCAAGTATAAATAAAATCGGAAACATACACACGATATTCTGCATAACATCACAATTTCTTTTGTTATTTATTCTCATATCAATCCTCCGTGCTAAAATCGAAAATATATAAATGGGTTGTAAGTTGAACCAACCATATAGGCAGTCCCGAGAAACATCAGTACGCAATAGTACACGTTTACTGCCACTCTGTAAATATTGTTATGAGTTCTTTTTAATAATAGAGCGAGTTTTTTAGGACAAGGTGATGCAGCAATGATGCAAACAATGTAAAGAAAGGCATGAGCCCTTAGCTTAATAATTGCCTGATTATCAATAAGCGCGTTACCTCCGGCTCCGAACATAATCCGAAGAAAGCTCATTATCTCCGTCAGATTGGTAAATTCAAAAAACACCCAGCCTATGATAACAGACATCAATAAATACATATGACGGACAGTCTTAGGCCACCGTGTCATGCTTTTTTGCAAAAACAACTTTTCTATTAATATTAAATTTCCAAAATAAAGCCCCCATAAAACAAAGTTCCAGCTCGCACCATGCCATAGACCGGTTAGAAACCATACAATTAACAGGTGGACTATAAGTTTCCATTTACCTGCACGATTCCCCCCAAGGGGAATGTATACATATTCCTTAAACCATAATCCAAGTGATATGTGCCACCTCCGCCAAAATTCAGATACGCTTTGCGAAATATATGGATATCGAAAGTTTTCCTTAAAGTGGAATCCAAACATTTTTCCCAATCCTATGGCCATATCCGAATACCCGCTAAAATCGAAATATATCTGCAATGCAAATGCAATAATCCCACCCCATGCCATAAGCACTGAAATTTCTGCAGCTGGCATGGCTTTTACTTCAGACCATAAAAAACCTACATTATTGGCAAGAAGGACCTTTTTTGCCATACCGCACAGAAATCGCCGCATACCGGAACAAAATTTTTTGAATGTTATGTTCCTGTCGGCTAACTGTGATTCAATGTCAGCATAGTTAACAATAGGCCCGGCTACCAGCTGCGGAAACATAATAATATAAAGAGCAAAAAGAAGCAGGTTTTCCTGCGGCTTTACCTTTCCCCTGTATACATCAATAACATAAGAAAGTGTCTGAAAGGTATAAAACGAAATTCCCAGAGGAAGTGCCGGTACTGCCGCATTTAGATTCCAGCTGCTAATCGATGCCATTGTATTTATGATCATACCGTAATATTTAAAATAAGCAAGGCAGCATAAATTTTGTACAAGGCTAATTATTAAAAAAAGCTTTTTCTTTCGTCCGGTGATATCTTCTTTGCCTAACAGAACACCTATACCGTAATTTATAATTATGGAGCAGCACATCAATAACACATAGACTGGTTCTCCCCATGCATAGAAAAGAAGACTTGCTGTAAGCAGGACAGCATTCCTGAAATGCTGTCCTGACAAATAATATATAATTACTGTAACCGGCAAAAAAGCAAATGTAAAAAACAAACTGCTGAAAACCATATGCCCCTCCGCTATAATAATTCAGAGAGCTTTTTCAGCCACAGCTGATAAAATTCTTTTTTGAAATGGATCCCATCCTCGGCAAATAAATCGGGATTTTCCTGTGCCAATGCTCCTATATCCACATAATTAACTGTCAGTATATCCGCCAGCTCCTTTAAAAGATTGTTGTATTCCTCTATTTTTCCATAGCGAGTTTCTTGCGTTAATGCCTCTTGTGTTACAGGTGTTATGGATTGGAGGTATATTTTAGCACTCGGAAGTTCTTCCTTTATCTTGTTAATCAATTTTGTTAAATCATTTCTGAATAATTCTTTAGGATTATCCACAGGCATGAGTATATCATCAGACCCTAACATGATAAAGATGTTATCCGGCTTCCTCTCAACCATAGCATCAATGTCGTCATATGTAAAGCCGGCAGTAGCTCCTGCCCCGGCTATTACACATTCTTCCGGCAGTATTTCATTAAAGGCAAAACCTTCGGTTATAGAGTCTCCCACAAAAATGCTGTTCTTAAAATCAGCGGTAACACTTTTTTCATCATTTGTGTTCCTGCATGCAGTTACACCAATTATAAGGATAACCATCAGGAAAATAATCATTATTTTTTTCATAAAAAACCTCTTTTCTTCATTTGATACACACATATTACAGCAGCAAGGTGCAGAACAGATGCAGATGAGATATAATTTGAATATTATTTTTTTAATTTTCTGCAAAATAAAAGCCATGAAGTATGCTTCATTTCACAGCTTTATACCTGTAAAATATTAATAACCCGTACTTTATAATTCCGCCGGCAGTGAAAAGAAAAATCGTACGCCATCTTTTGTATTCTCCACACCATAAATTGAATGATGAAGCTCCAGTATTTCCCTGGATATGGAAAGTCCAAGACCCGTACCCGCTTTGGATGACCTCGCTTCCACACGGTGGAATTGATTCCATATCTTTTCCATGTCTTCATCTGATATCTTATTTCCTTGATTTTCTACGCTGATTTCTGCTGTCTGTTCATTGCATCTTACGGTAATTATGATTTCACGTCCATTTTCCGTATGCCGGATTGCATTGCTGAGAAAATTAGCAATAACACGGCTTATCAGGACTTTATGCCCCACCACCAACTGAGAGCAAAGCTTTAATATAAGAGATATGTCCTTCTCCTGTATTTGCTCATTCAGAGATCTGCATACATCATTAATCACTTTGTCTATTTCAAAAGGAGCCATTTCGGGTTTATATGTACCAGACTCAAATTTAGCCAGATCAAGCATATTAACAACAAGCAAGTCCATTCGATGTATTTCATCTTCCATTGCCTGAAAGTAATGTTTCCTTTTTTCATATGCAATTCCATCTTTTAAAATAGATATACAGCTTTTCATGACAGCAAGAGGTGTTTTCAGCTCATGTGATACACCAGCTATAAATTCCTTCCGTGTATTTTCCAACTGCTTCTCTTTGTCAAGATCCTGTTTCAGCTGGCTAATATATGATTCCATCTGGCTCGACAAATAATTGATATTTTTTGATAATTGACCTATTTCATCCTCGGAGCGCACCGGCAGCTTTTCCGAAAAATCCATATTTGCCATTTTACCCGTTATCTGGTTAATGGATAAAAGCGGTTTAGCCAACCATTTAGAAAATAGAAACGCTAAAAATATGACACACAAAAATGCAAATCCAAAAAAATAAGGATAGAATTGCTGTATGACAGATATTGCTTCATCTACCGGCTGTAGTGAAGTCATAGCAAAAATATATCTCGTTGCTCCATTTTCAATAACTTTCTTGGCAACTATCTTATATTCCACAAAATTTTCTCTTACACTAAATTCTTCTGTACCCTGGAGAGCTTCAGCATTATCAGCCAGCAGGGAGGTTTGAAAGTCTTTTACCTGTTCTAAAAAATAACGTTCATTGTAAGGAAACGAAATATACTCCGCTCGTTCCGTAAATACTGTCTTTGTTATCGTTCCCTTATATAAACCGGTGCGGAGATAACTGTAGGCTTTATCTGCATTAGGACCATGCAGCTTATTTGCAATGCTCAGATTTGCGACTCCTGATGAATCAGTCTGTATCAGATAAGGTATCCTTTCATCTGCAATATTTACCGCATCAATAATTACCTCATCACCGACCTTTAATAAAGAAATCATGTCGGAAAAATATCCTTCAAAAGAATACATTGGAATTCGCAAATCACCTTGAAATTCATCTCTCAATTTCACTTCGATATAGTAACTTTCCACATCGCAGATACGTCCATATTCATCCAACTTTGTAATCCATATATGGTTTTTTCTATATAGTTCAGCAGAAGCTGCTTCCGTTCCTTTTTCCGCTGCCAGGCTTAAGTACTCGTCCATATGCGATTTGAGAGCATCTGATTTTTTATTAATATAATATTTCTCGAAAAAGTAATTTTGGGTGATTCCAATGAATAAAAACATCACGGAAAATAACAGAGCCGTCAGCACAAACCATTTAAAAACAATACTTTTTTTCATAGCTGTTCCTCTTCGAATTTATATCCGGAACGGATAACAGTAACAATGCAGCTGCCTTTACCGCCCAGCTTGGCACGCAGGTTTCTTATATGGCTGTTCACTGTTTTTTCATCGCCATAAAAATCATAACCCCATATTTTAGATATCAATTGTTCCCGGGTGATTACAATCCCTTTATTCTGCATTAAGTAAGCTAAAATTTCAAATTCCGTATGAGTCAGATTAATTGTGTCGCCGTCCGCAGAAACAAGTCTTGCCCCCATATTTATGACAATACCGCCGGATGATATACGCATTCCGTTTATGGTATCTGAATATTTTTCAAGAAACTTTTTAACCTTTACCGTTAAAACCCGAGGACTGTATGGTTTAATCAAATAATCATCTGCTCCCAATTCAAATCCCATAAGTGAGTCATCTTCGTCTGAACGGGCAGTCAAAATGATTATGGGGACACCGGAACTTTTCCGTATTCTGCGGCATACTGACCATCCGTCAATCTTCGGCAGAACAATGTCCAGTATAACTAAATCAACAGAATTTGACTGAAACAGCTCCAAGGCTTTTTCTCCATCTGCGGCCTCTAACACCTGATATCCCTCCGCAATTAGATAGTCCGTTATCACTTCGCGTAAAATATTCTCGTCTTCAACAACCAATATTTTATACATCCCATACCTCCATGTGTCCCTACAAACTTATTTTGCCTCTATCGGTCCCTTTTCCTATTATGACATTCGTTGCCCTAATATATCAAGATCATTGAGAACTTGAGATATTTTGCCGGCAATATTTACTTCAACTCCAACGTATCGGACCTTAGACAATTTTTGGCTGCCTGCAGCAATACTATATATTATTATAATTTCAAGTACAATAATTGCAACCAATTTATTGAACTTATATTCCTTTAATTGAGATTAAAGCTTTTTGAGTAATATTATACCCACCAAGATGTAAAATCCCAGTGGGTTTCTTTTATAACTTTAAATCTTTCCTAATTCTCTTAAATCTTCTCTTAAAACTTTTAATACCTTCTCTCTTGCCTCAGTTAGAGGAAGTCTCACTCCTCCTACATATACACCCATCATATTTAATGCTGCTTTTACCGGTATTGGATTTGATATTATAAATAAGTCTTTAAAGATATCTAATAGCTTTAGATGTATTTCTTTTGCCTTTTCAGTATTTCCGGATACGAAAGCATCTATCATTTCCTTCATTTCAGGACCTACCACATGTGATGCTACACTGACTATTCCATAACAGCCTATTGACATTGCAGGAAGCAGCATTGAATCGTCTCCTGAATAAATTAAAAAATCCTCAGGGACGCGCTTTATTATTTCAGCAAATTGAATTATATTTCCGCCAGCTTCCTTTAAGGCTACTATATTATCAATCTGAGCAAGTTTTTCTACCGTATCAGGTAATATATTGCACCCTGTTCTCCCGGGTACATTATATAACATAATAGGCAAATCAACAGAATCTGCAACTTCCTTAAAGTGGCAATACAGAGAATCCTGATCAGGTTTATTATAATATGGAGTAACTATGAGAAGTCCGTCAACCCCAGCCTCTTGTGCCGCTTTTGCATTTTCTATGGTAGATTTTGTATTATTTGTCCCTACACCTGCAATTACAGGAACATCTACATACGTTTTTATAATTTTATATAAATTTATTTTTTCATCATCAGTCAGAGTCGGAGCTTCTCCGGTCGTTCCTGTTATGACTAACGCAGTAGTTCCCTCCTCAACTAATTTAACTGCCAGTGAGCCGGCAGCTTCGTAATCAACATTCAGCTCTTCATCAAAAGGTGTTACCATAGCCGTCATTAATCTTCCCCATTCAACCATATTATTTCTCCCTTCAAAAAATATTGTAATCCATTCTATGAAATAGCATGGTATATTGCTAACAAAAAATAGTCCTGCTGAATAAAATAAAAGCATCTGATTACTGGGGTAATCTTAGAAAATTTAAGGAGGAGTTGTTTTGGATTATTATAATGTAGCAATAGTAGGAGCCATGGGTGCTGTTGGCAAGGAACTTGCGAAGATTCTTATTGAACGGCAATTTCCAATTAAGTCTATTAAGTTTTTAGGTACAGCCGCTAATGAAGGTCGGGAGGTTAAATTTAAAGATGAAATATTTTATACAGAAGAAGCTTGTGAGGGAGCATTTGAAAATGTTGATATTGCATTCTTTTGTGTAGAAGCTGATATAAGTAAAATTTTATCCCCAATAGCAATTAAGGAAGGAGCTGTTGTCATAGACAATAGCAGTGCTTTTAGAATGGATGATAATGTTCCTTTAGTAGTTCCTGAAGTTAATCCGAAAAGCTTAAAAAATCATAAGGGACTAATAGCAAATCCTAACTGCTCTACCATACAAATGCTGGTACCCCTAAAGCCGATACATGATAAATATAATATAAAAAGAATAGTGGTATCCACCTACCAATCTGTTTCCGGTACCGGTAAAAATGCAATTGATGAGCTAGATGAACAAACAAGGTATTACGCAGATAAAAAGGAAATAAAGCATTCTGTATATCCATACCAGATCCTATTTAATGCTCTTCCGCACATTGATTCATTTCTTGATACCGGATACACCAAGGAAGAAATGAAAATGGTCAATGAAACACATAAGATCTTGGATGAAAAAATCAAGGTAACATCTACAACAGTTAGAATACCTGTATTTAGAGGGCACTCTGAATCAGTGAATATTGAAACAGAATTGCCTTTTAATATTGAAGAAATTAAGGAGCTACTTGAAAATTTCCCTGGAGTTACTGTATTAGACAAACCTGAGGAAAAATTGTATCCTATGCCTTTGTTTTCAAAGAATACCAATGATGTCTTTGTTGGTCGCATCAGACGTGATTTCACCCTGGAAAACGGACTTAATATATGGATTGTAGCAGATAATCTGCGAAAAGGTGCAGCATTAAATGCTGTCCAAATAGGCGAATCGCTCATTGAGCAGAACCTGGTCAGGAGACAAAAATGAGTATCGTAATTCAAAAATTCGGAGGAACTTCCCTGAGGAATTTAAATAATCAAAGTGACTTTCTTAAGCAGGTAAAAAAAGAGGTGCAAACCGGCAGCAATATTGTTGTAGTGGTATCTGCAATGGGCAGAAGCGGAGACCCTTACGCTACAGATACTTTAATAAGTCAATTAGAGAATATAAATACCGCAATAAATCCAAAGAAGAAGGACTTGATTATGTCAGTCGGAGAAACAATTTCTGCAGTACTGGTATCTCATCTATTAGAAAATGAAGGATTACCCTCAGAAGCCTTAACGGGATTTCAAGCCGGAATAATTACTGATGATACCTTTAATTCGAGTAAGATAATAGAAATCGATACGAATAAAATCCAAAGATATCTAAATGAAAATAAAATTGTAGTAGTTGCAGGATTTCAGGGAGCTACGGAAAACTTGGAAATAACTACACTTGGCAGAGGAGGCAGTGATACAACAGCTGTAGCACTTGGCGGATATTTGAATGCCGAAAGGGTAGATATATTTACTGATGTGCCTGGAGTTGCTGTTACCGATCCGAGATTAGTACCAAATGCCAGATATATTAAGAAGATTTCCTATGATGATGTGTATAGACTGGCAATTAACGGAGCAACTGTGATTCATCCAAATGCGGTTTTACTGGGTAAACAATATAATGTACCTATAAGAGTTCTTTCAACCTTTGCAAACGATCCAGGCACACTTATTTCTAATGATACAAGCAACTTGAAAATAATAGGATTCGGAATAAAAAAACAAGAAGAAAATTCAATTATATCCTTTATTTTTAATGGTAATTATAGAGATCAAATAAAAAAAGAATTGGATGAATTTTTATCAAAAGAAAAAGACCATCCAATTGATATAGAATATTTTAATGATAAAGTTTCTATAGTAGTTAAAAATGAAATGCTTGCTGAGTTTTTACAAAGATTATATTCAAACTTCATCCAATAAAATAACGGTGCAGAATATGTCATATTCTGCACCGTTATCTTCTGTGCTATACTAATAATGGTTGAAATTGCTTGCCTAGGATTGCCGCTTCTATTGTTTCTTCAATCTTATCAAATTTAGATACTAAGGAATTTGGCTTATTTATTGCATCGTCCTGACCGAAAGGCACGAAGTAAATATTTTTTGTATTTAATAATAATCCGATATTTTTGGCATTAGCTCCAAGTCCATCATTAGTTGCTAAAGCTAAAACCAAAGGTCTTTGATTTCTTAATTGGGCTTTGCAGGCCATGGTTACTGATGTATCTGTTATTGCATTTGCAATCTTTGCTGCTGTATTACCTGTACATGGGGCAACTACAAGAACATCAAGCTTCAATTTGGGGCCTACAGGTTCAGCTTCAATTATAGTGTTGATTAATTCCATACCGGTAATCTCTTTTAATTTGTTTTTCCATTCTTCAGCCGTACCAAATCTTGTATCAAAAGAATCTGCTGCATGTGACATTATCGGATAAATATCTGCTCCTTTCTTAGCTAAATCCTTGATTATTGGAAATACTTTGCTAAAAGTACAGGATGAACCTGTTAATGCAAAACCTATTTTTAGTCCTTCTATTGACATATTTATACGTCCAACTCCTCCATAATATTGTAGATTGTTTCCTTGATAAACATGGCGGCAGTTACCGGCGCTGCCTTTCCCGGAAGACCTAATGCCCTTATTGCCTTTATCTCCAGTTCTTTGGCGGCTTCTAAATCAACTCCGCCCGGTTCTGATGCTAAATCAATTATAATACAATTATTATCAATGCTTTTTAACAATTCTTTATTTAATATCATCTGAGGTACAGTATTAAAAATAACGTTCATTCTTGGTAAATATGTCTTTAGCTCTTTTAGGCATACTGGAATATACCCATTGTTCTTTATCCATGCAAGATCACTGTAATTTCTTGCTTCCACATGTACTTTTGCTCCTATTCCATATAGCATCTTTGATAGAGCCTTCCCGATTCTCCCATAACCCAGGACTATGACATTGGAACTATGAAGAGTAATAGGTGTTTCTTCCATTGCAATTTGGATAGCGCCTTCTGCTGTTGGTATTGCATTTAGAACCTGCATCTCTTCTCTTTTAAAATAATCGGCTGACTTGAGATTCTTACTCTTTAGTTGTTTTTCATGTTCTAAGCTAAACCTTCCGCCAATAATCATTTGTTTTTCAGACATCAGGCTAAATACCTTGTCAATTTCAATTGCTTCATATGAAAATGGGGCATTTACATTTATTTTGTCTGCAGAAAACGGCAATGGACCTATAATAACATCTGCATATCCAATTGCTTCATCTAGGCTTACTGATCCGTATTTATACTGCTCCAGCCTGTCAAACCCGTAGATGCAAACATCATTTCCGTCTTTCATGAGTAAATTACCAAGCTCCAGACTTCTCTTATCTCCGCCTAATATGGTATATTTTAATCCCACATTACTCCTCCTTATAGAGTTTTTTGCACTGTTATATCTTATGTTAAAATGAAGTTTTCGTGAAAGTGGGACATAGAGGCAGGAATAATATTTGATACGGATTCATGCATACTAAATTATCAATGACAATAAAAAGCTACAAATGAACAACAATTCATTTATAGCTTTCCTAAATTTAACAATATTCTGTTGTAAAATAATAGATGATAACATAATTATGACCGGCTGCGCACAGCTGTATTATTAATACTTAATCCATTATATACATGACAAGTATTTTCAATGGCTAAGCATTAATTGTTCCAAACCATCTTCTGATGTTAGCTTTTCAAGATTATCAAATATCTTTTCTTCGTCCCAGTTCCACCATTGAAGTTTTAGTAAAAACTCAATTTTTTCATCACTGAATCGTTTCTTAATAAATTTAACTGGATTGCCACCATATATTGTATAAGGCTCAATGTTTTTTGTTACTGTTGAGTTCGCAGCAATAATCGCACCATCACCAATTTTAACACCCGGCATGATTGTTACATTTTGACCTATCCAAACATCATTGCCGATTACCGTGTCTCCCTTAAAAGGCAGTTGTCCTATTGTAGGAGTGACCCTTTCCCAACCACATGCAAAAATATTAAAGGGATAGGTTGTAATCCCGTCCATCCTGTGGTTCGCCCCATTCATGATAAACTTAATGCCCTCAGCTATGGCACAGAATTTACCTATTATCAACTTATCCCCTAAAAATTCATAATGATGCTCTATATTATCATAGAATTTCTCCGGAGAATTTTTATTGTCGCTATAATAAGTATATTCTCCTATTTCAACATTGGGTCTTTTAGGCAAATTGCTTATATAGCAAACTGTCTTTATATTCTCATTTGGATAAAGCTTCTTCTTATCTGGTCCAGTCATATGATACTTTCTCCCTTCTAATTAAGGTTTTAATATAGATTTAGCTCTCTAAGATACCTTTAACATTTCCCTTATTTATTATATTTTAATTGTACATGACCTTAAAATATCTGTCCAGTTTATTATAGTCAATCCAAATGGTTCTAATAGTAATAATGCTTACATCCAAGCAATCCCTGCCGATACTCTTACAGTTACTGTTACAGATGTAAACGGCACTGCTAATTTTGGTACTGTCACTTTTGATACTTCTTTTATCAGCAACGCAACCCTAGCGTCATTTCAAAAAGTGCCCCCTTTAGGTCACCTACAGTGTATCTATAAGCTCAAATATTTCCGCATTTTCAGGTATATCTTTCATGGAGTGGCCATAATGTATATATCTTAATAATCCCTCTTTATCCACTAACATTTGTGCCGGCATTCTCCCTAACTTAAATAAATTAACCTCTTGCCCATACATGTTAAGCACAGATTGTTTTTCATCGGAAATGCCATGGAATTCAAAATTATTTTCTTCCCAATAGTCTTTAAACTTTTTTGCATTTTCAGGCCCAATTACAACTATCTGAGTATCTTTTTTTACAAACTTATCGTAATCTTGATGCAACTGCATCATATGCTTTCTGCAAAATGGTCAAACAAATCCTCTATTTAGTACAATTAATACATTACTTTTTCCGTTAAAATTAGAAAGCTTAAATTTATTTCCCTTAAAATCTTCCATTTCAAAATCTGGCGCTTTTTTGTTTATTTCTATACCTGGCACTTTTATTTCATCTCCTTAATTTATTCTACTGTGCATTGCCATTAATTAAAGTTTTAGTAAACTCAACCAAAATAAAGTCAATTTCTATGAAAAATTTAACCTTGTTCATCTATTGAAGCTAATAGTTCATCAAGTTGTTTTTTCAGAGCAATAAGCTTTTCATCGTCACCCTTGAGTTTACAATATATTTTTTCTGGAACTTCAAGTATATTCTCTCTAAGAAGCCTTCCTTTTTCTGTTAATTCTACAGTAACCACTCTATCATCATCTTTATTTCTGTATTTCGTCACTAACCCCATGGATTCTAATTTTTTTATAACAGGAGTTAGTGTCCCAGAATCTAAGTGCAACCTTTTGCCTAGTTCCTTAAAGATAATTTTTCCTTCCTCCCATATAACCAGCATAGTTATATACTGAGTGTATGTGAGATTATATTCATCCAGTATTGGTTTATATAATTTTATTACTTCCCTTGATAAGGCATATAATGGAAAGCATATCTGATTTTCTAATTTTATTCTACCATATTTATCCATGTTTATCCTCTCTATATTACAGACTTAATTGACAGCTAATTGCACACTATTTCCGACAATCTTCTTCACTTCTGCTTCCATTTCAAACAGTACACATCCTCCTGTATGTTCTCCCATTAGAATTTCAAGTTCCTTTAGCTTTTTGAATAGAGGAGACTGTAACGCCTCAAGCAAGGTACAATCCCGTAAACTTGTATCTGAATATGGTGAGAAAGGACAAGGCTCCGCACCTCCATTTACATTTATATGGAAAAATCCTCTTCCTGCAGCAAGACATCCGCCTGTACTTTTCTCATCACCAGGAAAGGACAGAAAAACAACATCTTCATATCTTGTACGAAGGCTTTCCAATTCCTGTTCAAGCAATGCGCGTTCTGCATCAGCGGGAGCAAGTTCCTTAGATGTAACCGCCACAGGTACATATTCAACAAATACCAATGCCTTACAGCCCTTGCTGTATAGCTTATCAATAAATTCTTTACTTATAATTGTCTGTATATTTTTAGCTGTAACAGTTACAGAAGCTCCAAATAAGATGCCTTTTTTTTTCATTGTATCCATAGTGGCCATCAAGGTATCATAGGTTCCAACTCCACGTCTTTCATCCGTTTGAAGCTTGTCGCCTTCAATACTTATAATTGGAACAAGATTTCTGTTATGATCGAACAATTGTATATAACTTTCATTCATAACAGTACCATTAGTAAATATAGGAAATATAATTTCTTTTGTTTCTCCTGCCTTCTCTATAACATCCATTCTCATTAATGGCTCTCCTCCAGCCAGCAGTATAAAAGAAATCCCCAATTCCTTAGCCTCTTTGAAAATATCATTCCATCTTTCAGTAGCCAGTTGATTATTATCTAAGCCTTCTCCACAGGTTTTATTTGCTCTCGCGTAACAGCCTTTACAGAACAAATTACAGCTGCTTGTTATACTAGCAATCAAAAAAGGTGGTATATTATGACCTTTGTTTTCATATAAAGCTCTTTTCTTCATAGCTTCTTTGCTATACAACATATATTTCATGATAAATGCTGTTTCCCTAGGATTGTGCAGTGATGCCCTTATAATGTCATTTACAATATTTTCTATTCCATTGTTCATATACTCTGTCATATCGATACTATTATTCATTTCATATCCCCCAAAACTTCAATTATGGTTATATATTGTAAAGCATATCTTAAATATTGATTTATACAAATTTAATTTGATTAAATCAATCAATATAAAAATTATATGTTTTTTTTATTCTTTTGTCAATATATATATTTGTTTTAGTTCTATAAGCAGCTTGAAGAGCATGACTGTAACCCACTCTTCTACTTTTAAGATGTCTTCTCTTTCACCTAAATCTTGGCCTTTATATACTTACTTATTGTTTCTGCCGTTGATAGAATATTGATACTGTTGCACCGCTTCACAGCTTTTTCTGAGGTTTTTTCTCATCCTCCGTGTATGTTTAAAGCATCTCATTCATAAGCCCAAGAAAGCTCAGTACCGCCAAAAGACCAAACGCACCTGAAAATTGCATTACATTATTTATCAAATTAACCTCAGGCAATACTCCCGAAAAAAAAGTGACTCCTACGGATGCTCCCATATACCTCCCAAGCTGTATAAATTACCTCCACCAATTTCACTCACAATATGAGGCAGTACGGTAGCAAGTACTAATTGCATTACACTTATAGCAAACATGCCTAAAATTATACCTGAAAAAGTTATCATAAAAATCACCTCGTATTCCTATAAGTTAGATACGTTCAAATTATCTAATCCAGTATCTGAACATATCCCTCAGTACCGTTAATTCTTATGCGGCTGCCATCCCTAATGATATTGGTGACATTTTCGATACCGGCAACTGCCGGAAGCCCATATTCATGAGCAATCACCGAGCCGTGGGACATCATTCCGCCTACTTCAATAATTAAGCCAACTGCCGATGTAAAAAGCGGTGTCCCTCCCGGATTTCTTTGTTATAAAAAATTACGAAGAGTAACTTCTTTGTTACTTAAAAAGTAATTTATAAAATTCATTGAAAGAAATCGATTTCATATGGTATAATTACTGGAAGTTATTACTACTATGAAAGCTGGTAAATAAATGAACTTACAAAAATATTTTCATATGGAACGGGATTTTAATCTGTTTTTGCTTGCAGGTCTATTCTCCGGAATTGGCGCAGGCATCTATACATCAATATTCAACAACTATTTAAGCGATATATTCAAACTGTCAGAGGATATCAGGGGTTTCCTTGAGGTACCCAGAGAGGCTCCGGGCTTTTTTATTATGTTAATTCTTGCTGCATTAAGTTTTTTAGGCGATGTACGCATTGCGATGTTCGGTATGGCAGCAGCGGGTCTTGGTATGCTTGGACTCGGTATGATGTCTCCGACCTTTGCACTTATGATCATTTGGATGATGATGTACAGCCTCGGCACACACATGATCATGCCCGTCACACCGTCCATCGGCATGTCCCTGTCTAATCAGGAATCTTTCGGATCCAGGCTCGGAACAGTCAGTGCCTTCAGCTTATCAGGAAGTATTATTGCCTATGTTTATATCTTTCTGGGTTTCAATTTCATGCATATGACTTATCAGGCCGCGTTTATTACCGGCACTGTTTTCTATGTATTCGCTGCTTTTACGGTGGGGATGATGAAGAAAGGAGAACCGGAAGTCCGAAAAGTAAAATTTGTTTTTAGAAAACGCTATTCACTATTTTATGTACTTGCCGTTATCAGCGGCGCAAGGAATCAAATTTTTCTGACGTTTGCGCCGTGGGTACTAATTAAGGTGTTTGGCGTAAAGCCTCAGATGTTTGCTATCTTGGGTATGATAGTTGCCCTTATCAGTATAGGCACGAGGAAAGTAATCGGAAAATTGATTGACAGCCGCGGCGAGCGGTTCGTACTGACTATGGAAGCCGTCCTATTGTTTGTCATTTGTCTCGGATATGCATTTTCGGACAGACTTTTCTCTGCTAATATTGCTGTGGTAATCATTGCCGGCTGTTATGTCATTGACAACTCCATGTCTGCAGTTGAAATGGCGCGGTCTACATATGTACGGAAGATTGCCGTCAATCTTGCCGACGTAACACCGACGCTGTCCACCGGCGTAAGCCTTCAGCACATCGCTTCAATGGTGATTCCTATTTTTGGAGGTCTTTTGTGGCTGTATGTAGGATATCAGTCCGTATTTATGGCAGCGGCTGTTATCGCGTTCCTAAACCTGGTTCTTTCACGAAAAATTAAGATTATGGAATAGATGAAAATGTCCCTAAAGCTTTATTTTTGAATTTTGTTACTTTTGCTTTTTCTATCAGCTCATCACGAATATCTGTAACAGCATCAAAATCCTCCCTTTCTTTCATAATAAAACATCTCCTTGGCTTTTTTACTTAACTTCTGAAATAATTCCCATCTTATTAATGTTCACATTAATTGAGATATCTTCTAAAAATGAATAAATACGTTCCTTTTCTAATTGCTCAGTTACAATTGTTGTTTTATTATTAGCTTGTATTGCAGGGACAATCTCTAATTCTATAAGTTCTTCAGTATTATCATCATAAAAATGAATATTTAATAGCATGGTATCTACTGTCTGACCATTAAACCAAAAATTTCCCAAGCTATATATAATCGGCTTTCCAGCGTAATATTCTATGCCCTGGAGACAATGAGGATGTGCACCTATTACAGCATCTGCACCTGCATCCAGATATTCTTTACCTGTAGTAAGCTGTACTTTTTCTAGTTCATAGGTGAATTCTGTACCCCAATGAACATAAGCAATAACATAGTCTGATTTTTCCTTCGCTTCTTTTATTGCCTGAACAAATAAATCTGTATCATAACATCGCAAAATGCCGGGTGCATCTTCGGTAGCCTGAGGAGTCATCTTGTTTTTCTCAGCTCTTGAGGCTGCAACATATGCAATGATCTTACCCTCTATTTCAAAATACACAGGTGTCATGGCTTCATCCAGGTCATGGCCGGCGCCATAATAAAGTATACCAGCCTGTTTTAAAGTTGTCATAGTATCTATCAATGATTGTTCACCATAATCGTATGAATGATTGTTAGCAAGACTCACAATATCTACTCCCAACTCTTTCAAAATTTCAACTCTGGATGGGTGAGCTCTAAATGTATACGTTTTATTTAGGGGAATTCCACCAGTACTATATGTAAACTCATTATTGATGCACATAATATCTGCATCTTTCATCATCTGTATTAATTCTGGAGAAATACAGTCATATATTCCATTTGTAACTTTATTATAATACTGCATAGTACTCCAATTTTCATCAAAATTAATATCACCAGCAAATGTTAAGACAAAGTCGTAGTGATTTAAATCTTCTGCTATATCAGCTGCATCACCATTATTTATACCATTATTATTTTCTGACGTTGCCTCAGATGGATCCTTAATACAGATAGAACCTGTTTCAGGTGTTGATATATCAGACATCACAGTTTCATTCTTATATTCATATCCCCATAACATCAAAGCAATCAATATAGACAAGAGTAAGCATATATGCTTAAAATTTATATTTAACTTTTTATTTTTATTATTTTCCAACCTTTTGACCTCTATATCTTTATTTATGTCTATAATTATAATTCAAATGGTTATTAATTTCAACTAAAGAAAAATAATGTTAATATGGTAATTATAAACATAATCATACGCATGCCTGAGGCTATAAATGCAGACATACGACGTGCCGGTTTGTGGAAAATCACAACATGCAGGCACAATGGTATAATTTACAAAAATTAAGAATACACTTTATTATATAATTTTCGTGTTTTTGGCACGCTTTGGAGGGATTATAATGTACAACAATAACAGATTGTTTCAACCAGAGAAAGGAAATACCCGGTGTACATCTCATTCGCAGACAGTGGGTGTGCAGGGACCAGTCCTTATACAGGATACCGTTCTGCATGAAACTTTGGAAACCTTTGTATTCTCCACTACACCGCCAAGACGTATCCATACAAAAGGATATGGTGCTTTCGGATATTTTTACACTACTCACTCAATGAAGGAATATACAAAAGCCGGATTTTTGCAAGCACCTAATCAACAAGTGCCGGTAGCGGTTCGCTTCTCCCTAGCTGCAAGCAATCAAGGAACACCTGATACCTCCAGAAATGTGCGGGGATTCAGCACCAGGTTTTATACCAATGAAGGAATTTTTGATTTACTCTGTAATCATCTCCCTGTCTTTTTTGTACGGGATGCCATTCGTGTACCGGATATAATCAGCCTTCTTTCGCCCTCGCCAGTAAATAATCTGCCTGACCCTGAGAGGCTTTGGAGCCTGTTTGCTAAGTATCCCGAGGCAACAAATATGCTTATATGGTTTTTCTCAGATTTGGGAACGGTAAAGAGTCTTCGTCATATCAAGGGATATAGTGTGAGTACCTATGTCTGGCAAAATGCACAGGGTGTTCGCCGCTATGTGAAATACCACTGGCTCCCTATGGCAGGGGCAGAATACATCGACCAGCAGGAGGCTCAATGGCTGGCATGCCAAGATCCTGATATTGCTGGACGTGATCTGTATGACAGTATAGCAAAAGGAAATGCCGTCGAATATGAGTTGTGTGTGCAGCTGATGAATCCTGAAGATGCAAAGCTACTTCCCTTTGACCCTTTAGATGATACCAAGGTATGGGATGAAGCCCAATATCCCCTTTTACCCGTCGGGCGGATGGTTTTAAATTACAACCCGGAAAATTATGCTGAACAGGTAGAAAAATTAGCCTTTAATCCAGCAAATTTACTTCCTGGTCTTGAATTTTCAGATGACAAGGTGCTGCAGGGGCGTACCTTTATTTATTCAGATGCACAGCGGCACAGACTGGGCCCTGATTTTCGTAATATTCCCGTCAACAAACAGCCAAACTGGTCTCCTGCATCTATGGTATCTAGTGGAAACGGCAGATATGTCGCCGGCGAAATTATGCGTGCCGAAATTCCAAATCCGGATGATTTTACACAAGCGAGCCAGAAGTATGAATCCTTTTCTGTATCAGAAAAAAAGAACCTTGCAAATAATATTGCGTCGGGGCTTGTGAATGCCCAGCCTAATACGCAGTGCACCGTCTTATGGCATTTGGAGAAAGTTTCCCCTGCACTTGCAGAAATGGTCAGAAATCAAATGCTTTTGTATACTGATACAGTAAGAAGATAGACCCTATTGCTTCAATATCAGATTTGATTTTATATGATAATTACACAGGAAATGACCCGAATTCAAACGAAAACATAAAAAGAATCATGCTGACAAGCACGAATCCTTTTATGTTTTCGTATTCAGTTTGCATTTCTTAAATCGCACTTCTATGATAGTCAGAACTATTTCAAAACAACACTTCAAAATATCTTCAAGCAAAGAATTCCAACCTTTTATTACCTTTGCTTTAAATGAGGATAAAAATTAGACCTATAAATACTAACCTCACTGTTGATTCCTTGCTTATACGGATATCACCATTTATCCATATATAATATCTACTATCCATTCTTTTCTTATTTCCCATATAGTAGCTTGTGTAAATGTCCCTTTCTCATCAAATGGATCAAATAATCTTTCCCAACTTTTTATTATCTTATTTTTAAGTAATGGATAAAAATTACCCTTGTTTCCTGTAATTAAGGAAGATTCACTGGTTATACCATATTTTTCAAGTTCTTCATTGTGTCTTTTCTCATCCTCTGAATCAGTAGGTAAATAAAAATAATTTACCACATATCCCCACTTGTTCATATCTGTATAGATAACATCTTTTCTATCCACTTCTATCACTAAAATAACCGTATCTTCTGTGGGCTGCAGCATCACCTCTGAGGAAGTGGAAAGCCAAATAGGATATGTTACATCTTTTGGCCTAGGAACTAATTTGGCTGCATTCCTCCCATACCACTCATATAGATTTAAGTAATAATCTGATATGCTATCCATTTTTCCCATAATATACTCTTTCTTAACCCTATAGACACCATGTTTCTCCAATTCAGCGAGAACATTCTTATGTTGTCTAGTCCACAGCTTTACTTTATTATTAGATTTGGATATATCAACTGTCATTATTTCCCCCTCTTTATTTCGATTTGTTTGTTGATTGTTAATTTTTATACTATCATAATCATGATTATTTTTCAACTGTAATTATTTTAATTATTTAGCTACTTCCATTAATCTAGTTAGATTTAACTGAACTCATCACATAACTTTCCTACTTCATTGATGCTTTCTATTACATTTCAAAGTCAATCACTTTCGCTGCTGCTTCAAGCTGCAGCCTGACTTCATCAGGCAATAATTTCTTAAATGTTTGCAATGCATAGTATATTTTTAATTCACTCTCATCATACAAAAAATCATCATTGGGATATCGCTTGTTCAATGCAGCTACTGCCACAGATGGAATCTTTTGAAAAACATTAATCAATTCGTCCTGCATCAAATTCGCATCCCGCAAAATTTCCAGCAAATCACCAAACGAGGAGACTTTGCTGCAAATGATTTCTGCTTTTCCATTAGAACTGTTACACTGAAGAAGATCATTAAGTATTGCAGTATAGGATTTGTCATCCATCCGTTCTCCATAGGATAACATGATTTTTTGATTATCTTCTGGATAGAAGGGGATCAAGAACACCTTATCCAAACAATTATAATGTGCTGCATTTTTGATGGATACCGCAATTTTTGAAATACTATTTTTTAAATAGTATCTCAAATCAAAAGAACAATCCAGCTCGGCTATCAATTTGTCTAATGCATTTTTTAGCAATTGCTCAACCTCATCGGTATCTTTACCGGAAAACATATTTGCTAAAGTAGAAATATCCCAGCGATTCAGATTCAAATCACGTCCTGCATGATAGGTTAAAATACATCCAAGCGAAGCTATTAATACTGGCTCGTAGATATTCATCAAAATTTTCTGGTAGTCTTCATCCAGTCCGCATAATAGGTGATGAACTGCATTCTCGGAAAAGTATAAACAAAACCGATTTTCATGGGTAAGATTCTCCAAATACTTTTCTATAAACTCTATACCATCAAGGTCATACACACCGTTGAAGGTTGGATAATCCGCTGTAATATGGATTTCTTGTGCAGAAAACCTTGGATTATATAACTTAAAAAAACCATCAATACCGTCAACTGCCGTTAAACGATAGAACACATTTTGAGTTTTAAACAAGCATTTTTTTAACCGCAAATGTATCTGCTTCGCAATCATAATCTTCCAGTTGATTTTTTTTAACCCCGAATAGAACAAGCAATCTAAATTCTCAGCTTTTAACGCATCAATAGCATCTTCAGGAGAAGTATAGGATTTCAACTGAACCCCCACTGTATATAAGATAGATGCTAATAAGTCCTGTGCTTTTTCGATTCGTATAGAACTGCTGGCACCATTATTAAAAAGTTCTGTCTCCTTGGCCAATAGCGTTAGGATTCCAATTTGTACACGCTCTATTTCTGTGTCTGAGAGCAATGCGTGTAATCGTCCCTGTTCAATTAATGAAACAAGGTAATCTTTTCCGCCCAATACGGATTTGCTAATTAAATGTATTCGATCAATATTCGTCATCTATTTCCTCCGATAAATCCTTCACATGAATACAATTTAACTTGCGAGCAAGCGCCGGCAATTCTCTTTCCGACAATAATTCCAACGAACCGCAGCAAGTACCATTAAAAGACTTTTGCATAAAGGAAATCAAATGTTTATCACTAATCCTGTCTAATGTTTCATTCTTGAAAGAATAGAATATATCCATTAATTCATGCAGTGAATCTTCGTAGTTTTCCTGCGTAATATAAGGAGAATCACAAAAAGCTAAAATCAACTTATCTATTACACCACCGCTAAATTCAATTCTGCCCGCATTTTTAAGTGAATCGGACCTTGTTTTTACCAAAGCAACTGCCTGCTGCTCTGTCAAGGTTAGACCATATTTTGCTGTTTCCTCATTCATTTTCAGGACTTCACTTATAGCCTGTTTTTGAATAAGTTTGCTGTTAAATAATTCTAATTCGAAGCTCAAGTAATCCCCTCCTATTAGTACAAATGATATAGCATAACCCTATATGTGTTCTTTCAATAGAGAATTAATAATTTGTGTGAAACCGTAATCAAGAAATTCACTACCTGTCATACCAAGCTGTTTTTGAATAACAATTTCTTTTGTTTCAGCTAATGATAGTAATGATGAAATGTTCGACCACATAATATACACGGTTGCCATTGGATTAATATCTTCTCGTACCACTTTCTGTTTTATCCCATCTTCTATAAAGCTTGCAAGAACTTGATTGATTTCATCACCTAAAGAAAGTATTCGAATAATTACTTCTGGAATATCTTTTTTGTTAAAACTTGTTGGCTTTGCTTTTATCACACTGTTCACAGAACTAGGGGAATCATATTGATACGACTTAAAAGCAGTACAAATCATATGATACCTGCCAAGAAAATCATTGCTTTTACTGAGAGCATCATTAATATTGGTTTTCAGAGAAAGCAACCCTTTTTCGATAATATGGTATAGGATGTCCTCCTTACTTTCATAATACGAGTAGATCGTTCTCCGGCTGTATTCAGAAGCCTTTGAAATGTCGTCAATTGTAGTTTGAACAAAGCCTTTTTCCAAAAACAATCTTTCAGCTGATATCATTATTTGTTCCTTATGCAAAGCTGCAACCACTTCTTTTTTGTTTCCTCTGACCATCTTGTAAAACTTCCATTCTATTTAGTATACTAATAGTATACTATTTTTCAGTTAACTTGTCAATGCTTACTGAAATACATGTATAGCTAGTATGCTAAAACATAACAAACTCCCGAATAATTTAGAGAGTCTAACCAAGGGATTTATTTAGCCTTAAAGGCAGAAAAATATAAGCGTAAAAATGGTATTTAAAAAAGGAGAGTTGTTACTTCAATGAAAGACTTTGCTTTAATCTTAATTTGCGCAGGTATTAAAGTGTTTGAAATTTGAACACTTTATATTTAATCTGTATTATATTTATCAGTTCCTTATTCACCATGTACTGTCAACAGTCCCATTGACATTTCTTTAAATCAACATGGGTTTCGTCTTTCAGAGGAATACCCTCATTGCGAAGCAATGCACCTTGTTCAGTCCATCCTGGCGCCAGTCTACCAGCGTGATTAACTACTCTATGACAAGGATATTCTCCATAATATTCTGCCCTGCTGAGTACTTTTCCAACAAGCCTTGCATTTTTATCTCTTCCAATTAACCTTGCAATTTGCCCGTATGTAGCGACACTACCTTTCGGAATTTCCTCTACAACAGAAAGGATTTCATAAATTAAATCTTCTTCTAAAACTCGCTTCATAGTACCTCTCTATCTTCTTTATGTGCTTTTTCATGCAATTCAGATTATATGTATTTTTTAAACTTTTTCTCGTTTACTTGATTTCATCGTTATTTTCTAGATATCTGGACAAGAACTCTCAACATGCCTTGTTGCTGTAATTCTGATGAGCATTGAGCCTTGTGCCCCCTTGGCGTAAGGCTATATTTTCAACAATTCCGCCACTCAAACCTTGTTTTTATAAAATAACTGTATTAATTATAACATGACGGCTCTCATTTTTCGGTATTTAATTCAGTAAAGATAAAGCTGCCTATTATTTATCTTTGTAAATTGAATTTTAATCAGCTATCAGTTCACCATGAATGATTACCCGCCCTCCGTCTGGACATTTTACATCAAATACCGAAGCCTTACCATTACCATAATCTAAAATCGCCCCATTCTGTAAAGCATAGACCGACGGATAAGCACAATTCCACAACTCATGACACAAAGGCGGGCATAAATCTTCTATGATAAAACAATCACCTTTTTTATGATAACCGCTTCGGCATTTGCTTTCAACAACCGTTATTTTAATCTTTGACATTTGCTTCTCCCTTTCAAATTCAAACTTATTGATGTTTTTACATTAGGTAGGTCTGCAAAAACTATTGTAAAAAAACATCCTCATTTTCTTAACTATCCAAAACTCTTTCTTATCTATAAAATCTATTATATCATCTATGTTTTTGCCTATTTTAAGAGGCAAATAGTAGCTTTATTTAGCACACTTTTCGCCTCAGAATTGTCATAAAACCACAACATATTGTGGTAAAATACTATCTTTATCCCTTTGACACAATACGTAATCATTTTCATTATTAAATTTTTATAAGCAATATTTAGATTATTTATGAATGCTTATAATGCGGTGTATTCGGCCCTCATACACAACCATTCGATGATGTAATCAAACCTCTCTTTTGTCAGTCCATGTCCACCATTATATCTCTTATGACATAATTTATTATCAGCCCCATATTTTGCATATGATGGACGAGCTTGTTCAACAATAAAGTCTGCATCCCTCGAGTATTTGTCTTCATCTGCGGAGACAATCAATAACGGTCTTGGAGCAATACAGTGTACTAAATCAAATATATCATAGCTTTTGTTGAAACACGGAATCACGCTTGCCAGTTCAATACCTACATCATTTAGCATTCGGTTCTCATAGGTGCATGCGCTTCCACTTGCACAGCTAAAACAAATCCGTTCATCTAATGCAGATAGGAATAGCACGGTATTTCCACCATAAGAATGCCCCAGTGTTCCAATTCTTTTATTATCAGTAAAAGTAAGTTCAGACAGTAAAGTTACTCCATTCATAGCGTCAAGCAGTACTTTTTTCATCAGATTATCACCCTTTAAGATACGGTAACACATTTCATTTAAATGTTGAAAAAAATCCTCATCGCCTGGTAGAGGTACTATACCCTGCGCATTTTTCCGTCTCTCTTCAAAGCATATCGAGTCAGGTGCTAAAACAACAAATCCCTTTTTAGCTAATTCTGGTCCAAAAGCCTGCAAGGGATTACCAGCTAATCCGCATACCTCACTTTTCCCTAAATGACGCTCGCTGTTATGCTGGTGATTTATTAGTATTGCAGGATTATTATTAAGAACTTCGGGAATTAAAAGAAAGGCGATGACTGTATCTCCATTGGAGTTATACTCAATAAGCTGTCTCTCATACCCAGCTTCTTTTATGGATTCTATTATCCTGTATTCGATTGAAGCTGGTATATCATCAGCTTTAATACCAATAATTTCAGAAATCCCTGACTTCAAGTCCATCGTCTAAACCTCCACTAATATAAATAGTCTTCCGTTCGCAGTTATATACTAATGCTAAGCAATAGTTATAATTCACCCATCAATTTATCAACCTGTTTTTCTCATTTTTATCTTATCATCACTCAAATAACACTATGTCATCTATAAATCATCCAAAAAACACGGATTAAAAAATGTTGTTTTTTAAATCTTTTTTTGCTCTAAGATCATCCTGAAACCACAATACGTCATCAGATTTATATTCTCAACATGCCTTGTTGCTGCAATTCTGATAACCGAATCATCTAGTACCCCCTTGATCCATAAGACAATATGCTATATTTCAGATTTTTATTCAGTTGCTTCTTCAAACAATTTATAAACAAAACGACTTCTATCCTCTTCATCTAGAAAAACTTTCTTTTTTTCATTTCCGCGCATCATAATATGATATAAATTCTTGCTTGTCTTGGCATAATAACACGCTCCTAGTAATCTTTTTATAATTAATGGATTGTGTGTTGTTTTATCAAATTAAAATTTGGCCTGCTTCATATTATGCTTATTTTGGGCAGTTAAAATCTAAAGTATAAATCTCTTCTCCGTGTTCATTCATACCAACAAAACTAAACTTAAGTTTCTTCAATAAATTAATCGATGGAATGTTTTCAGGCAGAGTTGCTGCAAGACTCCTATACAACCATTTATTTTCGTTGTATCCAAATAAACTTTTCGCATCCATATCATACGTTAAATTGAAATTTGCCAATATATTAATTACTATCACAAATAATTAATCAAATCACTTACATATATTTATCTTTATATTCCTGCGTATGCTCAATCAAACAAATACGAGCTCCGTCTGGATCCAAAACAAAGGTCATACGTCCAACTGTCGTCGTGATGACAGGTCCCGTAGTTCCATATCCTTTTTCTCTTAAATACCTGATTGTCTCATCAAGATTATCTACATCCGTGCCAATAGAATAAAGTCCTACTTCAAAATTCGTATTTTCTATTAACTCGACGCTTGCACCATTTTCACTATTCATAATTGTGATGCCGCTACCATCGGGAGTGTCTACGTGATAACCTTCCTTAAATCCTAACACATCTCTATAAAATTTGATAGATTCCTCCAAATTTTTTACGATCATTGTTGAATACTGTACTTTAATTTTCATAATCTCTCACCTCAAGCTTTCATCTTAAACGATATAATCCCTATTGCAGCTTCCTGTTTACCTACATATTGCATTAATCATTAATAGGGATCAGCACCTTTTCGTACTGGTAGTGCCCTGCATCCACGGTCATATGGCACATTGTAAGTTCCAAATCAAAACGCCGTTTACCGCAGCTGCCGGGATTGAGAAACAGTACTCCGTTAATAATTTCTGCAGAGTATTTGTGGGAGTGGCCATAGACCACCACATCAATATCTGTTAAGTATTTTGGTATATCTTTTTTGTTATGAACAATGAAAAATCTCACACCTTCAATTGTGACGGTAATACTTTTAGGCAAATCTTCTGCCCATTCCTTATCATTGTTACCACGCACTACATAGGTCTCTCCGAGCTTTTGTATTGACTCGATGATGTATGGTGTGTTGATATCACCAGCATGAATGAAGCAATCAGCTTCAACAAGTTCAGCCATAACAGTCTCTCGTAGTAGACCATGAGTATCGGATAAGATTGCAATCTGTTTCATGAGTTCCTCGTTAAATTTTTGTTTGTATATCTTCAGCGTTGTGCCTATAATTTCTGGGACAATCCAGCCAAATCGGAAGTTATGGCTCTCATCCTTCGTATAGAATGTTTCAGAACCTTATTTACTCAAGTTTATTATATATTATTTTCAAATTTTTAGCAATCTGTCACAAAAGAAAGTTGCCTCCGAATTGGGTGCCTTTTTTAGTACCCCCTCGGCTAGAAGACGTACATTCCAATTTGATACACTTTTTTGGCGTCTTTATACCATGTGCTGTGCGCATCACTGGTAAGAATTACATCTAAATTATGTTTTTTTGCATCAAGACAAGCAGCTTGCACACATCCAGGCATAGGCTATTTTCTATTTCCCATTCAGCAGTATTGACTCTTGAAAAACCTTTGTTCGTATGTTAATATCCTTTGCGCAATTTCTTGCGGCATTATTTTGCATATAATTTATTTGCTCCATAATACTTCCTTTGTCAGGCCCAGTATATCAATGTTTTTAATTAAAACAAAAAAGGCACTCTATACATACATAACATAATGTGCCTGATTCGTTCTTGTTTCAACTCAAATTAGACTATTTCCTGAATCCGCATTTGGGGCATACACCATTTTCGTCTAATGCAATGCCGCATAATGGACAGCGGTCTATATCATTTTTAGGTTCATACTCTTCACTGGCGCCATTTACTCCGCTGGTAAATGTAATTTTTGCTATATTCAGCTTATCCTTCAGTAAATCATAAACTATTTTAATCATACCTTCAACGGTCATTGTTTCTTTCGTAACAACCAAACGACATTCAGGATATGCTGTTGCAAGCTCCGTTTTGAAAGCAGGACCTTTTTGCATATTTGTTGGTGCACCATCCTTAATGCCCTGTGCTTCATAAACTCTGAGAATTGCCGGCAGCAAAGGATCATCTTCCCTTAAAACCAAAGCGTGGTCAAAATTTTGTAAAACCTCCCAAGCGGTCTTCTGGATTTCATTACATGGGAATACCATATTTACTCCCGCATTGACAGTATCTTCAACCTCAATTGTAAGTATGCCCGTATGCCCGTGCAAATATTGTGCTTCTCCTTTGAATCCATAGAACCTGTGTGCATATTGCAAGTCTAATGTTGTAAAACTTCTCATCATTGTTCTCCTTGTATTATATAATTTACGGGTGTAGATGCTCCCGTATGCGCATCTGGTTAAAAATTATTAATAAGTATTTTCTAAGGTAATATATTTCTTACTCCTTTAACATACCCCCAAAAACCAATGGAGAAACATAAATTTTTTTAAAAGCAGCAAAAACTGGCTGATTTAAATTTTTGTCTAAATCAGCAGATACTATGCTCATTTTTCTTTGAAGAATAAAAGCCACATTTCCGTTTTCGTCTCAAGCGCACTTATGGATTTGGTATTATCTGACTCTATAGCCAAAATACACATCTTTCATTATATCAGTCGAAATATGTAACAAATTGACACCTTGTACAATATACTAAGGTGTAACATTATTTAATAAATAAAATATAAAGGTGAAAATGATATGGCTACCCAATTATTTAAACTTGCAATTGATGCTACTACTACAACCGATGTTGTAATTAACCCAGACATCGAAAATTACTTCTATCTGCTAGATGCAGTTGACAGAACAGATGATGTTCTTACTATTCCGGCAAATAAGTTTACAGACGATACCGGTAATGTCATGACCGGCAATCTTACGACTGTTGCTACAGCCAATGGATATTATCTGTTATTTATAAATGGTGTATTACAGCAATCTAGTCTGTATACCGTTAGTGGTGATGGTTCCCAGGTTACTGTTAATGACGCAGAAACTATACCGGTTGGCGCTCCGATTACTTTAATTGTAACTAACTTTGCCCCAACCTCTGATTCTGACACCACAGTAACAACTTAATTATCAAATTTGGGATGTGCTATATTGTACATCCCGTTTCATCTGACTTACTTCTTATACAATAAATAAAATAATAAAATGTATCGAGGTGGCCACTATGTTAGGAGGTAACATACCTGCTTTAAATCAGGAAAAGACACTATTAAATGCCGATGTCTATCAATATAATACCCTGTCTGACGGAGTCAAAAAAATTTATACGAATGATGATGAATTAATTCAATATGGTAATAGAGGCATCCTTGATCCTAATGAAGTATCTTATTTCGGCTTATTTGTTAACGGAGTGCTTCAGCCAAAAGCTAATTATGAAATCCAAAAGGGCCTTCTTCTTCTTAAAACAGAAGATGTTCCTATAAAGGATTCTGCCATTATTATTTCTTTCATTACTTTTAAAGATAAAAGCTCTAAGTCAACGAAACTTAATTCTGCTTTAGTTGAAGGTATCCTTCCTTCCGGCGTAATTTCCGGCGGCCCTGCAACAGATACGGGTATTTGTGTACGGGATAACATAAGTAATTCCCTGCATTTGGAGAGCACTCTTTTGTGTGGACCTGCATGTATTCCCTCAGGCTGTAACGGAATCTGGGATTTCACCTTAACAATAAGTAATGTAAGCCATATATCCATTACGGATATTGTTATAACAGATACAATTTTATTAGATTTAATCACCAATATTGAAAATATCTATGTATCCTGCGGAAGTATATTGATACAGGATGGGATAATTACCTGGGCTATCGATACTCTTGACCTATGTGAATCCGCCACTGCTAATTTTAGAGTAGAGGGTTCCTTTCAAGCGGAGGGAACTCGTTGTATTGGCAGAAGTATGGCATATGGAAGTACTGCCTTTGGCTCTGTAAGCACTGATATTATTTGTATAAGCCCTATCAATGTCAGTCAAGGATTAGAACTCACTCAAACCATTATCTCAGGCCCTATAAAGGTAAATGTTGATGCGGTCAACACATGGAGGGTGGAAATAGAAATATCTAATCTTAGTGTTAATACTGTATCTGATATTCTGATAAGAGATATTTTATTTATTGATAATATCAAATGTATAAAAATCATCAATATTTCTCATGGAACAGCATATATATCAGGCAATGAAATTCTTTGGAAAATTGATGTACTAAGAGGATTAGACACCTCATCTCTTATGGTAGATATCATAGGCAGCTTCTGCCTAAGCGGATTCAAGGCTCTGGGTACTGCCTCAGGAGTAGGATGTGTGGGGACAAAAAAAATATTTTCTAATCTTTCTCAGGATTTTCAAATAGTAGTTTCTCCAAATGCGAATATGGTAAAAAAACAATTGTTATTACAAACTCATGTTTTAAATAAATCTATGATGACATTATCAGGCTGTACTAAAAAATGGACTTTTTCTCTGGATATTACTAACGCAGACAATGAAATTATAAGAAACCTCATTGTCATAGACTATATTCTTTTAGATGAATTTAAGAACATAACAATTAAATCTATAACATCAGGTAAAATATCTATTTCTGATAATTCTGTTATATGGAAGATCGAAGAGCTTCTGCCCTGTGAAACTTTAACTGCTGTTATTGAAGTTGATGGTTTATTCAATACCAAAGGATGGCACTCACTAAGCAGAGCGATTGCCTGCGGCTCAGATTCAGATTCATGTATAATATCTGATATAACTTCGGCATGTCCTGTCAAAGTTTTTGATTATAAAAAGCAATTTAAGGCATCTTGTATTTTATCAGACAAGGTTCTTGCCAAATGTGAACATGTAGAGTCCGTCAAAAATATTAGTATAGACATAGGAAAGCATAGGTTCTGCGATATATTGTTTAAGCCGGGATTTATTATGAAAAACACGTTGAATATTACCGATATAAGAAATAGTCCAGACTTGAAAAGAGTTCAATTTCTTTTGAAAATTCCGATTGTAATAACTACCGATAATAAAAACATAAGAAAATGCTATCTGTCCGATGCGGTAATAAATGTTAACGTTATTATGTCCATACCAGCATCAGAAGAAGACTTTTCTTTTGATATAGAAGTAGAGACTTATTCAAAAATATCGGATGCACCTGTTATATCAGATACGAATCTCAATTTTTCAATGCATGTATTTATGATTATCAGAGCCGTAAGCAAGGTTCAGCAGTTCATCCCCTGCTTTAACTATTCAAAATCTTTTGCCTGCGGCAATACGGTTATCAACCCCATATGTGACATTTCGGGACTGAAGACTTGTCCTGATTTTGTGATGGCAGAAAATTTATTATCTGTTTACGACACGTCAGCCGGTATTCATAGGAATAATGATTGTCCTGACATATTTGGTGACTTAACGATTGAGAAGTATATTGTATCAGGCCCCTCAGAGGTTAATGCAAATAAAATTTATACTTGGAGAGTTGAATTTATAATATCCAATTGTGGGTATGGTCCTGTCAATAATATTGTCATGACAGATACTTTACTATTGGATGAATTAACTTGTTTTAATCCCATAAGCTTTACAAAAGGTACCATATGTAAAAAAAACAATGTAATAACCTGGGATATCGGAACTTTAAATTCCGGTAATACAACTGTATTACTGGCAGAAATCACCGGCTCTTTTTATAAAAAAGGCAATAAGATCCTTGATGTTTCTGATTATCAATATAATACCGTTTCAGATGGCATCAAAAAAGAATTTACAAATACCGACGAATTATTAATATATGGAGACTATGGTATACCTGACCCAAATGATGTATCCTTCTTTAATCTTTTTATTAATGGAGTATTGCAGCCGGAAACTAATTATTATGTCGAACCCGGTCTTCTGACCCTAACTACAGCAGAGCCGCCTAAAGAAAATGCACCCATTATTCTTGAATATTTAGTAATCAAAGACGAAGACAATCAGCTGATCAAGGCAGAAGTCTATCAGTATAATACCTTGTCAAACGGAGGAAAAACTTACACCGATGCAGACGAATTACCTGCTTATGGAGACAGGGGGATTCTGGACCCTAATCAAACTTCTTATAACAATCTTTTTGTTAATGGAGTCATTCAGCCAAGTATCAATTATGCCATTGAACCAGGAATCCTTACATTGACGGCAGCATATGCTCCTATAGAAAAAGCTCCTATATCAGTAAAGTTTATTTCTTTATATTTAAATTAAATTTATTTATCCAAATGTATAACATGTTACATTTTAAAGAAAAGTTCATATATATATTACATGGATTTTAAAATATATTTATAGGAGTTTATTAATGGACAGCAATGCAAAACTGATGAGTATCGTTTTTAATTTAGAAGATCCTCTGTTCACAAGAGAATATCCATCTGATATTGTCCTGTTTCAAACCTTTACCGTACTTCAAACGAATACACCTATATGGACACCTGGCGCTGATAAGAGCATTTTCCTCACTGCATTGCAGGTTTCTGCGCCTTCCCCGCTGGTTGTCCAATTAAATAGAGGAAATAATGCTGCCTTTATGTCAATAGCTCTTACCAATAATCTTGCCACCTATGGCATAAGCTTTTCCTCACCCATTGAATTTAATCCAGATGAGATAATTTCCATTACAACCAGTATTGCAGGAACAGTCAACATTACTCTTTTAGGTTATGAGCTTTAATGAATTAATCGACAATTAAGGGAGAGTTATATAATGAAACATAATATTAAAGCCAAGAATAATGTACCGGTAGCTAACCGGCAAATCCTGTTAACTATTGGAGAAGGCTCTGATATCATTAAAAATTATAGCTTAGGTATACAACCTTCAAAAATAATTCTTTGGACACCGGAACCGCAAAAAAGTATTTATCTCACCTCTGTTCAGGTATCTGCTCCATTAGCAGCATCAATTTTATTAAGTGATGATGATATAAATTTTTTATCTCTGAGAGTAACACAGCCCCTTAGTAATGTAAGTCAAGCCTTTTCTTCACCCTTCAAGCTTACAACCGGTAATCCTCTTATGTTGAGTACTTCTGATGAAGAAATATCATGTAATATTTCTGGTGCTGTAAACGCTGCTCAAGTTACCTATAATGGCAGAAGTGATTTCACCAATGTTAATAATGCAATCGGGCTTTCCAACGGGACACTGGCTTCTCTAAGTTCAGGCCTGCTTAATCAAAACCGGGGAAGACTTATCTTAGAATATAGTATGTTACCAACGCAATACAAGTATTTAGAGATTGAACAGGTTATAATAAAATATTATTGCCGCCTTAATCTAACTCTTGCTGTAGGTGTCAGTTCCATGATTCTTTATTGGCGGCCGAATACCCAGGCGGATTGGATTAATTTACAAGAAATAAGCCTGTCTATCATAGGATCTGCAAATTATTTAACCACCCCAATTGAACATGATATTACAGATATGGTATTGGGAGCATCTGACCCCTGGGAGGTAATCAATAATTTACAAACATCCTTTGTCGGAACACATACTGGTCTGGGTATTGGAAATACAGTACAGTTAGATGCTATAGAAATTGAAATCTGTATGGCAGGTAAAAATCAAATTACAGTTTTCGGATATGAGGCTTAGTTTTACCGGATATTTTTCCGCAGAGCCGTGTATTGTTTAAGCATGGAGCGATTTTGGACAAAATATTATCGTCTTCAGCATAAGCATATATTCTCCTTGCATCATTATTAAAGAGGTATCTGAATAACGCTTTTGCCGCTTCATGTGCATAACCATTTTATCATATTTCAAGTTGAAATTCCATCCAACGTTATATGTGTCAGTCTCCGTGAAATAATGATAACCATCAAGCCTAGTAACCCCTTAGTGTCAGTGTATATTTCAATAAGTGGACAAATATAAAAACTTATTCTTCATTTGGATCAATGCTTCTGCAACATCGCTATTTATCAAGCTTCCAAGCGTTGCAACAGTATTACCGTCTCAACATGCCTTGAGTGTGCAATTCCGATGACCAAAGGATCTGTTCCCCCTTGGTGTCAGGGTATATTTTCAACCTTATACCAAATGTAATTGTCTTAAATTTCCACAAAGCATACTTTATAAGCAGAATTACTCATCGTCACTTTCTAAAAACAGATCAAAATCGCTCTTGAATAATTGGTCTTGTACAATGCGGTATTTTTCAAATTGTGTTTCAGCATGGAGTTTTGCCTGTTCTTCTGATATTTTCCCTGCATCCATCAACAAATCTCTTCCGTTGAACTCTATAAAACCATCCAAGCGATTTGCCCAATCTTCCATTGTCATCGGAATGCTGTTCTCTGCTTGTACTTCTGCATAATCCAAATACATTGAAACTAAGCGATTCAAAAAGTCAATTTCTTTTTCCGTTAAATAGTTTTTGGCAATAGAAACATCGAATTTTTGAATTTTTCCTTCTGGTGCTGATTTCCAAGTTGTCAATCCCATATTCTTTCGATCCACATCTGCTCTTTCCGTAATTATTTCTGCTGCCGTGTGTCGATGAACGGCATAATGTAGCTTGTTCTGCACTTTTTTAAAAAAATCCTTTGTCGTCTTGGCTGATTTGTCATAATCAATGGCTGTGGAATAAATATCTGTAACTTTTTGATAGAACATGCGCTCGGATTCACGAATTTCACGAATTCTGACAAGCTGTTCTTCAAAATATTGATTCGTCAATTTGTGACCGAGTTTAAACCGTTCATCATCCATGACAAAGCCTTTTATTGTGTAATCCTTTGCAATTGTGATGATCCATTTGCGGAATTGTACGGCTCTTTGATTATCAATCTTGAAGCCAACAGCAATGACCGCCTGTAATGCGTAGAATTTCACCTTATATGTTTTTTCGTCGCTAGCAGTATGTGCAAAAATTGCACATACTGAATCTTCCTCTAATTCATCGTCCAAAAATACTTTTTTTAAATGTTTTGTAATCACAGAACGATCAACACCGTAGAGCTCTGCCATCATTTTTTGTGTCAGCCATATATTTTCATCTTGGTAACGAACTTCAACAGAGCTTTCACCACTTCCGGCAACAAATGTCAAATATTCTGCCGCTGCGGAAACCGGCAGATTACTTTCCTTATAGTCTGTCAAACTTTTAATCGCTTTATTTCTTTGCTCTTCTAGTTTTTTGATTTTTGTTTCTCTATCATCAGATTTCATAATCAATTGTCTCCAATCCTTGACATTTATGCTTTTATCAAAAATTTAGCAAGCATAAATGTCACTTTTCTTATATCTTATTAGAATGACTCTACCTTCCGAAGAATTATTCACCCTGCTTCTCATCGGTTATATCCTTGAACCCGCCACCGAAAAACCAGCCGTGCGATTCTATAAAACGAATGAACATATTGCAAAACTGGTCGCTCGATATGGCGGGATGAATCTCCGCAATTCCATTAATCTCCACCAAACGACAGTCAGGAATTGTCTCGATATAAGGTAAAGCATCTGAAATTCGGTCAGCCGCCAGTTTATATTTTTGGATCCGCACTGCATCTTCTTTACTTGTATTTTGGATACGAGTTAAATCCATATTATCAATTAAATCTGCAAGTTTTACATAACAAGCAATCTTGTTTGGTAAGATACGGCTGATAAAATCATCATAGGATTCACCTTCTCGTTTTGTCAAACAGTCAAGAACGGTGATAATCTCGTCATTGAACCCCAGCATTTTTAAATACTCAAAGGTAATATTTGTATCCTCTATCACATCATGAAGAATAGCACAAATTTTCTCAGTTTCACTCTCACAATTTATCATCACTCGAAGCGGATGCAAGATATACGGATTTCCATCTTTGTCAACTTGTCCATCATGTGCTTTTGCCGCTAGTGCAATCGCTTTGTTCAGCATAAAACTCCCTGCTCTCGATCGTATTCTTGAATTTAAATCATATACCCCTCTTTAAATAGTCTTGTATGCATACCAACCCCGGCTCTCAAAATCATTAAACTTACCCATCTATTGATTTACAATGAAAAC
>DFOA01000053.1 GCA_002381185.1 Firmicutes bacterium UBA3553 | reverse complement strand
TACTTGCTCAATATTAAAAAAGTTAACAATGAATCCCTTGCTGCATTTTATAAAATAATTTGCGTCCAGCTCGGTTAATATCCCGGACAGGGAATCCGGTACTTCCATAGTTTCTCCGCTCTGCAGGTAAAACACCGATTTTGTCTTTTGCTTATAAATACATTCGATATCTTCATGTTGAATTAAGCGGGACATTTTCCCGTTTTTCGCTGCATAGACACCGTAGGGGCAGGTGTGTGATGATTTAAGTACTTCAAGCATCTGATTTGAAAGTCCTTTTTGTGTCAAAGGGAACTTCAGCTTTCCGTAAACATAGCGTGAAGTTTGCAGGTCGAAGTTTTTATAAATTTTCAGCAGGTATGTCACAGTACCTTTTTCACTTATCAAAAAAAGTCTGTAATCATCCTTAAGCAGAAATTCTCTCAGGAATTGCTCCGAGTCAGAAACACGGTGTATTTCAAATAGAAGATCATTTTTCTTAAGGAATCTTGTCAATACATCTTCTATTTGACTTTGCTTTTTAGCGTTTCCGTATATGGCAATTTTATTATTCAAATTAATCAATCCTTTATTGTATTAATTAGCATTTATACGCAAATAGTGCATAAATATTTTTGAAATTTTTATTTTTGAAGAATGTGATAATTTCAACTAAAATTCAAATTTTTAATGAAGTGATTATGTAGATTATTGAGTGAAATCTTAAAAAACTTCCATTTCAGGATTTTTAAATTTGGATATATATGCAACATTCTAATCGTCAAGGGTTTTCAGGTCTGCCAACTTCGAAACCGACATCGAATATGCTTCTGCAAATTTCTTAAAATAACCTTCAGTCATTACGACCTTGGCTCCTGACTTAAGCTCTATAACCCTGCTGTTTTTTTCTGAACGGTGTATTTTATGGATATTTCGGGTATTTACAATAACTCCGATGCAGCATTTAGCAAAATATTTTCTGTCGATTTCGGCATTTACCTTTCGTATACCTTTTTGGATAATTTCTGTATCTCCATTTGTCAGGTGCATTATGGTTTTTTTGTTATCACTTTGGATGTAATCTATTTCCTCGTAAGGGATTTTACGTGTGAAACTGCGGTGAGTTACGGTATATTCTCCGGAGGAGTAGAAGCTTGCCAACTCCCGGTTTCTCATGAGCTTCTCGTCTATTTCCTCAGGCGTAGGGGGAAAGTCCATGATGCCTGTAATAATATTAGAAACAGTTTTGTTGTCGCCTTTAATTACATAAGAGGTACTGCCGTCCAGACATGCCACAATAATCCGGTAACTGCTGTCAAGCAGATAATTCTTCATGAGCTGCTGAGGATTTGATAAATACTGAATATTAAAGGAAACTTTATTTTCCTTAAGTGGCTTCTGCAATGCTTCTTCCAGTATTTTACGCTCCCGGGCGCTGCCGTACAACAATATTTTCAGCATGAACACCACTCCTGTATTGTATTGTTATTATTGTATTCTTCAATACGCCAGTTGTTACAATCATATGATTACATCTTTAAGAAAACTGCAGGAACAAGGTAAAGCTGTAATATACGATTAATCCTAAAAGAATCTTTTAAGCGGGTGTGATTTCTAAATAAGCAGTCTCGCCGATTATAGAAAATCCAGATAGCCAGCTACTTTGAATATTCAAAAATTTAGTTATTATATGCTCAAATTGGGGTATATTAAAGTAAACATAAATTAAAGGAGGATTTATTATGAACAAGTTTATTTTTAAGGATTATTTTTATGATCCTCAGGGGAAAATTGCCAAGAGGATGATTTTCAAAAGTGATAATGTAATTGCCTTTGTACTGAATATTGCAAAAGGTGAAATACTGCCGGGACACACACATCTGGAAACAACCCTTTTATTGCAGGTCATGGATGGTAATGCAGTTGTTGTTACGGATGGCAAAAAAACTCCGCTGCAGGTAGGCGAGTTAATGCAGGTCGATGGGCAGGAAAGTATGCAGGTTATAAACAACGGCGAAGGTGTCCTGCGCCTTTTAGTTACAATTTCACCAATGGGTACAGAAGCATTTGCAAAAGATGCAGATGTTTAAATATATCCTGACACCAATGGGACGGTGATATGAGGTACACCCTAAATGTTGGGCCGAAAGCAACATTTGGAGGTGTACTTTTTTACAGCAAAATTGTGAATATAAAGTATTTTTCTATACTTACATATTTTCCATATAATTTTGAATACGATAAAGAATAATTAGATTTTGATTAATTCTTTATTCAGTTGTATAATGTTATCAGGCATGTTATTATATGGGATGGAATATATGGAAAATTTTAAAACTTTAGATTCGAGTATATTATCATTAATAATATTAGTATTTATTTATTATAATGCCAGGAACCGCTTAGAAAGGGTATTCACAAGTAATAGAATATTTCTGGGTTTGGTACAGGCAAATATATTTTTAATATTGAGTGATATTGGAGCAAGGGTATTTGATGGTTTGTCAGGTATTCATTTTTTGCTGCTGAACAAGATATTTAATCTTTTACTCTTTGTAGTAGAACCTGTTACAGGAACATTATGGGTTTTGTATGTATGTTACCAGATTAAACATAATGAGAAGTGTATAGAAAGACTGAAGTATGTGCTAGCTACATTATTTATGATTAATGGGGTAATGTCTATAGCAAGTTTACACACTGGCTGGTTTTTCTATGTGAATAGCAGCAATGTATATTCTAGGGGAAACTTATACTTGCTGCATATTATTTACTGTTATATTTTATTAATATATTCTATGTGTTATGTGTATAAGCATAGGAGAATGATAGAAAAAAGGTATTACTATTCAATGCTGGTATTTATATTACCGATAACACTTGGAGCAACCATTCAAATAATATTTTATGGTTGGGCGCTTGCTTGGACTGGTATGATGGTATCGCTTTTAATAATATATTTTAATATTCAAGATGCCAGTTTAGATACTGACTATCTAACAGGAGTGTATAATAGAAGGCAATTAGATAAGTATCTTAAGATAAAAATTAAAAACAGCACTGAAACCAAAACGTTTTCTGCGCTGCTAATTGATCTGGATGGATTTAAAAAGATTAATGATACATTTGGTCATGATATTGGAGATGAAGCAATAAAAGATGCTGCACAAATAATTAAGAAATCTTTGAGAAGAGATGATTTTGTAGCAAGGTATGGTGGAGATGAATTTTTTGTATTATTGGATAGTAGTGACCAAAATATTCTTGAAGCCGCAGTTGCAAGATTGAAAAGAAATTTAGATGAATTCAATCAGGATTCTAAAAAAGTATACAAGCTAAGCTTTGCAATAGGCTATGCTGTATATGACTATAAGCTGATGATGAAGCCGGATGACTTTTTCAAGTATATTGATACTCTTATGTATAGCAATAAAAGATAAATTGGCTATGGTGAAATATGAGTGGTAGCATATTATTCTGATTTTACGTGATAACAGTAGAATTAGATAAAATTATATTTTCATATATGGTGCATTGTTGTCCAATTATGCTATAATAAGGGAAAAATTAGTAGGAGTTAAAAATGAGCAGATACGAAGAAGGATTAAAATTAATCGAAGAAAGCTGTGGCAACGGAAAGGATAATGTCATCGCTCTCTCAACCATCGCAATGGAAGCTAGTGCTGACGGAGCCCCATGTCCTTATGTCCGTGATGTGGACGCTTATTATGAAGACGGCGTGTTTTATGTTACTACTTGGGCAAAATCAAATAAAATGCAGCAGATAGCCCAAAACAAAGAGGTTGCATTTGCGGTTTGCTTCGAGGGGATTTCCGGAAATGGAATTGGCGAAAACCTTGGATGGGTTTTAGACCCGAAAAACGCTGAACTAAGGGCTAAACTTCGAAAGGTATTTATCGATTGGTATGACCAGGCAAACAATGAACAGGATGAAAATTGTGTTATTTTAGCAATCCGTATCACAAGAGTCACGATATTTAGGGACCACGGTGCTGTGCGTTACAATATGGACTTTGTGAATAAGTCAGAGACTGAGGAAGGAAGAATTATGCAGGTCAGTCTTTGCGGCAATGAGTGATTTTAATCTGAAAGAAGTGAAAGACTGGATTATTGAGGATATAAAATCTCAGTGCTTTTGTTTTATATAAATAAGTAAATTAGAAACTTAAAGATGCGAAATCTTCGATTAACTTATAATCGATAGTCTTCGCATCTTTTTTATTTCAAAAACATGCCTTATTTTGCCCTTTTAACAATTGTTAATAATTTGGCAAAGAATGTTAAAGATTTTAAAAATGTTCTGTAATATCTTTTAGATATAATTTGACTGGTAATGAGGAAACGGGCAGAAATTTTGAGGAGGTATTACATAAGAAAGGAGAGGATAAATTTTGGAATTTGCTATAGCTCTTATTATTTTTGTTTTTATTTTGGGTGTTTATGAACAAATAAAACATAATAAAAGATTAAATCTTCTGGATATTAGAATTAATATAAACGGGACAAGGGGTAAATCAACTGCAACAAGGTTAATCACTGGTATCTTAAAGGAAGCGGGGATTAAGGTCGTTGGTAAAACAACGGGAACCAGTGCGAGAATTATTTATTGGAATAAGGAAGAAGAGGAACCAATCATAAGAGGTCCTCTGGGCCCAAATATTATAGAACAAAAAGCTGTCGTTAAAAAAGCAGACAAGCTTGGTGCTTCTGCGTTTGTGACAGAGTGTATGGCGGTAAATCCCGATTACCAGATTACGTTTCAAGAGAAGTTAGTTAAAGCAAATATAGGTGTTATTGTGAATGTTCGTGAAGACCATATGGATTTGTGTGGTCCGACTTTGGACTTTATAGCAGAGTCCTTTACGGCCACTATTCCCCACAATGGAACCCTTGTTGTTGCTGATAGTAAATATAATAATTATTACGCTCAGGAGGCAAGGAGAAGAAACAGCCAGATAATTATTGCAGATGAAAAAGAAATCCCGGATGGTTATCTGGAAAAATTCAAATATTTAATTTTTCCTGAAAATGTGGCCATTGCGCTGGCTGCAGCTAAAGCATTAAACATTGACAAAGATACCGCCTTAAGGGGGATGTTAAATGCTAACCCGGACCCGGGAGCATTGATGATATATCCGTTAGATGACAAAAATGCATCATATTTTGTCAATGGCTTTGCCGCCAATGATCCAAATTCAACACGAATGATTTGGGAGCATATAACCGATATCGGATATCCAACAAAAAATCCCATGGTGATTGTAAATTGCAGGCCTGACAGAGTTGACAGAACACAGCAGATTGCAGAAGAAGTCCTGCCGAATATGGATATTGCTATTCTCGTTGCAATGGGGCAGTCGGTCAAACCAATTACTGAAGTAGTTAATGGTAAAAAAATATCTCTGCAGAAATATATAAACGCAGAAGGTTTATCTCCACACGAGGTTTATGAATTAATTAAGGATTATTTTATAAACAGAATGATTTATGGAGTTGGAAACATTCACGGCGGTGGAGACGAATTGGTTGAACTGATAGTTCATGAAAGTTTTAAATTAGAAACAGTGCTGTAATAACCTGGAATTTAAAATAAAGGATTTTATTAAATATTAAAGGAGTCAAACAGTATGCAGCTTACGGATATTAGTACAGTAATAGTTTTGAGCGTAATTTTCAGCTTGTTATTTACAGAAATTACAGGAATTTTACCTGCTGGTCTGGTCGTACCAGGATATTTAACTCTACTTATGAAAACGCCCCAGGCCATATTAATGACCTTGATTATTAGCATTTTAACTTATTTAATAGTTTTTTTTGGAGTAAGTAAAGTCACAATTCTATACGGTAAAAGAAAATTTATAGCCATGATAATAGTGGCAATATCGTTACAGTTTATTATACGTGCAGTAGTACCAATTGATTATAGTTATATCGCTGGGTTGGGCGCGGTTGGTATTGTTGTGCCGGGGTTATTAGCAAACACAGTTCAGCGCCAAGGCTTAGCAGCAACATTTTTAAGCACTGGATTGCTGATTGCGGTAACCTATGGGTGCACAATACTTTTAAATATCAAGATAGTATAGGAAAGGAGGTGAAAATTATAAAATGAATACTTCGTACAAGCTAACAAAAAAGGGACATAGCCAAAATCTTAGCGAAATAAACAGTAATCAGCATGCTCTTGCGGTTTTCAATGAATTAACATTAAAAGAAAAATGCCTGTATCTTGTCAAGGTAAGCAAGAGAAACACTAACTATCAAGCGCTTGTGCTGCTGGTATTAGCTATATCGATATTTGCTGCGAATTATCTGTTATCAGTAATAATTTAAATAACGAAAGGAGTAAGTAGTATGAATAAGAAACTCGAAAAAATTTTAGCTTTTGTTTTAGTGTTTACATTTAGTATTGGTGTAAGCATATACGCCTTAGTGCCAGGCCTAGGTTACAGCAGTTTTGCCGAACTGGCCGCAGCTGAAGATCCTTCAGGCTATACCATTAAAACTAATGATATCGGAAGCGATACAACAATTTTAGGTATACATGGTGGCGGTATTGAAAAGGGTACCTCAGAATTAGTTGAAGCATTGAGAGCATATGGTGAATACAACACTTATTCATTTGAAGGACTTAAATCGACGGGCAACGGGAGCCTTTTTATAAAGGCTGTCAATTTTGACGAACCAACAGCTGTTAGTTTAGTTAATGAGTCCGATTACACCGTTTCTGTTATCGGTTCTACGGGTGATGACGAAGTTACTTATATTGGCGGTCAGAATAGGATGCTGGCAGAATTAATCAGATTACATCTTGCTGCCAAAGGATATAATGTAAAAACTTTAAGCATTCCTGATCGCATTGCCGGGGTAATGAGCAGCAATATAGTGAATAAGAATAAATTGTTTAATGACAATTATCAGCTTGGCGGCGTTCAGATCGCCATTTCTAAAGGGTTAAGAGAAAAGCTCGCAACTGATACCGGTACCTTAGATGATTATTCAGGCACCATCAATCAAGCGCTAAGCGAAAGCTGGCCAACAATAGTTAAACTTATGGACAAGATTGATAATGATAAATCTCAAGGGTTTTTGCATATGTTTAACTCTCCAAAACCTGATTTGGAAAAGAAAGTGGAGAAGGCATTAGAGAAAGATCCAAAAACTCCTGATGAATTAATTAAAGATTTTGAAGACGTTGTATTGACAGAAGATTAATTTTGAAAAATCTTATCTGTAAATAAAGCTGACAAGCTGCCAAAGGCAGCTTGTCAGCTTTTATGTACAGATGTTGCACATGTGTACAATTCCAGGAGATTTTATTATTGGATGCTGTTGACGGCCTCACTTATGGCGAGAACATAGTTTTGCAAGATATCCTTATCAGTCGACAAAAACTTTGTCCTTAAGCCCTCAGATATTTCCAGCTGTACTCCACGTTCGTCTATATTTCTATTCACTATGTTATCTGGCGATATACCTGCCAGATCCTTCGGAGTATCTTTTTTTACAGTAAAACCATACTTAATCAGTGATTCTTTTATTCTGTCTGCCAATTCTGTGTCCCGGCCTCCGATATATGTGAATTCTTCTGTACCGTAACACCCGTGGATTGATAATGCCACTTTAGATCTGGAAACCATTTCAAGCGCATATGTTTCAGCGAATTTATCTGAAGAAACATGCAGTGAAAAATTATCTGTGCTTTTTAAACCCAGAAATGAATAATAGTTGTAATTATTATGGGAAGCTAAGGCATAAGCTAATTCGGTAGTGCCTTTTTCAATTTTACCTCCATGAATTGCCAAAACTGTAACATCAGAGCCTGTTTCCTTAACTTCAATTTCAAAATCAATATCTTTTTGAGAATCCAATAAAGATCTTAAATCATCAAGTTCATTTTTTTGTTCTTTTATTTTTTCGTTTGCAATATTTAATTGTTTTTTTAGCCTTTCATTTTCATCCTTCAATTTTACGCCTCCGTATTTTACATAAGCTGAATAACCTATCAATAAAAGGAATAAAGCAATTGCTGTAATTGTTTTAATATGCTTTCTTGTGTTCATTTGTTCCTCCTCCTGGTACTATTTAATACATCCACAGGTATCTGAGACTCGAAAAAGACCCTCACTTGAGGGCCCTACTGTCCGCCTTAATCCGACTAATCATTGATTTTTTCATATCGCCTTGCCCCAACATAGCGTGGAGTCCAATAACTGTCTGAAATATTAAGATCACGAATTGCCGCACCTTCAAATTTTGTTACGATGATAAACTGCCCATTTCCTATATATAATACTGGTAGCAGTACCTCAGATCCTTGGAAGAATAGAACATCTCCGATATTTAAATCTTCCCTTTTTATTGCCCTCATTATTATATCCATAGGCTGGGACCATAATAGTCAACAGAGCCAATATGACTAACCATATGATATTTAGTTTTTTAAATTGCTTCATATTAAATCCTCCTTATTATATTTTACAAAAACACTTTTTAGTACCTCCATATAATTGTTTTCTTTGAACTATTATAGTACAAAAAGAGACGTAAAGCCAGTATTTGTTGAATTTTGCATGTTTCTTGTCAGGGACTATCATAAATTATGTTTTAAATAATTTATGCTGTAATTTTCAAATATCGAGCCATAGAGGCAGAGTTAGAAAAGATAGATTTAAAGTTATCCGTAACATTTATTAATATTTTCGAAACAACTTTTTATATTTTGGCAAAAGATAGTTAATATTTCTACAATATAATTATTTTGTAAGAAAGAATTAAATGAAATTTGTGGATTATGAGTGATGTAAAGAAAAAAGTATCAAATTACAGCAAAACAAAAAAGTAGTAAATGAGAACATAAGCTTTCAAAACAAATGTCAAGGGGGGACAAGTTCATGTTAAAAAGAAAGATTGTTAAGATTATTACAACGCGAGTTTGGTGGCTGTATTAGCCCGGCATAAAGAAATAACTTCTTGTTGCCGGGCTTTTTACGTATTTTAGAAAGGAACAAAAAGGCGATAAAGGTTGACAATATAATTTTGGTCATATATAATTTAAAATATTAAAATATAGTATTTATAAATAAAAATGCAATCTATTTGTGCAAATACTGGAAATTTAAAAAATGAAATGCATTAATATGCATAATAATGATACAGATAAGGAGGGAAAAACATGCCTTATTTGGGTAAAGTTTTAGTTGTGGATGATGATCCAAATGTATTGGAATTAGTTAAGTTATACGGAGAAAGAGAAGGATTTAATGTTATAGGTATAAATGATGGCAATTTAGTATTATCAGCCTTTGACAGGGAAAATCCTGATGTTGTAATTCTAGATATTATGCTTCCGGGTATAGATGGGCTTACCCTTTGCCGAAAATTAAGGTCTATTAGAATGATTCCCATAATTATGCTTACAGCTAAAGGGGAAGAAGCGGACCGTGTTTTAGGTCTGGAGATGGGTGCGGATGATTATGTCTCTAAGCCTTTCAGCCCAAGGGAACTTGTTGCAAGAATTAAAGCAGTTCAGCGGCGTACACAACCTATCGATGCTGTTAAATATAGTAAGTTAAAATACTGCGAATTAGAAATACAGGCTGATATCAGAAGAGTAAATATAGGTGATTCGGTAATAGAATTGACTCCCAGAGAGTTTGATTTACTCTATCATCTGGCTCAGAACCCCCGCCGTGTTTATACAAGAGATGACCTTTTGACAGCAGTTTGGGGCTATGACTATTTTGGCGATCAGCGTACGGTAGATGTTCATATTCGAAGGTTAAGGGAAAAATTAAAAGGGCTGCCATATGAATATATAACGACAGTTTGGGGTGTTGGATACCAGTTTACACCTCCGTCAAAGGAGGAGTGATACAATTTGAATAAATTTACGCATGGCATATTTATCCATAAAATTAAGGTTTTTTTGTGTAAAACTAAGTTTTTTTTGAATGAAACTAAAGTTTTTTTGAATAAAATTAAGCACAAATTACTAGAACAATTAAATAAGAATATATATACAAGGTTACTTTTTACAAATGTAATAGTTTTTAGCACAGCACTTGTTTTATTAATCAATTTTTCTAATTTTATGGTAAAGCAGTCAGTATATGGCCAGATTGAGCAGGATTTATTGCGTAAATCTAAAAGAGTCAATTATGCTTTATCCAGGGAAACTACCGGATTGGAAACTGCCATAGGAAGCCAATCTGGAACTGAACAAGAATTATTAAAATTTTTAGCAGACAGCTTTGATGCACGTATTACCATATTTAATCAAGGTGGTACAATATTAAGTACATCAGCAGAGCAGGAAATAGTGCCCGGGAGTAAAGTAGATGCTAAGTTTATAGAAGTGCTTACAAGTGGTAAAACCACAGCTGCGCATAAAATTGATAGTGAAACCGGTCAGCTTACTTTTACGGCAGTTATACCAATGGGTGATGCTGAACAAACAGTTGAAAAAGGTATATTGCTAGAGTCACGTTCTACTAACACAGATCTTATTTTAAATAAAATGAGATTATTTCTGTCTGTCGGCGGAATAATTATTTTAATGGTTGTTATAGTTGTCTCTGTTTATTTAGCAATGTGCATTTCAAAACCTATTACACGGTTAGCTACCAGTATAGCAGAATACAACGGCGGCAATTATATATTAAATAATGAAAAGTATTCATTAGATGAAATAAATGTTATATCAGAGCAAATTAAAAAATTGACTGTAACTTTAGAAAACATTCAGTCAAAAAGCAGTAAAATAGAAGGAGAAAGAACAAGGTTATTTGCAGAAATATCTCATGAATTGCGTACTCCGCTTACAGCTGTTCAAGGATTTGCCGAAGCTATTCGTGACGGTATGGCTGAAGATAAAGCATTGCAGAATAAGTATTTAGATATGATCTGCACGCAGACATATCATATTACAAGACTGGTAGATGATATATTGTCATTAAGCCGTTTGGAAAGCGGTGACATCGCTGTAGAAAAACTTCCGTTGGATTTAGCAGCTTTAGCTCAGGGCGTAGTTATGTCTATGGAAGGGATAGCTAAAATTAATAACAACACTATTCTGTTTATGAAGAAATCAGCAGATAAATCAGTAGTGCTGGGCGATGTTGACCGTATGGAACAAATTATCAGGAATTTGCTGAAAAATGCAATTAATGCTACTGATAACGGAAGTATAAATGTTATAATAGAAACGTATAAAGATGAAGTTCAGCTCACCATTAAAGATAATGGCATTGGTATTTCTCCTGATGAACTTCCACATATATGGGATAGATTTTATAGTGTTAAGAACCAGCGTAACACAGATTTAGAAATAAAAGGAACCGGTTTAGGTCTGGTAATTGTCAAAAAACTTGTTCAACTTCAAGATGGAAAGATTGATGTTGAAAGCCAACCGGGAAAAGGTACGGAATTTCGCTTAAGTTTTCCGGTATTTACTCTCAATTCAGGGCTGGCAATTACATAGCTGGTTGCATAAATTCCATGAAGAAGTAATATTAGGTTATTTGATGGATAGAGAGGTGCAAATATGGGCAATTCCGATGTTTTGTTTTTATATAAAGATGAAATAATTGAATAATTTTAGCATCAAGTAAAAACTTTAGAGTTGTGTTTTTTAAATCATCGGAAACACAGCTCTTTTTTTATGTTGCTAAAATTAAATTTGGATTAATATGGCGCTATAAACTGAACAGTGCAGCCGCAAAGATTGGACAGACTTGGAGCTAGAACTGACAGTTCAAGCGGATAAAATGAACACTTTGAAGGCTCTTAATGGAGATTGTTGAGAAATTGTTGAGAATGAAGTGATAAAATGCTTTATCTAAATATAGATAATTATGACGAAAAAAGTAGAAAAAATAAAAATGAAAGGATGATACTTTTGAAAAGAAAATTTAGAGTAATTTCTATTATAATGGCAGTAATCTTAACTTTAGAAGTGTTTACGCCTATCTATGGGCATGCTGACATAGAAGATTCAGTCATAGCAGCTTCTTACAGCGAGGATAATGTACCTCCTGTTGTAGCTAAAAAAGTCATTACAACAAGCAATGTCACACATAATAGTGTCAAATTATCATGGGAACCAGCAAGCGATGCTGTGACGGACGCGGCTCATTTGCAATACAATGTCATTTTCTCAAAAGAATACAATATCGGAACTGTTACCGATGCGGAGAATAATGGGACAATAGCTTATAGTGTAACAGGTACAGCTATAACAGGCACAGCAGTAATGGCAACGGTAGTAACAGATTTAACCCCAGATACTACTTACTATTTTAATGTAATTGTGCAGGATTTAGCAGGAAATAAGAGTGTCTATATCATGAAGGAACAGAAAACTCAAACATTTCATAGTGGTCCAAGAGCGGTTTTTGGTGGAGAGAACGGAACAGAACTATTCTTAGGCGGTAACTTTATTGAGCTCGGTATTAGCAATTGGGGAGATTTTGGTACCTTGGGGAATAAGCCTGATAACTTCCGTGGAACCTTTGGAGGAGAAGTGGGTGCTTGGGGATCAAATAACATCGGTATGAGTGCCGATCATGATGGCTATAATAACGGCAGAGACCTTCCTATAGATTATTACTTGCCCGGAACTCCTGAAGAGCGTTTTGTAGTGGGTTATAAAATAGGTGAAAAGACATTTGATAACACCAATAGTGCTCAAATGAATAGTAAGAACATGCCCACTACTATAACAAACCAATCTGATATTAAAGAAGACTTACTAAAAGCTGAGGTTATTTCTACGTGGGATGGAAAAATGGAGATTACTCAAATCATTAGCTTTAAAGCAAATGATAAGTTTTATAGAAATGAAGTAACTTTAAAAAATATCAGTGGTGAAGCCTTTGATGGTGCCAGATATATGAGAAGCTTTGACCCGGATAATACTCAATTTAGAGGTGGTCCATACGAGACAAGTAATATTGTAACTCACACCATAGAAGAAGACAATAAGGCAGTTGTAAAAGCAGAAACCTACGACGACAACGACCCTCTATACAAAGCTTTTGGTACCAGGGCGCCTATTTTCTTTTATTCAAACAATTCTTCTGCAGTAGCATCTATATTTGGTTTTAAAAATACAGATCCATATGTGCCTGAGTCCTATGATGCACCCTCTCCTAAAGGTGCTGAAATAATAGATGATACTGCCATTACTATGACTTGGGATTCAGGTCCATTGGCACCGGAAGAAAGCAAAACCTTTGTTTACTATACCAGCTTAGATGAGCGAGATTTCGATGAAGTCCAGGGTGAAATTATTATTGCAGATATTGAAAAAGATATAGAAGACCTGGAGGATATGGATGACGTCAGAAAATTAAAGGAAAAGATAGATAAAGAAGAAATAAAAGAAGAGAAAAAAGAAGAATTTAAGAGTATTATTATAGATGTGGTATGTGGTTTTCCGCCAACAAAGGATATTACTATTGAAACGGATGAAGATATTGTTGTGCTCAAGGATCTGATAAATGAATCCGACAAAGACGAAGATGAAAAGGATGACATACGCCTGCGCATAGTTGATAAAGCAATAGACGATATCGGAGAAGAAAACTTAACTGAAGAGGATAAAGCTGCTTTAGATGAGGTTATTGAAGATATCACAGATGAAAATAAGAAAGCCATAGCAAAATCTAAGCTTGATGGTAAACCAAATGAAAAAGCAGAGATCGAGGAAGAAATCAGGAATGCTGAAAACCTGGAAGATATCCAAGAAATCTATGAAAAAATTAAAAATAGTACCATGACTGAAAAAGACAAAGAAGAACTAAAAGGAAAGCTGGTAGACAGATTCCTTGATGAAGAAACTAACATGGATATCAACGGAACTCAAGAGCTGGAAATTATGAAAGATATTATTGATAGCTCAAACAAGGAAAATGACGTAAAAGATCAAGCTTATGAAAAATTAGTGATAAAGGGTCTGAATGATTTAGCGCAAGACAATAATCTCAGCTCCGAAGAAAAAGAGGCTTTAAAAGACATTATTGAAAAAGTTATGAGCGTAGAAAAAAAAGAGGAACTTAATCAGAAACTGAGCCAGAAAGAAGCAGAATTAAAAGGTAAGAATAATGGAAATGATAGAGGATCAACTAAACCTAAGGATTCTTCATTTAAAGAAACCAGTATAATTGTTAATGGTAAGCAGGAAAAAGCGGGAGTAGAAACCGTTACAGAAAAAAATGGACAAAAAATAGTAGAAATTAGGACAGATTCCGATGTTCTGAATCAAAAAATAGATGAAGTATTAAAAGAAAATGAAGGTAAGACAGTAAACAATCTTGTTGAAATATCTGTATTGTCTAAGGATAACACGTTGGTTAAGGGTATTTTAACCGGTGATATCATTAAAAAAATGGAGCGTAATGATTTTTCACTTTCCATTAAAACAGAAAACGTAGATTACGTTATTCCGGCAAAAGAAATAGGAATTGAACAAGTAGCATCAAATTTAGGCGTAAAATCAGAGTCGCTCAAAAAAATTGAAATACAAATAGAAATTGAAAAAATAAATGAAAAAAAGACAAAAGAAATAATTGAAAAAGGAAAACTTCAAGGCTATGAAATAGTACTGCCTCCTGTGTCATTCAAAGTTATAGCGAAGACGATAACAGATTCAGGTGCAGTAGGGGAAGTTACTGTATCAGAATTTTCTGATTATGTATCAAGAGTGATGAGAGTTCCGGAAGGTATTGATCCAAACAAGATTACAACAGGAATTTACCATAACCAGGACGGGACATTCTCCCATATACCTACTGAAGTATTCAAGAAGGATACACTATGGTATGCAAAACTGAACTCTTTAACTAACTCCAGCTACTCCGTAATCTGGAACCCGGTTACAGTGGCATCTGTAGAAAATCACTGGTCTAAGGAATATGTAAATGATATGGCCTCAAGACTTGTAATCAGGAATCCGGAAGATTTTATACCTGATGAATTTATTACAAGAGGTGAGTTTGCAGAATACATTGTAAAAGCTCTTGGTTTATATAGGACAGGTGTTGCAAAAATAGGGAAGTTTACTGATGTTACAGAGTCTAACGGTCTGGCAGATGCTATTACAATTGCTACAGAGTATGATATTATAAGAGGATATACGGATGGCACATTCAAACCGAATGCAGAAATCAGCAGAGAAGAAGCAATGACTATGTATTCAAGAGCAATGAACATTGTTGCCATAGAAGAAGTAGATAATAATAAGATATTAAGCTATGCTGACAGGGAGCAAATATCATCTTGGGCATACGATTTTGTTAAGAAAACTGTAAGTGCAAATATATTTAATGGCAGAACAAGTGAAACAATAGACCCAAAAGGTACATTTACCTATGCCGAGGCAGCGGCAGCTATCAGAAACTTATTGATAAATGCCGGCTTAATCAATCAATAATAAATAGAAAAGTTCAAAAAATTATTAATTAAATAATAATAAACATGAAAGCAGGGGACAAAGACAATTGTCATCTGCTTTCACTATAATATTTTCCATAGGTGTCTTGTAAAGGCACAATAGAATTGATAAAATAAAAGGAATCAGAAATCAGTTATAAAAATTTACCCGAAGGCGGTTTGAATGAAATCTTTTATAGAGAAAAAGTATATCATTCTTTTACTCATATTAATATTGATTGTCATACTTTTTCGTAGAACCAAGACTGAAGAGGTATTTAAGGCGGAAAAAGGAGTATTGGATCTTACAGCGTGGAACTTTAAAGGAAAGGGTACTCTGAATTTAGACGGAGAGTGGGAATTTTATTGGAATCAATTACTCGACTACGATGATTTTTATGGAGGGAATAAAGAATATAGGCCTGATGGATACTTTTCTGTACCCAGCACATGGAATAAATATGAGATAGATGGAAGGGAGCTTCCAGGAAAGGGACATGCCACATATCGCCTGAAGGTAAAAACAAATAATACAGATGATTTAAAAGGAATTAAAGTATTGACCGAGTCTACCGCATATAAGCTGATGATTAACGGAAAAACCATTGCGGTAAGCGGGATTGTGGGAGACGATGAGAAAACCGACCTCCCGGAATATAAACCGCAAATAGCTCATTTTGCAAATAATTCTAATGAGTTTGAGGTCATACTGCAGGTATCAAATTATACCTATGCAAGAGGCGGGTTTTGGCATTCTATAGAATTTGGTTCTTTCGAGCAAATAAAAACAACGAAAGAGAATTCGGCAAGAAAAGAAATGCTTCTCCTTGGTGCCATATGCAGCATGATTATTTACCATATAGCTATATACTGGCTGCAAAGAAGGAATAAATCGGTCTTATATTTCATTATGGCATTAATTGTAATGTCTGTAAGAATTCTTTTTACCGGAGAGTATTTTATCACAGCGTTAATACCAAATATAAGCTTCGAGGTTCTCATATTTATTGAATATATGACAGTTTATTGGGGAGCAATTGTATGGCTTATTTTTGTAAACAACGTATATCCTGAAGAATCTTCAATTAAGTCTACCAGGATTCTTGTCGGTATATCTTTATTAATCGGCGTTTTCATAGGTGCTGCTCCCATATATATTTACACGAAGTACATATTCTTTATTGAAATATTTTTCGGAATTATATGCTATAAAATTGTTAGCGCTATTCTTAAGGCATTATACAGAAAAAAACAAGGGGCAACCTTACTATTTCTAGGAATCGTACTTTTTTCCGCAACCTATATTCATGATGCTCTGTATTATTCAAATATAATTGAAAGTGAGCCGGGAGGATTGATAGGATTCACAACATTTATTATGCTGTTTATTCAGGCATATATTTTGGCGGCAAGATACTCGAAGACATTTGATGAGGTGGAGGAATTATCTCAGAAGATGATTTCATTAAACAAGCTTAAGGATGAATTTCTTGTAAATGCATCCCATGAATTGAGAACGCCTCTACACGGCATGGTCAGTATTACAGAATCAGTTTTAAGGGGCATGGAAACAGAAGGGAATATCAAGCAAAAACAAAAAGAAAATTTGCTTTTAGTCATATCAAGTGGCAAGAGACTTGCTAATATAGTAAATGTCATATTGGACTATTCAAAGCTAAAGCACGGAGATATTAAGCTTAACAGGGGCTATATAGATTTACATCAAGTGGTGCAAAAAGTAGTAACGGTACAGAGATACCTTATTATAAATAAAGAAGTGTTGTTAATAAATAACATACCAAAGGATTTCCCATTTGTTGATGGAGATGAGGACAGGATTATACAAATTATATATAACTTATTAGGAAATGCAATTAAATTTACGGATAAGGGAAAGATAATCATTTCAGCTGCGGAAAACAACAACATGGCAGAAATAAGCATAGAAGATACCGGGATTGGTATACCGGAAGAAAAGTTGAAGGATATTTTCAAATCCTTTGAACATAATCATGAATATTTATCTAACTCCTATGGAGGTAACGGACTTGGCCTCGGTATTGCAAAACAGCTTGTAGAAATGCAGGGCGGTAAAATATGGGCATTATCCGAGGTGGGAAGATGGTCAAAATTTGTATTTACTTTGCCCATCAGCACCAACAAACGAGAAGCTGTTGCTCCAGGCGGTAACGACACTTTGGAGGAAGAAAATTCACATAATTTGTTTTTTGAAATGGCAGTATCCATTGAGCCAGCTAAAGAATTTACAGTATTAATAGTGGATGATGATTATATAAATTTACAATCGCTTACTAACATACTTTCTGACGAAAAACATACTATTATTGCAGCTACAAGTGCGATACAATCATTGGACATTGTTTCAAGAAATAAGGAAATAGACCTTGTAATTATGGATACTATGATGCCTCAAATGTCAGGATATGAGGCATGCAGAAGAATTCGGGAGCAATATTCTATTTATGATTTGCCCGTAATTATGCTTACTGCACAGAATAATCCTGAGGCGATTTTGACAGGATTTGAATCAGGCGCCAATGATTTTTTATCAAAGCCTTTTGAAATGGATGAATTAAAAGCCCGTGTCAAAACACTTATTAAGCTAAAAAGGTCCGTTCAGAATGGAATTAATGCAGAAATGGCATTTTTACAGGCTCAAATAAAGCCTCATTTCCTATACAACGCATTAAATACAATTGTATCATTTTGTTGGACAGACCCTGAAAAAGCAGCAGAATTAATTACTGAATTAAGCAACTATTTAAGAAGCAGCTTTGATTTCAGCAATATGGACAGGTTTGTGCATATTGAAAAAGAAATAGATTTTGTACAATCCTATCTGGTTATTGAAAAAGCCAGATTTGAGGAAAAAATAAACTGTCAATATACCATTGATGATATAAGTTTTATGATTCCTACGCTGATATTGCAGCCAATTGTAGAAAATGCGGTAAAGCATGGCATATTAAAAAAAGAAAACGGTGGAAATATAAATATTTCTATTAAACAAGAACATGAATTTATCATCATAAAGGTAGAAGATGATGGAGTTGGTATGACAAAGGAAAAGCTTAAGAACATTTTGAGTGAAAAGTCTATAAATGGAAGTGTAGGTATCAGAAATGTAGATAAGAGATTGAAACGTATTTACGGATACGGTCTTAAGATTGAAAGTGAAGCTGAAAAAGGTACTAAGGTTTATATAAGGATTCCAATTGATGGAGGTGGAGCCTTTGATCAGAACCATACTTATTGATGACGAGCGGCCGGCATTAAATAATTTAGAGCGTTTTCTCAGGGATTACGATGAGATTGAAGTCATAGGCGCATATACAGATGTGTTTGATGCTTTCGAAGAAATAAAAAATGAAGAAGTACATTTGATATTATTAGATATTGAAATGCCAAAGATGAAAGGTATTGTAGCAGCCGAAAAAATATCAGAAATAGATCCTGATATACAAATTGTTTTTATAACAGCCTACAATAATTACGCTCTAGACGCATTTGAAGTAAATGCAACAGACTATGTTATGAAGCCTATAATGAAACGAAGACTTGATAAAACAATGGAAAAGGTTATAAAAAAACATAAAAATAACTTTAAATTTAATAAATCAGAGGAAGAAAATAAAATTCTATGCTTTGGAAATTTTGAAATAAGAAGAGGTCAACAATGTATAAAATGGCGGACCTCTAAAGCAAAGGAGCTTGCAGCATATCTTATTCATCATAGAGGAAAATTCATACACAAATCTAAAATAATAGAAGAGCTTTGGAATAATAAAGAAGAAGAACATGCAATAAAGCTTTTACATACCAATATTTATTATGTGAGAAGCGGATTAAAAACTATTAATCTGGATCATACAATTGTATATTCAAATGAAATGTATAAATTTGATATAGGTGCAATTTTTTGCGATGTTGAAGAATTGGAAAAGGTATTTAGCAGTACGGTAAACAGTAAAAACATAGAAATATTTGAAAGAGCGGTACGATTATACAGAGCGGAGTATTTAGAAGAAAATGATTACTGTTGGGCCGTAAATGAACAGGTGCGAATTAATGAGAAATACGTGAGTATGCTTACAGATATATCTGAATTTTATGTATCAGAGGGAAAGTATACAAGAGGAATTCTTTATTTAAAATTAATTCTTGAAAAAGAACCCTATGATGAGGAAATCCATAGAAAATTACTTAATGTCTATGCAAGTATTAAAGATTACGACAGCTTTAAAGAACATTATAAGGATTTATACAATAGCTTTAAAGATGAATTAGGTGTAGAGCTGAGTAATAGGACAAAGGAAATGCATGAAAACTTATCTGTTAGGTGTTAAATCCTGTGATTCGCGAGTTCCCGAATCCTGTATATTATACCCGCGAGAATTCGATCGTCTATCGCCTGCCACATTCGCATGATACGAAACCAGGCAACGAGGAGGGAGAGACTTATATCGCTCTGATGATTACAGAAGGCATCATTATAGCCGGTAAGCAGCTTAGATTGCGTATAAAGCGGCAAATTGAAATAAACCCTCGGTACAGTTCATGGGAACATATGGAGGGTTTATTCCTGTATAAATTTATTCGCTTGGTCTGCAGATCGCGGGTTATTAAAGCTTCTGCCCTATATACATGGCATGTTCGGAATAGCTTAGCAATTCGTCTCTTTCGCATAATTGCTCAGAAACCTCTAACCATTTATCGATTACTTCCCGAGGTTGATTAAGCATATTTATTTCGCATGGAGCAAGAATGCCTTCTTGACCGAAAAGATGCTTTTTTTCAAGATGAAACTTATCCATAAATGGAACAATATTTTTTTGGTCAATAAAAAATGCTTTTGTAAATGCATCTCCGGCATAGGATTTTCCCTTTAAAACTGCATTAATAAAAACTTGCTCACTTTCTAAAATCAGCATTTCAGGGGAATGCTTCATACCAAAAATCATGCCGGCAAACATAAGAATAAAAGAAATGTATATCAGCCCTCTGTCTTTAAGTAAAGATAAGGCTTCGTTTAAAGCCTTGATTCTATCCGTTTCTTCGAGCAGATGATACATAGGTCCCATAACAAATATATGGTCAAATTCTCCGCTTATAAATTTGCTTACTTCTCTTGCATCACCTGGAATAGCTTTAATATTCACATTTACTTCTTTAGATTTTTCGAGAGCAAATTTTACATTTTCTTCAGATAAATCAACAAGAGTGACATCACAGCCCTTTTGAGCATAATAAATGGAATAACGCCCCGGACCTCCGCCTATATCCAGAATTCTGTCACCGGGTTTAATATATTTATCCATCATTTTCGTAGTTATTGGAAATTCAAAAGGGTGCCTTTCGAGTCTGTCCCACTCATATTGCACATCACTGTCATAATGCTCCTGAACAATACGTATGCAGTCTTCCATAGTTATCCCCCTCACTATAAGATTTTTAAAATTTTACCTCTATTTGCCATAATAGTCAACATTAATTTAACGGTTCTTCATAAAACATTATTATGGAGTTTATTTATAACTTACTAATTCAGCTAAATACAAATTTTGGTAGAAATTTAAGCGCGGCTGATATATACTAATATTAAGTATATTTTTAGATAAATTAATTAATAAAATTATGGGGGATTTATGAAAAATATAAAAATTTCTGCGTTTGTTGTTGCATTAATCATGCTGTTGGTATTGGCTGCTTGTACAGTCAGAAATGTATCGGTTGATACAGACACACCTTCGGATAGATCATCGGGTAAGATTTACCTGTATGGAGAGAACCATGGTGTTGAAGAAATATTGGAAAAAGAATTAGAGTTGTGGGATGAATACTATCATAAGGAGAATATGAGGCATTTATTTATTGAATATCCGTATTATACTGCAGAGCTTTTAAATTTATGGATGCAGTCGGACAATGACGATATTATTGAGGAACTATATAAGGATTGGGAAGGTTCACCAGCACATAACCCATATATTAAGGAATTTTATAAGAAAATAAAAAGTAAGTATCCCGAAACCATTTTCCACGGTACGGATGTAGGTCACCAGTACGATACTGCCGGACAGCGGTATTTGAAGTATCTTGAAGAAAATAATATGGAAAATTCTGAGCAATATATATTGACGCAAGAAGCGATTGAGCAAGGCAAGTATTATTATAAGCACTCTGATGATGTATATCGCGAAAACAAAATGGCAGAAAATTTTATCCGTGAATTTGACAAACTAAAGAACAAGAACATTATGGGAATTTATGGAGGTGCTCATACGGACTTTGATGCTATGGATTATATGACTAATTCTGTTCCTAGCATGGCAAGACAATTAAAGGAACGTTACGGCGATAATATATATTCTGAGGACTTAGCCTGGTTAGCGAAAGATATTGAACCTTTACGGGTAGATACAATTACAGTTAACCAGAAAAATTATGAAGCATCCTACTTTGGAAAACAAGATTTAACAGGATTTAAGGATTTTGCATTTCGGGAATTCTGGCGATTGGAAAACGCATATGAGGATTTCAAGGACAATAAGAAAACAGGGGACGTGCTGCCTTATGACGATTATCCGATGTTTATAGAAGAAGGGCAGGTTTTTGTTATAGACTATACAAAGACAGATGGCTCTGTAAATAGATTATATTACCGTTCTGACGGATATGTCTGGAACGGCTTGCAGTCAACGGAAGAGTTTGTAGTTGAATAAAGTGTAAATTAGGAAGGGGAATCCATGGGACATATTACAAGTAAAGATGCATATAAGAATTTAGAAGAAAGAATCAATTGGTTTACACAAGGAGCTCCGGCGGCGGACAGCCTGTATAAAATTTTGCAGGTTCTATATACAGATAAAGAGGCTGAATTGGTCGCATTATTGCCGGTTCGCCCATTTACTGCAAAGAAAGCAGCAAAAATCTGGAATATCAGTGAGGGGAAAGCAGAAGCTTTTTTAGAGCATCTGTGTGAGAAGGCGTTGCTTGTGGACTCATTTTATAAAGGAGTGCGTCAATTTGTAATGCCGCCGCCAATGGCAGGGTTTATTGAATTTGCATTGATGCGTACAAGAGGAGATATTGATCAGAAATATTTAAGCGAATTGTATTATCAATATATGAATGTAGAGGAAGATTTTGTCAAGGATTTGTTTTTCGCAACAGAGACGCATCTTGGTCGGGTTTATGTGCAGGAGCCGGTTTTAACTAATGACAATACAATTCATATTCTGGATTATGAAAGAGCAAGCCATATTATTGAGGAATCAGCTCATATAGGCCTTGGAACCTGTTACTGCAGACATAAGATGTTACATGCAGGCCACCCGTGTGAAATTAATGCCCCGTTGGATGTTTGCCTTACTCTTGGAAATGTTGCGCGTTCTCTTGCAGAAAATGGGCAGCATGCGAGGCTAATTGACAAGAAAGAGGCAATGGATGTATTAGAACGTTCTTATGCAGCTAATCTGGTACAAATTGGTGAAAATGTTCGTGAAGATCCTGCATTTATTTGCAATTGCTGCGGTTGTTGTTGTGAAGCCTTGCAGGCAGCAAGAAAATTCAGCCCGATGCAGCCGGTGGCAACTACAAATTATATACCTGAGATTTCAAAGGAATGCGTCGGATGCGGTAAATGTGAAAAGGTATGTCCGGTATTAGCAATTTCTATGCAAAACAACAAAGAGGGCAAGGTGTCAGCTCAAGTAGATAATGAGGTATGCCTTGGCTGTGGCGTATGTGTACGCAATTGCCCTAAAAAAGCTATTGAATTAGTGCGAAGAGAGGTCCAGGTCATTACGCCGGTGAATAGTACCCATAGATTTGTACTTCAGGCAATCGAAAAAGGAACCCTCCAAAATCTCATATTTGATAACCAGGCATTTGCCAATCATCGTGCGATGGCAGCAGTACTTGGAGTTATTTTTAAATTACCGCCTTTAAAGCAGATGATGGCCAGTAAACAGTTTAAATCCATATATTTGGATAAATTGTTGTCAAATAAAAGTGCTGAAAGGTCGTAAAATGCCTGCGGATATGAATTGTTTTTAAAAGTTATCGCAATTAATTTGATAGTATCCTTGAGGATATTGGCAAACAGGACATATTTCCGGAGCACATTCGTCCCATACCAGATTGCCGCAAGCAAGGCAGATCCAAACGACGCTGTTTGGTTTACAAAACACTTGGTTGGTTTGAATATTTTCAGCTAATTTATTGAATGTGAAGTAATGATGTCTTTCAATTAACGCAACTGCTTCAAATGTATTTGCAATATCTGTGTATCCTTCTTCTCTGGCTGTTTGTGCATATTGCATATATAAATCTGTTCCTTCATAATATACTTCTTGTGCTGCATTCTGTAAGTTAGATAGTGTTGAGGGCAACTCATCACTTTGAATTATAAATCTTAACCATCTTTCAGCGTGCCGTGTTTCGTTACCTGAAGTTGCATGAAATATGTTGCTTATTTGATGATATCCTTCTCTTCCTGCATAATCACCAGACATCTGATATTTTGCACTTTCCATTAAATCTCTATTGTAAGAATCTATTAGGTTTTTATAAGTCTGACTGTTTGTAAAGTTATTAACCACATGTTCACATCCTTTATACATAATATAAATTATATTATATTGTATTATGTATATGTATATAAAATGTGTAAATATAATAATTTACACACGTTTTAATTCCTAATACATAACAGGAGATTCATACTTGAAAGTGGAGATATGTACGAAAGTCATCGTGAATTCGTTGAATGGGCTGCAAAATATGATGCAGCCGGAACGGACCAGCGTAGAAGTGTTTTATGGTAGGCCGGATAAGAAAAAAACCAAATCCCAGAACCCTGTCAGATCAATGCCGGTACCGACTGTGCAGTTGGCAGGCTGTTTCAAACAGTTGATGGTGTCACAAACTGTTCTGCCATAGCATGGGCCGCGGTTGATATCCACAACCACATTCATGTCCTGCGTTGTAAATAACTCTGGTGCGACGAGATAAGCAATGCAGGTGACATCGTGCACAGGTCCCGCTTCAAGTCCAAAGGCAATTTTTTGAGAGTTAAGTGTAAATCGCATAATGTCGGCAAACAAACTGCCGGCTTTGTTGCCAATTGATTCCATGCGTTGAATGATGTCAGGCGTACAAATGGTTTGGTTCGTCAAGTCCAATCCCATCATAGTGAGTTTTACACCGCTGCGAAAGACAATGCTGGCAGCTTCGGGGTCGGCAAAAACATTAAATTCTGCCGATGGCGTGAAATTCCCGGTGCCGTAAGCGCCGCCCATAAGCACAATTTGTTGGAGTTTTGGCAGAATTTTTGGCTCCATTCTCATGGCAGCTGCAATGTTTGTCAGCGGACCAATAGGAACAAGTGTAATATCCCCATCGCTTGCCAGTAGTGTATCGATAAGATAATTTACTGCGTGCTTCGGCTGTACTTTTGTGTGCAGCGGTCCAAAGACAGGTCCGTCAAGTCCTGATTCCCCATGCACATTGCCAGCGACAACCTGTTCACGAACCAGAGGAAGCGGCATACCGGCATATACAGGGATATCCAGTTCCAAATGCTCACAGACATGCAGAGCGTTAACCTTTGTTTTGTTAAGTGTCTGGTTTCCGGCAACGGTAGTCAAAGCCAGCAGATCAATTGCAGGATGATTGCCTGCTACCATAATGGCAATGGCGTCATCGTGACCGGGATCACAGTCGATAATAATTTTTGTTTTTTTCATATTTTGCTCCTTCCAGCACAAGTGGGTTTCTGCTTTTGAGTATAAAGCAAAAGCACCGCGGCATGTTAGGAGAAATCTCCGAGTTTTGAGGTGATAATGTTGAAACAAATTCTTGATAAAGAGGAAATCCGCCGTTGTCTTGCAGAATCTGATTTTGAAAGCTGCTTTTCATTTTCTGTAAAAGAAGATGTCCGTCTATATTTTGCAGATAAGGGGGACGATATTCTGAAACTGCTCGCCGATGAATTGAATGTGGAATAAATGAATTCATCATCAATGCCAAAACATAAATTTCTTATTGATTAAATTTCTGAGCAGTGATACAATGCAAACAGGTGCTCTATTTGGTATAATGAGGTGCGAGAATGGCGATAAGCTGTAATAAACCTTGAAAAGTGCCTATTAATTAATAGCTGTACAGGGTTTGAAGACCTCGGGTTTTATTCTCGTGTAATGCCAAAACCTTCAATGGGATACATCAGAAGAATTATCAAGTACATTTGAAGAGTGCTTGTTTATACAAATTATGAACTATTTATAAATCTTTGGAAAACGATGTCTTGGATATTGTTAAGAAAGTAAATAACGAAATCAATGCTGCAAAATCATTTGAAGAACTCTATAAGGTAGTAAGCTTTCCGGACATCGTATACAAAATATAAACCATTCACGTATTATCCAGCCTGCAATGAAGGAAAAAAATAATGTTTATATTTTGCAGTTTGATGATGAATTAATTTTGTTAAGCGGTTGAAAAGAAGGGAGTGAATTTGATGAGTATTGTAGAAATGGCTACAGAAAAGGATTATATCATAAATTCTCATAAAAGATGCAGAGAATATAAAGTTGAGAAGGAACGGATCTTTAGTAAAAAGATAATTACCGGCAAAGAGCTTTTCAAGAAACTTGAGGCCAAAAGGGAACTGATTGATACGGCCGAACTCTATATGACCCAATTATATAATTTCGTCAAAGGATCTAACTTTTTCTCCATAATAACCGACGAGGAAGGCTGTATTTTAAGTATAATAGGTGATTCAGGCATTCTATCCGAAGCCTTCTCATTTAAAATGGTGCCTGGAGCATATATGGATGAATGGAGCATCGGTACAAATTCTATGGGCACGACTTTGGTTGAGGGCAAACCTTTGCAAGTATCAGGTAATGAGCATTACATTAAGGCATATCACCGGTGGACCTGTTCAGCCTCACCTATAAGAAATCCCAGGGGTGAAATTATTGGAAGCATTGATTTAACCGGTTACAGTGAATCAGTCAATTTACACACGCTGGGCATGGTAGTGGCAGCGGCCAATGCAATAGAAGAAATACTCAATATCAAGAGATATACGGAAGAACTATCAATGACCAAAAAATTTACAGAGATTATCATTGATTCTATTGATGCGGGGATATTAACTTCTGACCTGAGGGGCAATATCATAACAGTCAATCAACAAGTTTCGGATATGTTTGGCTATCGCCCGGATGAAATGAGATTGATGAAAATGTGTAATCTGCTGGAGGACTGGGGAAATGTGAAAACTTCAGTCATGAACAAACAAAGCTTTACGAACGTAGATGTATTTGTGAATTCCAGGAGAAAAAAGCTGCAGCTTAACTTAAGTGTCTATCCTCATCTTGATGATGAACATCATTTAATGAATATCGTCTTTGTTTTCATGGAAGTCAAAAAGGTTAGAAAGATGGCTAACAGAATCATGGGGCATCAGGCTATTTATACCTTCGATAAAATCATTGGACAAGATAAGAACTTTTTACGGATTATTGAATATGCTAAAAAAATTGCAGACAGCAGATCTAATGTTCTGATTATGGGTGAAAGTGGTACGGGGAAAGAACTCTTTTCACAGGCAATTCACAATTACAACTGCAGAAAGGATGAACCTTTTGTAGTGTTAAATTGTGGTGCAATACCAAGGAACCTTATAGAATCTGAACTGTTTGGGTATGAAGGAGGAGCTTATACAGGCGCAAAAAGCACCGGGCAACCCGGAAAATTTGAAATTGCAGATGGTGGTACGATTTTTTTGGATGAAATCGGTGAAATGCCGTTGGATATGCAGACCAGACTGCTTCGGGTCCTTGAGGAAGGTACTGTGAGCAGGGTTGGAAGCGTCAAGGAGATTGTTGTGGACGTAAGAGTGATTGCTGCTACCAACAAAGATCTGAAGGAAGAGGTCCGAAAAGGTAATTTTCGCAAGGATTTGTATTACAGGCTGAATGTCATTCCTATTAAACTGCTGCCATTAAGAGAAAGAAAAGCTGACATACCCATTTTGAGTCAGTATTTTATGGAAAGAATATCTGTCAAACTTAACAAGAAAAGTGTAAATATTAATGATGAGACCATGAAGTCCTTTCTGGAATATGAATGGCCGGGAAATGTCAGGGAGCTGGAGAATACAATAGAGCTGATGGTAAATACCGGAACCATTCCTGACAGCTTCATAAAGGCAGACAGCTGTACCGATGCAAAAGCTTTTGCGGCGGTAAACCAAAATGAATTACAACAGGATGTCACCATGAAAACGATGGAGGAAAATCTGAAATTGGAAGTTATGGAAGTGCGGCATATAATGAAGGTTCTGGAATTATACAAAGGTAACGTCACTTTGGCCGCAAAAGCACTGGGTATTGGGAGAAATACCCTTTATAGAAAAATGGAAGACATAAGGACGATTTGTTCCGAAATAGAACATTGCTCCATTTTGGAATAAATAATTTCAGCAGTCGTGTTCCAAAATGGAACAATGTTTTAAAAGTTAATTAAATTCCACTACCCCCTCAGTTTGACGGGGTTTTTTTATTTAGGAAATAGTTTGCGCAAAATTCTGGAATAACCGCAGGGTCAGATTTGTCCATTAGGTAATTTGCATGGTTTTTATAGCCGTCCGGCAGGGCGAATTTGTTTTTGGCACGAATTTTGCTTGTTATATATTATAAAATTAGGTTTATAGAAGAAATCATTCTAACAGCACTGAAAAAAAAGGCGGAATTCATATAATACTGTTTAGCCACAGAATGGAAAAAGTGAAGGAGTAGGATATGAAAGAGGAAAACGAACGTGATATGCCATGGATATGCGATAAATGCAAGGAAAAATTGGTGCTTTGCAAAGTAAAGGCAAACTACCTTGGAGGAAATTTTGAAGTGGAGCTGATGAAGTGTCCACAGTGTCATAATGTATTTGTGGGAGAGGATTTAGCTCTGGGCAAAATGTTGATGGTCGAAAAAGAACTGGAGGATAAATAATGAATCCTCATGGTTGCCGGAAAAGGGGGACAGATTATGGATGATACGGCTTTTAAGATGTTTAAGCTATTTAATGAAGGCTATCGCTGTACTCAGATTATGGTGAAAATGGCACTTGATGAAGAAGAAAAAGAAAATGAAGATTTATTAAGAGCTTTAAATGGTTTCTGTATAGGTATCGGAAGTGCTCCGAAGATATGTGGAGTGCTGACGGGGGGGATTGCGATTCTGGGTCTTTATGCAGGAAAAGGGAGCAGCATTGAATATCCAAAACAAGGATATTCCAGTATGGTTGATGAATATACAGAATGGTTTGAATCAGAGTTTGGGGGGACAGAGTGCAGAGATCTTGTAGGTGTAATCAGTGTGACAGATTGGAATAACAATCAGGAATACAGATTAAAATGCGGCAATATACTGGTGAAAAGCTATGAAAAGGTACAAGAAATACTGACAAATCATGATTATGAATTTGGGAATAGGGAATCATCATGAGTACATCTTTGCGATTTCGGTTTTTATATTTGCCGGCATGGCATTTGCTTTTAATATTATATTGAAAGCAGTCCTGCTGACAATAAAAATAACAAATTAAATTTAAGGAGGTGAAACTGGTATCGCAATTGCGGTAACCAGGCTTATTATGAACAAGATTTTAATAATTTCTCCTGAAAAATGCAATAACTGCAAAACCTGTGAGTCAGTTTGTTCAAATTCTGCAGTTAATGTAATCACTTTTGAAGAGGCGGAAGTTTCAGTACCTGTAATGTGTATGCAGTGCGAAGATGCTTCATGTATGAAAGTATGTCCGAGAAAAGCTATTTCGAGAGATGAAAACAGCACGGTCGTAGTAGATCCGAATAAATGTATTGGATGCAAGCTTTGTATTAGCGCGTGCTCTTTGGGAAATATTCACTACAGCTCCAGGCAAAAGAAAATATTGAAGTGCAGTTTGTGTGACAGTAACCCATTATGCGCAAAATACTGTCCTACAAGGGCAATAGAATACGTAGATGCTGTCAAGTCCAACATAAACAAGAAAAGGATAGTTGCAGCGAAATTTAAAGAATTGTTTGAAGTGGAGCAATAAAAATAATTGTCTGAATAATAGGGGTATTTCTAAATAGTAAGAATAAAAAGGAGATGATTGCATGATTGAGAAAACCTTATTCATTAATGGAATAAAAAAACATATAACAGCGAATGCTGATGAAACCCTCGCAGATATATTAAGAAATAAGCTCTTACTCACGGGAACCAAGGTTGGTTGTGGTGGGAAAGGAGAATGCGGTGCATGCACGGTTCTGTGGGACGGTGTGCCTGTAAGATCTTGTCTCTACAAGATGGAAAGAATCCCAGATGGTGCCCGGATTATTACAATCGAAGGCGTAGGCACAAAGGATAGACTGCACCCGCTTCAACTTGCCTGGATGGTTCACGGGTCAGCACAGTGCGGTTTCTGTACTCCGGGATTTATTGTTTCTGCAATGGCATTGTTGAATCAAAACATAAATCCTACCAGAGAAGATGTAAGAGACTGGTTCCAGAAAAACAGAAACCTTTGCAGATGTACAGGGTACAAGCCATTAGTGGATGCGGTTATGGATGCTGCAAAGCTAATGAGAGGTGAAATAAAAACAGAAGATATGTGGTTTAAACTAAAGGCTGGAGAAAGCATTCTCGGGTCAAAAGCAGTCAGGCCGTCAGCTGCTGCAAAAGTTACAGGAACCTGGGATTTTGGAGGGGATTTGGGGCTGAAACTTCCTAAAAATACTTTGCATATCAAGCTTGTTCAAGCTAAAGTGTCTCATGCAAATATCCTTTCTATAGATACTAAAGAAGCTGAAAAAATGCCGGGAGTATTCAGGGTTATCACTTACAAGGACGTTCCCGGAACAAACAGAATCAATGGTTTGGCCTTCCCGCAGAACAAAGGGGACGGTAAAGAAAGACCGATTCTTAATGATAAGAAGGTATTCCAGTTTGGAGACGCTATTGCTATGGTATTAGCAGATACTCCTTGGCAGGCCGAACAGGCAGCTGCAAAAGTTCAGGTTGAGCTGGAAGAATTGCCGGCATATATGAGCGCACCTGAAGCTATGGATGAATATGCAATTGAAATACATCCCGGTACTCCCAACGTGTATTTTGAAACCCAGACGGTTAAAGGCAATGACACCGCGCCTTTAATGGATAGTCTGCCTTATGTAGCTGAGGATGATTTTTATGTTGGAAGACAGCCTCATCTTCCTATTGAACCGGATGTGGGGTTTGCATACCTTGATGAAAAAGAAAATTTGATTATTCATTCCAAGAGCATAGGCATTCATCTGCATGCTTTAATGGTAGCGGAAGGTATTGGTATGCCCCTGGAAAAATTATTTATCGTCCAAAATAATGCAGGAGGAACCTTTGGATATAAATTCAGTCCGACCATGGAAGGCCTGCTTGGTGTTGCCGCACTTGTTGCTAAGAGACCGGTATTCCTCGAATTCAACATGTATCAGCAGATTACTTATACGGGAAAAAGATCACCGTTCTTCATCAACCTCAAGTTAGGTGCTGATCAGTATGGAAAACTTGTTGCTATGGAATCAGACTGGACGGTTGACCATGGTCCCTACTGTGAATTTGGCGACCTTCTGACAATGAGAGGACATCAGTTCATAGGTGCCGGTTACAATATCCCCAATATCAGAGGCGAGGGCAGAACAGTTGCAACAAATCATGCATGGGGTTCCGCTTTCAGAGGTTACGGTTCACCCCAAAGCTTGTTCTCTTCAGAAGTATTGATAGATGAACTGGCTGAAAAAATCGGCATGGATCCGTTAGAGTTCAGATATATAAATGTATATAGAGAAGGCTCAACCACTCCTACCGGATGTCCGCCTGATGTCATTGCTTACCCGCAGCTGCTTGATAAAATAAGACCTCTGTACCAGGAGGCTAAGAAAAATGCCGCAGCCAGGAATGCACGAGGCGGAGATATCAAATACGGCGCAGGCATCACACTGCTTGAGTATGGCTGCGGACTTGACGGTGCGGATTCATCAGAAGCATGTGCAGAGATAACACCGGATGGAGTTGCTGTATACAGCTCATGGGAAGACCATGGTCAGGGTGCAGATATGGGAGCACTGAGCTTTGCCTATGAAACATTAAGGCCGCTCTGTATCAAGCCGGAACAAATAAAACTTGTGATGAATAACATGGCAATTACACCAAACAGCGGACCTGCAGGGGGAAGCCGTTCAAACGTGATGACAGGTAATGCCATAACAGTGGCATGTAGAAATCTTTTGGATGCGCTGGAAAAACCTGATGGCACTTTCCGCACCTATGATGAAATGATTGCTGAAAAGCTGCCGGTAAAATATGAGGGAAAATGGACTGCACCATGTACTGCATGTGATGTGGCTACAGGGCAGGGAAATCCATTCCCAGTCTATATGTATGGTGTGCTTTTAGCGGAAGTTGCGGTTGATACTACAACCGGTGAGACCAAAGTTGAAAAACTTACCCTGGCCTCCGACTGCGGTACAATCGTGAATAAACTGGTCCTTGAAGGTCAGCTTTACGGCGGCCTGGCACAGGGAATAGGTCTTGCCCTCAGCGAAGACTTTGAAGATTTGAAAAAGCATACGACTCTTATACGCTGCGGAATCCCGGAAATCAAAGATGTTCCTGACAATATCGTGCTTATTCACCAGGAGACCCCAAGACCACTGAGCTATTACGGTGCGGCAGGTGCCGGAGAAATGCCTCTATCTGCGCCGCATGCAGCGATTATCAATGCAATCTACAATGCTACCGGAGTACGTATAACTAAACTTCCGGCATATCCGGAAAGGGTTTTGGAGGGCTTGAGAAAACTTTAGCTTATATTATGCAGATGTAAATTAAACTGAAAATATGGAATTGGAGTAGTATCTAATACGAAATCTCCAATTCCATATTGTTACAGGCTGCAAAATATCTGGAGGAGAATTTGCAGAGCAAACTTTTTTCTGATTTTAAGCTTCACTAATGGAGGTATCCTCAATGGACAATGAAAGATTGCTGAAAACGGGTGACAGATGTATTTATGATGAACCTGCAGCATGTGCAGCATGGTGCCCTATTCACGTGGATGTGCCGGCATTTATGGCGGAGATAGAAAAAGGCGATTTTAAAAAAGCCTATAAAATATTGGAGAAACGAATGCCTTTTACTAGAGTGCTTGGGATGATATGTGACCATCCTTGTGAAAGTGTGTGTGTAAGAGAGGCTGTCGGTGGAGCAATAAGGATATGTGAGCTTGAAAAGGCAGCAGTCAGGTATGGATACACACAACCTAAAAAAACACGGCCCATTCCTAAGGGCGTTGGAAAGGCTGCTGTAATCGGAGGAGGTTTAAGCGGGATTTCGGCTGCATTGGAGCTTGACAAAAAAGGTTTTAAGGTCACTATTTATGAAAAGTCGGATAAACTAGGCGGCAGATTATGGGATTACGAAGGTGCAACCCTTGATAAGGCTATTATAGAAGAAGAACTTCAAATATTTAGCAAGTCAGATATTGAGGTGATTTTAAACAGATGTATCAGCGAAAAAGATTTAAACGAGATTATTAAAGAGAATAATGCGGTTTTCCTTGGCACAGGAGAATGGGACGAAAATCTTCAAATTAATCCTGAGACTTTTCAAGTAGAATATTCATCCTTATTTGCCGGGGGAAGTCTTTTATATAAAAAAGGCTCTGTTATTTTATCAGTAAGTTCAGGCAGGCGAGCTGCATCTTCCATGGAGAGATATGTAAAGAAAATTTCCATGACGGCTGCAAGGGAAAGGGAAGGGCCATTTGAAACACCTCTTAATTATGAAGCGGAGGACATTGAACCTGCAGCAGCCGTTGTAAGAACCGGTGACATATACAGTGAGGATGAGGCTGTAAATGAAGCAGGACGATGCTTTAAATGCAGATGCACAAAATGTATTGATTCGTGCAGTCATATGAGGAAATTCAATATTAGTCCGAAAAATTATATAAGGCAGATTAATAATAACGAAAATGTTATCATGGGTACACGATATGCAAATAAGATGATAAATTCCTGTACAATGTGTGGGTTATGCGGTGAACAATGTCATGTGGACGTCAGCATGAAGGATATCATACAGGAAACAAGGGAAAGTATGGTGAAACAGGGCAAAATGCCGGTTTCAGCCCATGATTTTGCTTTGAAAGATATGGAATTCAGCAATAGCGGGCAATTTTTTATGGTAAAATTACCTCCTGCAACTCCGGAAGTACGTTATTTTTTCTATCCGGGATGCCAGCTTTCAGCGTCCTCTCCGGAGTATGTCGAAAAAGCTTATAAATATCTTTTATCCAGGATAAAAGAAGGCGTCGGAATAATGCTCGGCTGCTGCGGCGCTCCCGCCGACTGGGCAGGCAGACGGGATTTGATGGAAAAAAGTATTGAAAGATTAAGAAACGCATGGGATGAAATGGGCAAACCTACTTTTATTCTGGCGTGCTCAAGCTGTTGCGGCATTTTTGAAAAATATCTTCCGGAGATACATTTTATATCTTTGTGGGAAATTTTTGAAAGCTATGGACTTCCGGAAACTGCACAAAATGGGAAAAACCACATTTTGAATGTCCATGATGCCTGCTCAACAAGGCATAATAAAAATATTCACGAAAGTCTGAGGAATATTGCGGTAAAGCTTGGTTATGAAATACAGGAGCTGAAATATTCAAAAGAAAAAACGAAATGCTGCGGATACGGCGGACTTGTCTATTTTGCCAACAGAGAGCAAACAGAAAATTTTGTGAAAGACCGAATAAATGAAAGTGATAAAGATATTTTGGTTTACTGTGCTATGTGCAAAGATTTGTTTGTGGAGGGCGGTAAAAGAACCTATCATATTCTGGACCTGATTTTTGGGGAGAATTTGGATGAAACAGCAAATAAAAAAATGCCAAATCTTTCACAGCGGCACGCAAACAGAGCCGGCCTAAAAAGCAGGCTTTTAAGTGAAATATGGAATGAAGAACCTGAAACGTATCTGGATAAGAAAAACGTATTGAATTTGGTAATTGCTGATGAAATATGGAAAACCATGGAGGAAAGATTTATTCTCGCTGAAGACATAGAGAAAGTAATAGAGCATTCCAAAATCTCGGGTGAGCGCTTTTACAATCCTGAAGACTCCAGCTATCTTGCTAATTTACGTTTTAAAAATGTGACTTACTGGGTACGGTATGCAGAAAAAGAAGACGGGATTCATATTATAAGCGTTTACAGCCATAGAATGGAAGTAGTGAGGGAGTAGGGTATAAAAGAAAAGTGGACAATAGGGGTTGATAAGATGGAGAACAATATGCAAAATGGAAGTGGTAATATGGTAAATGAAAATACGATGAAAGAAATTATATCCCGGTACCCTGCCGAAAAGCGTTTTTCACTGGCCATTATGCAGGATATCCAAAGGAAGTTCAATTATATCCCAAGGGAAGCGATGGAGGCAATTTCTGAATATCTGTCAATTCCTTTAAGTAAAATATATGGCATGGCAACCTTTTATAAAGCTCTCAGTCTTAATCCGAAAGGGAAATATGTCATTAAGGTCTGTGACGGAACAGCCTGCCATATCAGGTCTTCAATGGTTATTATATCCGAGCTGGAAAAATTGCTTGGAATCAAGGTAGGGGAAATAACGCCTGACGGACTTTTCTCAATTGAAACGGTCAATTGTTTAGGAGCTTGTGCTCTTGCGCCGGTTATGGTTATTAACGGAGAGTATTATGGAAAATTAACAGCTCAGAACATAGCCGGCATTATTGAGAGCTACAAGGAGGTGAAAGTTCAATGAGTGAGAGAATAGTTAAGGTCTGCTGCGGGACCGGATGTTTAGCTAATGGCAGTAAAAAAATTTTAGAAGCGTTAAGGGCTGAAATAGAAAAGCGAAAGATTGATATTGAAGTAGTTCCCTATGTTAAATCTACAGGCTGCAACGGACTTTGCGAAAAAGGCCCTATTGTTAAAATTTACCCCGACGATATTGCTTATTATCGTGTTGGATTGAATGATGTGCCGGAAATCATCGAAAAAACTATTATTAAAGACGAAGCAGTCGAAAAACTTCTTTATCTGGATCTCAAAACTAAAAAAAGAATTCGTTCACATAGCGAACCGGATTTCATTAAAAAACAGACTAAAATAGCATTGCGCAATATTGGAGAAATTGACCCGTCTGACATTCATGATTATTTGGCAGTCGGGGGGTATCAAGCTTTAAAGAAGGCGCTGAAAATGTCTGGAGATGATATTATTTCCGACATTAAAAAATCAGGTCTGCGGGGTAGAGGCGGCGGAGGGTTTCCGACAGGCGTTAAATGGGAAACATGCAAAAAAATTGATCGGTTCCCTAAATATATTATTTGTAACGGTGATGAAGGAGATCCTGGCGCTTTTATGGACAGAAGTATCATGGAAGGAGACCCTCATTCCGTTCTGGAAGGAATGATTATCGCTTCGATTGCATTGAATTCTCAAAATGGGTATATTTACATTCGGGATGAATATGGTCTTGCCTTGGGAAATATGCATCGTGCCATTGAACAGGCTAAAGAATTTAACTACCTGGGAGATAATATTCTGGGAAGTGATCACAGCTTTGATATAGAGATTGTGAGAGGCGGCGGAGCTTTCGTATGCGGCGAATCCTCGGCTTTGATGGCTTCCATCGAAGGGAAGGCCGGTGAGCCCCGAGCCAAGTATATACGGTCTGCCGAATACGGCCTCTGGGGGCAGCCCACAATTTTAAACAATGTCGAGACATGGGCTAATGTTCCCGTCATACTTGAAAAGGGGAGCGAATGGTTTGCAGGAATCGGAAGTCCTAAAAATGCAGGAACAAAGGTGTTTTCACTTGTCGGCAAGGTGAAAAATACAGGCTTGGTTGAAGTGCCCATGGGCATAACACTGCAGGAGCTGATTTTTGATATCGGCGGCGGTATTGTTGGAGATAAAGAATTTAAGGCTGTGCAGACAGGCGGACCTTCGGGCGGATGCATTCCAAAAGAATTGATGCACTTACCGATTGACTTCGATACGTTGGTAGCTGCCGGCTCCATGATGGGCTCGGGTGGGGTTATCGTAACAGACGAAAGAACCTGTATGGTTGAGTTTGCCAGGTACTATGTTGCATTTCTGGCTGAGGAATCCTGCGGGAAATGTGTATCCTGCCGTGAAGGGATTCGTCAGATGCTGAAAATTTTAACGGATATATGTGAGGGCAAAGGGCAGGAAAGTGACCTGGATTTACTGGCTGAAATATCTGAAACCGTTAAAGAAGCTTCTTTGTGCGGTCTCGGGAAGACTGCTCCGAACCCGGTTATGAGTACATTGAAATATTTCCGGGATGAATATCTTGAACACATCAGGGACAAGAGATGCGGAGCAGGTGTTTGCAAAGAATTGACTGTTTTTACTATTGATGAAGACGTATGTGCCGGATGCGGCTTATGCAAAAAAGGCTGCGCACCCGGTGCGATTAGCGGCAGCGTCAAGCAGCCTCATGTCATCGACCAGATAAAATGTATTAAATGCGGAAACTGTATCGATGTCTGCAAGTTTAAAGCTGTAAAGGTGAGGTGAGGAAAAATGAATACTGTAACAGTTATTATTAATGGAAAAGAATGTATGGCCGAAAAAGGCGAATTCCTGATTGACATCGCAAAACGCAACGGCATCACCATTCCGCACTTATGCCATCTTGAGTCACTGAGAGGTCTGGCAACCTGCAGGATCTGTATCGTGGAAGCCATCGAAAACGGAAAGAAAAGAGTGGTTACCTCTTGCATCTTTCCTGTAATGAGGGATATGGCCGTCGAAACCAATACTGAAGATATCAAAAGGATGCGAAGAACCTTACTAAGTCTTCTGAAAGCAGAAGCACCGGAAAATGAAATGATTGAATCCATGATAGAAGACTGTGGTGCAGGTGATTACTCCCGCTTTGAAATGGATTACGGAAATGACTGCATCATGTGCGGATTATGTGTTAAAGCATGTGAAGAATTAGGCTGTAACGCTATCTCAACCATTAACAGAGGAACGATCAAAAAGGTTGCTGCACCATATGAGGAGCCTTCAGTCGAATGCATCGGCTGCGGCTCATGTGCTTATGTCTGTCCCACAGGATGCATTAAAATGGAAGAAGGAAGCGGAATCCGAAAAATATGGGGCAAGGAGTTCAAACTGTTGAAATGCGGTGAATGCGGCCGATACTTTATTACGAAAGAGCAATATGAGTATGTTAATAAAAAGCTTGATATTCCGGAAGAGCTGATCTGTGAAAACTGTAAAAAGAGATTAACAGCAAAGAAAATGATGGAAATTAAAAATTAAGGTAACTGCGAAAAGGTATTGTTTATGGATAAAAAAATTTATCTGATAAGACATGGTAAAATTGATGAGGGTGCGGAAAAGCGGTATATTGGGATTACCGATTTGCCGCTTTGCAATGAGGGAATTGAACAGGCTGGGAGGCTAAAGGAATATTTTTCCGGCATTGATATAGAGAAAGCTTATAGCAGTTCTTTAATAAGGTGTGTACAAACTTTAGAAATTATATTAGATGGCAGAAATATAGAGAAAGAGCTAATTAATGGATTAAATGAGATTGATATGGGTGAATGGGAGGGTAAATCCTTTTCATATATACAAAACCGGTTCCCTGAGTTATACGAAAAAAGAGGAAATTATATAGATACATTCAAGCCTCCTGGTGGGGAGAGTTTTTATCAGCTTCAAAAAAGAGTGATATCGGTATTTGAAGATATCATTGGAAGTTCCGCCGGGGATGTGATAATAATTACTCATGCAGGAGTTATCAGGGTTATACTGAGCAAGCTTTTGGATTTCCCTTTAGATAAGATATTTAATGTACGTCCGCCTTATGGATGTGTAAATAAACTTTTCAGGGATGGACTATGCCAGAGATGGCAGTGTGAAACAGTAAGTATAGACCCCAAATGATACCAAAGTTATATCAAAAAAAGCCATCAGGAGAAGTTTAGATTGCATATAAAGCGTCTAATTGAAATAAACTCTCAGTATCGTTCATGAGAACATATGGAGAGTTTATTTCTGTATAAATTAATTCGCTTGGAAAGACAGACGGTTCTGTAAATAGATTATATTACCGTTCTGACGGATATGTCTGGAACGGTCAGGCAGCAAGAAAATTCAGCCCGATGCAGCCGGTGGCAACAACAAAGAGGGCAAGGTGTTATCTCAAGCAGATAATGAGGTATGCCCTTGGCTGTGGCGTTTATGTACGCAATTACCCTAAAAAGGCCATTGAATTAGTGCGACGGGGGTTCAAGTCAAATGGACTATAAAATTATCGCGGATACTTATTAGAACATATTCATGCAATGTTAGAAGATAAACATATAAATTAAAATTTGTTGAATTATTTTAAAAATGATATAAAATAAATTTGAGTTATAAAATTACAAAGGAAGTATAGTATGCAGAATGTTAATATTTTAATTTGTGATGACGATCCGATTGTGCATGAATCGCTGGAAATATACCTGAAAAACGAAGGCTTTGTATGTGTATCAGCCTATGATGGCGAAGAGGCACTAAAGATTATTAAAACGACACCTCCTTCTTTGGTTGTATTGGATGTAATGATGCCGAAGGTAAACGGGTTGAATGTATGCAAAGAGGTGAGAAAGACAAGTGGTGTTCCCATAATAATGCTTACTGCCAAGGGAGAAGAAATAGACAAGATTTTGGGACTTGAGCTGGGTGCTGATGATTACATTGTAAAACCCTTCAGTCCAAGGGAGGTTGTTGCACGCATAAAAGCTGTAAGAAGGCGCGTGATTGAAAATGCATCAGAAGGTAAATCTTCAGTATTATATTTTAATCGCCTTGAAATAAGCCTTAAACATTATCGTGTTAAATTTGATGACAGTGTTGTTATATCAACTCCTAAAGAAGTAGAAATACTTTATTTGCTGGCGTCGAATCCGGGACAAGTATTCTCAAGAGAACAGATTCTTAACAGGGTTTGGGGTTATGATTATTATGGAGATACAAGGACTGTAGATACTCATATAAAAAGAATAAGAGCGAAGCTGCCGCAGGAAGGGACAAGCTGGGAGCTGCAGACTGTTTACGGTGTCGGGTACAAATTTGAGGCAGAATAATATGAAAAATATATTGATTAGGCGAATAACCATATTAATTTCAGCTTCCATATTCATATCTTCCATACTTATTGCCTCATTGGGAGTGTACCTGATAGAGGGCAGCAAAGCAGATAAGATAGAAACACTTGTACAAACTCTTTTTATTTCAATCGCCATTATAATTCCCTTTGTGGCAGCACTTTCCTACCTTGTTTTGAAAAGGATTATAAAGCCTGTAAAAAATGCAATAAATGTTGCTATTTCTATGAGCCAGGGGGACTTTTCAGTACGCGCTGATGAAAATTTAAAGGATGAAATAGGGCTTTTGGGAAGAACCTTGAACAAGATGTCAATCGACTTATACAGGAATGTTTCTCAGCTTTTCATCGAAAAAAACAGACTTTGCCAGGTTTTGAACGGCCTTGATGAGGGGATGATGGCGGTAGATGAAAACAGGCGCATTACGCATTATAACAAGGTTTTTTTAGAAATGTTTTCTCTGAAGGAGAATGAGGTGAAGGACCGCTGTATAGATGACATAGGCGTTCTTAAAGAAGAATTGAATGAACTTAGTCAGGCAATAGAATGTAAGTACACTATAGTCAAGAATTGTGTATGCGGAGATGTTATTATGAGGATAGCAATGTCATCCATTGAAAATGAAAAAAATGAAGTGGTTGGCGCAGTTGTTTTATTCAGGGATATAACAGAGCTTGAAAAGCTTGAAAAGGTGCGGCGGGAATATGTTGCCAACGTATCACATGAGCTTAGGTCTCCACTTACCTCCATAAGGGGTCTTATTGAGCCTCTCATGGATTCTATTGTGACAGACGAAGAGGACATTAAAAGGTATCATAAAATTATTTATCAGGAAAGTATGAGGTTGTCCAGACTTGTGGATGATATTATGGAGCTTTCCAGGCTGCAGAGCAATCAGCCTATCGAAAAAGCTTCTGTCGATCTCAATTCGGTAATTGAAATGGTATATGAAAGATATAAGCTTTCTAATGACAGTATAAACCTCATATACAATCCCGTCGTATTGCCCAGAGTTTATACAAATTACGACAGAATTGAGCAGATACTTGTAATATTACTGGATAATGCGTATAAATTTACTCCTGAGGGAGGAAAAATAGAAATATTTACAGAGGAAAAGTCGAATGACGTCCTTATTTCTGTAAGAGACAGCGGAATAGGAATTGCTGAGGATGAGCTGGGCTATATTTTTGACAGGTTTTATAAAAGCGATAAATCTAGGTCAAAAAAGGGCTCGGGACTTGGTTTGTCCATTGCAAAGGAAATACTGATCATAATGGGCGAAAGAATCAATGTTATCAGCACTTATGGATGCGGCAGCACATTTGAATTTACGGTTCACAAGGAAGAAAATTAATATTAATTCATCTAAAGGATATATTTCGGCATATATCCTTTTTAGATGTCATAATAAAATGAAAAGTTCACAATTGTTCGGAACTATATCAAACTGGTGACATATTTTGATAATATAGTAGCTCACGAGGACGACAATTGTGAGGTGAATTATGCTTGATAAAACCGAAAAATATGTAACTCTTGTTTTTGTATTATCGCGTCATGAATTCGGCTTATTGATAAATAAGGGTAAAGAAATCGCCGACATAACAAAAACAAAGCTCAATGTGATAAATGTCCGGCAAAAAAGTGAATGGGGTAAGAGGTTCAGCAGAGAACTGGACGGCATGCTTATGATATCAAATAATATGGAGGCGCAGATGCTCGTCTTTTTTTCTGACAATCCCATAAAAATACTAAATGATTATATTGAAAAGAACAAAGTAAAATACATCATATTGGAAACTGACGGATTAAAAGCAATTGACTCATATGAGAAAACATATTTGAAGTCCCAAAAAATTGAAATATATTTATTTGACAACAATAAAGAAAGGATTGAACAACATGAATATTAAAAAAATTGCGGCATGCGTATGTGCGGCGGCAATTATACTGTCTTCCATCAGTCCCGTTTACGGTAAGGACATACTTGCGGTGCCTTACAAACTTCCGTCCGAGATGGCTGATAAAAAAGATGAAAATAAAGATATCTCCCCTATGGTGCTTACAGCTGACGCGGCTGTTAAGTTTGGGCTTGAGCACAATAAAAGCATTGAGCTTTTAGACAACAAAATACGGCTTGCGATGGTAGCATCACAGAATGCCTCTAAAAACTCAGAAGATTTGAAGGATGCAAAAAAACTGCTGAACGACGCATCTAATCAGCTATTTGACAAGAGAAAACAGTTAGGTGAGGGGCAGGAGCAGGTGGACAATGCTAAAGATTTGCTGTCAAAAGGAATAGCTCCCATGGCTTTAACGGTTCCTATTCCCGGAGTCGGCGAAGTTTCTGTTCAGACGGGAGCAAATATACTGGATACGCTGATTGCGGCAGGAGTTCCGTCTGCAATTGCAGATTCTGTTGTTTCGAAGGTTGTTGATGAGGCAAGGACACAATTGGGTTTAAAGCAGGATTCGATTGATGAAGGCAGAACGGCAATCAATGAGGCGGAAAAAACACTTGAATTAAAGCAGGAGCAATTCAAGGAGGTTATGAAGGATACGTCGGAAAAGGTAGGTACAAAGATTGATTTCAACACTGTAATAAACCTTGACGCAAATGATGCTGGCAAGCTGATGGTCACCATGGCAGGCGTTAATCTCGATGTAACCAGGTATGCAAAGGAAATTTACAAAAATCAGATTGCCATGCTCATCCAAAAAAATTATTATGACGCACTGTATGCGGAAAAAGTTTATTTTCTTAAAAAAACAGTCATGGAACGAGGCCTCAAGCAGTACGACATGGTTAAGCTTTCCTATGAGAACGGAATGAAAGCAAAGGATGACATGCTTTTGGGAAAGATGTATTATGACGGCACGGTAATTGCGTTGAATCTTGCCGAAGCAAATTATAAAAATGCTCTTTATGAGCTTAAGAAAAATATGAATCTCGACATGGACGCTGAAATTACATTGACAGATTCAATGCAAAAGGATGTTACGGCTGAAAGCCTGGAAGAAGGACTGAAAAGCGGACTTACAAACAGAATTGAAATTCAGCAGCTTCTGGGTCAGCTGACAATTTATCAGTTAAATGAAGAGCTGCTGAATTCAAGGGCCGAATACAGAAATAACAGCAGAGCGCTTACCGAAGGAAGGCTGTTGAAAAAAGGAGCGGAAATAGAGCTGGAAAAGACAAAAACAAATTTGAAATCAGAAATAAGCCAGTCCTACGAAACTATGGTTGCTGCGGGAAAGATGCTTGAATCGTCGGGAGAACTCATAAATAATGCCGAAGAGGTGGTAAGAATAGCAAGACTGAAGTATGAACAAGGCTTCGGTGCTGAAAATGCACTGCTTAAGCAGCTTAATCTTCAGGAAAGCTCTGGTACAATGGCCGAACTCATTGCGGCGCAGGAGAAGCTTGCAGAGGTTGAGGCCCAGGTCGCTCAGATAAGATACAGCTATACCATGGCAAGAATTAAGTATCAAAATGATTCCGGAATACTTATAAATAAGTAATTTAGCAATAACAGGAAAGGACTGAATTAATTATGAAAGATATAAAAGATAATATCAATAAATACATAGACAAAAATTGGATTAGTAAAAACTTCAGAAAGATTGTAATTGCATTTGTGGTAGGTGGTGCCGCTCTGGGTATAACAGCAGGAGCCATGGATATTTATGCTAAGAATATGGAAGTGGATATTTTGCAGGGAATAGTTTATGCCAAGGATGTAAGCATAAATACCAAAATACCCGGCAGGATAGTAAAATTTTATGTGGAAGAAGGCCAAAAGGTTAAAGCAGGAGATAAAATTGTGGAAATATCCAGCGAAGAGCTTGAAGCAAAAAAGTTACAGCTTGTAGCGCAGGTGAATCAGGCACAGGCAGGGGTGGATGCCTCTCAGGCCGTTGTGGAAATGGCACAGGCAAATTATAATCTGGCAGAGGACAGGGTAAATCAGGCACAGGCAGGGGTTAAAGCAAGTCAAAGCCAAAGAGATATTGCGGTTGCAATAAGTAAAAAGGCTGCAAACGGAGCCAGGGCCCAGGAGCTTGCACAGGCTCAGAGTGCATACACATTATGGGAATCCACCTATAACAGGGCATCCGTACTTTATGAAGGTGGAGCAATTACAAAGCAGAAGCTTGAAGAAATAAAAACTCAGATGGAGGTATCAAAGCAGACTCTCAGCATGGCAGAAGAAGGTGCCAGGTCAGAAGACAAGGAAGCCGCTGACGCACAGGTTTCAATGGCAGAAGCCGGGGTATTGGCAAGCAGCTCCGTGCTTGCACAGGCGAACGAAGGGCTCAATGCCGCACTTGCGCAGGTGAACCAGGCTCAGGCAGGGCTTGTGGCGGCAAGGGAAAAGCTGGAACAGGCAAAGGCAGGGCTGCAGGAGGTTGAGGTGTATCTGAATGATACAATAATTAAATCCCCAATTGACGGAACGGTCACTTCCATAAATTCCGACGAGGGTGAACTTGTGTCCACAGGAACCTCAATCGGAACCATAAGCAATCTGGAAAGCTGCTGGGTAAATGTAAATCTGGGAGAGGACAGACTTATGGGGCTGCAGGAGGGTCAGACTGTGGAGGTGAAGTTTGCTTCATTTAAGGATAAATCATATGAAGGAACAATATCCACAATAAACAAGGAACCGGATTTTGCGGTAAAGAAGGCTACAAATGAAAACGGAAATTTTGATATAGTATCTTACGCTGTGAAAATAAAGCTTAACAACCTTGACCAATCTATAAGGCCGGGTATGACAGCCTTTGTAAATTTTAAAAATTAGGATGTGGAATATGTTTATAAAAAGCTGTAAGGAAGAATTAAACTGCATTTTGACTAATAAAATAAATATGCTGGTGCTGTTTATTCTTCCTGTTATTTTTGTGCTAATGCTTGGATTTGAGCTGTCCGGAGGAGTTATAGGCAATATTCCCATAGCTGTTGTAAATTATGATAATTCATCATTCAGCAGGCAGCTTGTAGATGTTTTTGACAAAAATGAAACTTTCGATGTGGCATACTATGCCGAAAATGAGGTTGAGCTGGAGGATTTGATCAGAAACGGCAAAGCCGGTGCGGGACTTATAATTCCCAGGAATTTTTACAACGATATAGCAGCTTTAAAGTCTCCGACTGTTTTAATGGTTTATGACGGAAGCAGTATGTCGGTGACAAGTGCCGCCAAGTCCAAGGCAACGGAAATACTTCTCACGTACAAGGCAGGAGCTGCAATCAATCATCTGACAGCAAGGCTCAATTTGTCATACAGGGAGGCTTATAACATCTGCCAGGCATTTCAGCTGAATACCAGAATGCTTTACAATCCTGCAAAAAGCTTTGACTATTTTCTGTCACCTGTCTTGATTGCAGGCTATATACAGGCAGCCATAGCGCTTGTTGCCGCAGTATCAGTCAATCATGAAATTTACAGAGAACCTGCCGGAAAAAGATTGGGATATACATCAGGCAAGATAATGTTTTATACACTGTGCGGCAGCTTAAGCTTCATATTGTGCATAGCCATGCAGGTGCTGATATTCCGCCTGCCCTTCAAAGGCAGTATATTGAGTGCGTTAATACTTATTCTTATGATTAGCTTTGCCGCATCATCATTCAGCGTGCTTATATCTGCAGTTATAAAAAACAGGATGGTTGCGCTGGTAGGAGGTGCTGTAATATTTATTCCGAATTCAGCAATGGCAGGAACCACATGGCCTGTCATATCAATGCCCTCGGGATATCAGAGTTTTGCGGCATACATGCCATTTGCGCATTATGCAAACAACATAAGAAAAATATATCTGCAAGGCTTGTCGACGCATCAGATAATGGGGGATGCGTGTTATATGCTTATATTTTCCATGACTGTCCTGATTTTGACAGAGCTTGTTATGGCCGTGGCGGCAGAGGAAATTGATGATAAGGAGCTGAGCTGATGATTTATCTGGAATCATTTAAAAGGGAATTTAAATCTATATTCAAATATAAGGGAATGGTGATTCTTCTCTTTATCGGGCCCATTTTTCTTACATTGTATTTCGGCGGAGTTTATTACAATGATTACTTAAACGATATACCCATTGCGGTGCTTGATGAGGATAATTCAAGCCTTAGCAATCTTGTTACAGGTTATTTTCTGACAAGCGAGCGGTTTGATGTAACAAATTACCCTGCTTCGAGAGGTGAACTTCAAAAACTCATAGATGAGGGTACGGTACAGATGGGTATATGCATACCGGACGGATTTGAAAGAGATGTTACTACATACAAATCATCCCAGATACTTGCGGTCACAGACGGCAGCAATATTGTTGTGGCGAACAATGCATATGCTCAGGCAACCATGATTGCCCAGTCTGTATCGGCAGGAGTTGAAATGAAGCTAATACAGGGAAAGGGTGTGACGCCGCGGCTGGCTCAGAATATTGCGCTGGTCTATAATCTGGGAGAAAGGATTTTGTACGACCCTAAGATGACTTATATGAATTACCTTATTGTATGCTTTCTTGCAATATTTTTTCAGCAGCTCATGCTTTCTTCCATGGGCTCAACATTCATAAGAGACAGTGAATACATCGCAGAAGGAAATGTACCTGCAAAAATATTCGGAGCAGTAAGCGCCTGTTTCGCTGGAATATTGCCTTCAATATTACTGAGCATATTTACAATGCTGAAGCTTTTTCACGTACCTATGATAGGGAGCATGCTTACAGTGACGGTTCTGACAATATTCTTTACATTGTCAATTATGGGACCCTCACTCCTGATTGCTTCAGTTGCAAAGGATAAAGTGAAGTATTCCCAGTTTGAATTTATGCTTTCTCTTCCTACGTTCGTATCAAGCGGATGTGTATGGCCTATGAATCAGATGCCGAAGCTGCTTGAAATCATAGTAAAGGCCTGCTGGCCTTTAGCAAACTATGCAAAGGTGGTTCAGGAGGTTTTAATAAAGGGAATGAACTTTAAGTATGTTATACCAAATCTTCTTCAGTTGGGAATTTTCAGCCTTGTTTGGCTTCCTGCAGGAATAATGTGCTACAAAAGGGCATTTTGCAGTGAATCAACTCAGGGAAATGTCGTAAGCATCAGTTGATTGGTTCAGGCATGTTTTTATGCAGCTAATCTGGTGGAAATTGGTGAAAATGTTCGTGAAGATTCGGTATTTATTTGCAATTGCCGCGGTTGTTGTTGTGAATCCTCCCATAAGGATGTTTAGCAATCCTTATGGGAGGAACAGATATACCCGTTGAAACACCATGCTGATATGATTCATAAGATCGCTGAGAGGAACGTTGCGCACATCCTGGCCACGGACCAGAATCCTTCCGGATTTCACGTCCCAGAAACGTGCCAAAAGGCTTGCGATTGTGGATTTTCCTCCACCGGATGGGCCTACCAGGGCAAGCATTTGGTTATCTTCCAGATTAAAGGAGATATTATTCAGCACATTCTTTTCTCCATAGGCAAAGCTGACATTTTCAAACTACACCTGCGGTGTTGCAGTATTTTCCGGAATAGTATATACACCGTTGTCTGGTAGCTCCTGTTGCGCGAAAACCTCTTCAATGCGGTCCATGCAGCTATTCATAACGGTAAGGCGTGCGCTTTGCCCGTACAATGCCTTAAGAGGCCCGAACAGGTCAAACACAAAGAGCATGATACCAACCAGGTAGGTTACATCCAGTGTTCCTTTGAAATACAAGAATACGGAGAGCGCAATTACAACAACCACACCAAGGCCGTAAATCGGGTTCAGCCCACGCTGCCAGGGAGTATGATTTTCCTCAAATTCTATACTGGTACGGCAAACCTCTTTAAAGCTTTCGGTAAGAGTTTTGGATTTCTCGCCCAGCATGTTATAGGTCTTAATTATACCGATTCCCTCGGTAAAGTCTAAAACTGCTTCTGTTAAGCCTTCAAGCTGCTCCTGTCGAATGGCAGAATCCTCAATAGCCTCTTTCTTTAAGCCTCTTCCTAACAGAAGAATCATAAAGGGTTACAACTAACCCTGCAATACCGATCCATGGATTGAAGAAGAATAGAAACACCAGTAGAATATCCTGTGAAAAGATATAATTCATCATATCAGCCAGAACGGTCATACAATTTTCCTCGATAAACACCATGTCGGTGGATATCACCGAGCTGATTTTACCAATATTGCCCTCTGTAAAATAGCCCATGGGCATTTTGCGCAAATGTGCTCCAAGCTCCATACGCTTGTCGGCAAAAAGGGCGGATAATCTGGTAGATAAACCAAAATGGAAGTACCTGCATGACCATTCCCGCCATCATTGCTGCAATGGCAGCGTAGGTGGTTTTTCGGTGCCCACCGGCGTATTCTAATACTTTTTTGAACAAAATATAACCCTCCTTTATAAATTGATAAGTTAGAAAATAATAATTTAAGAATAAATGAAAAATTTCTTCGATAAGGGCTTGCATCTTGAAATAAAAATCCCCTCAAGGGAACTTTATTAGGGTATGATAAACCCCAAGACCTTATTCCAGTTGAAAAGGTTGCAGATAAGCTCGCAATGGGCTTCCATCTGATCCCATGTATATCCGTGAATAAACGGTTCATAAATCGTCGTCCAGAATGCGGAAAGCAGGATGTGCATTTCCTCCATAGAGATGTCTGCATGAGTCAGGCCCCGACTTTTTGCCTCCAGAAAATATTCATAGGTCTTAGTTGTCATTGTTTCCGCGAAGTCGTGCTGAAAATTGGCATATCTGGTTCCTGATGCCCCTGAAATCAGAAGTACAAAACCGTCATGATACTGGTAGAGGAAATGAAACCATGACAACATGCTTTCATTCATTTCCCACGCCTTGATGAGCATATCATCCGGCAGATCACATGCCTTAACAGAACTGCGCATTTCCACAAAATCATTTAACGCATTAACCGTGTCCTCTACTACAGCACAGAACAAGTCTTTTTTCCCGTTAAATCTTTTGTACAGAGCACCTGTGGTAACTCTTGCATCTTCACAGATTGCTTTTAATGAAGTCTTTTCAAACCCCTGTGCAAGAAATTCTTTTTTTGCGCTCTCCATGATACGCGGATCAATGGAGAAATCTGGTTTGGACATTTGTGTAACCTCCTGTAAACTGATAATTGAAATATCGATAATTCAATTATCAATTTAACAGTATGTGTTTATTTTGTCAATTATTATTTTGCTATTGTATAATTATTATTGAAATGACTGAACGCGCCAGCTTTCAGTCGATGGATTTTTCAATATACTGGCAAAATACAAATGCTGAAAAAAATATTAAAACATGACCGATTTCAATGTCAAAAAATAATATGAGATAGTGTTTTACCACCGACAACACCTATTAAGCTTAAAAAAAGATTCAGTATAATATTGATTGCTGCTAGAAAGTAACTTCCATTAGAAAAAAATGTTATTGTTTCATAACTGAATGTAGAAAAGGTAGTCAGCCCACCCATGATACCTGTCGTGAGAAAGAGTTTCATATTGGGAGAAATAAAATCTGTAAATGTAGTTAATTCTAAAATAAATCCGATCAGCAATCCCCCTAAGACATTTACAACCAGAGTACCATATGCAAACTGCCCTCCAAAAATATTTGAAGAATGTTTGGATATTACATATCGAAGGCTTGCGCCTATAAATCCACCTAAACCAACAATTAAGATTTTTTTCATGTAAATGACCTCCTTAAGCATCAAATGACTCCTACTTTTTATAGAATTAAAAGTAGGAGTCATTAGCATTATAGTATTATGCATTTAAGGTGAACTCCATCACCTGCGAATCTGATTTAGTTATGTATTAATTATACTGCAACTTGGAATATTTGCAAGCACAAAAGGAAACTATATTTACTGCTTTGCTTTTAAAACTTGACGAAGCTTATACTATTGATAAATTTATTGGAATCATGAACAGGTTAAGCGGATGCACTTTTAATTAAAAACAGAAAATGGGAAACACTAATATCAGGTACTTAAGGGAGGAAACTATGAATAAGGTATTAGAAAATATTATTTCAAGAAGAAGTATACGTAACTTTAGAGATGAGCAAATATCGGAAGAAGAATTGAATACTATTCTTTTAGCAGGCAGCTACGCCCCTAACGGTATGGGCATGCAAAGTTGGAGATTTACAGCAGTTCAAAATTCTGAAGCAATAGGAAAAGTAAATGAAGCAATCCGACAGACATTATTGTCTGTACCGGTTATTGCAGAAACTCATCCATATATAGTAAGCCTGATAGAAAAGGCAAAGGATGAGAATGCAAACTTTTTATATTATGCACCAACATTTATCATTGTGTCTAACTTAAAAAACAATGGAAACGCCATGCCGGATTCTGCATTGGCGATCGGTAACATGATGCTGGCCGCTCACTCTCTTGGAATAGGTTCCTGTTGGGTAAATCAGCTTCCCGGACTAACGCATATGCCTTTTATAAGAGAACTTTTAACAGAGTTAGATATTCCACAAGATCATATAGTATATGGGTCGATTGTTCTGGGATATCCGGCAGGCGAACCAAAATCAGCTGATCCCCGGAAGGATGTAATTCATATTATTCGTTAACCAAACTCTCATAAATCATTAAAAAAATATCCGCAATATAACATAAGCATAATACAAAGCTTAAATAGGAAACAGCGGTTACTTTATACTTCTTTTTCTGAATATAAAATAAAGATGATTTAATAACATTCTTGAAGAATTAAAATTTAAAGATAGAAAAATGCTCAATACATTTAATTCTATCTTTTTTATTGTATTTATGGTAAAATAGTGGAAAATCAGTGTGTACAGTAAGGCGATTTGCTTGGTTGAACGCGCTGAAATTTTGAAAATCAACGGTCTAAAGTTCAACTTAGGAGGCTGGTAACTAACATGGAGTTAATAAAGAATATATATAAAGGATTGCTATTATCATTTAATTATCCCTATATCCCAGAGGAACTTTTAAGAGATTTAAAAGGACCTATATTGTTGCATATAAGTGATACTCCAGTAGATATCTATAATTATATTATTAGAATAATTAATATTCTAAAGCCTCAATTTATTATACATACAGGTGATATGGCAGATGATATTAAGTTAGGAATTTATAAAAATAGAATTGAACACTACCACAAAGGAGTTAAAAAGCTGATTGAATGTTTAGAGAAGAATGAATACTCAAAAATCTATTATGTATTAGGCAACCATGATGATTATGAAACTGTTAGTCAATTGATTAAGAGAGGAATAATTCTTGAGGAAGGTTTCTTGACAATAGATGATTGCAGCTTCACAGTTGGTCATTACTATAAAGAAGAATATTCTTATAAGGCAGATTTTAACCTTTATGGGCATAGCTTTGAACCTGGGCACTATAAAAAAAACGAAACAATTGGTTTAAATGGGTTGCTGAATATCAATATAATTGATTTGTCAACCAAAAGTGTATATCATTTAGATTATCCTATAGGTACAAACAGATTAAGATGTATGGAATTAAAAGGAATTGGCTTATAAACGAAAGGGGGATATATGTTATTATTTAGGATGGGACCACGTTATTTGTTTATTAGAACCGAAAATACTGAAGAGATTACAAGTTTTTTAGAATTGAAGCTTAATGGGGAAATTACAGATTTACAGAATGGGTTTGAGAAATCATCAGAAAACAGTACACTGTGTTTTATAACAGATATTAATCTTGAGCTGGACCAAGGACTATGCCGTGATACTTTACTCGGTTCTGACATACCAGGTAAGATTGTTTACATTTTTTACGCCGAAAGAGGTTAAGAAAATTTTGATGGCACTGGAATATACAGTCGATGGTAAGAGGTTTGTTGACTTTGACTTATACTATAAGAATAAAAAGATCCATTGGTTTGATGCTAATAAGACTAAGGAAATAAAAAGCAAACCGGAAGAGGCTAAAGCCTACAGACAAAGCTTGTATGAAAAACTTAAGCCAGAGGATATTGAGACTTTAGAAACTATGGAAAAATCCATTATTCAAAAATCATAGCTATTATTCAAATTGATGATTAGTTTAAAATATGAACAAGTTTATATTTAAATTAGGAGGGCAAAGTGGAAAATAAAAAAAAGAGGTTAGACGTCAAGGTCGCATGTTTGCAAATGGACATTAAACATATAGAATTCTTGCTGCGCAGGGAGCAGATATTATCTGTGTTCCTACCAACTGGGTTACGATAGACAGTCTGCCGGATAATATGAAGAGTTTCGGTCCGGTTCTTGCCATGTCAGCTGCACATTCAAATGGAATATACATTGCTGCAGCTGACAGAGTGGGAATAGAGAGATATATGGTGTTTCCCGGTAAAAGTTTAATAGTAAGAACAGCAGGGATTCCAATTGCCGGACCGGCAGATGATACAGAGCAGATTATATATGGGGATTGTAATTTTGCTAAAGTAAGAGCTCATGGGACAAATAAGTACAACTCATCAAAGAAAGACAGAAGATTAGATGTATACGATGAATTCTTAGGATATGATCCATTAAATTTATAGTTAATTTAGTGTGTAAAATCAGTTTTGCATCGGCAAAGAAAAGACGATATACGGATAAGTCTTCTGGAGGATATGCTGATAACAATAGCATCATTCATAAAGCAAAAAATAGAAACAATGCATGGCATGGATTAGCCTACCATTCTCATGCATTGTTTTATAGAATCTAAATTAAATGTTCATATAACAGATGAAGTAATAGCGAAAATCAGACTGCATCCTCATTTTTCTTCTGTGCCCTCATTAAAAAATAAGAGGAATAATAAACCAAAATTGACGGCTTTAAGCCTGTATTGTATAATAGACATAAAAAATCAGAAATTATAGAGCAGCAGCAACAGGTGATAAGGAAAGCCAAAGGGGTTTCCTTGATAGTCTCTCTGTACATATAAATACCGGGAAATATTATTTTGATATGGACGAACTTAAGGATCGCTCGAGTATGGATGAGGGTTTCAGAAATTTCTTTATCCGAACGCTTGGAATGATTAAATAACATGATACAAATATATAAGCATCTAATTTGGAGGAACAATTGAATATAAATATTAAATTTGAAACGAAGGATATTGATTGGAATACAGTAAGTTCTCTGCTGGAAGTTGCAGGATTAAGCAGCGTAGAGCCGGAAATTTGCAAAAGAGCTTTTCTAAACAGCCAGGTCACTGTATTTGTATTTGATAATGATAAATTGATTGGAGTTTCAAGAGCAATTTCTGATTGTGTAAAACAGGCAGCTATTTATGATGTTGCTGTATTGCCAGAATACCAGGGGAAGGGAATAGGGAGAATCTTAGTTGACAATATAACGAATAAGCTTCCGGGATGCAATTTTATTCTTTATTCAAATCCAGGTAAAGAAGATTTTTACAGAAAATTTGGTTTTAGGCTCATGAAGACAGGTATGGCTAAGTTTATAAATGCGGACAGAATGAAAGAAAGAGGATTTACAGAATAGTAATAAAAGGATGATCACATGAAGGATATACTAGGTTATAATTCATTTTTAAAAATAGAACCTGTCAATAAGGGCTGGTCAAGTGATAAGAAATATTGTATCGAAACCGTAGATGGTAAAAAGTTGCTTCTGCGTGTTGCAGATATATCTCATTATGACGGAAAAAAGACTGAATTTGAAATGATGAAGCAGGTTGCGGCTTTGGGGGTACCAATGTCACAGCCATTGGATTTTGGAATCTGCAATAATGGAAAGTATGTATACTCGCTGTTTACATGGTGTGACGGTGAAGAGTCAAGGGTTGTTTTGCCGCAATTGACAGAAACCGAGCAATATGAGCTTGGTATAAAATCCGGTAAAATACTGAGAATTATTCATTCTATTCCTGCTCCAATAGAACAGGAAAAATGGGATGTATTCTTTAACCGGAAAACAAGCGATAAAATTGAAAAATACAAATCCTGTGGAATAAAGATTGAGGGTGGTGATAAAATCATTGACTATATTGAAAATAATCGGTGTTTACTCTCTGATAGACCGCAGTGCTATCAGCATGGTGATTATCATGTAGGCAATATGATTATCTCATCTGATAATACACTTTCAATCATTGATTTCAACCGGCATGATTTCGGTGATCCATGGGAGGAATTCAACCGGATTGTGTGGAGCGCAGCAGTCAGTCCACATTTTGCAACGGGTCAGCTCAATGGTTATTTTAACGGAAAACCTCCTATTGAATTTTTTAAGTTATTGGCATTTTACATTTCAAGTAATACAATATCCTCAATATACTGGGCAGTCACGTTTGGCGAAAATGAAATTGCCACAATGAAAAATCAAGCAAAGGACGTGTTGTCCTGGTTTGATAACATGAACAATTCTGTACCGACCTGGTATTTAAAAAATTTTTATACTCAATATCGATAATGTCCCGTTTAAATTGAAAGAACTTTTAATATGTCCTTTATCCAACAATATGGTAAGGTATCTAAAGGACACAACTTTGAATGAACATAACCAAGCATATGAAAAAAGGCTCAGAAAGCAAAGGTAAACCTAATGGAATCCCAATATTAATATTAAATTTTGAGGTGAATTGAAATGGAAAAGATTAATATCAATGAAAAACTGGGTACTTTCAGTGAGTACTGGAGTCCCAAAATAGTTGGTGACATTAATGAGTCATATGTAAAGCTTGCGAAGCTTAAAGGTGAATTCGTATGGCATATGCATGAAAATGAGGACGAAATGTTCATGGTTATTAAGGGTAGACTGCTTATTAAGCTGCGCTCAGAAGACATCATTTTGAATGAGGGCGAGTTTTTTATTATACCAAAAGGAATTGAACATATGCCAATTGCCGAAAACGAAGTACACGTCATGTTGCTTGAACCCAAAACAACATTGAATACCGGAAATGTAAAAAATGAAAGAACTGTAGAAATTTTAGAAAAGATATAAGGAGTCAGTAAATTTATTGGAATAATGAAAAGTTATAGCAGATGTATTGATATTAAGTGAGATGGCGGTAGTTATAAAAGCGCGGAATAGAGGTAATTATGAATAATAAGATTTATACCACGGAAAGATTGATTCTTAAAGTGCTGGACAGTTCTTCAGCACAAATCGTTTTAGATTATTATCTTAGAAACAGCTCCTTTTTAGAAGAATGGGAACCTAAAAGAAGTGAGGAGTTTTATACAAAGGCGTACCATGAAGATCAGCTTGAAAATGACCGGTTTCTAATGGAAAATAAGAACTTATTAAGACTATGGATTTTTAAAAAGAATGATGAAAAAAGAACCATTGGAACTATTGGTTTCAGCAATATTGTATGGGGCGGTTTTTTATCATGCTATCTTGGCTACAAGTTGGACAAAGATGAAATTAATCAAGGTTATATGACAGAGGCAGTAAAAAAAGGCATCGATATTGTATTCAGCGAATACGGATTGCATAGAATCGAAGCTAATATAATACCTAGAAATAAACGATCCATGAGGGTAACTGAAAAACTTGGGTTTTATAATGAGGGCATAGCTCACAAGTACTTAAAGATCAATGGAATATGGGAGGACCATATACATATGGTTTTATTGAACGATAAAGTTTAGGACAGAAAATTATTATATAGTGAAGTGATAAACTTTTTGGTACGCAGTTACATATAAAATCAATTTCTAAGAAAATAAATAAGTTATTGATATTTAGCAAAGCAGGAACAGCTTCTTTTACAAATTGTTGTTATAATAAAGCTACCATATGGGAGAAAGGCACAGACGGTGGACATTGAATTATAGGAAAGAAATTGAAAAATGTATTAAATTCATTGAAGACCATATCAAAGAAGATATCACTATTGAAGAAGTTGCTAATCAAACAGGATATTCCCTTTACCATTTTTGTAGGGTTTTTAGTCTATGTGAGGGTGTATCTGTTATGGAATACATGCGAGGGCGCAGGCTGTCTTTAGCAGCAACAGAATTATTTAGTGGCAGAAAAATTATCGATATTGCTTTTGATTATGGATTTGAAACACCCAGTGGATTTGCTAAGGCTTTTCGTAAAGCTTATGGTTATAGTCCAACACAGTATATGGTACGGAGGGCTCAATATGCTGATACAAAAACAACATTTGAAATTGGAGGTTATAATATGAATCCTGTTATTGTAAAAAGACCCGCATTTAAAGTTGCTGGTTATGGAATTAAAACTAATATTACAGGAGTTACGTATACAAAAGATATTGCATCCTACTGGAGCAATTATGAAGGTGAAAATTTAGAGAGCAAAATGTACAGAATTTTAAATCCGGCTAAACATGGTGAGGTGGGATTGTGTGTTCCATTATCTGAAGATGGAAATGTAATATATCTTTTAGGTGTAATTGTTGATGATTTTTCAAAGGTAGAGGAAGATATGTTGACAGTAGAAGTTCCAGAAGCCGAGTATGCAGTTTTTACAACGATTCCTGTGGATACTTCAAATGATGAAGAACAAACAAAGTTTGCAGAGATTATTGCAAGTACATGGAAATATATTTTTGAAGATTGGTTTAAAGACAGTGAATATATTTACGATGAAAGTAAAATTGATTTTGAATTCTATGATGAACGATGTCATCACAGAAAGGACACCGTTATGGATATTTATATTCCTATTAGAAAAGTAAAATAAAGTAAAATTATATTCTTGCACTATTCGATTTGATACCTATTGGCTTCAGAGTTATATGTAGCCCATCGACCATGGTTATCGTTCTAAAGCGGATATTAGAGATTAGGATGATGTTTTTAAGTAGGCAGAACCATTACAACGGCAAAATTGTATTAATACATTTTTGCCGTTTAATTTTTTATATGGAGTCTGATTTTTCTATTTACCCACTAGTTTTTTAAGCAGCCGAAAGTTAAATAATTAGCATAATATCCCTTTGAATAAGTCTGAGTTTAGGAGATGTCTAATTATTAAAGAAATTAACGGTACCTGTAAAAAACCTGTTGACAAATACAACAGGTACCGTTATAATTAAAACAAACAGGTACCATTAGAAAGACTGGCCTGAAAAACATAAGGAGGCATTAAGTATGGAAAAGAATATACAATTATATGAAAAATTTACAAGACTGCAATGGCTTTTGCACAGGCATCAACTAAAAAAACATTCTGCTGTAGGACCAATGGGAGATACTTCACGGGGGCAGGGCAGAATTCTTGCAGTTCTGCGGATGAAAGATGGAATAAGTACTAAAGATTTGTCCTATCTGTTAGGGATTCGCGTTTCATCTCTTAATGAACTTCTCGCAAAGCTGGAGAAAGCCGGGTATATAACCCGAGAACCTTTGGAAGAGGATAAGCGCGTCATGCTTATTTATCTGACGCAAAAGGGAAAGGAAGAAGATGAACCCGACCAGGAGATTACCAGCGTCTTTGATTGTCTTTCGCAGGAAGAGCAAGCCGGCTTCAGCCAATATCTTGACAAAATAATAGAGGCTTTGGAAGCAGAATTCGAGACAGACGATGAGCGGGATGAAATGTTTGACTGGATGGAAGCTGCGAGAAAGCGCATGGGAGCAGAACAGTTTGATGAACTCTTGTCCATGCGCGGAGGGATGCGCGGTATGTGGGGAGGCTTTTGGGGGAAGCATCATGGAACTGGTCCCCAAGGTTTTGGTCCGCATGGACACGGAAATCACCATCATCAGTGCAAATGCCATGATTCCCATGATGAATAGAAATTGTGTCCTTTGCCTGTAACCTTGTAAATAAAGATTTGTTTAGAAAAGAGTAATACGTTATGGAAACAGTGGTGAATTTAAAAGAGGTATTCAAGGAAAAGGGATATAGATATACCGCACAGAGAGAAAAGATATTTGACATATTAATGGAACAAAATACAGAGCATTTTACAACAAGCGATATATTTGAACTTGTGAAAGCGAAATATCCTGATATAGGTATAGCAACTATATACCGAACCTTGTTGATTTTTGAGAAACTATGTATTATCAATAAGCTGGGGTCAAATGATGAATTTAATAGATATGAATTCAATACAAGTGCTGACACTCAGGAGCATTATCATTTAATTTGCATAAAATGCGGACAGATCAGCGACATAAAAGATAAATTTATGAATGAAATGAGCGAAAAGATTTTAAAGCAATATCATTTTACAGTTAAAGGGCACAGTCAGAAGATATATGGAATATGTAGAGCCTGTTTTATGAAGGAACTGCAAAATGCTGAGAAGTTATCACGCACTGAGTTATAGTTGGCACAAGAAATGTCGAGACTGTGATAATGATGACAAATTATAGCTTGAGGATAAAATACATATGACACCATGATATTTTTAAGAATAAAGCTTTGAAATGTGAGTTATAAAATTAAAAGATGATATGGAAAATAAGGATGGAAAAATGCTCAATGCACTTAGTATTTTTCTATCTTTTTTTCGCACCAAAATATATTTTAAAGCTAGATGATGTAAAAATGAGCAAAGTAAGGCTGAAGCAGATGGGGGTTACTTTTCAGCATACTTATCTCTTAAAGATAATCAATGTATTTAGCACTTTTCTACTTCTGTATATTTATGGTAAAATGATGTAAAGTAGTGTATAATATAATAAGTAGAAGAAAGTAAGGACCAATGGGATAATTTGTATGGATGCGGGGATGTAAAATGAATTTATATATAAATCAGTTGACCAATCAATATTGTTTCAAAACTAAAAAGTGCGTTTCATTTGAGATTATGCCGGATGAATCTCCGTATTATGATGTTGACGATATGAAAAATGAGGAACTGCAGAGCAGGCCCGAATATGTGGATTCATGCGTTAATGCAGCTTGTGAAATATGGAAAAACTGTAATTTTTCAAATGAATTAATTGTTCTGTACGAAGATAAATATAATCAGCATCATAAAGGAGAAAAGGAATTTATTCAAAGCTGTACGGAATCACCGGACTGCATTGCTTTGCCTTTTGAATGGAGTGACGAAGGTGAAACATATCATGGTACAAGGTATATTTGGGAAACCAATAAAATAAACAGTAATAAGCTTTTCAGAAAAATTATTTTTTCTGATATAGGCGAAGATACCGAACTTGACTGCGCAGTCTATATAATAGATAAACAAACTGAAAATGTCTTTTCCCTCTATGATGACAGAGGTGTGGATGTTTTTTCTGATGATGACGGTTTTATAGAAAATTCGAAAAAGTTGATATAAGCGTGCTGCGTAATTTAACAGGTATTCGTTTAGGAGATTATAATAACCATAAGATTTCCGGGGAAATGGGATTAAATATCAACAATAGGAGAACATGTAATGGATTATAAAGAGGTTAAAATAGAAATATATGTACCAATAGACTTTGTTATTTCTTTAAGAGATGCTCTTAATAAGATTGGAGCGTGCAGAGTGGGAAATTATGACAATTGCATATCTGTGACTCAAGTAAGTGGATATTGGAGGCCATTGGAAGGGTCAGATCCTTATAATGGGACAGTAGGAGAAATATCTCATGGTCAGGAGTGCAAGATGGAAGTCCGCTGTAAAAGGGATTATATTGCGGATGCAATTCATACAATAAAGAACTTACATCCATATGAAGAACCTTTATATAACATTATCCCTATAATTAATCATTTATATGAGTAATACTTGAAAAGATAAAGGAGGATTAATTTGGAACCTAGTATTGATTTTTCCCAGTGGGGTATGACATTATCTCATAAAGACGATTTTAAAATAATTTATAATCAAGGTAATACTGATTCAAAATATATTTTTTACAGCTTGTATCCTGGAATCGAAATGATTCTGACCCTTTTAGAAGAAAAGCATTATTGGAGCAAGAAAAGATATGCTATTCCAAATTATTTTCAAATAGCCTACAGTCATTACGGTATTTACAAAATAGAAGTAAAAAAAGAGAAATTTAGCCATTGCTGCCCCGATGATTTATATATTACTTATAATATGAAAGAATCATTTGGCTCTGAAAATGTTACATCACAGTACAAAGGCTTTAATCTTTTAATATTTTCAGATAAAATACCTGATGAAGTAAAAGAAATGATGAAAGATCATTTTGATATAGATTTAAACCTTATAGAAGAAAAATTAAAAAGAATAAAGGTATACTGTATACTGAGAACAGATAAGGAATTAAAACATATTTGCGAAGAAATATATAATCTGCTTTGCTCAGGCAATAGAGGAGCAATAAGATTAAAGATATTAGAATTGCTAAATTATATATCTTCCATAGACTTTTCTTTTGAAGACAAATACCAGGTATTTTCTAAAGAATGCATTGAAAAAACTAAATCAGTCAGAGATTATATGATTGAAAATTTATCAAGAAAAACAACTATTGATTATATATGTAAAAGGTTTGACATTACACCTACTCTTTTTAAAAGATGTTTTAAAGAGTTATTTCAATACCCTCCTCATGAATATTTAAACAGAATAAGAATGGCCAGGGCAGCAGAACTTTTAGTTGCAACAAATATGAATATTTTAGAAGTATCAGTTGAAATAGGTTATTCAAGTTCAAGCAATTTTTCCAGAACGTTCAGAGACATATATAATATAAGCCCGCTGCAATACAGAAAGGATCAAATTAAGTTACAAGCTAAAATATAATATATTTAGCAACTAGCAACTATATAGGGTCAGCTTGATATGCTCCGTTACCGTCTGGGACAAGAGGAGCATATTTTTTATCAAATAGGTTAGTCGGAACTAATTACTGTGTCTAAAATGAATATTTTTGTGCGGCTTGAATTGATAATGATTATCAATTGCTATATAATCCTGACATATTAAAATATTTGGGAGGTATCTATGAATAAGAAAATGAATACTAAGGATTATATTTTTGCAGGAGCATTTGCAGCTTTATACCTGGTTATCTTGTTAGGGGTTGTTATGCTGCTGAGTTTTAATCCGGTAACTTTTTTAATGGTTCCTTTGATTATCGGAATTGTAGAGGGACCGGTTTTTACATTATACATTTCTAAGGTTCCAAAAAAAGGAGCGGTTATTATTCTTGCGGTTTTAGCAGGTCTTATCATGTCATCCACTTCTTTTTTCCCGCTTGTGATTTCAGTTATAGCGGGCATCACAGCGGAGATTATCATGGGAGGTAAGGGCCAGAATTTAAAAGCAAGGAGCACAGCAGCCTATGCTGTTTATAATATCAGCGTTACCGGCCCCTTCAGCCTTTTGTTTTTCGCGCGGGAAGAATTTTTCAAGGCTACAGGTGAATATTACGGACAAGTATATGTGGATAAATTAGAGGCATTAGCGCCAAATTGGATTTTTATAGCACTTGTTGCCTTAGCGTTAATCGGAGGCTTTTTAGGTGCGAAGCTGGGATATAAATTAAATAAAAAACATTTTGAACGGGCAGGAATTATTTAATATGCTAAAGGCTAAGGATATGGAATTTCGCTTTAAAGCAGATTCATTTTTAGATGTTTCACCAATTACGAAAATCATAGCTTTTATAATATCTTCAGTTGTCATGTTAAAAGTGAGATTATTATCAGCAGAGCTCTTAATAGGAATTTTAGCATCTTTATTTTTATTAAATGCAAAATCCTGGAGGAATTTTTGGAAATTCACAATAATATTTACCGGTTCAATAATATTTGAAATTGCTGCTGATATTACACATATCACAGAAAAATTTTTACCGGCTATAGTTATATTTAACATAATAAGGATTTTTCTGCCTACGGTAGTTCTATACTATATTTTAGCGGAAAAAACCGCAGCAAGCGAGTATTTGGCAGATTTTAAAAAACTGAGAATTCCTGATGCTTTTTCTGTTTCTTTTGTAGTTATGTTAAGATTCATTCCGACTTTGAGGGAGCAGTTGAGAAATATTAAAAAAGCTTTGGTTTTCCGAAATATTAAAATCGGACCGGTTTATTTTATAAAACATCCTGTAATTTCAATAGAAAGATTGGTAGTGCCTATGTTGATTTCATCGGGAAAGGTTATGGAAGAACTAGCCGCTGCGGCTATGACAAGAGGATTAGATGTAGACAGAAAAAGAACAACAATAGTTGAATCCAAGATTAATTTTTCGGATATGTCAATTATTGCATCTATGGCAGCAATTCTCGTACTGCTTAAGGGAGGCTTTTTATGGTGAGTGCAATTGAACTTCAAAATATCTCTGTCAGATACTGTGAAAACCAAAAGCCAATTCTGGAGAATATATCGCTGAATGTGGAACAAGGTGAATTTATAGTGTTATGCGGGTCCAGCGGGTGCGGGAAAACTACCGTAACAAGAATAATAAACGGATTGATTCCGGAATTTTACAGTGTCTATGAATTAAAAGGAGAGATAAAAATATTCGGAAACTCCATACAGGGTAAAACTATCAGTGAAATCGGAATGAATGTAGGAACGGTTTTTCAAAATCCCAAATCTCAATTTTTCAATTTGGATACTTCAAATGAACTGGTATTCGGCTGTGAAAATTTGAACTTAACCAGAAGCGAAATTCTGAACAGAGCTAAAAAAACAGTAACAGATTTGGATTTGGAATCTTTAATAAACAGAGATATTTTTGAACTGTCCGGAGGGGAGAAGCAAAGAATAGCCTGCGGCTCAATTATTTCCATGCATCCTGAAATTTTAGTCCTGGACGAGCCTACTTCAAATTTAGACAGAGATTCTATTGAAAAATTAAAATTAATCTTATTAAATCTTAAATCATTGGGATTTACAATTGTGTTGTCGGAACACAGGCTGTACTGGCTAAAGGATTTAGCGGACAGATTTATCTATTTACGGGAAGGAAGAATCAGCGAAATATATTCTTTTGGTGAAATTTACAATAAAACAGAAGAAGAGCTTTCAAAGCTTGGATTAAGAAGCATGGATATGACTGGACCTCATGAAAGACTGGAGAATATAATCAGGGGCAAGAGCTGGGAATTATGCAAAATAAGCAATAAGACCCCGAAAGAAAATGCACCGCAATTAATTTTGGAAAATTTATCGTTATCTTATGAAAAAAACAAAATTTTAAATATTCCAAAGCTTAAATTTGAAGGCGGGAGCATAGTAGGTATAATAGGTCCTAACGGGGCAGGCAAAAGCACCTTAGCCAACGTTATTTTAGGATTTTTAAATTACAAGGGAACCATAAAGTGGAATGAAGACAAGTTAAATAAAAAGAAACTGAATAAAAAAGGCTTCATGGTAATGCAGGATGTCAATCAGCAATTATTTTCAAACACTTTGATTGATGAAGTTCTTTTAGGAGCAGATGCTTCTAAGGAAGAAGCTGAAACGGTTTTAAAAAAACTGGGTCTGGGGTCTTTGGAAAGCCGACATCCCGCGTCCCTTTCGGGAGGAGAAAAACAGAGGGCGGCTGTTGCTTCGGCACTTCTGTCAAACAAGGAAATCATAGTATTTGACGAACCCACATCAGGGCTGGACAGGGAATCCTTAGAAAGCTTTTGTGCTGAAATAAAAAAGATTTCATCTGAAGAAAATATTATTTTTGTAATTACTCATGATATGGAAGTTATTTTTCAGTTAGTTGACTATATTCTTCCATGTACAAAATATGAAGGAGACCAAGATGTTTAATAAAATAATGCAATATGCCGGTAATCATAAGAACAGAATTTATTTATCGATACTGCAATGTTTTTTATCTGTGGCATTAGGGATAATACCATTTTTTATGAGTTATCAAATCATAGTAAAAATAACGGAATTTAAAGAATTGGATATGGATTATATATTAGTCAGGGTAGCGGCAGTAATATTATCTCTTGTGCTGCAGGCATTTTTCTATATGAAAGGGTTAAGTAATTCCCATGTGGCAGCGTATAATATTTTACACAAAATAAGAGTATCATTGCAGGAAAAGCTTGAGAAATTACCACTTGGCTATGTTCAGGGCATTGGGGTAGGAGGTCTTAAAAAGATTTTTACAGATGATATAGAAAGTATTGAAATTCTTCTGGCACACGCAATACCTGAGGGAATTGCCAATTTTATGATACCGGCATTGGTTATAATTTCAATGTCATTTGTGGATTGGAGATTAACATTGCTTTCGCTGGTTGCAATGCCCTTTGGATTAATAGCTTTCTTTGCTATGTTTAATATAGGTAAGAGCAGGATGGCTGCCTATTATAATGCTGGCATAAAAATGAACAATACGATTATTGAGTATATAAACGGAATGGAGGTAGTTAAAGTATTCAACCAGGGAGGAGAATATTTCGGGAGATACAAGGATGATATATTAAATTACAGAGACCAGACAATTTCATGGTTCAAGGCATGCTGGCCTTCGATGTCGGCCTATACGGTGCTTATACCCGCCACCGCCGTAGTGATGCTGCCTGCAGGAGCGTACATGGTAATTAACGGAATGGCAGGGCTTTCAGACCTAATCCTGATTTTTTGCCTTTCATCAGGCATAGGAATACCGCTTTTAAGGCTTGTATCCTTTATGCCTGCGTTGACCCAATTAAATTATAAAATAGAAAGCCTTGAGAAAATAATGGATCAAAAACCCATTGAAGCAGGCTCTGAGGATTTTAGAGGTAAAAACTATGATATTAGGTTCGACAATATTTCTTTTGCATATGAAGATGAGGAGGTCATAAAGGACCTTTCGTTAGAAGCTAAAGAAAAAGAGATAACTGCTTTAGTGGGAGAATCAGGAAGCGGCAAGAGTACCCTGGCAAAGCTTCTGGTTCATTACTATGATGTGTTGTCAGGCGGCATTACAATAGGGGGGCAGGATATCCGCAGCTTCAGCCTGGAAACCCTTGGAAGTCTTATTTCTTATGTTTCTCAGGATAACTATTTATTCAATATATCTGTTTTAGAGAATATCAGAATAGGAAACCCCGGGGCAACAGACGAGGAGGTGCTGTCAGCTGCAAAAAAGGCCCAATGCATGGATATTATCGAAAGCCTGCCCCAAGGGTACAATACTATAGTCGGAGGTGCGGGCAATAAGCTTTCAGGGGGAGAAAAGCAGAGGATTTGCTTAGCCAGGGCACTGTTAAAAAACGCACCTGTTGTAGTATTGGATGAGGCTACCTCATTTATTGATTCAAAAAATGAAGAGCTTATGAATAAGGCAATCAGAGAAGCGGTGAAAGAAAAAACTCTAATTGTTATTGCTCATAGATTAAAGACAATATCCGGCGCCGATAAAATTTACGTGATGAAGGACGGAAAAATAGATTCGGAAGGAAAGCATGATGATTTGATAAACCGCAGCGAAATATATAAAAAGCTCTGGAACGCAGCAATAAAAAGTGAAAAATGGAACCCAAAGGAGAAAAATATGGGAACTGAACTGATAAAAAGAATTGTGAGCTTATCAGGTAAATATAGAAACAGGATAAGAGTGTCCTTTATATTTGCCTTTATGGAGTCGACACTTCAAAAAATGCCTATAATGTATGCGTTTTTTACATTTGTTAAAATAATGGAAAAAGATATGAGCTCCGGAGACTGCATAAAATTATTTATAATTATGATAATTACTGCTGTTCTGCAAATTACTGTGCACTATTTGTCCGACAGACTTCAAAGTGCGGCAGGTTATATGATATTTGCCGATTCACGGATACAACTGGGAGATCACTTCAGGAAAATTCCCATGGGCTATTTTACAGAGGGGAATATAGGCAAAATAAGCTCGGTATTAAGCAGCGATATGCTGTTTATAGAAGAAAATGTAATGAGCAAAATAGCAGTTATAACCAGCTATATTATCGGAACCGTATTAATGAATATATTCATGTTTTCTTTGGATTACAGATTGGGAATCATTACGTTTACTGCCATAGTGTTTTTTTACATTATCGTGCAAAAAATGAGCAAATCCATGAATGAGCAATCATTTATCAGGCAAAAGCAAAATGAAAAATTGACGGATTCTGTTATATCATTTATAGAAGGTATGCCTGTTATGAGAAGCTTCAATTTAATGGGTTCCGAATCCAAATCGGTGAGAAATGCTTTTAAAGACAGCAGGGACTCCGCCATTGGTTTAGAGACTGAAGTCGGAGGCTGGATGCTGAAAATATACCTTTTGGCGGCGGTTTCTACTTCAATTATATTCGCGGCATCAATTTATCTTTATAAAGCAGGAGTAATTCCGGGAGCGTATTTAATTGGAGTATTACTGTTTGTGTTCGACTTTTTTACACCCTTGAAGGCACTTGCCGGTGACATTAATATAATGATAATAATGGACAAATGCTTAGACAGGATAAATGAACTCTTGGGGGTGAAAGAACTAGAGCAGGACGGAAATTCCCTGATGCCGGAATTAGATCATAATGAACCTGAGGTGGAATTTAATAATGTGTATTTCGGATATGAAGAAAAAGACGTTTTAAAAGACATCAATCTAAAGTTGTATCCTAAGTCCATGACGGCACTGGTAGGGCCTTCTGGAGGAGGGAAATCCACTATTGCCAATTTGATCCCAAGGTTTTGGGATATAGATAGGGGAGCTATAAAGGTCAGAGGAATAAACATTAAGGATTTTGCCCTTGCAGCACTTATGGAAGACATCAGTATGGTTTTCCAAAGAAATTATTTATTTCAAGATACTATTTATAATAATATAAAAATGGGATCCAAAAATGCAACAAAAGAAGAGGTTATTGAAGCGGCTAAAAAGGCAAGATGTTATGAGTTTATAAACAAGCTTCCTCAGGGCCTTGATACTATGGTGGGAGAAGGAGGCGCAAGTCTTTCGGGAGGAGAAAAACAAAGAATTTCCATCGCCCGTTGTATTTTAAAGGATGCGCCCATAGTTATATTGGATGAAGCTACGGCAAATATTGATGCGGATAATGAATTTTATATACAAGAAGCCATCTCAGAACTGGTAAAGGACAAAACTCTTCTTGTTATAGCCCATAGACTAAATACGGTAAAAGCGGCAGATCAAATTTTGGTAGTAGACAAAGGCAGAATTGCAGAACAGGGAAAACATGAAGAATTATTAAATAATAACGGGATATACTCTAAATTATACGGAATGTTGGGAAAGTAATGATTCTACGATAACCTTTTCATCCGGAAATAAACTTAATATTAAACGTATTACGCAGCTTGAGCAACACGTTTTAATAATCTTAAATAAAGCCGGGTTTCCAAATGGGAAACCCGGCTTTTGAAAAATTCTTGAAAATTCGAATTTAGAAGTTAAAAACTGTGCTCCAGTCAAAATCTCCTGATGTCTCAACATTCTTAGGCCAACTTGAGCACCATTTTGGAACAATAGGATGTTCCACCCTGTCAAGGCTCGGTGTGTAAGGCTTGATATCCAAAACCGGAGTTCCGTCTGCTGCATCAATAAAATCTAAACCTATAATCCCATTTTCACAATCAATATATGTGACAGATGCACAAGTAAGTGCTATCGGGTTGGGGCGTTCCGGTGAACGCGTTGCAAAAGTGCCCAACATTTCCGGAGAACCCTTATATGGGCTTTCCTCAACCAGTTTTGAGCGAGAGTCTGAATTATCACTTTGATCAAACCACCAGAGGACGTTAATATGACCGAATCCCTCAAGATTAGTAAGAGCAGCAACAAACTCTTTTTCCAGTTCTATGCGCATTCCATTATTATCCGCACGAACTTTTCCTATTGAATTAACTGTAAATTGTTCCATAAATAATCTCCTGTTTGTTTTATTTACGGCGCCGTTATATTCAGTATATCAGTGTGTTTTTATACTTCAAGCTTTTTTTGGAAATTTTTAGAGCTAAATTAATAAGGATTATGTCAAATGCTTTCTTAGTAATTATGCTTTTGTAATTTATAATAAAAATATAATTTCAGCAATATTTTTCGTTGGATTGCAGCAAAATTTTTTTCAAATTATATAACATGACAGCTTGTTGTCATGTTATATATGCTATATTATTGACATAGAGGAAATAGAACGCTGAATTCACATTATTTTTAATATAGGAGGAAAACATGATTACAATTGAAAGCATGATGTTAATTGATAAAAATGCTCTGCAGGAAGAATCGAAGAAGTTAAGCAAGGACGATATTCCCCGGATTGTGGAATGGCTGTCTTTAAAAGACAATGACATCAGGTATCAAGCTTTACTGCTTCTTCAAAACCGGTCGATTTTTTTTGACGATGTTTATCCCCATTGGGACATCTTACGCAGCAAGCTCAAAAGCGATAATTCTTACCAGAGAAGTATAGGGCTTATGCTCATTGCTGAGAATGCAAGATGGGATACTGAAAGACGTATGGAAGATACTATTGACGAATATCTGGGACTTTTAAACGATGAAAAACCTATAACCATACGCCAGTGTATTCAGTCATTGGATAAAATAGTAACATATAAACCGGAGCTGAATAACAAAGTTGCGGCAGCTCTTATTTCATTTGATTTTATGGCTGTAAAGGAAACTATGCGTAAATCCATATTGCTCGACATATTGAACAACCTGCTCATCATTAGAAAAAATCTGAGAAAAGACGATATAGAAAGATTTATTTTAAATACCTTGTCAGGTGAAATATTGGATAAAAAATCAAAAAAGCGGATTGAAGAACTTTTATAACGTCAGTTACAATGAGAAATCAGCTTGAATAGTTAGGTTTTACAGCTAAAGGATAAGGTTATTCTTGTCTGTTCACTGTGTTGCATCCAAAGTGGAGACAAGTTGACAGAGTGGTTAAAACCTGCATTTCCTGGAAAGACTATTGTATTGACAAAATCAATGTAGTATAGTATGATTAGTAGTATAAGTAATACAAGTTATACTTAGCATACAAAAGGAGTTGTCATTTATGATGTCAAAAAATAAAAGCGAAAAATTTATGAGTTCTGTCAAGGTTGGTTCCAAAGGGCAGATAGTAATACCAAAAGAAGTCAGGGAAATGTTCAATATTTCTCCTGGAGATACCCTTTTACTTTTAGCAGATTCCGAAAAGGGGATTGCTATCGAACGATATGGGGTGTTTGAAAAATTTGCCGATGCTATTTTAAGCGGAAAAGCGAAAGAGCTATATCCTGAAGGTGAAGAAGCTTCGATAGAATTTGCTGAAGCAATCAGGCAGGTTAAGGAGGAAGAATGATGGCAGGAGTTCAATCCCCAGATGCTTATAAGGCTGATAGAAAACACTATTTGGATAATATCCGTTGGGGAACGGTGATATTGGTGCTGATTTATCATGTCTGTTATTTGTATAATACAGTCGGCGTGCCTTTCCCAATTGCAAAAGATGCCGGGATACGCGCGTTTGATACTTTTTCCTATATTGTCTATCCATGGTTTATGGTAATTCTTTTCTTAATAGCTGGAATAAGTGCCAGATATGCTTTGCAAAAACGGAGCAACAGGGAATTCCTGAAAGACAAAGTTACAAAACTTCTGGTTCCATCCACTCTTGGATTATTTGTTTATCATTGGATTTCCGGATATCTGAATATCAAGTTTGGAGGGGGTCTGGCTTCTATTCCGAACTTTATTCGTTATCCTGTTTTCGTCATGGCCGGTACCGGACCACTATGGTTTATCCAAATGCTGTTTTTGTTTTCTGTGTTATTAGTGTTGCTTAGAAAGATAGATAAGAAAGACAAGATATGGGTATTTTGTAGAAAGATTAATATTGCAATGATCTTATTATTGGTTTTCTTAATTTGGAGCTCAGCACAGATATTAAATCTGCCTGTGCTGTCAACCTACCGCTTCGGCATCTACGGTACTGCTTATTTAATAGGCTACTTTGTTTTCTCACACGATGATGTTCAAAATTCCATTGAGAAGATTCATATTTGGATGTTAATTGCCGCAATAATTCTCGGTGCTGCCTTTACAGTTCGCTACTTTGGCGTAAGCTACAGTTCAGAAGAGTGTCTTACGAGTTTTTTAACCAACTGCTATTTGTGGGCTGCTGTTCTCGCAATCCTCGGCTGTGGAAAGGCATGGGGCAATAAGACCTCAGCATTTGCTTCCTATATGACGAAATCTTGCTTCGGTTTTTATATATTGCATTACTTAGTTGTACTGCTAGCTTGCTACTTAGTCTATCAGTATGGAGGCTTCCCAAAGGCGCTGAATTATTTTTTTGCATTGATAATTTAGTTGACCTTTACTGTACTGCTTTATGAGCTGTTAAGGAGAATCCCGGTGATTCGCTATCTGGTGCTTGGTATTAAAATTAATAAGCAAAATAATTGATAAGTGATTTGGAGGTAATAAAATGAATAGGCTGAAATTAGTTATACCGAATATTACACATAAAGAAATTTTAATGGACTATAAAGAAGAATTTATTAGAAATAAAGATAGTATGGATGGTTCAGCAGGATTATCAACTTATAAAACTTTTGAAGAGTGGTATAAGGCTTTCAATGACAACTCAAACGAGAAAACAGTTAGGGAAGGGTTAGTTCCGGCAACAACATATCTTGCTTTAAATGAAAGCGGAAATTTAATTGGAATGATTGATATCAGACATAGGTTAAATGACAATCTGTTGAATTTTGGAGGTCACATCGGATATAGTGTTAGAAAGTCTGAAAGAAGGAAAGGTTATGCAACTGAAATGTTAAAATTAGCATTAGAAAAGTGTATTGAATTAAATATACAAGAAATTCTTATCACTTGTGATAAAAACAATATTGCATCTGCTAAAACAATTATTGCAAATGGTGGAATACTAGAAAATGAAATATTTGATGCGAATGATAATACGATGACTCAAAGGTATTGGATTAAATTAGTGTAATTAGTTAAATACCTGTTTGTTATATTATAAGGAAAATAAAAATGAGGTGTGAAAAAATGGGAGAGCTGACTAAATTGCCGAACATAGCTGCAAAACTGGAATCACAGCTTAATGATATCGGCATTACTACAATAAAACAATTAAAAGAGGTCGGAAGCCGCGAAGCATGGCTGCGCATCCTTGACCGTGATCCGTCTGCATGTATTATGAGGCTTTCTGCGTTAGAAGGCGCAATTCAAGGTGTGAGATGGCACTATTTAGACGAGGAGACAAAAAAATCGTTGAAGGAATTCTATAAGCAGCATAAGGGCTGAGATATTAGAATTTAAGTATCTAACGTAGTACCGACTTTTTAAGAGGAATCAATGAGTTTGCCGATAAAGTAATTATGGATGAATGCGACTGTTATAAATTGTGGGTGTATACACTACAAATATTTGAAATATAGAATACTTATATTTTAGTTGGAAACAATAATTTCCGGAGGTGTTTTCACTATGATATCACGTAAATCGGTAATAACTTTCGGGATGGTTGCGATTCCAATTGCCATGTACACAGCTACTCAGGACAATGACATCCATTTCAATCAGTTACATAAGGAAGACAATAGCCGAATCCGATACAAGAAGACCTGTGCCCACTGCGGCAAGGAAATTACCTCAGGGGACATTGTAAAGGGGTTCGAATATGATAAGGACAAGTATGTTGTCGTCACAGATGACGAGATTGAAAAAATCAAGACAGAAAAAGAAAAATCCATTCAGATACTGCATTTTGCCCAATTGAACCAGATTTCACCGGTCTATTATGACAAAACTTATCAGGCTGCACCTGAAACAGGAGGAGAAAAAGCCTTCGAACTGCTTCGAGCTGCGCTGATGGCTGAACAGAAAATAGCTATAGGCAAAGCTGTCATGGGTACTAAGGATACACTGATGGCTATTATTCCCCGGGAGGACGGCATACTTATTTCCACGATGTTCTATGCCGATGACATCAAAGAAATTCAAAAGCAGTACACCAAGCCAGAAGTATCTGAGCAGGAGCTGAACATGGCAAAGACTCTGATTAATTCTATGGATACGCCATTTGATCCTTCGAAATATAAAGATGAATACCAGACGAGGTTACGAGAGCTCATCGAGATAAAAATTTCCGGAAAAGAAGTCGTTGCCACTGAGCCTGAAAGCACCGGCAAAGTAATCGACCTCATGGAGGCTCTCAAAGCCAGCGTAGAGAGAGCAAAAAAAGACAAGGAAACAGCGTAATTTTATGACTGCAAAACTAAGCGAATACAACCAGAAAAGGAATTTTGAAAGAACATTTGAGCCGGAAGGAAAAACAGAAGACCATGAGGAAGGCCTGAGATTTGTTGTCCAGCACCATATGGCCCGCAGGAGCCACTATGATTTACGCCTGGAATGGGGCGGAGTTCTTTTAAGCTGGGCAGTACCCAAGGGTCCATCCTATGATACTCATGATAAGAGGCTTGCCGTACAGGTGGAGGATCACCCGCTGGAATACAGGAACTTTGAAGGAACTATTCCAAAGGGTGAATACGGCGGTGGAGTGGTAATGCTCTGGGATGAAGGCTACTGGGAACCTCGTGTGAATGTTGAGGAAGGACTCCGTAATGGTGATTTGAAGTTTGTTTTGAAAGGAAGACGGCTTAAGGGAAAGTGGGCTTTGGTCCGCTGGAAGGCAAAATCCGATGAGAAATCGGATAACTGGCTTTTATTAAAAGAAAAAGATGAGTACGTCAAAACTACTGACGGAATATCAGAACTTACCACCAGTATCAGGACTGGACGTACTATGACGGAAATAGAAGAAGGTCAAGAGGAAAAAATTACGAGGAATCCCTTTAGCAGAGCTGATGTTCAACTTGCAAAATTAGTCAATAAGATCCCTGAAGGTGGGGATTGGCTCTATGAATTGAAATACGACGGCTACAGAATCATGGCATTTGTGGAAGGAAACAGCGTACGGCTAATAACCAGGAACGGTAATGATTATATAAGGCGTTTTCATGACATCGCCTCTTCTCTTAATGACTGGGCCGCCGGAAGAGCAATGGTCCTGGACGGTGAAATTGCAGTCACAGACGCATCGGGCAAGACGGATTTTCAGGCTTTGCAGAACTATATGAAAAACCCTAAAAACCATAATCTAACTTACATAATCTTTGATATTCTTGCACTGGATGGAACGGACCTTCGAGAGCACAGTTTGGTTGACAGAAAAGAAATGCTTGAAACTTTGATGAAGGATGCTCCCCCAAACCTCTATTACGGCCGTTATGTCAGAGGAAAGGGCAAGGAAAGTATTGATGCGGCATGTGAGGCGGGCATGGAAGGTATAATAGGGAAAAAAGCTGATTCCCTCTACAGCGGAACAAGGAACGGAGACTGGATAAAACTTAAGTGCAGTAAAAGGCAGGAATTCATTATCGGAGGATATACACTCACCGATAAAAAAACCAGCGGGGTAAGCTCACTACTACTCGGCCTATATGAAGGTGAGGATTTAATCTATTCCGGACGTGCAGGCACCGGAATAAGCGAAACTGACATGAAAATGCTTGAAGAAAAATTTGAGAACTTAAAGAGGAAGGACACGCCTTTTAAGCTGGTACCAAAACAGAGACCGAAGGAAAAGGTTACATGGCTTGAACCTGAACTGGTTGCGGAAATCAAGTTTGCCGAATGGACCAAGGATAATCTTTTAAGGCAGGCAAGTTTCAAAGGAATCCGGACTGACAAGGACCCTAAGGACATAAAAAAGGAAAAAGCGGAGGATGATACACATCTTCAATCATCTGCAAAGGAGTCTGAGAAACCAATGGAAATAAACGCAAACAGCATTATTGTTGAAGGAATAAAAATCACCAACCCTGACAAAGTGATATTTGATGACCCTGAAATCACAAAAGCAGATGTTGTCCGGTATTATTCAAAAATCTCAGAGCGTATGCTGCCGTTCGTGAGACACAGGATACTCAGCATTGTGCGCTGTCCCAAGGGGGTATCACAAACATGCTTTTACAAGAAGCATCCAGGTCCGAACAGTGATGGAATTATCACAATGCCTGTTTCTACCGGAAGCGGAGAAACTGAGGATTACTTCTATATTGAGAATGCATCCGGCCTTATATCCGAAGCGCAGATGGGGACACTGGAATTTCATATTTGGGGAAGCTGTATAGATGAGCTTGAAAGACCGGATATGATGGTATTTGATTTGGATCCGGACGAAGGAATGGATATAGACAGGGTGCGCCAGGGTGCTAAGGATATGAAAAGTATTCTGGCAGAACTTTCGCTGAACTCATATCTCAAAACCAGCGGGGGGAAGGGGTACCATGTTGTTGTTCCTTTAAAACCGGCGGTGGACTGGGATGTGTTTTACAATTTTTCAAAGCGCGTTGCCGAAGTTATGGAGCAGAAGTGGCCTGAACGATACACAAGCAATGTGAGAAAGGCCAAACGTGCAGATAAGATATTCATAGACTGGATTCGAAACGGCAGAGGAGCTACAAGTGTTGCGCCTTATTCTCTAAGATCGAGAAAAGGGGCAAAGGTCTCCATGCCCATCTCGTGGGATGAGTTAGATACAGTTGCACCTGACGATATCAATATGTCAGATGCGCTTTTGAGGATTGCCGGGGATGATCCATGGGGAGACTTTTTCCAGAATAATCAAATGCTTAAATAGAATTTCAACTTATAGAACCTTAAGAACATGAGAGTAAAACTTTCACGTTCTTTTTTGATGCGAAATACATCGCTTCAATAACTTTACGATTTAACAATTACCTGGTATAATATTACAAATGGAAAAATAAAAAAGAATACATTTATTTTTATCTAAGAATGCTAGAGAGAAAAGCTGTTACCGCTTGTATGACTACTATTCAAAAGTGCTGTACCTGAATGTATTTCAGATATCTGATATTTGTTGAAATGAAGAAAGGATGATTAATGTTGATAAAAAATAAAATAGCAGGCAATTCTGAATATAATATAAGGTTGTTGTCAGGCGATGACGAGATAGAAATACAAGGGCTGTACGAAAGATGTTCAGACTTTTCGGAATTAGTTGAAGGCAGGACACCTGAAAAAGACGCGGGTCGCAGCGTTCTGTTTGACCTTCCGCCCGGCAAGGAGCTGAAAGATAAATATGTTTTTGGAGTTTATAAAGAGGATGTCTTAATATCAGTGATCGATATAGTTAAAGATTATAAAATAGACGGAGAATGGATAATAGGTTTATTGATGATTGACCCAAGTGAAAGAGGAAACGGTTTGGGGAGAAAATTACATGATATTATAAAAGCCTGGGTTTCAGAAGAGCAGGGCAGGTTACTGAGAATCGGGGTAGTAGAAGAAAATCACAGAGGACATAAGTTTTGGCTGGAAATGGGATATGTTGAAGTGGACAGAGTAAAAATGATCTGTGGAAATAAAGAACATACAGTGATAGTTATGAATTTAGATATTGATGAATCTTTAACAGGCTGTAATTAGTCGCAGGCAGAGCTCAGGCTCTGCCATTTTTTCACCATGGTGTATTTTACCTTGAATTACTGTGTGGCTGAAGTAAGCAAATACATTGTTGTATGCAAGTATTTTCCGTGGTATAATAATTATGCAGTAAACAAGGAGGAAAATATAATGATAATTTTGGAAGAGATATTAATAAGCGCAAAACAGTCAGAAACTGATAAAGATGTGAAATTTTCTACTGGATTTATAAGAGTGTCAGAGCTGGAAAATCAGAAAGAGTGGGAGGCTTCTTTGGAGGACATAGAAGAATACGGACCATTGCTCGATCTGTTCAGCAGCAATAAGCCATCAGAGTTTGAATTCACGTGCAGCAACGGGAAGGTATTTCGCGGGAAAATTGCTGTAACGAGTATATTGGCGTCAGATATTTTATTTAGGGGTGTAGGACCTTTAAAGGATGAAAAAGATAATATTGTTGCATGAAAAATATGAATGATTGACAATACACAGCCGGTTTCATAAAGAAATTTCTTTATACATATTAAACCGGCTGTGCTTTAACCTGAGACTTGTGTTAAGTGATAAGAAAATGAACAGGGGTCAAACTCAGCGGGGAGATAATCCATTATGAAAATTGAAACAGATAGATTAATTATCAGATATTTTGCTGAAACTGATGGTCCGGATTTATATGAATACCTTTCTAAAGAAGATGTCGTTAAGTATGAACCGTACAGGACATACTCTTACGAGGAAGCAGTGACAGAAGCCGGCAGACGAGCCAGGGATAAAAGTTTTTATGCGGTCTCTCTAAAAACAGGTAAAGTTATCGGAAATTTATATTTTTCAAAAGGAGAATTTGACACCTGGGAAATGGGATATGTATTCAATAATGATTTCTGGGGAAAAGGATATGCTTTTGAAAGTGTGAAAGAAATGATTTCGCACTTATTTGAAAACTATGGAGCAAGAAGGATTATTGCAATGTGCAATCCTCTTAACGAACGATCCTGGAAATTGCTTGAACGGCTTGGATTTAGACACGAAGGTACATTGCTTAAAAATGTTTATTTTTTCTTAGATGAAGCTGGAAATCCCATGTGGCAGGACACTTATGAATATGGAATCCTTAAGGAAGAATGGGGAAACGATTAATATAAAAAAGATTAAGCAAACAATTTATGCAAGGGAGGTATATTTATGGGAAAGATCGCTTTTGCCGAGTTATTTTTATTACCGCTATTTTTAGCCATTCCGGCTTTTATACTGTATTTCGTAATTAAACTGGCTGTAAAACATGCAATAAAGGAATTAAAAGATAATAATATTATATAAATAATACGAAAATATTTGGATAGCGGAACAACTTAATAAAAGGCGGGATAATATTATGAAATGTCCATATTGCGGCGGGGAAATGGAGCAGGGTGTAATAGAAAACCAAAATGAAATCAACTGGAAAAAGAAAAGGCGTTTCTTTGGAAGAGCAATGTTCCATGAAGGTTCTGTTGTTTTATCAGAAATATCGGTTTGGAAAGGATCGGCGGTAGTGGCACATCTTTGCAGAAAGTGCGAGAAAGTTATTATTGATTACAAGGACGGGCAATGTGATTTTAACCGTAAAAAGTGAGTTGGTTTTATTGCTGAAAATACAATTCACGTTTACAATAATTAATATCACAAGTAATATCAAGTTTTTTATAAAAAATCATGGTATAATATTCTCAAAAATGCAGGAGTGATAAAAATGTCGGTTGAAACGATTGAAAATATGGTTGATTGGATTGAGGATAATATTACGGATAACCCAACACTGGATGATATGTCCCGTTATGTCGGATATTCTTCATTTTACTGTTCAGCTAAATTTCATGAGAATAGGAATGCTAATGGCTCCGGGGCTGATATTTACAATAGAGCCCATGATTAATGCAGGTACAGACCGGATTTATATTGACAGAAAAACGGATGGACCATATATACATACGGTGGTAAGCCCTCTGCTCAACGGGAAATTATGGTTTTAGTGACGGAGGATGGTCACGAGGTATTGGCCTATTAAATTGAAAAAAATCGATTTGAAGTAAATTTTTTGATATACGGAGATTATAAATGAAAGAAAACAAATATGATGACAATACATTTTTTCAAAAATACAGTCAGATGAACCGTTCAATACAGGGATTGTCAGGCGCGGGAGAATGGGAAACGCTGAAAAAACTGCTGCCTGATTTTAAGGGAAAGCATGTGCTTGATCTGGGGTGCGGTTACGGGTGGCATTGTATCTATGCGATGGAAAAAGGTGCATCCTCTGTTGTGGGAATTGATATTTCTCATAAAATGCTTGAGACAGCAAAGGAAAAAACGCATTTTCAAGATGTTGAATATAGATGTTGTGCCATGGAAGATGTGGATTATCCTGCAGAGAGCTTTGATATCGTACTTAGTTCTCTGGCATTTCATTATGTGAAAGATTATGAGAACTTAATCAATAATATATATAGAATGCTTAAGCCGAATGGAACACTTGTTTTTACTGTGGAGCATCCTGTTTTTACTGCTTATGGCACACAGGACTGGCATTATGATGAAAAAGGAGAAATTCTACATTTCCCAGTTGACAATTATTACTATGAAGGTGAACGAACAGCTGTGTTCTTGGGAGAAAAGGTTATAAAATATCATAGAACATTGACCACGTATCTTAACACTCTGCTTATAAATGGTTTCATATTAAATCAGATTGTGGAGCCGCAGCCGCCGGAAAGCATGATGGATATTCCGGGGATGAAGGATGAAATGCGCCGACCAATGATGCTGGTTGTATCTGCTGCAAAGAAGAAAATATAAAGCAGTTAAAATAAATATAATAATAATCAAAAATTCCTTCAGAACTTAAAGGAATTTTTTTGTGCCTGAATTTATATGGATTTATTCTAACTTACCTGATTGAGAAGCCATATTATAAATAATCTCAGCCATGTCTTTGGCAGATCTATTCATATCGTTTTTAAGCCAATGCTGCAACAGTCCTATACTTCCATTTATGACAAATACAAAGTAATCCTCTCTTATGTTTAGGTCTTTATATTCAGCGGCTAAGGAAGATATTCCTAATTGCTGATATATTATAGTAAATATTTGTTTCTGGAAATTAATATCGCCTTTTTCACTCATCAGGATTTTAAGATGTTTGCTGTTTTCAACAAAGTATTGGAAGATTTCCTCAAGAATCTTTATGTTTTCATTTTTGTCTATTTTGCTGATAAGAGTGGAAATTGCCTCTTTTGCCCATGAAAGAGTTTCATTTTCAATTTTGGTGAGAAGGTCGTATTGGTCGGTGTAATGTGCATAAAAGGTTGTACGGTTGATGTCTGCGTTCTCGCACAGCTCTTTGATGGTTATTTTTGTTATTGGTTTTTTCTCCATTAATTCGAAAAGGCTGTCCTGCAAAACCATCTTTGTATAACGTGTTTTCCTGTTCTCCTTCATTTCCTTCATAGTATTCCTCTCCCATTATACAGAACAGATTAAACTGATTCTGTTTTTAAATCGACATTTATATGATATTTTGTTGTGAACGTTACAATCAATAAGCATCTGACGGTTGCATAATAAACACAGTGTCATTATAATTAATTCTTAGTTAAATGTCAAGAATGAGTATGGCTTGCCAGCGATGAGGAGTAAACTT